>CAYLMJ010000079.1:0-2503 GCA_964384995.1 uncultured archaeon | reverse complement strand
CGATCTCGTTGGCGTCGGCCAGGCTCAGGGGGTCGGGGACGTTCACGCTGGACAGACGCAGTTCGTTGTCCGGGGGTATCGGAGCGGTGTACTCGATGGCCAGGCTGTCCTTCAAGGCGTTGAAGGCGTTGAAAGAGTACTGCAGGCCCACGGAGCCATCACCGTTCTCGATTCCCACCGTGGCCGAACGGCCGCGGGAGTAGTAGGAGTAGGAGGTCACCGTGTCAAGGTACTGCATCAGAATGTCACCGTTCTCATGCAGGACGATCTCGAAGGTCACCTGGTAGCTCGAACCACTGTAGAAGTAGGGCAGGCTGGCCAGGTACCACTCGACGACAACATACCGGTTGGGTGAGGTGCCGCCGGACATCCAGTAGACGTTGGCGCCTTGGTTGCCCCTGATGGACATGTCGTCCCAGTAGGGTGCCACGACATCGCCGATACCAGTACCGGGGATGGCGTAGTTGTAACCACTGCCGCTGCCCCCGCTGCCGAACCCGAAGAGTCCGTTGGAGCTCACCCAGGCGGAATCGAAATCCTCCTCGTAGAACGTGTAGGACCAGGGAAGGTCGAAGCTGGCGGTAGTGTCATCGTAGTATCCACTGCCAAAAAGGGCCGTGCCGCCGGTGGCATCGATCCAACTATACGTTGGACCGTCACCTTCGTCACTGTCCTTGTAGCTATAACCCATTGCGTCGGGGCCTCCCGACTTCGCCGACACAGCGGGAATGATCATCATTATCCCGCTTGTCAGCATTGTAAAAATCACCACGAAAGCGAAAACTTTCGTGAGCAATGCTCGCTTACGCTCGATATTGCGTATTTTCATGTGCTACACCTTGTGTTAAGTCCTTATCAATCTAGTATAGGAAAAAACTAAATTGACAGCATCCGTACACATCAGTATACTAAAAGTCTTGTGGGTTCTACATAAATACTAATCCTTATATTCTTGATAATAGCGGTCCTGGAGCGGCCATCGTGTCGCTCACAGCATGGGATCGTGCCGTGGACCTTGTGCCTTGAAAAGCTACAAAATGGTGGCCATGCCCCTTGGGAGCCCAGGCTGAGAATATCTGAGAAAATCTGAGGAACTGCCGCTAAAATGGATCACGATTGGGATTCGAGACTGCGGTCGATGGCCGAGGTGGCGATGGAGGAGGCAAAACGGATGATACTGCGCAGATGGGTGGCCACTATCTGCAAGGGATGGGCGTTCTTGGAATGGTTGGCCAGCTCCCTCAGCTGGATCCGCAGTTCGCTGTCCGACATCTGGGCCTTCAGCTGTCTGCTCAGGGCATTGTTGGCCAGCATCAGGTCCCGGGAGAGCAGGGCCGTCATGGCCTCCTTGAGGATGAACTCGGTCTCGGAGTAGACCTCGCGGATCTTGTTGTAGATCTGGTCCGGGGGCGGGGCATGGCCCAGCTCCTTCATTCGCGATACCTCGCTGGCTATGGCCTCCACATGGTCGCCGATGGATTCGATGTCCTGGGCCACCGAGCGGTTGCCCATCAGTTCCATGGTGGCGTTGATACGGGGTGCCTCGGTGGAACTGGGCAGGGACTGGGTGGTGTGGATGAGCCGGGTGATGAGCCAGTAGAGCTTGTCGGCCTCGCTCTCGCGATAGACCACGTTCTGGGCCGCCTCCCGGTCCAGGTTCTGGAGAGAGTCCATGGCGTCGTTGAGCATGGAGGCGATGAGGCTGTAGAGGCGCTTGAGCAATGATCTGACCGTGAACTGCTCGCGGTCCAGGGCCACCTGCAGGGTCACCTGACGCGAGGTCTCCTCCATGATGCCCATGCCCATGAGCTGGTTCACCGCCGAGCGGATCTCGTTCAACTGGCGATTGGATATCTTGTGAGGAGCCCTGATGATGATGTGGTTGCGGCCGGTGATGTAGTTGCTGATGACCAACTGCTCGATGAGACCGGGGTCCAGGTACTGGTCGGCCTCGATTATGAAGGCCGTATCATCCTTCTCCTCCAGTTCAGCGGCCAGGCTACCCGGTATCAGCCGCATGCTGCCATCTTCCTCCTCGTGGCAGAACAGTGTGTCACCGTGGGTTATCTGCTGGGTCTGGGTCCACTGCTTGAGCAGGGTCAGGCTCAGGGAATTGTAACCGGTCTTCTGGACTTTGCGGGGCTCCAAGATCTACACGCCCGAACTGTTGGTATCCATGTAATGATTCGCACTCTATTTATTGGTTATGTAAAATTTCCTTTACGACGGTAAAAACATGGGCTGTCCCGCCCCGGCCTGGGCAATAACGATAAGATTCGAAGAAGTTCTGGACATATGCCTCCGCCTCCCTGTTGAAATAGGGGATGAACTGCCTCATTTTGACCGAGATCAAACCAAGATAAGAGTAAAAACAAAAAATAAAAAAGGGAGTGGTCGGAGATGCCCCGAAGGACACCTCCAACCCGACCGAAGGCCGCGGCCCGAAGACCGCGACCAGGGGTCGTCAGTGTTGTCGTTTGGCGTTCAGTGCGCTCAGTCACGG
>CAYLMJ010000078.1:0-2730 GCA_964384995.1 uncultured archaeon | reverse complement strand
AACCGAATACTGGAGAGACTGCGTTCTGTAGTTGTGGCCTGCGCGTTAGGATCCTTGCAACTGAGGGCACTGGCTATTGCGTGTCGTGCGGTAGTGTCGTTTATCCCGGGGACGTGGTGTGATGGTTGACGTCGATCTCAAGGTTAAAGGAAGGCCGCTCCAAGTAGGGCTTTTCCGCGCCTTCCTTGAGTATTCAAAGTTCTTCCATGTAGTCGCAGCGACCCGGATCTATGAGAATGATGGAGACCCGGAAGTTCACCAGTTTATCCAAGTGAAGCTCCTCGACGTGCCTCAGGGGGCGTCATAGATGGGACTCAACCTAGATATCGTGGATGTTGACACCGGCCAGATCATAACCGATAGGCTGGACGATTTCCCCGAGAAAGGCAATTACGCAGTAGTCCTCCATAGTGACGGTCCTGACTGGATTTTAGACCCGATCCACAACGAGAAGCTCAGGATCCTCCAGAAATACCATGACGTCGCCACATGCCCGAACTGTGGGGTTCTCTTCTGGAATGAGATCTACAAAGTGCAGGGCGCCGAGGATGTCCTTACTGTTCTCAATTGCAAGGCTCCTAACGGGTGTCAGAAGAAAGTCTGGACCGGAAAGGTCAACGACGGAGGGAGCCTCTAATGCTGACCGCTACCTGCCCGATAGATATCAACGACGGGACCGGCGCCTGCGGTTCACAACTGCGAATTATTGGCGATCACGGCCACGGAATAAGGGGATATTGTAGTCGTCACGGCACCGTCAATCTCCAGATTGAGCCGGCCGTCGGGGAGCCTTCTGCATGATGGCTTCCACTGTCTCCCTGGAGGAGCTTGAAGGCGTCACAGAGAGCGTCTGCGGGATCTGCGGGGGGACTTACCAGGTATCAAAGCTCCATCCAATCGAGGGCCGGTGCGTCGTTCATACTCCAGCCCATGAGCGAAGGAGCATAGGAGGTCGAAGATATGGCAAAAGGTAGGAGAGAAAAGGGACTCGACGAGATCGAATTTGAGGCTTTGAAAAGGACGAAGAAGAAGATATACGGAGCCCGGAAGCCTTCCGGCCGGGAGCTCCTCGACCTCCTAGACTCGAAGGCATATGCGGCCGAGGTTCGCCGCCGGCGGTCAACTGGGAGGGGAGCATGAAACCGTCTCGAGGTTGGGATACTCACCGGACCCCTGGTGAGACTGTCCAGCTAGAGAGTCTATCCTACCTGATCCACCGGCGCGATATGGATCGCAAAGCCGAGCAGGAGAAAATCGACGGGGAGACCTGGACCTGCACTTGCGGGATTCTGGAGAATCCTGGAGGCCTGGATCAGTGTCTCGGGTGTTGTGGATCCCGGGAAGAGACAGAGCTCAAGTCAGCACATGATCGCGGCCTTTGTGGTGGCGCCGGCCATTGTAAGACCTGTGGGGAGGCGGGACAGTGAAGGTTCCCCCAGGATCTCTACCAGTCGCGAGGGAGGGTTTCGCCGTTCTGCAAGATCTTCAGGAGCTCCCGGCCGAGGACCTGGAACGCGCTAAGGCTGCGCTAAATGATGATTGGTTTGTGACCGGCCTCGCGCTCCTCCAGAAGGTACGCACCGGCTTGGTTCTGGAGCGTCATTACAACGTCGTCGACGATGATCATCTACCTGGTAGGTTCCAGTCCCTCGACTCGCATAAACGGCTCCATGAGCAGGGCGTATGTGTTACTGAAAAATGCAAGTATTGTCGATTCGCGGGGGTAAGGGCATGAGCGATGTTCAAGTCGCCGAAAGGATCAAAGAACTCCACGATGAGGGCTCTTGGATCGAGCCTCGCTCATTCGCAGATCATGGCGGGAAGCTGCATTTTCTCCCGGTAGCACTCGATGAAGATTGTACGACCTATCTTTGCGGTCGCGATGAAGGCGAAGAAGGCTACATAGTTGACGATCCGGCTGAGGAAGATCGCTGTATCAAGTGCTCCAGGATCCTTGAGAAGCCTTGCATAAGACCATCGAGAAGGAAGAAGGACGTCAAAAGCTCTCTGAGATCGTACCGGATTATGATCTTGGATCTCCCCAATACCTACGGGTGGGATCTGCGGTGCGAGCAGCTGTTCGGTGAGCGAGATAACCTGCAGCATCGGTTCGAGAGGCTCGCAGATATGAGCGAAGCCCTGCAAGGCTGGATCTCGAAGATGGTCCATACTTCTCGACCAAAGGAAGCGAGGCACCGGCCACTATGCTGGGCCAATACCGAGTTTCGCAACCAATCGCTATCGGTTCACTACCTGGACCTGGAAAGTTATCTCAATGCCATTGAGGATCCAGGCGCGGCCGAGGTCCTCGAGGACGTCCAAGAGCCGATCCTCTGTCCTGCCTGCGATGGTGTAGGCCGGCTGTCCAGGAAGGTGAAGGGCGTCAACGGTAAATTCACGATGGAGGACGCCCTCAAGTGCCCGATATGCGATGGTGAAGGTTCCACTGTCACCCTCGTACCTTGGCTCAAAGCCACTCGCCCGGGAGCGAAGCTCCAAGAATCCAATATGAATCCTCTGGAGAAGCAGCCCGGGACCATGAGTCGCCAAGATCTACGGGTCCTCTGGCTCCTGGTCGAGACTGAGCTCAAGTACGAAGAGATCGCGGCCACGATGGGCCTGAGTGGTCGAAACTCAGTCTGGAAGATGGCGAAGAAGCTCCTCGCCGGTGGCTGGCTGATCATCGAGGACCCGGGAGGCAACGGGAAGCGCCCATCATTCCGCTACCCG
>CAYLMJ010000077.1:0-3224 GCA_964384995.1 uncultured archaeon | reverse complement strand
GTAGCCCTGGTACTTGTTGTTGCTGCCGCCCCACAGGTACCAGCTGCCCTTGCTGAAAGCGCCACAGTATGACAGCAGTGTGGTCCAGGTGGTCTGGTCGGTGCGCTTGATCTGGTTGCGCCAGCAGTCACCGCTCTCCTCACGGGCGGTCATGAGGATGCCCATGATCACCTCGTTCATGCCTGACCAGTCGAACTCGGGGGTCACCCAGGCATCATCCTGCCACGGTTGGGGTGTGAACTTCTTGCCGCCGCCCGAGGATTTGACCCAGCCGTTCTTGTTGAAGTGACCCATGGCATAGTAGCCCTCATGGATCGTGGAACGCTGGGACTCGTTGGCGGTGCTGGGGTTCATGTCCCAGTCGTAGTCGTGCACCCGGTGGATGTTGATGTGGCCCAGGCTGTTGGCGCCGTTGTCATCGGTGTCCACAAAGGTGATGGTCTTGCCCAGCTCGTTCTCGGGCAGTTCCATGTTCTCAATGTTGTGGGAGACGCCTACATTGGCCTGCATGTAATCATTGGGGGCGAACTGGTCGGCGTTGGCGCCGGTCTTGTCACCGCCGTAGTAGAGCACGGTGGCCCGCATGCGGTCCATGCCAGCTGTCGTGAAGATAACGTGACGCGCGTCCCGCGGGTCGGTCCCGTCATCGACCCGTTGCAATCTATCGTTATCCAGGTTGAACGTCGCCGCCCAGGTCTCGCCTGGCAACAGGTTCCCCGGGGTGCCCTCGTTCAGGTCCTCGGTTTCAAGATCGTCCTCGAACGGGGTGTTGGACCACAGGGTGTTCTCGAAGAGCACCTGGCCGAACTCGTTCTTCAGCTCCAGCTTCACGCCCACCTGGTTCAGGGTCTGGAAACCGTAGTTGGTCACATGGACCTTGATGTCCACGGGGACCATGGCCTCAACTGCCCGCCAGTAGTGGCCGTGGTTGGGGATGTCAAAGTAGGAGATACCCACGTCCACCTGCTTCTGGGTCGCCGGGTCGACGTCCATCCAGTCCAGGGTGGTGGCGATGAAGTCCGCCCGGTCCTCCTGGTCGTCGAAGACGCCGAACTCCTCGGCGAACATCAGCGACTTGAAGGTGGTCGAGTGGGGGATGCCGCTCTCGGTCTCGGGATACTGGATGGCGTGGTACTTGTACACTGACTGACCGGGGTCCATGTACAGGGCGCCCATGGCGGAACTGTCATAGGGGCGCTGGCGGAGAGGCCGGGAGAGGTAGTTGTCCCCGGCCCAGCCGGCGGAGAAGGACTTGCCATCGAAGATGGAGTCGTCCACACCGTCCATGGGGTCTGCCGTACCGTCAACCACGAGGCCGCTGTTCTGGGAGTGCAGATAGTTGTTGTAGAAACTCCTGGAATAGGCCTGCAGCCAGTCGGACATCTGGGTCATGAAGATGATGTTCCGGTCGCCGTTGGCGGCACTTGTACAGTAGGTGTCGCTGGTGTCACCGCTCTGGTCCTCACCGGAGGCGCAGTCGCCGTCCAGGTAGTTACTGAGGACAGAGGCCTCGTTGGAAGAGAGGATGTCGGTCTGCCAGCCGCCGTACCAGATGATGACCTCGTAGTCGTTCACCATCCTCAGCCCAGCGTCGCCCGAGGGGAGCTGGTAGCTGGTACCGCCCCAGTTGCCGCCGCGGAAGACATCGAAGGAGTAGCCCCCGTCGTTCAGGGCGCCCTCGATCAGCGTCTCCAGCCACGGGCCGGACATCCACCGCTCCATGTCATCGTCCATCAGCAGGACGCTGGCCTCACCGGCGGGTAGCCGAGCGGGGGCGTAGCGACCGTTGGCGGTCGTGGAGATCGGCTGAGGGAACTTATCCATCAGCTCGGGTGGTGGTGCCTCATTGGCATCGTAAGCTGTCTTTTCCGAAATGAACCATTCCGGCATATCATTGGATTGTTCGGGCTGCCAGGTCTCTGAAGTGGCACTCATGGCTCCCACAAAGGAGCTCAAGACCATAGCAACCAGAACTACTACCGCGAACACCCGTTTCGAGAACGGACGTGCGGAGTGTAACTTTGCTGCCTGCATAGTTTTACACCTTGAATTTAGTCCTTGGACAAATCGTAAATTGTTAACGATTCGTAAACTCGCTTGACTTTCCTATATTTATTAAATATAACGGGTGGGGCAGGCCATCGTATTTATGTCGTTTGGTGAGAGGCTTTGACAATGGGGTCCGAGATATCGACGAGGATGGGATAGTTGTCAGAGTGAACGGCCCGGTGGAATGGATGGTCGTGGATTGCTCCAAGGCTTGCCTCCTGCATTGATGGCGAGATGGTGATAGCAAGACATAGCGAGGTCCAGGATGGGGGCAAAATGGTGCGGTTGGACACCCTATGTATTTTTTTCCTTTATATAATTGTCGTCGTGAAAATGCAATCTGGGCATCACTTCACACAGGAGGTAAATGGCGGGCCCAGGGGTATTGTAACGCCATGGGGTTCAGGCACTGAGGTATCCGAACCCTACTTTATATACTCCCATTTTGGGCATGTTTTGAAAATCATACTTTGGTGTGGTGCTGGTGAATAATGAAATATATAATTCCCGTTTTGCGATATTTATATTTCTTTAGAAAATTAAATCCAGAGATGTTCTACTTCCTCCCCTTCACAAAAACCGCTAATTCACGTCCCTCTGTCTCGTGGTGATAACCTCTTTTCAGAAGGGGGGTGTGACATCCACCGTACCGCCGGTCTCTGCTTTAGGTAATACGACCGGGTGGCTCGGAAGGAGCTAGGTGCCTTGACCGTCTTCCATCTTCTCAATCGCGACTTCTTCCACCCGACCTCTCCATGGGACCGTCACCTGGGCATACTCCTCTAGCTCGATCAGCTTCTGGTTCAGGAAGGCCTCCCAGATAATTTCTGAGTGGGTATCTTGGATGCTGGCCTCAGCCATGATGATCTCAGGGTCAAGACCCTTGAGATAGAGCACATGCATGTCGGCTAGGTCGAGGTCTCGCTCGGTCACCGATTTGGACAGAAAGAGATCCTCATCGGACAGGAGGTATACCTCAAGGAGTCCAAGATCTCCTAGCAAAGTTGCCCTTTCCAATACATCTCGATGAAGCTTAAACTTCCTAGCGATGATCTCTAGGAACAGATCGACCTGGAAGCCCTCGGCATCCACCAGAGAAGATGCTCATGTTTAAATCTAAAAATACTCGCAGTTGGCCGAAGTGATTATGAACACGCCTCCCTCTGGAAGGCCAA
>CAYLMJ010000076.1:0-3935 GCA_964384995.1 uncultured archaeon | reverse complement strand
TTGGCCAGGCCGTGATGGATGACGTAGTCGGTGGCCGGGGCGAGGGATGCCAGCTCCAGACGGTTCAGGTCGGACCCGCCGATCTGGTCGATGATGGCCTCGCCGTCGGTGTACTGCTGGTCGTTGTTGTCGTCCACGTAGTAGTAGTGGTGGTTGCCTGCGGCCTCGGCGGGCTTGGAGCCGTCGTAGTCGGTCTCAAGGCGGTACGAGTCCATGGTCGCGAAACCCAGGACCGGCCAGTTGGCGGCGTCGGCCCGGGCCAGCAGTTCATCGGTGGGTCCCAGGTCGCTGTCAGTCGATATAAGCAACGGCTCGCCCACGTCGTAGTCCGCCGGGGAGTCGTGGTCGATGTTGCGGAACCAGATGTTGTCCCCGGCCACGAAGTGGCTGGCGGCACTGCCCTTGACACCGGGGCTTCCGCCCGAGACATCGGTGCCGTCGGTGCCGATGTACACCAGCAGTTCCGGCACGTCGGCGCCGTCGGTGTAGGTCCCGGCGCCACCGGTCTCCTCCTGGTAGATGTCCTGGCCGTCCTGGTAGATGGAGTCGTATGTGGTCCCGTCCGGGTCGGCGTCGTTGTACGACAGGGGATAGTTCTTGGAGGTGATGACCTCCGAACCTGTGGTGGTGTCGTCGGTGGGGGCCGCCAGGGCGGGTGCGGCGTTGGCAAAGTACTGGTCGGGGCCGGTGGCCACGGCCCCGTCGGCGGGCCTCAGTTCCAGATCGTCGCCCACATCGGTGCCGGCGGGGCCCACGATGCTCTGGACCGCCACCGCCGAGCTGGTGGTGGTGGTCAGGGCCGAGTCCAGCTTGTAGCGGCTCGAGTAGTTGCCGTTGTATACTCCGGCATTGACGTAATCTGCCCAGTTGCCGGCCCCGAGGGCCGTGTCCAGGGCGTGGTCCAGGGAGGCGGCGATGTCGTCTCCCGAGTCCATGTAGTGATCGTCCACATCCATGTTGTTGCCGGTGTTGGAGATGGCCCCGGTGTAGAGTTTGTAGTCAACCGGGATGATGTCTCCCTTCAGTCCGGCCACCCGCAGGGTCGAGGCTGGGTTCCCGCCGTCGTCAAGGGCCACCACGTAGGCCGGGGTGCCGGTGCCGACGTTGCCGTCATCGTCGATGAGCAGCAGGTCCCCGGCGGATACGCCCGACAGGTCCACGGTACCGCCAGAGCCGTCATCCACCTCCATGGTCAGGATGCCGGTGGTGGCGGAAATGGTCTGGTCGCCGTCCAGGTCGGCGGCGCCGGCGGTTATCACCGTGTCGGCCGAGCTGAGGGTGGTGTCGGCCGAGCCCACGATGGCCTCGCCGTCGGTGTAGGTCCCGCCGTTGTCGGCGTCGGTGAAGTAGTGGTTGCCCAGGGAGGTGAAGGTGATCAGGTCCTGGGCCCCGACGGACCAGGCGGCGGCGTCGTTGCGGGCCAGGATGGTGGCCGTGCTGGGCAGGTCGTCGCCGGGATTCACGTCCGCGGCGGTCACGACCAGGGCTTCGCCTGCGTCGTAGCCACCGTCATGGTTGCCGTCAACGTACATCACATCGTCACCGTCAACGAAGGCTGTCACCGCGTTGCCAGCGGCCACGTCCTGGGCGGTACCCACGTAGGCCAGCAGGTCGGCCCCGCCGGTGTAGGTAAGCGAGGAGTGGGTCTGCTCCTCGTAGATGTCCTCACCCAGGTCGAAGGCGTTGTCGGTGTTGGTATCGTCGAAAGCGAAGGGATAGCCGGCCCCGGTCACCACGTTGGTGGCGCCGGTGGTGACATCCTCGGTGGGGGAGCCACGAAGTAGCTGGTCGCCGCCAAAATGCTGTGAGCCACCATCACCAGCTCGCAGTTTCAGGTCGTCGGCCACGTTGGTGCCGCTCCCGCTTGAGTCGGTGAAGGCCACAGCCGAGGTGCCAGCCGTGGAGGTGGAATCGAACTTGTAGCGAGTGGCGAAACCTGCCGGGCCATAGGCACCGGTGATCCCGCTGGTCTTGGCCACGATCTCGTTCACGATGTCCGTGGATGAATCGAGGTAGGCATCGTCCACCTCGTAACCATCATGCAAGTTCAGGGCCCCGATCCACCAGAAGTCATCCCCGGCATCGATCGAGGTACCAGGATAGGCGGCCACCCGTATGCTGGTGTCACCCGCATTGATCGTATCGAGATTGATGAATCGCTCATTGGTGTCAACACCACCGCTCTTGGTGTAGAAGACCGCATTTCCAGGCAACTGTGTTATACCATGGCCAGCCGTAAGGTCGATGGTAACGATGCCAGAGGCTGGGACCGCAACGGTGTTCTGGATATTGGCACCAGTATCACTGGAACCGAAGATGGAGGTCGTCTGGAGATGATCTCCGGCAAGGGTGCTCCCCGAGATGGCATCGTTGCCGATGATATCGACGTACATCATCTGACCGCTACCGGCCTCGGCGGTGGCGATATAGTAGTCACTGGTGTCCTGGGAATACAGCAGATCGCTGGGATTGGCTGCAACGTCAGCTGTCTCCACACCCACCCGTGATATCGTTTCGGCCGTGACGGAAAGGCTGTTCTCCAGGGTGATGGTTGAAGCTCCGCCGCCATCGACCGAGATGTCGAACTGGGGGTTCAGAACGGTTGCCAGGGTCGTGACCGCACTGGTATCGCTGATGGAAGCGCCGGTGGTGGCGTATAGGCCGTCGGGCACGGCGGCACCGCTGTACCACAGGGCATCGTTGGTGCCATCGTAGGCCCCGCCACCTGCATTGTCATACCAGTATATGGCGTCGGCCGCCTCGAAGGCGTCCAGGACGTCCCCGGCGGTTATGGCCGCACAGGCGCCAACGCCCGAGGTCGCTACCCCGTCGCAATCAATGGCGACGTCGGCGGCGGTGGTGTAGTAGGCGTCACCATCCAAATTCTGGAAGATGTCCTCGTTGACCTGCCAGCCGGCGACGGCCGAGTTGAAATAGACAATGTTGCCGGTGGTGGTTGCCGTGTCCTCGCCCAGGGGCACGGTGCCCGAGGTGATGAGCTGGTCGGGTGTCGAACTCAGCAGGCCGGCATCCAGGAAGGTGTCGCTGTTGGTGGAGCGGAAGATGGCCTCGCCGTCGTCGTAGTCGCCATCGTTGTTGAAGTCCCAGAAGTAATCGTAGGTCCCGAACACATTCAGGTCCGCTGTCCCCGCCGTGGGGATGGGGTCGGCGTTGTCCAGGATGTTGTCGTATCCGCCCACGATGGCCTCGCCGGCGTCGTAGACGCCGTTGTGGTTGTTGTCGGCCCACCAGTAGTTGGTGGAGGTGCCCGCAACCTCGCTGGCGCCGTTTATCTGCTGCTCGTAGAACGTTGTGCCCGCGGTCTGGTCGCCGGTGAGGGCCTGGTCGCCGATGAGCACGGTCGTTGTGCGCTGCCCGACCGCGGTGACCGTGTTGACGATGTAGTAGTGATCGTTGAGCCCGACCGTGACCTTGACCGGGCTTCCCGCGGCCACCGGGGCCGGGTCGCTCTCCAGGCCGATGGTGGAAAGGGTCTCGGCCGTGATGGGTCCCGAGTTCTCCAGGGTGTAGGTGGTGTAGCCGCCGCCATTGAAGGCGATGTCGATCTGGGCGTCGAAGACCATGGGCGAGGTCAGGTCGGTGAAGGTGGCACCGCCCGCCGCGCCGCTGATGAGCTGGCCGTGGGCGTTGTAGACGTTGTCGCTGTCGCCCGACGATTCGATCCAGAGCGAATCGCCGGCGTCGACACTCTTGGCCGTTCCCTGGTCGTACCAGTAGAGGTTGTCGGCGGTGTCGAACGGCAGGAGCTGCTGGCCCGACACCATGGCCGCCGTGCTGCCACCGACGCCACCGATGGTGGTGCCGTCATTGTCGATGAGCACGTCGGCGGTGGCGGTGTAGAACGCGTCGCCGTCGTAGTTGAAGAAGATGTCGTTGCCGGCGTTCCAGCCGCCGCCGTCGTCATCGTAGTAGAA
>CAYLMJ010000075.1:894-3944 GCA_964384995.1 uncultured archaeon | reverse complement strand
TGTAAATTCCGGAGATACTGACCCCTGTTCCGGGGATACTGACCCCTCTATGGAGCTGGCCTCCGAGGTCACTGCCAAAACGGCACTTTTTTGACTGATAACGAACGGCAAAATAATCAAATTACTTTTTCTTTCTAAGACTTTCTCCTTTTAAATCGATTCTGTGAGCACCATTAACCACTCGGTCTAGGATTGCATCGGCGATGGTGCTTTCGCCGATAACATCGTACCATTTGCTAACAGGTAGCTGCGAGCTAATAATGGTTGATCTAATATCATATCTGTCTTCGATTATTTCCAGGAAAGCCATCCGGGTTTGAGTATCCATTTCCTGCAGGCCAAAGTCATCAAGAACAAGCAGATCCTGTTTTTCGATACGGTTTATTTCTCTGAGATAGGATCCATCAGCTTTTGACATTTTTAACCTTGTAAATAGCTTCTGTGTATTATAGTAGAGGACCTTGTATCCCAGATGACAGGCCTGGTTTCCAAGAGCAGATGACAGGAAGCTTTTTCCAACACCCGTAGGACCGGAGATCAAGATATTTTCATGTCTTTTAATGAACGAACAGTCCGTCAGCCGGGTCATCATACTCTTATCCAGGTTACGGCCGGGATCGTAGGTGATCTCCTCTACGGAAGCATGGTAACGGAAGCGGGCTGCTTTCAGGTGACGACGGATCTTCCGTGCTTCCCGGTCCTCCCATTCGGCTTGTATTAACATAGATATCAGTTCATCGTTTGTGAAGCTCTGTTTGCCCTGGATGGCAGCCTGGTAGGCAGTAGCCATTCCGTAGAATTTCATCAGGTTCATTTGTTCAAGATTCTTTTCAAGCATGTGTATTGTTTTTAGTTTGACATTTCATTTATGCATAGTAATCCGCACCTCGGATATTATCATGTAAAGGCAACTTCCCCTGTGATGCATTCTCTTCCAGAACCTGCATATCCAAGCCTTTCTGCAGGATATTCTTGATGACATTGTATCCGAAGTTCTGGTAGTAAAGTCCCCGGCGGCAGGCATTGATTAACCGGTCTTTCCCCTTGGTTTTGGCAAAAGCTAAAAGACCATTACAGCTGCGGTATACGATCTCTGGATAAGGGCTTCTGTCGAACATACCCTGGATATATGCTTCAACATCTTTATCGATTGCTGCTCCTCTTTTAAGGAACTTTTCCGGGTGCCAGTCAGCAACATACCGATGAGTCGAGGGCAGATGCTCCAGGATGGTTGTGTACCTGCCTGGTCGGGGATCCCTTTTATGGAAGGCAAGCCTTTCTCCATCGAGATAAATGGATACGGTTCGGTAACCATAGACCATTTTCACTTTTTTCCCGATATGCCGGAACGGAACACTGTAATAATGTTTGTCCTTACCTAACAAGACATGACTGTTCTTCATCACCTTAACACGCACACTCTCCTTGATCTCAAAGCGTTCATGGGGCAAAGGTGCCATCCGAAAAAACTCTTCCTGCTCGAACAGATCCCTGCGGCTAAATGACTTCCCCTGGAACTTCATATTATTGATCTTATCCAGGCAGTCCCAGATGGCCTGGTTCAGCTCCTCAAGACTATAGAAGTCACGGTTACGTAAAACAGCGTAGATATGATTGTATACTATAGATACAGCTTTTTCAACCAGAGACTTATCCTGAGGCTTGCGGCTACGGGCCGGATAGACCACCATCCCATAGTGGTTGGCCAACTCCCGGTACAACTCATTGATCTTTGGCTCGTATTTCGATGCTTTGGTAACTGCACTTTTCAGATTGTCCGGAACCAAAGCCTTACAGGATCCCTTGTAAAAGTGTATTGCGTTTTCACATCCTGTTGCAAAGCTCTCTTTCTTCTGATCCCGCAGGCCTTCTGCATAAATGAGTTGACTGTATCCCAGGCAGGTGACCAGAACTTCAACAGGAACCTCCTCACCAGTCTCCAGGTCGATATAGCTTAATTTCTTGCCTGCAAAATCGATATACACCTTGTCTCCTGGCTCATGCTCCATATGCATGCTGGCATTACTGGTCTTCTGCCAGCGGGCAAAATGATAGCAGAACTGCGAGTATCCATAACCATCCGAACACTTCCGCTTGTACTCATGCCATAACAGCTGCCGGGTTACACCGGTGCGCCGGAGTTCCGTCTCTAAGTATGGGAACATGCTCTCAAGCTGGAGGTATCTGTCACTACTATAAACACTTGGAGAAAACATACCCTCCAGTTCGGGAGTCTCCTTCTCCAAAAGCTCTGGTGGAGATAAATTCCGCTGCTCGGTCTTTTTAATGTATTCTTTTACCGTATTCTTCGAGATACCCAGTCGGCGGGCGATCTCTTTCTTGGGGACACCCCCTTCATGCATCCTGATAACGTGTTTTACTTTACTCATCTCAATAGATCTTCCAGACATTTTACCGCTGTTTTGTGTGAAATCAAGCGGTAAAACTATCGCTACCAGGAAAAATACCCCAGGGGGGTCAATATTGCCGGAATGTCAGTGTTTTGGAAAAAACCAGGGGGGTCAGCATGCCCGGAATGGGGGGTCAGTATCGCCGGAATAGGGGGTCAGCTTGCTCCGGAATATACAGTAAGGCATCCGATAATATCGCCGCAAGAGCGCGGGAAAAGGTCAAATTGACCCTGCCAAAGTCACACCAGGAGCAGTTGCGTTTCAGGGCTCCCTGCCCATTCCTGGAGTCGGATTCCTGCCTGGTTTACGAAGCCAGCCCCCTGGCATGCCGGATATACCTCTCTTCTTCCGTGAAAGCGTGCATCAAAGAGCATCATGAACCAGACAATGAAACCACTATACCTGACCTTTTTGAATTCCCTTTGAGATCAGGAAGGATGTTGAATGAAGGTTTTGTTGCCTATCTGAAGCAGAATGGATTGCAGTCCGCTGAGTGGACTCTCGAACAGGGATATGCTTCCCTGATTACCCATGGGCAAACCATGGAAGCATGGATCGATGGAAGATCTGATTCTGCTTAGCATATGGGCTAGCAAGGCAAATTGTGTATAATCTGTTATCTTCGTGGGATTATTTTGC
>CAYLMJ010000075.1:0-884 GCA_964384995.1 uncultured archaeon | reverse complement strand
ATATTATCTACGTTATGCAGCAATTAAAACTTGGGGTGGTTCGGGAAACCAAAACACCTCCCGATAAACGGGTACCTTTCACCCCTTCTCAATGCCGTGAACTCAAACAGCGCTATCCCAGCCTGGATATCGTTGTACAACCTTCTGACTACAGATGTTATTCAAATGAAGAGTATATAAGAGAGGGGGTACCTATGGAGGAAGATCTCTCCGGATGTGATGTGCTCATGGGAGTAAAGGAGGTGAAGATTGAAGCTCTGTTGGATAACAAAACATACCTCTATTTCTCACATACAGCGAAAAAGCAGCCGTATAACAGGGGACTTTTGCAGACGATGGTCAACAAGGGGATCAGGATGGTCGACTACGAATACCTGACCAATGAAAAGATGGTCAGGGTGGTGGCTTTTGGCAGATGGGCCGGAGTGGTCGGTGCCTATAATGGATTGAGGGCATTTGGATTACGGGATGGAAGTTTCACCTTGAGATCTGCTTCTGAATGCCATGACCTGCAAGAGCTAAAGCTGGAGTTGAAGAAAGTGGATCTGGGAAAAACCCGTATAGCTCTGACCGGAGGAGGCAGGGTGGCAGGGGGAGCCATGGAGATCCTGGATGCCGCCGGGATCGCAAAAGTAGAACCTCAGGAGTACCTGGAACAGAAATATACCCACTCCATCTATACACGGCTTGATCCATGGCACTATACCAGGAGGAGGGATGGATCGGAGTTTGATTTCGATCATTTTATAGCTCATCCTGGTATGTATGAGAATAATTTTTTGCCATATGCATCAAGGTCTGATATGTTTATCCCATGCCATTTCTGGGATCCCAGTTCACCCGTATTGCTAACCAGAGAAGATTTGACTGGGGGTAAAATACCC
>CAYLMJ010000074.1:0-4417 GCA_964384995.1 uncultured archaeon | reverse complement strand
CGGACACGATACCATACTCGTATCCGATGTCTGAGGTTGCGAACTGCGTGGCGGCAACGGTGGACAGGGCCACCAGGGCGACCAGCAGAACAAGCATGCGTTTGCGTAGCTCCATTGTATCACGTTGTGGTTTTTGTCAACCACCGCAAGCCATGTCGCAGGACAGCAGGCGGGTGATTGCTGAATCCGGTTTGGACTGCCTATTAAACGGGCTTCCCTGGCACCGTCGGAGCTGCCACTGACAAAATTTTGCAGAATACAGGTGAACTATTCGGGGTTCCTGGTTCTACCATACAGGGGGCTGAGAATGGAACGTGGGAATAGAACGTGGGAATGGAACGAGGTTGCGAGCGTGGACCGGGAACAGGAGGCGACGATGAGGTCTCTGACTAGGCGTCCCCGTTGACCTTGAGACCGTAATCGTCCAGGATGAACTGGAGCAGGTAGTCCAGCTCCATCTGACCCACATCCTCGTGCAGGACTATGTTCAGGGTCTTCTCGATCTCCTTGCGTTCCTCCCTGGGCAGGGGCAGGATCAGCTGACGCAGGCTCTCCTCCAGGTTCTCGGGCATGGAGACCAGCATCTTCTCCTCCACCGAGGATTGGATGACCACGCCCATGCCCCTGAGGATGCGGTAGGGATGGGCCAGGCGGGAGTGCCAGGAGTTGCGGCACTTGACCACGCGCATGGTGCGGTTCTCCTCCATGAACTCGCCGGTGGTGTTCTCGAAGCGGAAGAGGGCGTCGCAGAGATAGACCGGGATGACCCGGTCCTCGGAGGCGGTGGAGATCTCCTCCAGGGTGGCCAGGACGGTGCCCATCTTCTTGGTCTCGTTGAAGAGCATGGAGATGAGCTCGCGCTGGGCGTACTTGTCCGGGGAGGACCACATGATGGGGGTCAGGGTGTCCACGACGATGCGGGCGTTGGCCCCCTCCCACTCGCTGACGAAGCGTGGCAGGTCGCCCTTGATGAACTCCGAGAACTCGGCGCCTCCCAGCTCGATGAAGGCCAGTTTGTTGTTGTCCAGGTAGGGTTGGAGGTCCCAGCCCATCTCTGAGGCGGTGAGGATGATATCCTTCTGGGTCTGTTCCAGGGTGATGTAGATGCCGTCGTGGCCATCGCGAACGCCCTTGCGCAGGAACTGCAATCCCAGGGTGGTCTTGCCGGTGCCCGCATAACCTGTCATACGCCCACGGAGTTACGGATGATACCCCCGTCTATCAGGGAATCAAGACCGTAGATGCCGGTTTGGATCTTCTCGACCATGGCCCTACCTGGGGGTCTGTATATTGAGCTGATTAATAGCTTTTGGGGCCTGCTTTTCCCCAATGCAAATCAGCCCGGGCCAAGGGAGGCAAAGTGGCGAAATGGCGGGCAGTTGCAGAGCCGTCCGGAGACCTCCCAGAAACCTTTGTGAAGCCATCCAGAAGCCATCCCGAGACCATCCAAAGACCATTGATGGTTCCCACAACCTGCGAAAAGATCGGCCCACCCATCGGTTCAACAAAGGGGTCATCATCAAATTCCTCAGGGAGCGCGGCGGGGAAGAGGCGGGGCGGGGCCCAGTGGACGGACTAAATCTTTTTATTTCTTAACTAAACAAAGAATAAAGCAATATCTTTAAATACTAAATTGGCATTTCAACTTCATGTCAAAAACACAAAAACCTATCTTCAGCCGCTGCACACAGAAGCAATTCGAGCAGATGGTGGACCAGTACCAATCGGTAGCTCGATTTGCCGCATATTTGGAAGCCAATACCACAGGTTCCCCCAAGACCTACTCAATGTACATGCGGGCAATACACCGCTATTCAGAGTTCACGAAACAGGATCCAGACGAGCTCATTGGTAATAGGCTCAAAGACCTGAACAGTGACAATCTCATGGAGAGGCGCAAACACGAGGATACGGCCATGCGGTTCTTTGGATTGCTGTCGAAGCATTTCGCAAGAATGAGCTCGGTGGTGCAACTGGAGGCTGTCAAGACGTTCTATAGGGCCAATCATTCATCATTGGATCTGAAGGTTCCCAAGATGTGGACTGAGCATCAGGATAAGGTGCCCACCTTGGAAGAGGTCAGGAAGATGGTGGGGGTCTCGAACAGCACTCTGCAGAGGGCAGTCCTACTGGTCTCGTCTCAGTCAGGACAGAGGGCAGGCGTCATCTGCAGTATCACGTACGGCATGGTGAAGACGGCCCTTGAGGATGGAGCTTGTCCTGCCAAGATCGAGGTTCCCCCCAATATCAAGGACCGCTACGGGAATCGGATTAACAAGCATCGGGCATCGTATTCGTTCTTTATTGGAAGAGACAGTATCGACGCGATAGAGTCGTATCTCCACACAAGAAAGAACACCTTCGGCCAGATTCAGGAGAGCGACTTTTTGTTCGTCGCTGAAAAGCCATTCAGAGGTCAGGCTGTCCCACTGGATCAAGATGCAGTCAACAGGCTGGTGAAGAGGGCTGCAATCGTGGCGGGATTGATGAAAGAACCTGGACGGGGGAAGAGGGCTACGATCCATCATCATTGTCTACGAAAGTTCTGGCAAACGACAATGGAACAAGCCCAGGTGCCCAAACCATGGTACGAGTACATGATGGGACACAAGGTAGGGGGAAACGATGCTTCGTATTCAAAACCAACCGATGAACAGCTATGTGAAGCATACCAGAGAGCCGAGTATTACGTGTCCATAACCCCGACCAGCCGCAGTGAGCAGGAACTGAAACAATCCATCTTCTTAGCCACTTTACGTGAACAAGCCCTACTCTTTGGCATTGATCCAGCCAAGATACGAATCGAGAAGCAACGGGAACTTGGGACTGACATCACCCTCGAAGGGGAGATAGAGGTACTCAGGGAAGAATTTGCACGGGTTGGGAAGCAACTTCAAGAGAGGTCCAAACCGGGATCAAATGTCAATTATGAAGCCGCAATCGTTGGAGAATCCCAGCTTGTCCAGCACCTAGAGCAGGGTTGGGATCTCATCCAGGAAACCAATAGTGGCAAGTACATTTTACGACGACCTGCCCTCTACCAAACGGCATAGGGCCTCGATCCGTTCTTCCTTCTGAGCATACAGGGTTTCGGTGAACGCTCGAGTGTAGAGGTTGATCAATCCTGCCAGTTTACTAATCACAACTCTCAAGGCTGGTGATATAGTCGTTTCCATCCGGAGAGCTTCGATCATGTCGCTAAGACCTTGCATAGCGGCATCACTCCAATCAAGCGGTGCTTGTAGGAGCTGAGTGAGCCAATAATCCACGACTTCATGCCTGACGGTGGACATTGCAGAAGTAATGTCATGAACGTAGATATAGACCGTTTGGTTCTTGACCTCACCAGCCAATCTACCACGGGCTTGAGGTTTCCATTCGAGGTTAAACGATTCTGAGATACCCAAGAGTAAGAGGATACGTTCCATTTCCAGCTTGAGACGTTCCCGGTTGAAATACTCGGAATCTTCTAGCGGTTCTATCAAATGAAAGTCGATATCAACCTGGGAAGTTGGAGCCATCAGTTATTCAATAGTGCTTACCAACTTAACCATTGGAGAGGGTATTCTTGTTACAGAAATTCCAAAACGAGTAACTTTGTTTATAAACAAAAGTGAAAAAGTAGATTATCGTTGATAATGGAGGAGGGAGTCTACTGCGTCTGCGAGTGCTCAGATCTTCATGCCGTCAACAACATTAACGGCGCCTGCTTCTGGATCGAGGATGATCACTGCTCCAAATGCGCCTCATATGAGGCTCGGAATTGCGCCAAAAGAGCTTTTGAACTGAACCAGTATATGGAAGACATGAGCCAGGGTGACAGTGGATTTGACCCGGTAGTCCGAGAATGCTTGAAGTGCCAGGGACCCACGAAAGTAGATAGCGTCGAAGGTGACGTCGAGATTGAGAAATGCCAGAATCCCGACTGCGGGTTCATGCAGGCCGGAATTCCGGGGATGGTCAAGTGAAAGAGAAGGAACTCCAGAGAGACAGTGGATTCGATGAGGACCCTATCCAGTGTCTCAACTGCAAAGCCGAGATTCCCGAGGAGAACCGGGATCCTGATGCTTGTACTGAGACCTGCCCGAAGTGTGGCCAGGTTCAGCGAGCTATTCCTTGAGGCTCATCATTATGAAAATATAATCCATCGAAACTCTTTAGACTTCCATTCTCTTTGGGTTGGATTGGGAGTTCAACGTCTTCCAATCATGGGGTACTCAGAAGCCTTACGCTTATGTCAATCGCCCTTCTGAGTAATGCAAAAACTGCAAATTTTAGCCAACATCTTTGGCTCTTCTGTAGAAGTGAGTCATCGCCTATTATGGGTAGGTCACTCGATTTTTATTGGAAATAATCAGAGGTATCTTCGAATATGAATATCCAGCATCAACAACCAACCATCCAGCCGGGTAAAATC
>CAYLMJ010000073.1:0-4756 GCA_964384995.1 uncultured archaeon | reverse complement strand
CTCAGACCCGTATCTCGATCATCCGCTTGTTTTCGACCTCTATCCTGTTGGCCCTGCCATCGGGGCACAGCATGCACGGCTCGGCATGGCGGTCCTTCATCCCGCTCTGGTGGAACTGGTCAGTAGGATAGCAGTGTCTGCAGCAACGGTAGAATACCTGCATGTGCGAGCCCCGTACCATGGAAACACCGGTCTCTAATGGTCTTTTCGCTGACGAACCGATGCCTGCCATGAAAGAAAGGCCGAAAACATGGCTACCGGCAGGCAGGAAGAGGCGGGTGTGCGCTACAGGAGGAGGCAAAGGCAGGCAAGGCGGGCAAGCAGGCACATGAGAGGCAGTTAGCTGGGGAGGCGGGCTATGTGCAGGCAATAAGGTAGGCCCATTATGGGGAGGCAAAGGCAGGTGAGCAGGCTCCCGGTCAGGTCCCATCAGGAGGAGGACCCATGGCTCCACACGACCCGCAGGTAAGGTCCCCGGTGTTATCATCGGCTTCCACCTGGCCGGAACCGCAGGCACTGCACAGGAGCTTTCCTTCCACCATGGAGAAGGCCTTTTTCTGGGTGCCATCAGCTGGCTTCTCCGGTCCTGGTTCAATGTCTTCCGACTTCGTTTCATCTAACTCGGGTTCACCCGCCTGGGTGTCATCCGATCTCGCCTCGAAGTCACTTTCGGGCGGTTGAACTGCTGGTTCGGTGATGACCACGCCGGGAGTGACCACCGGAGATACCGGGGTCAGATGTGAGTTGTCGGGCCCCTCATCCCGGCCACTATCCCCATCATCTCCCTGTCTGCCGCGCAGGATGAAAAGTACCGCACCGATGGCAAGGACCACCACCATCAGCAGGAGCAGGAGGGTGGTCATGGGCATACCTCCATTTTCATCATCATCGTCGCTCGCTGTTTGCTCCTCGGGGATCAGGTCCACCATCACCTCCCCCGATGGGTTCGAGTCCAGACCGATGCGATCCACGGCCACGACCCGGAAGTGATGGATGGTCAGGTTCAGACCCACCAGCGTCTTCGAGTAGTAGCCCCGGTCGGCGACGGCGGCGAGGGTTGTCAGGGACCGCCAGTTGACATCCTCGCTGTGCTCCAGCCGGTACAGGGTGACGTCGTGGCTCGTTGAGGCCTCCCAGGTGATGGTGATGGAGCCGTTGGTGTTGTGGACATACTGGGGAGCTCCCGGTTTGGTCGGGGGGGCCATATCGACCAGGACCCAGCCATGGTACCCGGCATAGGTCACCCGGACCTTCTGTCCCGCGGCTGGAAGATAGCCCTGCTGGCCATCTCCGAAATGGATGGTCCCGGAGCTTTCGTTGAGATAGTAGGTTCCAGCGGTGTCCAGGGGCCATTTGGTGCTCTGGCGCAGGGGGGCGCTGTAGCTCTCCCCATCGAAAACTTGGACCGTCACCAGGCTGTTGAGATAACCGATGCCGGCGGGCTCGGGCAGGAATGACAGCTCCAACCGCTGATGGTCACTGCCATTCCCGGTATGGACCTCCTCGATGGCCTCCATGCTCTCGATGTTGCCAACGTCGTCCTCGGCCACCAGGCGGATCAGATAGTAACTGTCACTGGTCAGGTGGTCCAGCTTTATCTTGCTCTCCTCCAGGTTGGTCCTGCTGTAGGTCCCCACGCTCTGCCAGATGCCGGTGGGCGGGTCCCCAGCGTCGTGACGCTCTTCGGTGTACTGCAGGTACTTGACCGTCACGGAAGCCAGATCGCCAAGGGCCGGGAACTCAATGTTCAGCTCCAGTTCATCGGTGCCTATCAACAGGGGCAGGTCCGCGAGCCAGGCTTCAGGAGGCAAAGTGTCGATGAGGAAGGTGATATCGGCGTCGTCCTTGAGCTCACGATTGCCGGCCAGGTCCCTTGCTATCACTCTGAACTGGTATTGGAGACCATCCACACCCTGATGCTCGATGGAAAGGTTGCGCGTATCCACCTGTCCACCATAGGGGATCCAGTTGCCATACGTCCCATCGGTGCCGTTCCGCCAGCGGTGATGCAGAGTGTAGGTGTCGATATCCAGCACGTCCACGCCAGGGCCCCATTCCAGCCGTATCGTGTCCAGGGCGGTCTTGGTACCGTTGGTCACATCAACCGCCGTCAGGTTGGACCGAGGAGGCGTCAGGTCGGCCCTGAAGCCCCAGCCGTTGGAGGGGTCCTCTTCGATATTGCCAAAATCATCCTGGGCCCGGGTGCGCAACGAGTAGTAGTGCCCGTCGGTGACATTGAACAGCGTGGTGTTCCCCGAATAGCTCCCGTACAGGGTCCAGTTCCCAAACTCCCCGTCCGGTTCCCGGGACTGGTACTCCAGATGGAACAGCACCACATCCTCGTGGTCGCCCAGGACCCTCCACTCCACCGGGACCCGGGTCTGGTTGACGTATGCCGCATGGGAGACCAGCCAGGATGCGGGGGCCACCAGGTCGATCTGGATGGTGAACATGCCGTCGGGTCCCGTGACGCTGTGGCCCTCCTGGGCCTGACCGGTGCCCCGGTAGGCGAAGACCTGGTGGTGGGTGTGGTTGACCCGCAGACCCAGGGGGTCAAGGTGATACTGGGTCAGGTTGAACGGGCCGGTCTCACCGATGGTGCTGGAGGTGCCGTTGCCCACCAGAGTACCAAAGGCATCGTACACCTCGACCTCGATATTGCGATGGGTGTTGCCATCCTCATCCTCGACGGTAACCCTGGTGGTGAACTCCTGCCACAATCTGCCTTTGGTCATGCTCGAGAATGTATCGGAGGAGGCAGACAGGGTAACGTCCAGCAGATAGTAGCCCCAGTCCAGGTCGGAAAGGTCGTTATCATCAATGGTCAACGAATCGGTCAGCAGATGGAAGCCTGTCCCTCCATTGCGCAGGGTGTTGTTCCATAGCGTCCCTCTCACCGGATCATCGATCCAGAAGCCCACCCCGGAAAAATCCCTTAACATATTGTGGTGGACCTCGTTGGCCCCGCTCTCCCTGAGATGGAAGCCCTGGCCTGCGAATTCCTCAAGGGTGTTGTTGTCCACCTCATTGGCCTGGGCATTGGCGATAATGGAGAATCCGGTGTTGTTGAAGGCCGACAGCCGGTTCCTGAACAGGTGCAGACCCTCGCAATCCTCGATCTTGATGGCGCTGGGACTCCCGTTTATCCAGTTCAGACTTATGTTGGAGTCGGCCAGCTGGGTCAGCTGTATGCCCGTTTGGGAGGCGTTGATAAGCTCATTGCCAGTGATGTTGAAATCATCCAGCAGCCGCTTGTTGTCGTTCTGGACCACCCGGATGCCGATCTGCCCCCCATCGTGGGTGTTGTTGGCCAGGGTGACGTTGTGGCCTCCAGCCCGTATCCGATTGCCTGCAACACCACCGTTGAAGAACATCCCGGTCCCAACCTCCGTCAGCTGGTTCTCGTTGAAGGTCAGGTGCTGGGGGATGAACTGGTAACCGTACAGCGCGGAGGGACCGGCCCAGAGACCGTAGGCACAGTTCTCGATCCGGTTGCCCACGATATCGTTTGATACCGCCCCGCCCTGCACCTGAAAGGCATTGGTGGTTATGTTCGAGAAGGTGTTGTTGGTGATGTTGTACCGGTCGGCCCACCACAATGTTATACCGGTATTGTGATCGCCGATGGTGTTGGACCTGAAGACCACATCAACAGACAGATAGTAGGCAAAGAAGGCGGTGTTGGCATCATCCAGGACGTTCCTTTCAAAATGGGCCTGGCTGGCCCAACTCACGATGCTGTTCTGGTCCATCGAACGTAGGGTGGAATTGACTAGGGTGAAATTGGTCGATTCCGATTGGATGTAGAGACCGTACCAGCATCTGGTGATGGTGACCCGGTCCATGACCACCTCGGGGGTGTTGATGGTCAGGCCGCCTCGGGTATGGTCCTGGTTGTCCCCCGATATCACGGGATTGGCCCATCCCACCTCGGTTATCATGGAGTCATAGACCTCGAACCGGGCCCCTTTCTCCACGATGAAGCGCAGGCGTTTGTTGGCGGAGTCGGCACCCGGGGCCGCAGAATCGTCATCCTCGGGATTGTCGCCGTCGGTGATGTGCGAGTTGTTGTAGACCAGCAGGGTCCCGTTCTCCTTCACCACTATTTTCTGTTCCTCATCGGCCTCGGTGGGATTGGCGGTGAGGTTGAGCTTCAGGGTGGTGTTGTCCAGTATCAGTGGGTCCTTGATCTCGACCCCACCAGCCGTGCCGGTCTTGGCGATGACGACCGTTGTATCGGAGAACCGGCCGGGGGCATCAATGAACAGATGGCCGTTCAGGTAGAGGGTGACATTGGTCAGGTTCAAGGATGCGCTGTAAAGGTTCACCGAGCCGTTGATGTACAACTCCTCATCCCAGACCTCGGTCACCTGGTAGATGTTCCAGTCCCCGTTGGAGGGCGGAGGGTAGGCTCCACTGCCTCCTCCGGATACTTCAATGCTGATGAACGATAAGAGGAAAAGGGATAGAGCCCCGGCTCCCAATGCAATGATGAACCGGGATCCTGGGACCATGGTGGGAAGACCGACGTTCGCTATTTAATGTTGATTCTCAGCGTTCACAGCCTTCTCGGCCCTCATTGCCCTGATCATTCTATTCGCTTTCTTCGCCTACCTTGCCTTCCACGCTTACCACGTCTAACCCGCCTGCTTCTCAGCCTCTATCTTTCAGCTCTTCAGCCGGATGTAGATGGCGGCCCGGCCCCGGCCCTTTTCCGATCGCATCTCGAACAGCTGGGACTGGGCCCTTATCAGCT
>CAYLMJ010000072.1:0-4777 GCA_964384995.1 uncultured archaeon | reverse complement strand
CCCCGCATCGTCGCCAAGGAGCTCGTTAGTACGCTTCGCCTGCTTGTAGCGAAGGAATCCTATGAACCCGACTATGACCGCTATGATCATGCTCGCTACCGTCAGCCAATACTCCTGCAGGAAATCGCGGAACGAATACTCGCTAGACTTGGCCGGCTTCGTGGCCTCATAATCGGGAGCGAGCTTCATCGGTGGGATGATCGAAATATGCCCGATCTTCCGGGTCTCGTCTCCCTCGGCGGTGATATTGTACTCGCCGGCCGAGACGTTGACCGTCTTATTGTCGATAATGATAGGTTGCTTCGGCCATCGCAGAGTGTAAAGGTGGGTTTGATCACCTTTGAGGCCACCAAGAACTTTGATCTGAATCTTCGTTCCTTCTTTGAAGAAGCCGACCTCGACTCCATCGAGCTCCAGGATCCAATCATTCAGGTCATAGGGCGGATCCACGTTGATCGTTAGGATCGGAATCGAAGCGTCCCAGAAGATCTCGGATACCCCCTGGCGAGTGATTCCCTCGGGATCCGTTGCCGGTGCGGTGGGGCTATCCATGTCCAGGGATACCGTGGAGACGGTAACGTTGTAGAAATCTTTGAGGCGCAGCTGAATCGTGCCACCCCAGACATACTCGAGGTCCAGATCTTTCGAGTCGCTGCGGGTCCAGTTGACCCCATCGAGCGAGAACTCCAAGACCAGGAGCTCCTCGAATAGGCCGAGGCCGTTGTAGGCGTTGAAGAGGTTGACGTGAACTGATCGCTTCTGCTCTAAGGACGTAATCTGTAGGATGATCGACCTGGACGCTCCCGAGATATTGACCTGGACCTCTCCCTCTTTGTCCTCCTTCGTCGCTTCGATGGTATAGGGCTGGAAATCGGTATAGGTGTCGGTCAGGTTAAGATCGGGGACGATCAGCCAGCGAGCCCAGCCGGTAGTAGTAGTAATGCCGGTAGCCTGAACCTGGCCAGTTCCATCCTTGGCCGTGACGGTAGCGCCGGCCACTGGATTCCCGTTGGCGTCCAATACTTTCACGTCCAAGAACCATTCGACATAGAAATATGGGCCAATGCCATCGAATGACGCTCCACCCTGATCATAGGTCGAGTTGAGTAGGGTGAGGTAGTGGCTGGCTGAGTCCGGGAAGCGATGGTCGTAGTAGGTGGCGTTGGTGTAGGTGTCGTTGATACTGGTAGCGAGACCCTGGATGATCAGATGGTAGTTGTTGAAGGAGAAGGAGTTGTTGTCCAGGGACGCGATATCTGTGTTGGTTGACAGACAGCACCCCCAGGCCGAGTTAGTGAACGTATTGCCTGAGATCGTAGTGGCCACCGACGTTCTCAGGTTGTAGTCGTTCCCGTCCAGATCGTTATTCCTAACCGTGACGTCTGTAACTTTCGTCCCGATCATGATCCCATGATCCTTTGCACAAAAGACCCCTCCAACATTATCGTTGGTATTCCCGGTGATGGTGTTACCCCTGATCATAATATTCTCGGCGTCGTCGGCGCCGGCGCCGGAGACCGTGATCGAACTGCTGTCTGTCTGGTCGGTGAATGTGTTACCAGTGACGTTTACCCAATCGGCCCGATCTACCCGTACTCCTTCTTCTCCTCCGGTGAAGGTGTTGTCCTGGATGGTGATCGACTCCGACGTATACCCTACCCGGATAGCGGTGTTGGTGACAGAGAAGGTCGAACTCTTCACAGTGGCACCATCGCCGAAGATCCGTACTCCGTCGTAGTCGGCGTTATTGTAGGTCAGGTTATCCAATAGGATATCAGATCCATCGTCAGCCTGGAGGCCGTAACGACTGGTATTTGCGACGTAGTAGCCCAGGTTACTAACGGTGGTATTGTCCCAGGTAAGCGTTCCTCCATCGTAGACCTGGAGGGTATGGGCGAAGCCGCCGATACTGGTGACGGTGGAATCACTATTGGAAGTCCAAAGTCCTCCAGCCCTCACATAGGACCCGAACTCCCCATCGGCCGTTGTCTGGAACTCCAGGGTACTATCTTCCAGGTGAAGGAGTCCCCCATTCTTAATGATGAGATCACCAGTCAACTGTATAGTAGTACTGGTGCAGGTCTGGGCGTCAGTGACCGCCCAATCTGCCGGAGGAGGCGGTGGTGTGCAGGCCTCCACTGTCACCCTGGCGATGAAGATTACCAGGAGCATAAGCGCGAAGCCGGTCGTGATGATCAAGATCCGGCCGACCCTTGATTGAATTGTCATAATGCACCTTTATTCATATTCCTAACTTGCCCAGAAGGCCAACAGCCTCCCCGGGCATTGATACGAGCGTGAGGGCTCCAATGCCCAAGATTATCAGTAGCGCACCGACGAGACGATAGTGTCGAAGTTGTTGGATTTCGAGTTCCGCTTGGTCGATGATATACCCGCCATCCTTTGGATCAGTGGTTGGTGGCAGACAGGAAGGGCAGGGGAGGAAGCCTGGGCCGTGCGGATCTTTGAAAGTCGGACCTGTACAGATTGGGCAACCTCGCCCTACCCATTCCATGTTTGGAGCCTGGC
The DNA here is from genome assembly GCA_964384995.1 of uncultured archaeon. Taxonomy (GTDB): domain Archaea; phylum Thermoplasmatota; class Poseidoniia; order MGIII; family CAYLMJ01; genus CAYLMJ01. Next base: position 2,248 of record CAYLMJ010000072.1, on the reverse strand, counting down.
TGTAGCTTTGCCCACCTGATGCGGGACCTTGCGGCCCCTTATCTAACCATCCACCATCTACGACCACCAGAGGGCCGTTTTTGCCGTTGCAGTCGATATGATCACCCCAACGAACCGGCGCGAATCCTTTGCCATGCGGCACGGCCGCGTTTCGTTGCTCCAAAGTAGATCGCAAGAGCACCGATAGCAATCAGGCTCACGATAGCTATCAACATGGTCCTCGTCGTCACTTTGTAGGTGGGCAGGAAGGCCGCCACTCCTACGGGGTCGTCTGTCAACTTCGAGAGATTGGAGTCCAGGACCTCGGCTTGAAGGCCACCGAGATCGGTCTCGGCCCTTCCAACTACCTCGTCAACGGTATCTGCCGAATCCTGCTCTCCTTGCCACTCCTCGAAGTATTCGTCGCGTTCATCTTGCGAGATCCCTCCTACCTGGCTCTTGGCAATCTCCGTAGCTCCAGTATAGACCGTGCTCGCCAGGTTGTACGCTGTCGAGGCTGATCTCACTTTGATACTTTTACCAGCATTACCCGCATGGCAAAATGGATTGTAACCGCAGCCAGCGAGCACATAGCGATTATCCATGGTCCCAGTCATATCAACCCAAGATCCCGGATCTGGGATTCCGCCAGCGATACCAGGCTCTTTCTCATAGAAGCTGCTCCTCTCGCCCTTGAGCACGAACAGTCCACCCATTACGTTCTGGCGAAACTGATCGGTCATGGCGAGAAGGCTCTCTTTGTAGGATTCCTGATCAGGGAATGAGATCTGCGCGATGGGCTCGCCGTTGAAGTTGTAGACCGGGACTTCATTCCCGGTCCGAACCAACGTCGAACCATCGGTGAAGGTTGCTATCCCTCCATTCTGCGCGATGATCCCCGGCGCCTGCTGGGTCCAGAAGTTCTCTACCTGGTTGAGTAGTGCTGGATCGAGGCTTACATTCCCCCAGACGTTGTTTACGTTGTAATCGACAATTTGGGGGGTGAACCCTAATCCCTTACTGGAAATGAGCGCCTGCTGGAGGTTCTTCTCGAAAGCAGCCCGAGGGTTTGAGATCCAACTGGTGAAGAGGGTCTGCTTGAACATTTGAGAACCCCCCTCGAAAAGCTCTGGTGTCACTGACCAGGCCGAGAGGAAATCGCCGGCCAGGATATCATTGAAGTCGCCTGTTTTACTGTCGAAGGATCTGGAATGACCCCAGAAATCTTGAGCTTCGGCCGAGCCACTGTCGTTAGTGATTCCTAGACCAAGCAGAGACCAATCCGTGACGCCGATCTCCTCGTTATCATCGGCGCCCACTTCGTCGTCGGTGTTGTCCTCTCGGGCGTCAGTACCCCAGAGAACGGGTTGATCGCCGTGAGAGGTCACGTAGACCCAATCTACGTCCACGTAGGATCGGGTCGCGCTCTCCTCGAAGATCTCCATGTAGAATTTTGTAGCGTCTGCGATCTGTAGTGCTGTAGTCCCTGCGAAGTCAGAAGCCCAATTACCCCGAGAATTATAGATCGTGAACTCCATGTTGGAGTAGCTCGAGGTCTGGGGGTAGACCGACATTTTCAGGATATGCCAGGTGTCGTCATCGTAGCTTGAGATCAGAGAGGTAGATGTGCTACCTCCCGTCGTCTTGTGGTACTGGAATTGGTTGGTCTCATTGAGACCAATGCCGGCGATCTTGCCGGAAGCGTCCTCGTAGCTCATGTTGAAGATCGGATCTCCATTAGCTCGAAGCCGGATCCAGACGTTCACCCCATCGGCAGAGTCAATCAGACCGTTAGCGGTGGTGGGCGTCCACTCATATCGGAAGCCGAGGTAGTTCCCATCGCCGGCACCCCTGGCAAAGAATTTCAGAAAGGTGCCAGACGGGATCGGTCTCGCGTCGGAAGATCCCGCTACCCCATTTGGATACCAAAACGGAGCAGGTACGTTATCCTCACCCATACTGTAACGGGTCGGGGGCTGGCCCTGGTAGAGCCACCGGATCGCTTCATCGGAGTAGTAAATCTCTTCTGCGATACCCCGGAGGCCCAGCGTTGCAGGCCATTGAGTACCAAAGAGCTCTTGGTAATCTATCTCGACGTCAGATTGAGCGTTGACCGTACCCGACGCGGCCACGATGGACGCGACGCCGAGCACGATCACGACGGCCAGGGCGAGTAGGGTGTCCGATCTTTTGTGATCGGTCATTTTTCCACTTTCTCCCTGGCGTTGCCTAACTCGGCGAAGTGCTCAACACTCGGCGCAGAGTGGCC
>CAYLMJ010000071.1:0-5028 GCA_964384995.1 uncultured archaeon | reverse complement strand
GGTCAGTACGGGCAGCGCTGCCACAGCCGCGATCGTAGGATTACTGTCGAGGATCTCGCTGATGGCCTCCAGCTCTTTGGCATGCTCGTGGGCGCTCCAGACCGGGGTCAGCGTCTGCTGTTTTTGGTGGATTTTGCGCAAGTCTGCTCCTCTGTGTTTCCCGACTCCCCAGTGAAATCGGGGTGTTTGATGTTTCGAGGATACTGCGGACCGGCGAATATGTCGAGCAGATTTGCGCAGTTTTCATCAACTAGATCAAGTAGTTGCGACTTTCCGGATGGGAACCAGTTAGGTGTTCATCAACGTGATGTCTTCAAGGGTTATCTTGACCCATCGCTCCAGGAACTCACGCCGATCTATATCGATAGGTAGTGTTGCTATTCGCTCAAGGAGTGTGCTTCCATCGATGAGTCCTTCTTCCAGAAGGCTTGCCACGAAGATCCGGTCCTTATCTCGGTATGCCACAAGCTTGCTGGCCGCCAAGTCGTGTGCCTCCAGGCAGAATCCAGTGTTACCTCGGGTCCCGACAGGATGGGATACAGCGACGGTTCGGTCGGCCCAACCCTCCGGCAGAGTTGCGGACTCGATAGAGAGACCGTGCACGTAGAAACCCCAAGTAGTGTGGAACTGTGATTCCTCTCCAAGATTGCCGTCGATGTAGATTGTCTTGTCAGGTCGGTTCTTGAGAGTACCGTTTTCTTCGAATTCGCTGTTTAAGGTCGGTTCTTCGGCTGGACATCCACCTCTATTGAGGTGCGCAGGGTCGCCGGTGCATCAGGGTACGACCCGAGGATGGCCTGCGACCCGAAGATGAATAGTTCCGTGTCGCCAGAAATATCGCAAGCCGCCCTGATGGCGTGCTCAAGTTGTTGGTATGTCACCGTTGCACCTCGACTTTTTCCAGTACTTGGTCACGTTCGTCAGCAGTCAGCACCGCGAAGAATGGAGAACTTCTCCGAAGCCTCTGCGCGCGAGAACTCGTCGACACCAACAGTTGGCGTAGATGCTCTGAAGAGTATGTTTCAAGCAAATTTCTCCACTCGGCGATGTCGCTGTTTGCGATCCCTTGGTCCTCGTGGAGCAGACGTTTCGTGCGTTGCAGAGCACGCTGGACTAACGAGGGATCCGATTTCATTAATTCGGTGATGGCCCTGGCTATTCTCAGAGATCGCTCTGCTGACTCCTTATGACTTTGGGCGCCTGGTTCACGCCTTTCGACATTCAAGGCACCTGTACCACATAGCAGTGCGGCACCCTCAGGAAAGATTGGTGCATCCGCGCGGGTTAACACGCGAGTCTCGATGATGAGGTTGAATCGCCTCTCAGACTCCACCAGTCGTGATCGGAGTTCCTGGTTGATCCAACTGAGCGCATTGGTTTCAGTCACGACCGATATATGCAGAGCGTCCTCGGGGTTCAAAGGAATTTCCTCGATCCAACCTCCCCTTATCTCCGGCATGTCCAAGGCTAGTCGCAGTTGCCGCATCAGGTCGTCATGCTGCTGCTGCTCCTGTTCAAACAGTTGCCTAAGCGTTTCAGCGTATGGGTTACTTCTCTTAAGTCCATATTTCTGAGCACGGCCGGTACCAACTCTTACAACGATGCTAGCGCGCTCAAGGCGTTCAAACGCTTTTCGTGCACCGGCTCTTGTCAGACCGGCCATTCTCGCAGCCTCCGTGACTCCAACGGGACCTTTGAGTTCATGAACGAGGACCCGCATGAGCCTAACGAATGCAGGTGAGCTAAACATAAAGTCTAGCGGGAATCTAAGTACGCTCCTTTGCGATTTGCCATACTTCATTGGATACCTCAATTTCCAATTGGCCACTGTTATTACCAATTGGCAATTGTAGTTGCCTAATCTCCAGGTGTCCAGTATTCAGTACTTTTCAATTGGGATGCAGTATGAACTACTTTGAGGCGAGATATGCTGTCGAGCAAGTACTATTGCGTTATCCAGAACCGCTCGACTGTCTGGACGTACTTCTTCTTAGTGCCATCATCTCGCTCGTGGACGTGAAGACCGACTTCCAGAGAATCGTAGTAGTCCTCCAGCATGGCTTTGGAAATTGCGCTCAGCCGGGATGTACTACCAGACTCTATGCCGTAGGGTGGATTGCACCAAAGCCTCTCTGCGTGCCACTCCTGAGCCAGTCCATCCTGTGAGACAGTGAAGAAACGCTCCGCCTGAACGTCCCTCTGCGCCTCATCAGACGAGGCAGGGTCATCCTCGTGTCAAACGGGTTGAAAGTAGCGATCTGAACCCCCGCACCATCCAATCGTGCCTGAACCGGCCGCACCAGTGCGCCTCGCCCCGGGGAGCATCTTCCCGGAACCCGTACGGATGACCTGCCTGTAGTGAAGAACATGCCGGAACCGCGTGACTCAGGGCGGCGCCCTTGCGGCGGCGAAGCCTGTTGCCTGCTCGCGGATTCCGCCGAACCCTGCATCTCCCGGGCCTCCATCTCCAAACATCTCCCCCTCTTGCGGCATCAACCTGGCCGGCGCCGTCTCAGGTGGTGAGGATGGTAGCTTCAAGTGGTCGAGGATTTTGTAGAGCACGCGAGGGTCGGTCAGGAAGGCGAGCACGACCATTGGCGTCTGGCACTTCGGACACTCGAGCGCGTCCACGTCGAGCACCCGTTTCAGCAACTGCGCCCATGGTGATGGACCTGGAGGACGATGTCCGCAACAGAGGCCGCACGGGCGTTGCTTTATGAAGGAAACCCGCACCATCGCAGTCGGCTCGGGCTCGAAAAGGTCCGGGAAGAGACGGTTGAGAGAGGACCCATCCTCCCTTCCCACAACAACGGCAGCGTGGACCTGCTGACCCTGCCACCGTGACAGGGCTTCCAGAAACTCCAGGGGCGCCCTCGGATGCGACGGCGTCGTCTTCAGGCACGCCCGCAGGATTTCGCCCGGCTCCGGCCACTCCCATGCCCGGAGCAGGACATCCCGCTTCTTCACTTCCATCACCAACTGTATGTCGTTCATGCTCGTACTCCTTTGCCGGGACCGCCTCGGGCGCAACCCCTTGACGGATTCGTTGATGACCCAACAGGCCTTGTCACGGAGATTGATCAGTCCCTTGTTTGCGGTCCGCCGAGTATTGACTCAGCATGCATTGTGTCGAATGAGGTTGCCTGCGATGGTCCGCTCGATTTGATTGTGCCCGGAACGACCGTTTCGGAAGACAACTGGTCTCAGATCAAGGCACTGTCGCTTCTCGCAGGAGTCAAGCGGATAGAAGGGAAGAAGTGATACCGCTTGCTGCAAGGAAGTCGGGTTTGTTTCACATGCGGATTTTCTATTCCGCCCGATTTGTCCTGCTGAATCTGATCCTAGCCGGAATGGCGGGCTAACAAAGGCCGACAAACGGTTTGTCTACTTTTTTCTCTTTGATTTCTCACCAGGCACAGGATCAATCGGCCGCATGAAAAGATGTCCCTCAAAAACAGTAAGTACGTGAATCTCCTGTTTATGAACTCGATAGACGATCCGATAGTTCTTTACGACTATTTCTCGAATGTCGTCACGTCCGAACTCGGGCACCACCCTTCCGACCTGCGGAAACTCCTTTGCCTTCTGTATTTGGTCCCTCAAACGATCGATCCAACGACTTGCTGCTCTGGGATTGTCAGATGCAATGTACTTCGCTATCTCTACAAGGTCGTTCCGCGCTCTCGAAGTCCATAGAAGTTTCATTTCTTCTTCCGCTTTCCGAGAACCGCATCCAGATGCCTGTCGAGACCTGCATCGTCCACTAGATTGCCTTGTTCAGAATCGGACAGTCCTTCTTGTACTGCGTCAATGAAACGTACGTGTTCGGCAAGACGATCATAGTCTTCGGTTGTCAGCATCACAGCGGCTGGTTTGCCGTGCTGGGTGATTACAATCGGTCGTCGATTTTCATTGATTCGACGAAGCAGTCGTGAGGCTTGAACCTTGAGTTCGCCAATTGACACAACGTCGTTAGAAATCTGAATGGGTCTCATGGTACGCCTCCAGCAACCATCGAGTCGTTTCTATTGTCGCGTTTGTTGGATCTGATTACAAGTTCTAATTCAGATCCGTTAATTCAATTGGTAAACCCCCGGCTTTGCCGGGGGACTCGAAAAGGTTTGACCGTTTGATGCAGTAGAAAAAGAATCCTCCTCGCGAAGACAGCGTGTAAGAACTTTCAAGCCGGTTTTCCCTCATCAAGCCGACTATCCGACAAGGTCATCCTCGTGTCAAACGGGGTGGGAGTTGCGAAACGAACCCCCGCACCATCCAATCGTGCCTGAACCGGCCGCACCAGTGCGCCTGGCCCCGGGGAGCATCTTCCCGGAGCCTTCCATCCCGTGAAACTCCCCCGCAATAATGGGGTGAGTACGGGATTGGGAGCCTTCCCGCCTCTGGGCTTTTCATTCGGTATGTGGCATAAATCTGGAACGCATTTCTGGAGGAACTTCACATTCGCCATGCGGGATGGAATTTCAGGAGTAGGGGCTGAGGAAGGATGAGTGACAACGCAACGAATGGCTTGCCAACTGGCCAATGGATGGCGATCCCAATACCGTAGTAGGGAACATGGCGAAACCATCGAGGGACGCCGGAATCGACTGCTTCATACGTTTGGAAACCTAACCCTGTTGACGCAACCTCTAAATTCGAAAGTCAGCAACGGCCCATATACGACCAAAAAGCCAGAGATCACGAGGCAAAGTACCTTACTGCTGAATGCCTACTTCCAAGACCATGAAGTATGGGATGAGGAAGCCATCCTACAGAGAGGACGAGTCCTATGTGATGTAGCCCTACAGGCTTGGCCCCGGCCTGAAGAGGGGTGAAAGCTGGAAGGGGTTTACGGAAAGTTACATCCATCTGCGGATTCGGGGACGAGTAGTGCGCCACCAATCAGATAAGGGGCTGTCAAGGATGGAAGCGGGTGATGCCGAACCACGAGCAGATGATGGGGTTGTCGGCACCCCTGTTTGACAGGAGTTTCAGGAACAATCCCCAGTCTGCGGCAGATAGATGATTAGA
>CAYLMJ010000070.1:0-5046 GCA_964384995.1 uncultured archaeon | reverse complement strand
CCGAGACCTACACCGGCAAGAAGAACAAGGCCTATGCCGTGGTGCGGGAGGCTTTCGAGATAATGGGGAAGAAGGGTGACCACAACCCGGTCCAATTACTGGTGACCGCCATCGAGAACTGCGCTCCCAAGGAGGGCACCACCTCCCTGCGCTACGGCGGTATCCGCATCTTCAAGGCCGTGGACATGTCCCCCTCCCGCAGGCTCGATTTCGCCCTGCGCAACCTCAGCGAGGGTGCCCTGCTGGGCTCTCACAAGTCCAAACGGAACATTGCCAGCAGTCTGGCCCGGGAACTGCGCCTGGCCGCTGACAACAACACAGATTCTCATGCCGTCTCCAAGAAGGAGGAGGTTGAGCGCCGAGCCGAATCGGCACGGTAGACCATCAAGATCAACACAGACCTGAGCCAGGTGAAATAGAATGGGTCGCAAAGAAGATAACATCCGCAAGGCCTCGGCCTTGATGGACAAGCCCTCAATGATCCGCAACATCGGCATCGCCGCCCACATCGACCACGGCAAGACCACCCTGTCGGACAACCTCATCGCCGGGGCGGGCATGATGTCCGAGGAGCTGGCCGGCAAGCAGTTGCTGCTGGACTTCGACGAACAGGAGCAGGCCCGCGGCATCACCATCAACGCCGCCAATGTCTCCATGGTCCACGAGGTCAAGGGCTCCGAACACCTCATCAATCTCATCGACACCCCCGGTCACGTGGACTTCGGGGGCGACGTCACCCGGGCCATGCGGGCCGTGGACGGCGCCGTGGTCGTCTGTTGCGCCGTGGAAGGGGTCATGCCCCAGACCGAGACGGTCATCCGCCAGGCCCTCAAGGAGAAGGTCCGGCCTGTCCTCTTCATCAACAAGGTCGACCGGCTCATCAACGAGCTGAAGGTGACCCCCGAGGACATGCAGCAGCGCTTCGCCAAGATAATCACCCACGTCAACCAGCTGGTCACCAAGATGGTGCCCCCCGAGTTCAAGGGAGAGTGGAAGGTGGACCCGGCCGATGGCTCGGTGGCCTTCGGCTCGGCCTATCACAACTGGGCCACCTCGGTGCCCTACATGCAGAAGAAGGGCATCAGCTTTGGTGACATCTACAAGCACTTGGCCGAGGAGCAGCAGAAGGAGTTGGCCAAGGTGGCCCCCCTGCATGAGGTGCTCCTGGATATGGTCATCAACCATCTGCCCAACGCTGAGACCGCCCAGAAGTACCGCATCCCCCTCATCTGGCACGGTGACGCGGAGTCGAGCCTGGGCAAGTCCATGGCCAACACCGACCCCAAGGGTGAGGTGACCCTGATGGTCACCAAGATCGTCCAGGACCCCCATGCCGGCGAGATCGCCGTGGGCCGCCTCTTCTCGGGCACCGTGGCCAAGGGGCAGGAGCTCCACATAATCGGCATGCCCAAGCCCAACCGGGTCCAGCAGGTGGGCGTCTTCGTCGGCGCCGACCGCATCACCGTCGATGCGGCCCTGGCCGGCAACATCGTGGCCGTGTCGGGCCTGCGCGACGCCGTCGCCGGGTCCTCCGTCTGCACCGATGGTGAGATGGAGCCCTTCGAGCGCATCGTTCACTATTCAGAGCCGGTGGTCACCGTGGCCGTCGAGGCCAAGCACATGAAGGACCTCCCCAAGCTGGTGGAGACCCTGCACAAGGTGGCCAAGGCCGACCCCTCCATCAAGGTGGACATCAACCAGGAGACCGGCGAGCACCTGATGTCCGGCATGGGTGAACTGCACCTGGAGATCACCGAGTACCGGATAACCAAGGAGTACGGGGTCCCCATCAAGACCTCACCCCCCATCGTGGTCTATCGAGAGACCACCGCCAAGCCCTCGCCTGGCACCTGGGAGGGCAAGTCCCCCAACAAGCACAACCGTTTCTACTTCATCACCGCCCCCCTGGAGGAGGCCGTCCTTGCGGAGATGCAGGAGGGCAAACTGCCCATCGGCGCCACCCGCAAGTCCAAGGAGGTGGCCCGCCAGCTGATGGACCTGGGCATGGAGAAGGTCCAGGCCCGAGGTGTGCTGTCCATCGAGAACAACTGCATGCTCATCGACGGCACCAAGGGTATCCAGTACCTCTACGAGACCCGCGAGCTCCTGATCCGCGCCTTCAAGGACGTGGTCAACCGGGGCCCCCGGGCCGAGGAGCTGTTGACCGCCACCAAGATGATCCTGCTGGACGCCAAGCTTCACGAGGATGCCATCCACCGGGGCGAGGCCCAGGTCATTCCCGCCGTGCGCCGCTCCATCTACGGGGCCATGGTATCAGGCGGGGTCATTCTGCTGGAGCCCAAGCAGAAGGTCTTCGTCAACGTTCCCCAGGACCTGATGGGCAATGTCTCCCGCGAGCTCCACCAGCGCCGCGCCGTCATCGAGGAGATGGACCAGGAGGGCGACATGGCCACAATCGTGGGCAAGTCCCCCATCGCCGAGATGTTCGGCTTCGCCAACGCCATCCGCTCGGCCACCCAGGGCCGGGCCCTATGGACCACCGAGTTCGTAGGCTACGAGCCGGTGCCCCGCGAACTGCTGGACGACCTGACCCGGGAGATAAGGAACCGCAAGGGCCTGAAGCCCGAGCCTCCGGACCTGAACTACTACGCCAGTTAGCCTGGGCCTGAGCCTTAGCCTGGACCTGGACTGAGCCGGAGCCGGAGCATAGCCTGGGCCTGAACCTGGGCCTGAGTCTCTTTGATATTCAGGAAAAATGCATGGATCTCAGTCGATAATGGTCCCCTTTTTCGACGTGGCGGCCGACCGACACATATTTATGTCAGCTCGACTCAACCGTAAGCGGGTATTGCAATGGCCGATGTCCAGCTACTCAAGAACGAAGAGCTGAAGCTGAAGTTGAAACCTCACATCCTCTCGTTCACCCACCTCTACATAATCTTCCTGGTCCTGATCATCTGGGGCGCATTGACCTATGTGTTCTTTGCTCAGGGAGTATGGGAGTCACTGGAGGATGCGCCCAGCATTGGAAGCGCCTTCGAATGGATGAAGGACAAGGACTCATCGGGTTCCGGTGAGGTCGCGGCGGCCACGTTCATCTGGGCCATCGTGCTGTTCGTCTGCGGTTTCCTGGCCCGCCACTTCTCCATAGAGGCGGGAGGCACCAAGGTCTTCTTCTTCTACATCTTCATCATTCTGGTGGGAGTGGGCGTCGAGGTCTGGTACGTGCGCAAGGGCTCGGGCGACATCGTGGAGTTCTTCAAGGCCTTCCTTCCCGGTCTGACCATCGGTTTCGGTGTCGTGGGCCTGGTCCTCACCGACTGGTACCGTCGCTCCTTCACCTATTACATCACCAACCTGCGGATACTGCTGACCAACGACTTCCTGCTCACCAAGGACGAGCGCATCATCCGCCACAACCACATCGAGGACCTGAAGATGGACCAGGGCATGATCGGCCGCATCTTCGACTTCGGCAACGTCAACCCCCTCACCGGCTCGGGCATCGGCACCGGCTCCGATGACTCCATCGCCGTGGTGGGCGCGGGCAAGAACGTGGAGGGCGTTAACCTCAGCGCCGCCGGCGGCTCGAAGCGCTCGGTGACCAAGGCAAGGGCCTCTCCGACGGATACCCTCTACGGTGTGCCCGACCCCGGCAAGGTGCGAACGCTCATCTCCCAGTACATCGAGGACTCCACCGGCGTCGAGTCCCTGAAGCGCATCGAGGAGCTGTTGGAAGACCAGGCCAAGGCCGGCGCCAAGAAGGAAGAGTAGACCCACCCCGCGGTCCCTGCCTTCTGCCCTGCCCCTGCCCCCCGTGGCCAATTGCCTTTGCCAGTTGTGAATGCCAGTGCCAGCCCCAGTGCCGATGCCCAGCCAATGACCAGCCATTGCCCACGCCTGTGCCAGCGCCCATGCTGATGCCCAAACCGTTGCCTGAGCCCATTCCGATGACCAAGCCCACGCCCGAGCCGTTGCCACAGCTTCGCTCAGACACCTTGCAGTCGGGACCTTACATCCTCGGCCAGCCGGGCCAGGTCGGCGGGTGAGAGCTCCTCGGTGCGCTTCTCCAGCTCGGCCGGGTCCTCCCACTCCTCCAGAGAGAGCTCGGGATAGGCCAGCTTCAGGCAGTTGCGCAGGGTCTTGCGCCGATGGTTGAAGAGCCGGGCCACCATGTCGAAGAAGAAGGGCTCGTCGGACACGTGAAAGGGGACCTGGGCCAGGGGTGACATCTCGACCACCGCCGAGTGGACCCGGGGCTGGGGGGAGAAGGCGCTGCGGCTGACGGCGAAGAGCCGTTTGGCAAAGGCCCGATAGGCCACCGCCACCGACAGGCGACCGTAGCCGCGTCCATGACCGCTGACCAGTCGTTTGGCCACCTCGGCCTGGACCATGACGACGGCCCGACGCCAGCCAGCCTCCTCCGCGGATGCCTGCTCGCCCGCCCTTGGTTCCTGTCCGGCCTGTGCCTCCTGCCCCGCCTCCCCCGCCGATGCGAAGGTGCCCTCAAGGACCCGCAGGAGGATGGGGGTGGCCACGCTGTAGGGCAGGTTGGAGACCAGGACGGTGAAGGGCGGCCAGTCGACCTTGAGAGCATCACCCTCGATGAGGTCCAGCTCGTCGCGATGGCCCCAGCGGGCCCGCAGGGTGGCGGCCAGCACCTCGTCCTTCTCGATGGCCGTGACGGGGCAGATGTCCATCAGCCGCTCGGTGAGGACGCCGTGGCCCGGGCCGATCTCCAGCACCCGGTCGTCCGAGGTCAGCTCGGCCGCCGCCACGATGCGGTCGGCCACACTCTCATCGACGAGGAAGTGCTGACCCATTGCCTGGCGACGGGTGCGTCGAGCCATGACTTGACAGCCGGGCAGAGGCTTAAGCATTGTCCATCCCAAAGGTTATATCCAAGGTCTAAGATGCATCAATATGGAAATCGAATTGATAGCCAAGGCCCTCAATGCTCATAGAGTGCGGATCACCGACCATGCAGAGGAGGAGGCAATCGATGATGACCTGTCCTTTAGCGAGATATTCGAATCGGTATTCCAGGGAGAGGTCATCGAATCCTATCCGGATGACAAGCCGTAC
>CAYLMJ010000069.1:0-5461 GCA_964384995.1 uncultured archaeon | reverse complement strand
CGGACACGATACCATACTCGTATCCGATGTCTGAGGTTGCGAACTGCGTGGCGGCGACGGTGGACAGTGCCACCAGGGCCACCAGCACAACAAGCATGCGTTTGCGTAGCTCCATTTGTATCACGTTGGGGGCTTGTCAACCACCGCGAGCCTTCTCGCAGGACTGCTGGCGAATGATTGCAGTTGGCGCTTTGGGGTCCCTATTAAACGGTCTTCCGTGGCATTTATCATAGTTCCACTGACAATATTTTGCACGTATGGGGGTCACATATCAACCCTTATGTTCCAGACACCGATGGACCGCTGGTGACGAACCATGGTCGATGTCGGCGATCCAGCCCCCAGCTTCACCCTCCCCGACGGCGAGGGTCGAAAGGTCGGTCTTTCAGACTTCGCGGGCCAGAAGGTCCTGCTCTACTTCTATCCTCGGGACAGCACCCCCGGATGCACCAAGGAGGCCTGCTCGCTCAGGGACCACAACGGGCAGCTGCAGGAACGAGGCGTGGCGGTGCTGGGTGTGAGCGCCGACAAGGCGGCCAGCCATCAACGCTTCGCGGCCAAGCACGAGCTGAACTTCCCCCTGCTCACAGATGAGGGCTGGCAGGTGGCCCGGGCCTACGGCTCCTACGGTCCCAAGAAGCTCTACGGCAAGTTGATGGAGGGTGTCTACCGCCACACCTACCTGATCGACGAGGAGGGAAAGGTGGAGCAGGTCTGGAAGAAGGTCAAGACCGCCACCCACGGCGCCGACGTCCTGGAATACCTGGAAGGCCAAGAGGGATAGGAAGGCCGACAACGCTGGGCGAACCGGACTTTGCCGAGCCCGGTGGTGGACCCCATCGACGGGGAAACCCGAAAGACATATTACGGACCTGGAGCCTTCGGGCCTGCCGGAGGTCTCAACCTGCTTCGTCTTCCCATCATCGTAATCATCGTCGGAGCCATCCTGACGGTCTTGGGGGCCATCCTCTTCCTGGCCTATCCCAGCCTCATCATCTCAGCCGTGGACGTGGAGGAGTTCCAGGACCAGTGGCGCACGGGTGACAGCGACAGTTTCAAGGACTACGATGTTGGCGACACCGTCTACATCAAGGACGAGATCGCCGGGGTGCACTACGACGAGGCCGACAAGGTGACGGTCATCCGCATCGCCGGCAAGAGCTACGCCGGGGACCTGGAGTTCCATTTCAAGGGCAAGGTCTACGACAATTTCGCCAAGGACGACAAGGTCATCATCAAGGACAAGGTGACCCAGAAGAACGACAAGGAGACCCTGCAGGGCCTGGACACCAGCCTCGAGGAGGATGACATCCAACACCTGTACGGCTCATCCACCGAGATGCTCTTTGGCATCCTGGCCGTGGTGGGCCTCGTGGTCATCATCGTGGGCGCCGTTCTGCACCTCAAGGGCTTTGGCGAGGGCAAGGAGGAGGCAGGACTGGAGGACTACGAGATGGCCCCACCCTCTGGAGCCCTGCCTGGCGGAGCGCCGATGATGCAGCAGCAAATGATGCAACAGCAAATGATGCAACCGGGAATGCAACAGCCCGGCATGCAGCCGGGCATGCAGCCCGCTCCCCCACCGGCGGGACCGGTGACGGTGGCCTGCCCCACCTGCCAGCAGCCGCTGATGATAGCCGACCCGACGCGGCCCCTGACGGTGGCCTGCCCCCATTGCGCCAACCCCCTGATGGTGCAGTGAGCTGAGCCGGGTGAGGATGGCCGAGGGTTTGCTGGGCCGGGAGTTCGTCGATCATTTCGAGGTCTGCTTCAAGGGCGGGAAGCAGATATCCTTCGAGCATCTTGGGTGAGCCATAGTCAAACGGGGAGCAGGCGGGCGGTACCGTGAATTTATATTCAGGAACCGTTGGGGGCTGCATGCCTGGAGGTTTGGGCATGGAGTCACAAGCTATCCCCTCAAGCGCAAAATGGTTCAGCCTTCTGACCGTGGTCGTACTGACCCTATCGGGTTGCCTGGGGGGTGATGGCACAGGCAAGAACCTGCCTCCCACCCCCGTCATCACCATCGATGGTGAATCCAACATCATTGATTTCGGCCGGCCGGTCTACCTCAGTGCCGAGAACTCCGAGGACCGCGATGGCACCATCGTCAAGTACATCTGGGACTTCGGTGACGGTGAACCGATCGAGGAGACCGACGATGAGGAGATGGACCATTCCTACGACCTTCCGGGAACCTACCTCATCAGCCTCACGGTGGAGGACAACGACGGGGCCCAGGCCAACAACGACTTCTACCTGACCTCGGTGGACATCCTCCAGCCGGAGGTGTACCAGGAGGTCGACTCCGAGCCCATCGTCACGGTGGTGGCCAACCCCTCGGTGGCCCTGGTGGACGAGAGCGTGGAGCTCAACGCCGCCGGCTCCTGGGCCTGGGTCGACGGCGGCGACGGCGACCCGGTGCGGGACACCGACGCCATCTCCAGCTTCGAGTGGGACTTCGCCGACGGGGACGAGGACACCGGGGCGGTGGTCACCCACACCTTCGACGCCCCCGGCACCTATCCGGTGAAGCTGACGGTGACCTCCGATGGCGGGTTCACCGAGTACGTCCGCTCCATCCGGGTCGTGGCCAAGCCAACGGCCACCTCCAACGTCCAGAACCCCGACACCTTCACCAAGGTATCCATCGGGGAACCCGAGTGGCTCGACCCCGCCCACTCCTACGAGACCGCGGGCGGCGAGGTCATCGAGAACGTCTACGAGACCCTGGTCTACTACGACGGCTCCCGCCACGACAGCCTGATCCCCCGCCTGGCCACCGAGGTGCCCACCCTGGCCAACGGCGGCATCTCCGAGGACGGCCTGACCTACCTGTTCAACCTGCGTCGGGATGTTACCTTCCACGATGGTTCGGATCTGACCGCCGAGGACGCGGCCTACTCCCTGTTCCGGCTCATCGAGATGGACCTGCCCGACGGTCCGGCGGCCCTGGTCACCCAGGTGCTCAACACCACCGGCATCGAGACCGTGGGCGACTACACCCTGAAGCTGACCCTGGAGCGGCCCTATCCGGCCTTCATCTACATCATGGCCTACACCGCCACCTCGGTGATCTGCAAGGACTACGTGAACCGCCACGGTGGTGTCATCCCCGGAGAGCGCAACGAGTGGATGGACGAGAACGCCATGGGCACCGGTCCCTACAAGCTGAGGGAGTGGGTCAAGGGTGAGCACATCATCCTGGAGCGGTTCAATGACTACTGGGGTGGCTGGGAGGGCGACCATGTCAGCACCGTGGTGCTCAAGAAGGACACCGAGCGCACCTCCCGGGAGCTGGCCCTGCTGGCCGGGGAGGCCGATGTGGCCTACATCCCCGTGACCTACCGGAGCAACGTGGAGGGCAAGAGCGGCATCAACATCTTCGAGAAACAGCTCTCCTTCCGCATGTCCTTCATCGGTTTCAACCTGAACATCCATTCCCACTCGGGCACCGCCCCCTCGGCCGATTTCTTCAACAACACCGATCTGCGCCAGGCCTTCTGTTACGCCTTCGACTACGACCAGTTCATCGACGATATCATGCTGGGTTCGGGCTTCCAGCCCCGGGGTCCCATTCCCATGGGCATGCTGGGCTACGATGATTCGGCCTCGATGTACGATTACGACCTGGACAAGGCCGAGGACCTGTTCAAGGATGCCGGGGTGTGGGATTCGGGCTTCGAGCTCACCACCTACTACAACACCGGCAACACCATCCGCGAGGATGGCCTGCTCCTGCTGGAGAACACCCTGGAGAACATGAACCCCAAGTTCGAGATAACGGTGCAGGGCCTGGAATGGACCAGCTACCTGAAGAAGTTCCAGAACAAGGAGCTCTCGCTGTTCTTCCTGGGCTGGGCGCCCGACTATCCCGACCCCGACAACTACGTCCACCCCTTCTTCCACTCCGAGGGCCACTACCCCCACTTCCTCTCCTACAACAACCCCTACATGGACGAGCTCATCGACGAGGCCTCCCGGGAGCTGGACCCCGACGTGCGGGAGAATCTCTACTCCGACATCCAGGAACTGGCCTACGACGAGGCCCTCTTCATCTGGATCGCCCAGGGCTACACCTTCCATGTGGAGCGCTCCTGGGTCCAGGGCTACCAGTACAACCCCATGTACGCCGGGATGTACTACTACGACCTCTGGAAGGAGTGAAGGGACAGCCCTGAAGACGTCAGGGAACAGCCAGGGAGCCGTCAAGTTACAGTGAAGGGGCGGACCGGCGCCGGTGAGCCCGGCGGGTCCTAATCCCGCTCGGCCTCGAAGTTCTGCTGGTAGAGCCAGGTGCCGATGAGGCCGAAACCGACCAGGAGCACGGTGACCGAGTAGACCCCGATGTCGGTCCAGACCTCTCCATCGGTGCGGCTGTGGTAGAGCAGGCCCCAGCCCAGGTAGAAAAGTACACCTGCGATGAGGATCAGGTAGTAGAAGAAGGCGGTACCCAAGCGGGTGTTCAGGTCATCGAGATTCATTCTGAGGCTCCTTGATTAGGGATATCGTATTCGACCATGATGACATCCTTGACCGAGCGGATGGAGTTGAAGGGCAGACGCAGTCGGCCGCCCTGGTCCAGGGTCACGGCCATGTGGGAGACCTCGGCCAGCGGGTCCACCAGCAGGACCTTCAGGTTGCCGCTCTCGGCCTCCAGCTCCACGTTGGCCAGATGGCCCAGGCGGATGCCGGTGAGGGTGTTGACCTCCTTGCCTATCATCTCGCCGAGTTTGATCTGCATCTTATCGTCCTACCGGTAAAGGGTGTCATCTATAGAAGAGGTTTGGCGTTGCGCCTTGGCCCGGCCCATGAGCTCCTTGCCGATGTTCTCGTAGAACTCGATGGTGGCCTGGGTGATGGAGGGGGCCACCACCTGGAAGGCGGCCTCGAAGTGGGCCTTGGTCACCTTGTCCGCATCCATGTTCTCCCGCAGGGCCAGCATGGCCGCCTCGCGGCTGAGGCCCAGGATGTCGGCGCCGGTGTAGCCCTCGGTGTTCTTGGCCAGCTCGTCCAGATCCACCTTGTGCAGGGGGATGTCCTTGGTGTGGATGGTGAAGATCTCCTTGCGGGCCTCAAGATCGGGGGCCGGGACCATCAGCAGGCGGTCGAAGCGCCCGGTGCGCAGGAGGGCGGCGTCGATGAGCTCGGGACGGTTGGTTGCCGCCACCACGACAACGCCGGTCAGGGCCTCCAGGCCATCCATGGAGGTGAGCAATTGGTCCACCAGGCGGTTGGAGTGCTGGGACTCGCCCCCGCCGCTACCCCGCTGGGGGGCGATGGCGTCCAGCTCGTCCAGGAAGACGATGGCGGGACTGGCCTGCTTGGCCTTGCGGAAGATCTCCCGCAGTTTCTTCTCGGACTCGCCCACCCACTTGGAGAGGACCTCGGGACCCTTGATGGAGATGAAGTTGGCCTGGGATTCGGTGGCGATGGCCTTGGCCAGCATGGTCTTGCCGGT
>CAYLMJ010000068.1:3781-7174 GCA_964384995.1 uncultured archaeon | reverse complement strand
CAACACCATCGTAGCCTCCACACCCGATGACGGCACATACGCCTGGACCATACCCAACGATGTGTCCAGCACAGTGCGGGTCCGGGTCAGCGACGCCTCAGATGCCGATGTCAATGATGTCTCCAACGCCGACTTCTCCATCCTCACCGAGAGGACCGTGACCCTCACCGACCCCAACGGCGGCGAGGAATGGGAGGCCGCTTCAAGCCACGACATCACCTGGTCCTCCACCGGAGCCATCTCCAACGTCAAGCTGGAGTACTCCAAGGACAACTTCGCCTCGGACGTCAACACCATCGTAGCCTCCACCACCGACGACGGCACCTACGCCTGGACCATACCCAACGATGTGTCCAGCACAGTGCGGGTCCGGGTCAGCGACGCCTCAGATGCCGATGTCAATGATGTCTCCAACGCCGACTTCTCCATCCTCACCGAGAGGACCGTGACCCTCACCGACCCCAACGGCGGCGAGGAATGGGAGGCCGCTTCAAGCCACGACATCACCTGGTCCTCCACCGGAGCCATCTCCAACGTCAAGCTGGAGTACTCCAAGGACAACTTCGCCTCCGACGTCAACACCATCGTCGCCTCCACCACCGACGACGGTACCTACGAATGGACCGTGCCCAACGATGTGTCCAGCACAGTTCGGGTACGGGTCAGCGACGCCTCCGATGCCGCGGTCAACGATGTCTCCAACGCCGACTTCTCCATCCTCACCGAGAGGACCGTGACCCTCACCGACCCCAACGGCGGCGAGGAATGGGAGGCCGCTTCAAGCCACGACATCACCTGGTCCTCCACCGGAGCCATCTCCAACGTCAAGCTGGAGTACTCCAAGGACAACTTCGCCTCCGACGTCAACACCATCGTCGCCTCCACCACCGACGACGGCACCTACAGCTGGACCGTGCCCGAGGACCCCTCCAGTACCGTGCGGGTCCGGGTCAGCGACGCCAGCGACGCCGCGGTCAACGATGTCTCCGATGCCGATCTCACCATCGTGGGCCCCACCCTGCCCAGCCATGACAACTCCGACTGGATCGCCCTGGGCACCCAGCAGAACTCCGGGGACTGGTGGGACACCGACTGGAGCTACCGCAAACAGCTCACCGTGGACAGCTCCCTGGTGGACGGAACCCTCACCGACTTCCCTGTGGCCGTCATTCTCTCCTCCTCCAACTTCGACTTCGCCAAGGCCAAGAGCAACGGCGAGGACATCCGCTTCACCAACACCGCCGGCACGACCCTCTACGACTACGAGATAGAGGGCTGGGACAACAGCGGCCAGACGGCCGAGATCTGGGTCGAACTGGACTCGGTCTCCTCCAGCAGTGACACCGACTTCTACCTCTACTACGGCAACTCGGGCGCCAGCGACGCCCAGAGCGCCACGGGGGTCTGGAACTCCAACTTCAAGATGGTCCAGCACCTCAACGAGGACCCCTCGGGCGGCAGTCCCCAGATGCTGGACAGCACCAGCAACAACAAGGACGGTACCTCGGGCGGTTCCATGACCTCCGGCGACCAGGTGGCCGGTAAGGTCGGCGGCAGTCTCGATTTCGACGGCACCGACGATTACACCGACCACGGCACGGGTTGTTCTGTGACCAGCGCCTGGAGCCTGGAGTTCTGGCTCAAGCCCAATTCACCCGATGATTACGACCGGCTCTTCATCCATGGCAGCGGCGCCTGTGGTACTCGCCAGATAATGGTCTTCTGGCTGTCGGGCCACCTGGAGGTGCGGACCGCCACCGACGGCTCGGCCGGTGCCGCTCAGGCAGCCACAGGTTCCATCACCAACGGGGTCTGGAGCCATGTGGTCTGGACCTACACCGGCTCGACCCACACCCTCTACGTCAACGGACAGAGCTCCTCCGGCTCCGTCGCCAGTACCAACGTGGGCATCGGCGGTGACCTCTACCTGGGTCGCCGGGACACCGGCAACTATCTGGGTGGCGGTCTGGACGAGGTGCGCCTCTCCAACACGGCCCACTCGGCGGCGTGGATCAAGGCCTCCTACAATTCCGAGGCCAACAGCCTGCTGACGTTCGGAAGCGAGGAGACCCCGGCCACTCAAGCCACCGACATCCAGAACAGCGTCAACACCGACCTGCTCTTCCAGGCCGACGCCTACTACTCCTACTTCGAGTTCTACACCGAGGCCGCGCCTGACGCTGACGGCTACACCTATGCGGTGCTACTGGACGACGGCGGCGACGGCTCATACGAGTACGCCCTATCCACCCACGGAGCCACCGACAGCCTGCGCCTCTACCAGTGGGACGCCTCCACCAAGTGGGACAACGCCAACATGGTAGCCCTGGGGAGCGATTACTTCGACTTCGACGCCACCAACAAGGTGGTCCGGTTCGCCGTGCCCATAGGGGATACATTCACCCCGGTCACTGGTGACAAGGCCTACGCCGCCACCTACGTGGCCCAGACCGACGCCTTCGAGGAAGGGCAAGCCTGGGAGGCCACCAACGGCCCAACCCCGGCCACCATCAGCGTGGGCGACTACACCACCGCCACGGCTCTCTCTTTACTCACCCTGACCGCTCCCAACGGCGGCGAGATCTGGGAATCGGACAGCCAGCAGAGCGTCACCTGGACCTCCACCGGCTCCATCACCAATGTCAAGCTTGAGTACTCGGATGACGATTTCGTCTCCGACATCAACACCATCGTGGCCTCCACGGCCAACGACGGCTCCTACACCTGGACCATCCCCGACACCTACGTGAGCGGGGCCAAGGTCCGCGTGTCCGACGCCTCCAATGCCGACCGCTACGACATCTCCGACGACGGCTTTGAGCTGGGCCTGCCGCCCAGCCTGGTCTCCTGGTGGCAGCTCGACGAGAGCTCGGGCACCACGGCCGACGATGCCGTGGGCTCCAACGATGGCACCTTGACCAACATGGGCAACGAGGATTGGGTGACCGGCAAGCTCAACAACGGCCTGGACTTCGACGGCGTCAACGACTACGTCACCGTGGCCGACGCCGCCAGCCTGGACCTCACCAGCGAGGTGACCCTCTCGGCCTGGCTCAAGGCCGATAGCGGCATGAGCGCAGGTGATATCAGCGCCGCGGTGACCGACACTCTGGAGTACGATACCACACAGGGCAAGGCCCCCCAACTCCTCCACATCTCGGGTGACATCTACGCCATCGCCTACGAAGGGGATGGCAGCGATGGCTACATGAAGACCATCGAGATCGCCAACGACGGTACCATCACCAACACCGTCGTCGACACCCTGGAGTTCGACACCGCACAGGGCAAGGAACCCAGCCTCCTGCATGTCTCGGGAAACGTCTATGCCATCGCCTACCAGGGGGACGGCGACGACGGGTTCCTGAAGACCGTGGAGATAGCCACCAACGG
>CAYLMJ010000068.1:436-3681 GCA_964384995.1 uncultured archaeon | reverse complement strand
TACCTGATAACCGTGGAGATAGCCACCAACGGGGCCATTACCGACTCGCTCAACGATACCCTGAACTTCGACGCGGCCAAGGGAGACCACGTCAGCGTCAGCCTGGTTTCGGGCAACACCTATGCCATATCCTACAAGCATGACACCGACGAAGGATACCTGAAGACGGTGGAGATAGCCGACGACGGAGCCATAACCGACACCGTCATCGACACCCTGGAGTTCGATGCGACCAGGGGCCATGAGACAAACCTCCTGCACATCTCCGGCGACCTCTTCGCCGTGGCTTACAAGGGAGACAGCGACGACGGATACCTCAAGACCATCAACATCATCACCGGGACAACGAACGTCGCCAGCAAGGCCAGAGCCTACAGCCTGGGCGCCACCAGCGACACCGTCTTCGCCACCATCAACGACCAGACCATCTCGGCCAGCATCACCAGCGGGGTCTGGACCCACGTGGTCCTGACCTACAACTCCACCGCCGGCGGGACCCAGGAGTTCAAGCTGTACATCAACGGCACCCTGGCTGACTCGGCCGACTACTCCGAATCCATCGCCACCAACAGCGAGGCCCTGCTCATCGGCAACCTGCTGGACGGCACCCTGGACGAGCTCAGGCTCTACAACGACGAGCTGACCTCCACCGAGGTCTCCAACCTCTACGACAGCTACTCCTGATCCACACGACCATCAATATTATCCGCTCCCTCCCCGATCGGGTACTCCGGCTCTTTTAGCGAAGGCTCGGGCACCATGGCACTGGTCGGGGAGGGACAGCGAGAAACTTTTCTGTGACCCTTTGATGAGCAAAAATGCAGGGAGAGCTCCAGATGGAAAGGTCCTTTTTGGACCGCATCATGGCTCTGGTTTCCCCGTCTTCCTTTCTTCTTTAGAAGAAAGGGGGCAAGTGTTCGTCATAGTAACATCTGGGGTCCTCAGCTAAGGTCATTTATATACTTCGCTAAAAGAACATCAATTCATGCGTCGCAAGATAGCCATTCTGGCCTTAGCCTGCATTCTGACGATGCCCATCGCCGCCCTGCAGTACCAGAACGACGAGAGGTCCTACGACACCTCCATCGTGGACCCCACCCTGCTCATCACCTCGCCCAACGGCGGGGAGGAGTGGACGGCTCTCAGCGACCAATACATCAACTGGACCAAGGTCGGCAGTATCGGGAACGTCAAGCTGGAGTACTCCACGGATGGTTTTGTAAGCGACGCCAACACCATCGTGGCCTCCACTCCCAACGACGGCTCCCACCTGTGGACCGTGGCCAACGACCCCTCCTCCAGCGTGACCGTGCGGGTCAGCTTCGTGGACGAGAGCGACATCAACGACGTCTCCAACGCCAGCTTCACCATCACCTCCGCCGGCAGTGACCCGTTCTCCTGGTGGAAGCTGGACGAGATGACGGGCTCCACGGCCGACGACGCCCTGAGCACCAACGACGGCACCCTGCACAACATGGGCAACGAGGACTGGGTCTCGGCCATCCTGAACAACGGACTGGCCTTCGACGGCGATGACGACTACGTCGTGGTCCCCGACGCCTCAGGTCTGGACCTCACCAACGCCCTGACCCTCTCGGCCTGGGTCCGAACCACCGGCCTGGGCAGCGCGTACTGGCAGTACCGCAAGGCCCTCACCATCGACAGCACCAAGGTCGACGCCACCCTCACCGACTTCCCGGTCCTGGTCTCCATCACCGACACCGACCTGAAGGACTCCGACAACGGCGGTCCGGTCCAGCCCGACGGTGACGACCTGCGCTTCACCCTGACCGACTCGACCCAGCTGAGCCACGAGATCGAGCTCTACAACGGCACCACCGGGAACCTGGTGGCCTGGGTCAAGGTGCCCAGCCTGTCGGGCTCGGCCGACACCACGCTCTTCCTGGAGTACGGCAACCCCACCGTGGCCAGCCAGCAGTCGCCCACCAGTGTTTGGGACTCCAGCTTCGAGGGCGTCTACCACCTCAACGGCACCGCCGCCGATTCCACATCCAACGACAACGACGGCACCTTCCCCGGCGGTGACAGCGGCACCATCGATGTTCGCGTCACCACCGCCAACGACGACGCCGAGGAGCGCACCAGCGGGACCATGTACCTGGACAGCTCCGACCTGGAGCTCATCGACGACTCGGACTACGTGGGCGAGCAGGAGGTGGGGATGCGCTTCCTCAACGTTGCGGTGCCCCAGGGCGCCACCATCTCCAACGCCTACCTCGAGTTCGAGACCGACGAGACCGACTCGGTCTCCACCACCCTCAACTTCTACGCCGAGGACATCGACGACGCCCCGGCCTTCTCCACCTCCAGCTTCGACATCACCGACCGGACCAAGACCAGCGCCTCGGTGACCTGGAGCAACGTGCCGGCCTGGGACACCCTGGACGAGAAGCACCAGACCCCCGACCTCTCGGCCATCATCCAGGAGGTCGTCGACCGTTCGGGCTGGTCCAGCGGCAACGACATGGTCATCATCGTCGACGGTTCGGGCGAGCGCACCGCCGAGGCCTACGACGGCGAGTCGGCCAACGCTCCCCTGCTCCACTTCGAGTACTCAGTGGGCGGCGGCGCCACCGCGGCCACCGGCATCGCCGCCAACGGCAACGACTTCGCCGGCACCGCGGCCGATACCATCACCATCCCCGATGACACCACCCTGGACATCTCCGATACCCTGACCATCGAGGGCTGGGTCAGCGGCGCAGGCCAGGACGTGGCGGCCACCGGCGGCGGCACCATCGCCGACACCGTGGTCGATACCCTGGAGTTCGACACCGTCAACGGCGAAACGCCTGACATCATCCACATCTCGGGCAATGTCTACGCCATCGCCTACGAGGGCGACGGTGACGACGGATGGCTCAAGACCTTCACCATATCCGACTCCGGCACCATCACCGACACTCCCATCGACTCCCTGGAGTTCGACACGACCCAGGGGAAGAGCCCGACCCTGCTCCACATCTCCGGTAACGTCTTCGCCCTGGCCTACAAGGGCACCGACGATGATGGTTTCCTGAAGACCGTCGAGATAGCAACCAACGGACAGATCACCAACACCGTCATCGACACCCTGGAGTTCGATACCACCCTGGCCGACAAACCCAAGCTCATCCATGTCTCCGGCGATGTCTATGCCATCGCCTACAAGGGCGACCCGGATGATGGGTTCCTGAAGACCGTCGAGATAGCAACCAACGGACAGATCACCAACACCGTCATCG
>CAYLMJ010000068.1:0-336 GCA_964384995.1 uncultured archaeon | reverse complement strand
ACACCCTGGAGTTCGACACGGCCAAGGGTGACCAGCCGGACATCATCCACATCTCGGGCAATGTCTATGCCATAGCCTACAAGGGCGACGGGGACGACGGGTTCCTGAAGACCATCGAGATCGCCTCCAACGGGGCCATCACCGACACCGTCATCGACACCCTGGAGTTCGATGACGCCGAGGGCCATCATCCCAGCATCGTTCACATATCCGGCGATGTCTACGCCATAGCCTACAAGGGCGACCCGGATGATGGATACCTCAAGACCGTGGAGATCGCTTCCAACGGGGCCATCACCGACACCGTCATCGACACCCTGGAGTTCGACACGGACA
>CAYLMJ010000067.1:6124-8051 GCA_964384995.1 uncultured archaeon | reverse complement strand
GACGAGCGGCTCTTCGTGCCCTATCTGGGCCATGCCCTGGACGCCGGCATGGCGACCCTCTTCGCCGATGAGATCATCGAGGCCGTCAAGTACACTCACGATCCACTTCCCTACCTGACGGAGACCAATCCCACAGCCGACCGGCTCTGGCTCGGCGCCGCCTCCGATGTCATCCTGCGAGAGAGGGGCATCGAGTTCGTAGACGGCACCGCCCCCGGCTTCGCCGCCATTGTGGGCAAATGCCCCACCAATGAGATTGCGGTCAAGATCGCCAGGGAGTTGCAGGAGAAGAACATCTACGTCTTCATGTCCGCCGACATCGATGGCGACTCCATGGCCCAGCAGTTGCGGGAGGAGGGCGTCCAGCTGGGCTGGGACACCCGCCTGGTGCCATTCGGGGATGATGTCAGCGCCACGGTCCACGCCCTGGGCTTCGCCACCCGGGTGGCCCTCTCGTTCGGAGGAGCCCAGGCCGGGGATTTCGCCCGCATCCTCCAGTACAACAAGAACCGCACTTTCGCTTTCGTTCTGGCCTTCGGCGAAGTGGACAACGAGAAGCACGCCCAGGCTGCCGGGGCGTTGAACTTCGGCTTCCCCACCATCGCCGACACCGACATCGGTCAGATCCTGCCCAGCGGCATCTGCACCTACGAGCATGTGGTATCCCCGGTGGGTCACGATGAGATAGTCTCCAAGGCCATCGAGGTCCGGGGGCTCAAAGTGAATATCGCCGAGGTACCCATCCCGGTGCCCTTTGGCCCAGCCTTCCACGGCGAGCGCATCCGCAAGGCCGACATGTTCGTGGAGCTCTCGGGGCCCAGACAGCCCGGTTTCGAGCTGGCCACAACCCGGGAGCTGAACGAGGTGGAGGACGGCAAGATCACCCTCATCGGTCCAGATATCGACAAGGTGGAGGAGGGGTCCAGCATCCCCTTCGCCCTGCTCATCGAGGTGGCCGGACGCAAGATGCAGCCCGATTTCGAGCCGGTGCTGGAGCGCCAGATGCACGAGTTCATGAACGGCGCCCACGGGGTCTTCCACAACGGCCAGCGGGACATCAACTGGATGCGCATCTCCAAGGAGGCCAAGGAGGCGGGCCTGAACTTCGGCCACCTGGGCTCCATCATCCACGCCGTCTACCATCAGGAGTTCGGCACCATAGTGGACAAGGTCCAGATAACCATAATCACCGACGCCGACGAGATCGCCAAGCACATCGACACCGCCCGGGAGGCCTACCGCGTCAGGGACGAACGTATGGCCGGACTCACCGATGAGTCGGTGGACACATTCTACTCCTGCCTGCTCTGCCAGTCCTTTGCCCCCAACCATGTCTGCGTCATCACCCCCGAGCGCTCGGGCCTGTGCGGGGCATACAACTGGCTGGACGGCAAGGCCGCCTACGAGATCAAGCCCACGGGTGGCAACCAGCCGGTGCCCAAGGAGCGGGTAATCGACGGCGAAAAGGGACAGTGGTCCGGGGTCAACGATTACGCTTACACCAACACCCACAAGCACATCGAGAAGTTCAACGCCTACTCCATGATGGAGGACCCCATGACCTCCTGCGGCTGTTTCGAGTGCATATCATGCATCCTGCCCATGTGCAACGGCATCATGACCGTCCATCGGGAGTTCACCGAGATGACACCAGTTGGAATGAAGTTCTCCACCCTGGCCGGGACCGTGGGCGGCGGGGTCCAGTCCCCGGGCTTCATCGGCCACAGCAAGCAGTATATCCTGAGTAAGAAGTTCATCCGCGCCGACGGCGGCATCAAGCGTCTGGTCTGGATGCACAAGGCCCTCAAGGACCAGCTGGGCAACCTCATCAACAAGCTGGGGGCCGAGCAGGGCATCGAGAACTTCATCGATATGATCGCCGACGAGACCGTGGCCACCACCGAGGAGGAGGTGCTGGAGCACCTCA
>CAYLMJ010000067.1:0-6024 GCA_964384995.1 uncultured archaeon | reverse complement strand
ATGATCGCCGACGAGACCGTGGCCACCACCGAGGAGGAGGTGCTGGAGCACCTCACCAGGATGGACCATCCGGCCCTGACCATGCCCTCCATGTTCTAACTCACTGTATCAGGGATACGACCAGACAACTAATAGAACAAACACCAACCAGGAACATCACATGACCAAGACCATAGCCATAACCGGAAAGGGCGGTGTGGGCAAGTCCACCATCGCCGCCCTCCTCATCCGTACCCTGAACCAGCGAGGCGGAGGCTCGGTGCTGGCAGTGGACGCCGACTCCAACGTGAACCTGAACGACCTGCTGGGGGTTGAGGCCGGGGTTTCGGTGGGCCACATCCGCGAGGAGATGAAGGAGAAGGTCAACGATCTGCCCGGCGGCATGACCAAGCAGCAGTTCCTGGAGTACAAGATCAACGAGGGCTTGGTTGAGCAAGATGCTTTCGACCTCATCACCATGGGCCGACCCGAGGGACCCGGCTGTTACTGCTACGCCAACAACGTCCTGAAGGACATCCTCAAGACCCTCTCCGACAACTACGAACACGTGGTCATCGACAACGAGGCCGGCATGGAGCACCTCAGCCGGCGCACGGCCCAGGACATCGATCACCTGCTGATAATCTCAAACCCCTCGGTCCGGGGCATCCAGACCGCCGGGCGCATCAATCGGCTCCTGGCCGAGCTGGACACCCGGGTGGGGCGGAGGTTCCTCCTGCTCAACCGCACCCGCGAGGATAGGCTGTCACCGGCCATCAGGGAGCAGATAGAGGCCGAAGGGCTGGAACTGCTGGCCTGCCTGCCCGACGATGATGAGGTGCGAGCCAGCGACGAGAACGGCGAACCGGTCTACAGCATTCCGGAGGACTCACCCCTGCCGTCGGCCCTGTCTGACTGTCTCGACAAGCTGTCGCCGACCTGACCAAATCACACTGACCACCAACCAAGTACCATGACCTTTGAGATACCCCGGGAACCATCATCCGGAACCATCAGGACCGTGACCCTTGGCGCAACGTCGGACAATGGCGGCACCCGGGCCAGGACGGTTACAATCGGTGGGGCGACTTCTCTGCCCTTCCACGCCTTTGAGGGCCAGCTGGGTAATGAACCTCCCATCGCCATGGAGGTCTTCGATGTTATGCCGAAAAGATATCCAGCGACCCTGAGAGACATCTATTCCGAGGTCATTGATTCTCCCGCCGAGATGGCCCGCAAGTGCGTCAACGAGTACAGGGCCGACCTCATCAGCGTGCGTCTGGACGGCACTCATCCCGACAAGGGATATAGGAGCCCAGAGCAGGCCGCCGAGGTGGTCAGGCAGGTGCTGGACGCCGTGTCCGTCCCTCTCATCATAACCGGCCACGGCCATTTCGAGCGCAACAATGCGGTGATGCGTCAGGTGGCCGAGGAGGCCAGCGGCGAGAACTGCCTCATCAACTGGGTGGAGCAGGACAACTACAAGACCATCGCCGCCTGTTGCCTGGCCCACGGTCACAGCCTGGTGGCCCAGTCGCCCATCGACGTCAACATCGCCAAACAGCTGAACATCCAGCTGGGCGACCTGGATTTCCCGGTGGAGAAGATTGTGATCGATCCCATGACCGCTGCCGTGGGCTACGGTCTGGAGTACACCTACTCCATCATGGAGCGTATCCGCCTGGACGGCTTGAATGGGGACCCGATGCTGGACCGGCCGATGATGGTGACACCGGGCTACGAGTGCTCCCTGAGCAAGGAGGCCTGGGCTCCCGCAAGCGACTTCCCGCAATGGGGCAAGGCTGAGCTGCGCACGGCTTACTGGGAGGTCGCCACTGCAATGGGCCTTCTGCTGGCCGGGGCCGACCTGCTGGTCATGTACCATCCCAAGGCCGTCGAGGTCGTGCGACGGAAGATAAAGGAACTGCGGATCACGGGCGACCAGGAGGGCTGAGAGTGGCGCTGAGCGGACTGGACATATTCAAGCTCCTGCCCAAGACCAACTGCGGCGACTGCGGGGTGCCCACCTGTCTGGCCTTTGCCATGAAGCTGGCCCAGAAGCAGGCCCAGCTGGACCAGTGCCCCCACGCCTCAGAGGAGGCCAAGAGCACCCTGGGAGCCGCCAGCGAGCCGCCCATGGGAACGGTGAAGGTCGGTTCAGGCGAGACCTGTTTCGAGATCGGTGGCGAGACCGAGATGTTCCGCCACGAGAAGACATTCTACCACGACACCGCCCTTATCATCGACATCCAGGACATCGACCCTGCTTCCACCATTCAGAAAACGGTGAATGCAGCGGATGGATACGTCATCGAGCGGGTGGGCGAGAACCTGGAGCTCAACGGCTTCTGCCTTTCCAACACCTCCGGCGACCGTGACACTTTCCTGACCGCACTGGATGCCATCCTTGTCTCCACCTCCAAGCCCCATATTCTAAACAGTTCGGACAAGGGGACCTTGCAGGCGGCCCTGGAGAAGCTCGGTGGAAAGCGCCCTATCATCCATCCGGCTGGGGCGGCGGCGGAAGAGTACGTCGAAATGGCCAAGGAGGCCGGGGCAGGTCTGGTGGTCAGTTCCAGCTCGTTCGATGACCTTGCCAGTCAGACCGAGGCCATCGTGCAATCGGGCTTCAAGGACCTCGTTCTCAACCTTTCGGCAGATGGGTTGGGCCAGCAATTGCGGAACAGTTCCATCCTCAGGCGGGCGGCTCTGCGCAAGGGCTTCAAGCCTTTCGGCTTCCCTTTGATATCCTTCATCAAGGAACAGGATGAACATGATTTTTTGGCCGACTCGGCGGTGAACCTCTGCAAGTACTCCGGCCTCATGGTCCTGCCCCGCTTCGAACCTGAACTGCTCCTTACCCTCTACGCCCTGCGCCAGAACATCTACACCGACCCCCAGAAGCCCATCCAGGTTGAGCCCAAGGTCTACCCCATCGGCGAGCCCCGACCCGACTCCCCCATATTCATTACCACCAACTTCTCCCTCACCTACTTCATTGTCTCCGGGGAGATCGAGAACTCGGGCCACTCGGCCTGGTTGGTGGTTCCCGATTGCGAGGGCATGAGCGTCCTCACCGCCTGGGCCGCGGGCAAGTTCAACGGCGAGACCATCGCCAGATTCGTGAAGGAGATCGGCCTCCAGGATCAGGTGACCGGACGGGAGCTCATAATCCCCGGTCTGGTAGCCTCCATCAGCGGTGAGCTGGAGGAGGCGTTGCCCGGATGGAGGATAACCGTCGGCCCCCAGGAGGCCGCCGACCTGGGCCCCTTCATCAACCATCATCTTGAAAATTAGGATACAAAAGGAACACAGGGAAGGTATCCTCGTTTGACCATCAGCATCACTGTACAGCCACAAGACATCGACATCAAGGCCAACGAGGGAGAGACCTTGAGTGAGATTCTCCAGGGAGCGGGCCTCTCCATTGATCTGGCCTGTGGCGGTCAGGGCATCTGCGGGGGTTGCGAGGTCCAAGTCCTTGAGGGACAGGTTAAGTTGTCATCCGGCGATAGCCCAAAGACCCACGACCTGCCCGAGGGACATGTCCTCGCCTGTCGGTCCCAGGTGACCGGACCCCTGACCCTTCGATTGCCCGAGGTCAAGGTGGACCGGGAACCCGATTTTACAAGCTCTCTGCAGACGACGGTGGAGGTCTCGCCCCCCCATCCTCGTAGCCCTCTGTCCCTGAAAATCAATGGTTCAGAAGGATCACCCTCACCTCGATACGGCCTTGCCTGCGACATCGGGACCACCACCGTGGCCCTGGCCCTGGTGGACCTTGCGGACGGGAAGGTCATGGAGGTAGCATCCTCTTACAACCAGCAGATAGAATGCGGTTCGGACATTATCTCCCGCATCATCTACTCCGTCAAGCCTGGGCATCTCCAGGAACTGCGGGAGCGCATCCTACACACCATCGATGACCTGCTGAAGGCCCTGCTTCACCGTCATGGACTTGCACCGGAGCAGGTAACCGGGGCTGTGCTCTCGGGCAACACCACCATGGTCCATCTTTATCTCGGACTCGACGCCGATTACATTCGCGCCAATCCAGAGACCCTGAAGATAAGCTCCATGCCACCGATGAAGGCAGGCGAACTGGCCCTGGCCATCCATTCCGAGGCTCCGGTACTCCTCACTCCCGCGGTGGGCAGTTACGTGGGCGGTGACATCACCTCCGGGGTCATGGCGGCCCGACGGGGAAAAGACCCGATGGAGGTCGAGCTCTTCATCGACATCGGCACCAACGGGGAGCTGGTGGTCATGGGCGAGGACTGGATGATCGGCTGTGCCTGCTCGGCCGGCCCAGCCTTTGAGGGTGTGGGCTTGAGCTGTGGCATGAAAGCATCGGATGGTGCCATCGAGGCGGTGACCATCGGCGAAGCTGGCAGGCGGGTCGAACTGCAGGTAATCGGTGGAGGCAAGCCCAAAGGGCTCTGTGGCTCGGGGCTCATCGAACTGCTGGCCGAGCTCTTCACCAGCGGGCTCATCGACCGTGCCGGCAAGTTCCAGGTCGATGACACCCATCCCAGGGTACGGGAGCTGGACGGCCGCACCACCTTCACCCTCGCCAAGGCGGAGCAGACCGATATAGGCTCTCCCGTCTACATCACCGAGCACGACATCGCCAACCTCATCCGGGCCAAGGCGGCCATCTTCTCGGCCTGCCGTCTCCTGCTCACCAACGTCGGACTCTCCACCGAGGACCTCCATCGCATCCACGTCGCCGGGGGCTTTGGTTCCCACCTGAACATCACCAAGGCCGTCACCATCGGCCTCTTCCCAGATCTGAGCCCCGACAAGTTCCACTACCTGGGCAACACCTCCCTCATCGGCGCCTATCTGGCCCTGCTTTCATCGGACCATAGAAAGGAGCTGGAGCGGTTGGCCAGAGCCATGACCTACGTGGACCTGAGCTACGAGCCGGGCTACATGGACCAGTACACCGGAGCCCTCTTCCTGCCCCATACCGACGCATCCCTCTTTCCGAGCCATCCGGGTTCGGTGAAAACAACAGACCATCAGACATGAAGATAGCCATCACCGGCAAGGGCGGCGTGGGAAAATCCACGTTGGCCGGCATCCTGGCCCATCTGGCCCATCGTGATGGCAAGCGGGTGCTGGCGGTGGACGCCGACCCTGACGCCAACCTGGGATTCGCCCTTGGCATATCGGAGAATGATCTGGCCACCATCGTCCCCATCTCACAACGCACTGAGCTCATCGAGGAGCGCACCGGCGCCAGGCTCAAGGAGTTCGGCCAGATCTTCAGGCTCAATCCCAAGGTCTCGGACATCGCCGACCGGTTCGGATACGACCACATGGGTATCCAGCTCTTGATCCTGGGAGCCATCGAGGCTGGGGGCTCGGGTTGCGCCTGTCCCGAGAACGTCTTCCTGCGCTCCCTGCTGGACAGCCTCATTCTGGAACGGGACGAGTTCGTCATCGTGGACATGGAGGCCGGCATCGAGCATCTGGGCCGTAGCACGGTCCAGGGCATCGACCAACTCCTCATTGTCGTCGAGCCAACCTCAACCAGCGTCGCCACCGCACGTAGGATAATAGAGCTGGCCAACCAGATAGGACTCGCCGACATTTCCTTGGTGGGCAACAAGATTACGGCAGAGGATGAGGAGCAGTACCTCCGTCGGCAGTTCGACACCTCCCCCTTCATCGGCTTCATCCCCTATACTGAAACCATCCGGAAAGCCTCCATGGACTCAAACCAGCTCATCGATTCCCTGGAAGGCGAGGCACTCAAGGCCTTCCAGTCCATCTACAACCAACTGGAGCAGGCCCACTAATGACCATCACAGCATGCAACGGGATTCACCATGACCTTTGACGCACCCCTTGTGGCCACCACCGTCGGCAGCTTTCCCCACACCGATCCGGACCTGGCATGCCAGCTCATCCTGGAGAACTTCCCCGAGATACCGGTGTGGCCCCAGCTTCCAGCCTGTGGTCTCCGCGAGCAGATGGAGATCCAGTACAGCGAGGGCCTTCCACGGGTCGTCATCGATGAGGACAAGCGACGGATGT
>CAYLMJ010000066.1:6875-8750 GCA_964384995.1 uncultured archaeon | reverse complement strand
GGCCCGCCAGGCCCACCCCCCCCGGCCCCAGCACCCCGCGACCCGTGCCCGCCGCCTGCTCCCCCGGCCCCCCCGGCCCCGGCCCCTTGCGACCCCTGTCTGCCCCCAGCTCCCCCGGCCCCCCCGGCTCCGGTCCCCTGTGACCCCTGCTGTGACCCGTGCGTGCCACCTCAGCCCGACCCCTGTTATGGCTATGGCTGTGGCCCCACCACCACCGTCAACCAGGTGAACCAGGGCGATGGCAGTGGCCGTGACAACGCGGCCCAGGTAGCGGTCGGCGACGGCGGCGCCCCCGGCGGTCTGACCGTCGTCAACCAGCTGAACCAGGGCAACGGCAACGAGCGCGACAACGTGGCCATGATCGAGGGCTCCGGCGGCTCCGGCGCTCCCACCATCGTGAACCAGCTGAACCTGGGACACGGCGACGACCGCACCAACCTGGCCAGCATCAGCGGCGCCGGCGACGGCTGTGGACCCGGCGGATGCACCCAGGTCAACCAGCTCAACATCGGAAATGGCAACGGCCGGTTCAATCTGGCCGAGGTCATGTGGGCCTGGTAATCGCCCCGTTCCAGTATCAGTAGCCCTCAAGCTGTCGCGACCGGAACCCGGCCAGTGGACCGGCAGACACCCTTGGGTGTCTGAACCTTCCATCCGCCAGGCAGAACCACCCTGACAACCTCCCCCCCATACCTCAACCCCCATCCGATCTCCCCCGTCCCCTCCTCGGGTCTTGCGCCCTTCCGGACGGGGGAGTCGGGCCTGCAGAGGGCCTGTAGTTGGCTGGCACAACGTTTTTAATTCAGTGCGTCCAAGAATAGAGTACACCAGAGGAGGCACGTATGCCATGCCTTTCTATTCGCACACCAGAGAAAAACACCAAGCTCAGCAAGTATTCGCCTGGTTGTTGGTCATCTGTTTGCTCCTTGTTGGGGCGGGATGTACCGGCGGCTATGACAAAGGCTACAAAAGCAAATACAAATATAAAAAGACCATAAAATTGGGACCATTCTACGCCAAGGATTGCGAGCCCGCCTGCTACAACATTGAATTCAAAGCAGAAAAAGCATATTACAAGGTCAAGGCCAAGGCCAAGTATCTAAATGATGTTGTAGTGGTCCTCAATGGGCAACTACTTTTCGACAAGGATGATTTCAAGAAAAACAAATATGCCAAAGCGGTGGTCCTGCTTGATGATCTCAATGAACTTGAGATATACCTGGAACCCAAGTATTCCAAGAAGGATGGCAAGCTCAAGATAGAGTTCAAGCTTACAGGGAAACACGCAAAATACGCACCCCGTCAATACAAAGATGACGACGATTGTGACGACGATGATGACGATGATGACGACGACTGCCGGAGAGAACGCTATCGCCGCCATCATGATGACGACGATGACGACGACGATGATGATGACGACTGTGATGACGATGACGGTGACGATGATGACGATTGCTACACCCCGGCACCTCCAACACCACCCGTCATGCCGACTCCAGTATCACCGCTCTGCATGTACGTACCATGTTACCCCATCATCCTGCCGCCTGGCTGTGAGGAACCCTGTGAGCCTGTGACCCCTCCGGCACCCGAACCCGAACCAGTGCCCGAGCCGGAACCAGAGCCACCGGTCTGCCCGGAACCCCCGGTCGTTCCTCCGCCCACACCCGATCCGACCCCTGATCCGACTCCCGATCCGGTCCCCGACCCAGGACCCTGCGACCCCGATCCGGACTGCACCGACCCCGCCGCCTGCGGGGTATGCGATCTGCCAGTGGTGAACACCGGGATCAACAACGGCGTGAACACCGGTTACAATTCCGGCACCAACAACGGCTGGAACAGCGGATACAACTCCGGCACCAACAACGG
>CAYLMJ010000066.1:0-6775 GCA_964384995.1 uncultured archaeon | reverse complement strand
CAACTCCGGCACCAACAACGGCATCAACGTGGGTACCAACTCGGGTACCAACAACGGCCTGAACCTGGGCTGGAACCGGGGCCACGTCAACGGCATCAACGACAACTACAACGGCCCCCTGCTGGTCTGCGGAGAGGACTGCTTCAACCAGTGGTAGGAGGCTGGCCCCATGAAGGGTCGGTCGTCCGGGTCATCCCTTCCCGTCCTGAGCGTAGCGAAGCCTCAGGCGTTGTTTCGCGCCTCCTCAGGTTCAACTGACGGGAACCCCAGGATCCGGACCCGGACAACGACCGCTCCCCAGAACTCCAATTCGCCCCCAAGAACATCGGTACACCGCCCCCGCCTGCTGAACAGGTTCACCGCCCAACGGCCGCTGGACCTGTTCACTGGCGACTGAAGATCAAGATGACGCTTCCCCCTGGGCCGAACCAGGGAGGAGGCTGACAACCGGGACCGGGTGGCCAGCCTAACTCTGGTGTGCCGTGCGATGATAAGTCGTGGCTGGCCGCCCGGATCCCCAACGACAGGCGGCGCCCCTCTGGCGCCGTCAACATCGTACACCCGTACGACCCCGCACAACCCACGTGCAACCGCGTACATCACCCGTACATCACCCGTACGATCCCAAACGACCCCGACAGTACCCGTACGACCCCCTTCCGCTCCCAACAGCGCCCATCCGCCATATCCCCCATCAACCCATCAAGACCCAGGGGAGGCTGTCACAGCCATATCCCATTCACCCCCAAGTCCCCATCGGTCCGATGGAGGACCCAGGTTCGAGCAGCCACCCCTCGGTGTGCCAACCAAGACCCAAATAACCCGGCTGCTCGAACCCCCCAGGACGGGAGCGATCATTCTGGGTGAGCGCTTGCCTGCCCTGGCTGTGGTTCAGCGGAGAGAGATACAGGGTCACTTTTTGGAACTATTTACCAAAATAAGCAAGGCCCAGGCATTCGATGAAACCCCCGCGGCGGCCGACAGCATCAGCGCTATTGAGAGAGATAGGTGTGATGCCCGGGAAAAAAAGTGGTGTTGTTAAAGGAAAGAATTGAAAAAAAGGGTTGTCATATGAGAGGTCTCCCGGACATCACATTCGATACTAGGATTCGGCAGATTAAAAGGCTTTGGTTACGATTTCTTGACCATTCGTGTCGAGTCTGCAACGGTGGCAGGACCGTTCAATCAAGGAACATCTCAAAAGGTTGAAAATCCATTCAAATCACTCGTTTTTGTGGCGACAGGAACATCCGTACGGGAATGGCCGTCAAACAGTTGAACGGCGGTAATCACACATCCCGCGGATACCTCACGACAGTGTTGTAGCTCAAGGGCATTTCTCGACGATGAGGCGCCAGAACACCTCATTCCAGCACGTAGGTCAGCCGCTGCTTGCCCGCCCCTTTGTTGTCCCGCTTGGTGAACCTCAGCTGGCCGATCTCGGCGGTGGAGCGCACATGGGTGCCGGCGCAGGGGCAGAGGTCCAGCTCCCCGAGGGCGATGACCCGCAGTTGGGTGATGTGGGGAGGCAGGAGGTCGAGGTTGGACCGCACCACCTCGGGCCGGGCCTCAAGGTCCGAGCGGGCCATGGTCCTGATGGTCACCGGCAGGTCCTCGCCCAGGGTCAGGTTGACCCTCTCCTCCAGCTCTTCCAGCTGGTCGGCATCGAGCCTGAGGGGGGCGAAGTCGATGCGGGACCGCTCGGCGCCGATCTGGTTGCCCACGGTGCGCCCGCCATGAAGGTCGTCCACCACCGCCGAGACCAGATGCTGGGCGGTGTGCATGCGCATGTGACCGTAGCGCCGCTCCCAGTCCAGGGAGGCCTCCACCGTGGTGCCCACCGGCGGCAGGGGGCTTCCCGATTCCAGGAAGTGGCGCACCCGATGCTTCTTGCGCACGATCTTGATGGTGGCGGTCTCCACGTCCCAGGTCAGCTCGCCCTTGTCCGAGGGCTGTCCGCCGCCCAGGGGGTAGAAGGCGCTGCGGTCCAGTTCCACCACCGGACCCTCGGGGCTCTCCACCGTGGAGGTGACCACCGCGGTGAACTCGCGGGTGTAGGTGCCGTCATGGGAATCCATGTAGAGCAACCGGGTCATCGGGGGCCGAGGGTCCTGAGGTTATTAGAATGAGGCCCCAGCACTCTCACACCCGGGCTCTCATCGCCTCCTCCAATTGGGCCTTGCGAGCCATCACTCCCAATGGATTCACGGTATGTTGGCCAGCAGGAGCAGGCAGAGCCACCAGCGGCCCCAGGAGCGGGGGAGAAGGAGGGCCAGGGGGATGAGCCACATGCTGTACCAGGCGCAGTAGTCGGGAGAGCCCCAGAGGACGAGAAGGACCACGATGATGGAACCCAGGAAAAGGGCGTAGGTTGAGAATAACCGCGGCAAAGCAGTTGAGTGGGTTCCACCCGCCTCCTCCTCCAATTGCGCCGAACCCCCACAATTGCCATTATTAAGGAAGAGCCGGGGCCACCAGGGGCTGAGGTAGAGTGTGATGAGGAGGAGAGTGCCGATGATGACGATGGCGGCGCCGACGCCGCGGGAGAGCTGGATGCCCCCCTGGGGATGGAGCACCCACTCCTGGGTCCACTGCCACAGATGATAGAGGGCGAATAGCAGAAGCGCCCGGTTGGCCCAGAGAGCCAGGTGGCGGCGCTCGTCGATGAACGGCCGGGAGGCTCTTTGTATCGATGGTTCCTTCTCAGGTACATCGGAGGCCTCCTCGCCGAGGTCCACACCATCGGCAGAGCCATTGGCGCCGCCTCCCCTTCCAGCCGGGCGTATCTCCCCCTCGACCGGGTCCAATCGCCGTGTCAGCTCCATGAGCCTCCTCCAATGCCTTTCAAGGAGCTCCGGCAAAGGCGCGGGCAGGGGATTGCGGGCCCAGCGACCAAGGACGAAGAGGGCCAGGGCCAGACCGAAGAGGCCGGCAGTCACCCACGACCAGGCGATGCCCGCCACATCCGATGAGTCGGTAAGGACGACGAGTCCGGCGGCGAAGCCGCGCAGGGTCTTCTCCACCCAGTCGCCGCCCTGGTAGCCAAAGAAGTAATCGTAGAGCCCGTCGGGGTTCACATAGAGGATGGGGAGCAGGCTCAGGACGAAGGGCACACCGAAGAGCAGTATATAAAGCAGGCGAGCCCGCCAGGATGGGAGACGGGCCAGGAGCAGGGGCAGGAAGAGGGCGGGGTAGAACTTCCAGGCGAAGCCCAGACCCAAGAGCAGGGCCGAGGGCTCCTGACGCCCCCGCAGATGGAAGCCCAGGCCCAGCAGGACCGAGAGGATGACGAAGGGCTCGTAGTGGCCCGAGAAGCCGATCATGAAGATGTTGGCCGGACAGAGGGCCAGACCCAGGGCCGCCAGACGACGGCGGGACTCGGGGATGACAGGAGATGGGTCATCCGAGGCGGGCCCTTGCCCATCCTGAGGGTTGACGGTCCTTGATGATAACCACAGAGAACACCGAGCCCACAGAGAATTGCCCGCCCTTCGCTCTGTGTTCTCTGTGCGCTCTGTGGAAGTTCCCGCAACGGCTCCCTCCCGCCCGAAGGGGACGAGCCAGAAGAGGGCGATGACGGTGAGGACGTCGACGAGGGAGAGAGCGGCGCGCATGGGCACGTTCTCGGCGCCGACGAGCAGACCCAGGGACCAGGCGGTGTAGAGGTAGAGCGGCGGCTTGTTGACGTGGAAGTCCTCGGTGTAGGGCGTTTCCCCGTCGAGAGCCTTCTGGGTCCGCTCCAGCAGGAGCTCCATGTCCTTGGTGTGCTCCTGGGTGTTGAGAAGCATCACGAAGCGGGCCACCAGGGCCAGGATCATCAGGACGAGAACCGTCTGCCTGGGCGTCAGGGCCATGAACCGGTCCCACAGCGGCGTGGAGGGCAGGCTCGCCAGCAGGCCCAGGGCGGCGGCGACCCACAGCAGGTACACAGCGGGCTCCTGACGGCCCAGGGAGAGGAGAGCCCCCTGGCAGACAGCGAACAGCGCCGCCGACACCCCGGCAATGACGCTGGCCTGCCGGGACGACAGGGCCGGGATGGTCCAGGTCGGGCGGGAGAAGTGGCTGGGAGCGGGAGATGACGGCATCGGGAAGCTCAGGTGTCAAGCGAGCGAGGATAAAGGAGGTTTGCAGGAGATCCCCCGCCTCCCCATCGACGCCGCCCCGGCCCCCCTGCCGCCCCGCGCCTGCCCGCTTGAAAGATAGCGAAAAAGTGCTTTTTCACAGTATGCCGACAGTATACCAACAGTATACCGAGAGGCTATCTACCGTTTAGATATACCGAAGAAGGACCGGCTGGAGACCGAACAAAGACCGAACAAGGACCGAAGGAAGACCGGAGGCTGAATATGAGGTGAATATGAATCGAGTATGGATAGAGTATGGATACAAGCTGACTTGAGGCTGTGGAAAAGTATGTTTTTGCAGTATACCATCGGAAAGAATCAGGAAGGAACGGTATGATCCTCCAAATTGATCTCAGGGCTAGAGGGATACCAGATGTACTGATGGGGTTGTAGATGGAATCAAAACCCTTATCAACTACATAGACCTGTACACTACATAGAACTGAGGATTAGTAATGCTTGTCTCATTGCTTCGCCGCAACTCAGCATCGAAAAGGTCGTCGAAAGCGTCTCCCGGACAGGAAGAGCTGACAGATGAGGACGTTGCCGCCGTCGAGGAGTTCCAGAGCAAACTGTCCAAGGAACTGCGCACCGGACTGCTGAGCCTCCTTGTCCTACAGGTGATCCAGGAGCTGGGCGGCAAGACTTACGGCTATCAGCTCATCCGCCACATCAAGGAAAGGACTGACAACAGGCTGGAGTTCAAGGAGGGCACCATCTACCCCATCCTGCGCCAACTGGAGGCCAAGAAACTCCTGTCCAGCACCTGGGCGACACCCAAGGACGGCCCGGCCCGCCGCTACTACCTGCTCACCCAGGCAGGAATGATGGCCCTGGACAGCGGAAAGGAGGACTGGCAGACCCTGGTGCAGATGGTGACGCCGCTGTTCAAGGAGAGGGATAAGGTGGAGGAATAGGATGGAAGATAGGAAAGAAGAACAGGTTGATGAATACCCAAAAGAAGACGAGATATCCGAGATCAAGGAAGAACCAACAGATGAGCAAGACCAAGAAGAGAAGGACGATGATGTCTGCTCGGAGGTGGTCAGCTACTATCTTGCCGAGGTCAGATCACACCTATCGGGTTTGAACCCAAAGTACCGCAGATCGGTACTGGGTGAGCTTGAAACAGAATTGAAGGCCATTGAGGCCGAACGGGAGGAAGGCCTTTTTGCCTCCACCGATGAGATATACGAAGCCTTTGGTAAACCGGATGACCTGGCGAGCCAGTACCAGGGCGTCTGTTCAGCGTCCAGTTCGGTCAAGATGCTGGATGTCAACGTGGTGTTGCTAGCTATCGCTGGAGCCTTCTTGTTCATTAGTTTAGCTCTCCTTAGTAATCCGATCCATGAGTACATCTTACGTTCAATAGAAAAAGAGTATGCGGAATTCAATGGCTATAGGGTAACTTTTACCTCATATTCATTCTGTATCATCTCTCCAATAATCTTAATGGTGCTTATCATTGTATTATTGGGAAGAAGAATGGAGGGGTACGAGGATCTGAACAAATATGTTTCAGAAGGAATGTCTAAGGGTGAATCTCTTAGACATCTTCTGTTTGGATATGGAAGCATTCGAAATGTATCGGTCCAGGACAGAAATCCCATTCCAAGTGAATATATAAAATATCATAGAATGTTGCTCTCCATTGAGATACTTCTCGTAGTGTCTACATTTGTAGTAGCCATGTTGTTATTTATCTTTAACTTCACCAACGATGGCATGAAATCCAGAGCCGGGAATCTATTCTTTAGTACCTTCATTGTTATCCTCGCTTCGTTAATGATCATCTTGACCTACCATGTACCAAGTGGAAAGACCAACGAGAGACATTATGCACTATCGATCTGCTTCTTTATTTTTTTATCATTCTATACTGTCTTCAAGAGCTATAAATTTATTGAATTTGTGATGTATGAGCATACAGACCATCCTGGCCTGTATTTTGAATTGGAATATTATCTATTGTATACTATCATTGTTCATGTATGTATCATATTATGCTATTTCAAATCTTTGGGAAGAAGTTTTTCTGTTTCTTCCATTCATAATAGGATAATCGAATTGAAAGGTAAGGAATGGGTCGATGTCAGGACCCTATACTTCCTGTCAGGCATCTCGATGATGATATTGTTGTATTCCATCAATGATCTTTATCATAATATTGAAATATATGTGATCAACAATCATGTGACCAAGATAAATTGGATAGGTTCACTGATACTTGCATCTCAAATAGCAATCTGTGGGTTACTCGTAAGCTGGATCACGACCATTCATTTTTCTGTGATTCAAGCCATTCAAATGAAGCGAGAAGTTACGATAATACTCGTAATAGGAATCGTTGCTTCAGGCTTGGGCCAGGGTCTAGATGGCACAACAATGACCACAAGCTTCGATCTCTATCATCGGGACTTTGTTGGCATGGATGTAGATGATAATGGGTCAGTACACATATTGATAACCAATGAATGTATACCCGATATAGAACTGAGAGTAGAGTACGGTGTATGGGATATCGAAAAATGTATAGGTGGATTCGGCTATGTCTACAAACAGTATTCCAACAACATGAAATTGGTCAGAACAGCGTATTTGGAATATCCAAATCAGGAGATAGATGAGTTGAATATCCGTGAATTTTTCAT
>CAYLMJ010000065.1:0-9275 GCA_964384995.1 uncultured archaeon | reverse complement strand
TATGCAATAAGTAAATCTTTTTATCGCAAGCTCTTTACTCGGCAATCTGCGGCGGTACCGATGAGTTCAGGGTCGATTTTTCAGTCGATAAATCGTGGGGTAGTGACCCTCACCACGGGGTTCCCCCTAGCCACCCTGATATCCATCACCATCGTCACTTTCATCCTCCTGGGCTCGGCCATCCAGTTCCAGGAGAACATGACCAAGGACATCGAGGTCTACCTGCCGGAAGGCGACGAGGCCACCGGGCTCCTGCTGGAGGTGCGCCAGGAATGGTCCACCGACACCCTGCTGGTGATCGTGGAGAGCCGCAACGCCTGGGACCCTGAGAGGTACGATCAGAACCCTCGCGACAACATCACCGCCGTTGACACCCTCAAGACCATGTCGGCCCTGGAGGTGGCCATGGATCCCTGGGGCCAGTCCCGGGAACAGGCTGAGGGTTTCTCCAGCTGCTACCAGTCGATCATGTACGCCGATCGGGGTAAGTGCGATGGCATCGTCTTCACCCTGAGCCTCTCGACGATAATCAAGGAGCTCAACTCCTCCACACCTCGGACCTACAAGGCCGTGAAGGACAAGACCTTCGGCAACACCTTTTCCGTGCTCCCCCCGGCCGATGAGGAGTGGGTCAACGGGACCGGTTTCTACGACATTCCCGACAACCAGGACCGCATCGACGAGCTGGTGAACCGCACCGGCAAGACGGCCAACAACTACGCCCTGGACACCAACGGCGACGGCATCTATGACACCGCCTCCATCCTCTTCGCTCTCAAGTACGAGGAGGTGGCCAACGACGAGGCCCAAAAGGAGCAGATCGACAGGCTCAACGCCTGGATCGCCGAACTGGAACAGCCCGAGCAACCCACCATGGGGGTGACCGGCCTTGTGGTGGTGCTCCACGAAGTTACCGACCGCATCTACGAGGACCTGTTGCTGATGCTGCCATTGGCCATGGGCATCGTCGTCGTCATGATGCTGTTCTACCATCGCACCCCCCGCATCCTGCCCGTCGTGGCCGTCCCGGTGGTCTTCGCCATCATCTGGACCCTGGGCCTCATCCAGCTCTCGGGGGTGGTGCTCACGCCCATGATCGTGGCGGCCGGGCCCATCCTGGTGGGCATCGGCGTGGACTACGGGCTCCACGTGGCCAACCGCATCAACGAGTGCCAGTTCGACGAAGGCCTCCCTTTTCGCAAGGCCGTGAGCAAGGGTCTGTCCACCACCGGACGGGCCACCCTGCTGTGCGCAATCACCGACATCATCGGCTTCTCGGCGCTGATGATATCACCAATCGCCCCCATGCGCACCGTGGGCCTGACCATGATCGTGGGGGTCACCTCGGCCTTCATCCTGACCATCCTGATGGTGCCACCCCTGATGATGCTGACCAAGTACCGGAAGGGGGAGGCCGCGGTCTGGGAGCGGGTGGGTTCCATACCGGTGAAGAACTGGTGGATCATCCTGCTCATCATCATCATGCTGACCATGGCCTCCCTGGCCAAGGTGGGGGTGATGCAGGAGGATATCCGGGGCGACGAGTCGGCACCCGACGAGGTGGAGTCCATTCGGCTGCTGGCCCAGTACTCGGACCAGTTCGACGCCGGTCAGACGGGCATCGTCATCACCCGGGCCGACGAGGAGCGGCTGGCCGACCCCAACATGCTGACGGCGGCCAACGATACCGCGGTCCTGGATGTCATCAACGCCACCGAGAGCCAGATCGCCTCCATCTCCATCAACAACCGCAACTCGGGGGAACCGGTGAACGTATCAGCCGTCTCCATCGTCGATTTCTTCAAGGCCGCCCATGTGGAGTTCACCATAGAGTCGGTGATTGACCTGGGCTTCGAGCCCATCGTCTTCTCCGGCTCCTACTGGGACCTGATCCACCACCCCTTCTTCACCAGCGACAACTACGCCTACCTGGACGATCCCAACCTGCCCTACACCCGCACCGAGCTGCGCAACGACCTCATCGAGGTGTTCTACGATTCCTTCTCGGGTGAGATCATCGCCATGCTCATCAGCGACGACTACCAGAAGGCCCTGATCTACGTTGAGATGCCCTACATCAACATAGACGACACCCAGCTGCTCATCGACCGCATCAACGAGATAACCGATTACCAGGATCTGGTGGTGCCCAACGGCGAAGTGGCCCATCTCACCGGCGGACCCCCCATCACCGTGGCCATCAACGCCGGCATCCAGGAGACCCAGTGGAAGACCATCATGCTCTCGCTCATCCTGGTGCTATGCGCCCTCTTCTGCCTCTTCTACATCACCAGCAAGGACCGGCTGTCCCCCGTCACCCTGCTCAGGTCCTTTGGTTTCGCCCTGGCCACCCTGGTCCCCATCCTCATCGTCGTCGCCTGGCAGCCCATGACCATGAGCGCCGGCTCCACCAACGTCAACATCTTCACC
The DNA here is from genome assembly GCA_964384995.1 of uncultured archaeon. Taxonomy (GTDB): domain Archaea; phylum Thermoplasmatota; class Poseidoniia; order MGIII; family CAYLMJ01; genus CAYLMJ01. The sequence goes on along the minus strand of CAYLMJ010000065.1, from coordinate 6,845 downwards.
GCCATGATCGGCACCATCATCATCGGCATCGGCATCGACAACGCCGTCCAGATATCGGAACGGGTCCGGGAGGAGGGGGTCACCGAGGAGGGCATCGCCCGGGCCGTGGAACACACCGGCGCCTCCCTGGTGGAGGCCACCTCAACGACGGCGGGAGGCGTGGCGGCCGGGGTGCTCATATCCCTCTTCAGGACCCAGTTCGTGGGCCTGCAGAACTTCTTCCTGCTCATCATCATCCTAATCTTCTACACCCTGGTTGGCGGTCTGCTGGTACTGCCGGCCATCTACACCGCCTCGTTGAGGATCGGCTCTAAGCTGAAGCGCAAACGGGGCAAGGTGACACGTAGGGCGGTCCGTCTGCCGACGACGACGGGCGAGGGCACCGAAAGCACGGATCTGGCTCAGCGACCCATGGCCTCCAAGCCATCCTGGATGAGGGACAAGCCGCCTCCCGAGGAGCCTGAGCCCCAGGAGGCCGAGCCCCTTGACGCCGAGGACCTGGAAGATTCGTGGTAGTTGGTAGCACAGGCCCTATCTCACCGTCTCGCCTTCCTGACCCCATGGGACAGAGCCTTGCCCACGCTTTGCTATGCTTTGCTATGCTGAATGCTCGCCAAGGATGCCAGTGCCACAGATGCCGGGATGGGATACAGTAAAGGAGAGAGTAAAGGAAAGCAGGGTCGAGAGTTTCAGGCCTTCCTGCCGGCGACGGCCATCTTGACACAGGCCTCCACCGCCGATTTGGCCCGCTCGATGCGCTTCTCGGCCTGTAGCCTTGACATGCCCGGTCCAGTGAGACCGAAACCCACGGGCTTGTCGTACTCCACGGCCAGGTCGGCCAGCTTGCGGGCGGCGTGCTGGATGACCACATCGTCGTGCTCGGTCTCGCCCTCGATGACGGCCCCCAGGGCCACGGTTCCATCAACGTCCTTGCGGGTCAGCAAGCGACGGGCCGCCAGAGGCATGTCGTAGACCCCCGGTACCAGGACCTCGTCGGCCACGGTGTGGCCCAGGAACTTGACGTGCTGTTTGGCCCGCTCGGCCATCATGGAGGTTATGTCGTAGTTGAACTCAGATACGATCAGGGCTATGTTCATGGGTTCACGTTCCTTGAATCTGAAATGTCTGCTTTAAATAATCATCGTCGATAAATGTCATTCTATCCTCCCGGCGTCGCCAAAGCCCTGGCGCTGGCCGGTGCCCGCCTGTCTCAGCAACCTCTCGGGCCGAAAGAGCAGGTCGTAGGCGTTGACGGCGTGCTCCGCGGTCCGTTGTCGGGTCAGCCGGTCCAGCTCCTTCTCGGAGTCGGCCTCATCGGCGTGGACGAAGACCTCGACGATGTGAGTGTTGGTCATCAGCTGGCACTGGATGAGACCCTGGGAGGCTTCGTGGGCGCACATCCGGTCGATCTCCTCGCCGCCGGGCATGCCCAGGGCCATGACGATGTCGCACTCACGCTCCTCGATGAGCTTCTTGGCCGCCACGGGCAGGTCCTTCACACCCGGGACGGTGTATTGCTCGATGCGAAATCCGGTACCGGTATCCTTCAGGGTCCGGATGGCCACCGCGGCCATGTCCACCCTGGCGAAGGTGGTATCGGCGATGCCGATGCGCTTCATGGGGCCCGCCTCCCATGATTAGGCGGAGGATTCAATCCGGGCGGTCTGTCAACCCGTGAAGGTCCAGGACCCGCTGGATCATCTTGCGGGTGCCGGCCAGGCCATGCTCCAGACGGGGCAGTCGCACCACTTGGGTCCGCAGTCCCCGCCGGGTCAGCTTGTGCTCCAGTTCCGCCGGCTCGAAGATGTGCTGGTCGTGACCCAGAGCGATGATATCGGGTCTCAGTTCCTCGATGATGGCCAGCATGTCGCCAGGCTGACCCACCATCACTTCGTCCACCGGCTTCAGGGCGGCCACCAGTTCGGCCCGCACCGCGCCGGGAACCACGGGTTCGCGCTTGAGCCTGCGCACCGTCTCGTCGTGGGCCACGATGACCGTCAATCGCTCCCCCAGCTTGCTCGCCTCCATCAGGAAGTGGAGGTGACCCAGATGGAGCAGATCGAAGACCCCGGTGGCCACCACATGGCCGGCGGTGCTGGCCCTGTCCGTGCCTGTTCCGGTACGGGCATCGGCCTGGGGCGTTCCCCCCGGGGGGGCCTTCAGCGGGGTCGAGCTCGCCACGCCTCAATTATCTCAGCTCCGGTCAAAAAGGTTAGTCCCCGTTCTTGGGCCATTCGCTCGGCCTCCTCGCGGGGTCGGGCCTCGCCCTCATCGCCCATCATCTCGGCCCCGGCGCCAACGGGATTGAGACCGCCCAGCTTCAGCAGGGCCACTCCCAGCTCGGTGTGGCCATAGCGGGAGGTCAGGGGCTTCTCGGTGGAGACGCAGAGGGGCACGTGACCCGGGGAACGGAAGGCCGCCCCGAAGGCCTCGATGGCCGCCTCGTGACTGCGTCGAGCCAGTTCGGGTGCCTGTCCGGCCAGCTTGGCGAAGGTGGAGATGGTCAGGGCCCGATCGTTGTCGGTGATGCCGGTGAAGGTGCCCCGGTGGTTTATCCACAATGAAAAGGATGAGCGTGAGTCGTAGGGGATGTCGTTGGCCACGATGGCCTCGAATATGGGCTGACCCTTGGCCAGCTCCTCGAAGATGTCCTGCAGGAAGGGGAGCTGGAAGGCCTCGCCGGCCTCGTGAGGGGCCAGGATGAAGACCAGTCCGCCGGCCTGGGAGCGCAGGACCCGCACAGACTCGGCATCCACCTTGGGACCCCAGTAGATGATGTCGGTCTCCTCCTCGCGGCCGTCGGCATCGTAGATGTAGACCGGTCGGCCCGCCTGAAGGTCCATGATGGCCTGCACCAGTTTGGGGGAGAGGTGAGCCTGCCGGGAAAGGGACTCGGGATCGAAGGTGTCGGAGGGGCTGGCCGACGAGGGTCCATCAACAAGGGAGGTGGCCTCGTGGGCGAGAGTGGCCTCTGGCTGGTTGAGGTTCAAGTTATCCACAGGTGGTCATGGGCAAGGATATAATAGAAATTGCGTAGCTACCCGAAAATGGGTCATTATCTCTTGCCAGCCACCTCGACACGGGTGACGCGGGAGGTCTCGAAGCCCACCGTGACCTTGTAGAAGCCGACCAGGGCCTCATCCAGGGCCGTATCGCCGGTGTCCAGAAGGAGCTTGGGGGTCTCGCGGAGCTTGTGGGGCGTGGAGACCACATGGATGCGTTCCTTGCCCAGATGGGCCAGGACCCGGGGTGAAAGCTGCTGGTTACCCCTGCCAAAGAGGAAGCCCTGGGCTCCAATGGGCGAGACCACCAGTCGGGCCTCGACTTCAGGATGGGCCTCCAGGAGGTTCAGGATCGCCGCTTCGTTCTGGTCGTGATGGAACGAGCCATCGGGTTCCAGGGCATCGATGCCCAGCATCGTCGGTTCCTTCAACCCCAGACCCTCCTTGACGGCCGCCACCGTGGAACCGGCTCCCAGGATCCACAGGATATCTCTGGACCTACCGGCCTCCTCCTGGAAGGTCTCCACGATGCCCAGGATGGCCTCTGTTTCATCCTCGCCGCCGAAGACACACTTGCAGCCCTGGAGCAGGTCGGCGTGATAGGGCACCCGCAGGTGGCCATGGAGCTGAACCGCCAGGCGATTCTCCCTGAATGCGGCCTCGTCCACGTCCATCACCTCGGCCTCCCGCAGACCAGCCCGGTTGGCCAGCCACAGCTCGATGAGATCTGCGGCCGCCGAAGGGGACTGGCCAAAGACCGCCGAGTGCATCTTGACCCCGGCGGGGATGCCGACGACGGGGATGGAGGGCGTCGCATGGACCCGGGCATCGGGGGAGGCAGGCCCATTCTCATCGAGGCCTTCCACCATCCCCTCAATGTCCATTTCCTCCATGGAGACCGATCCGGCCTTGTCAAAAGGTCCCAGACCCGCCGACTCTGCTTCCTGCATGGCCTCCAGAACATCCCGGGCTGTGCCGTCGCCACCGCAGAAGACGATGAGCTCGGCGCCCTCCTGGACCATGGCCTGAACCGCCATCCTCGTGTCCTGGGCCGAGGTGGGCTCACCCGACGGGAAGTATATAAAGCGATGATGGTGACCGGCAAAGCCGGCGGCCTCCAGGACCTGGCCGCCCATGGACCCGCCGCAGGCCAGCCAGAGCGGTGGCGCCTCTGAGTTCCACAACGCCTGGCGGGCCAGGAGCTTCAGGGCGGTGGCGGCCCGCTCATGGGCCTCGGCCCGGGCGCCCCTGGACATGGCTTCGGCCAGCACCTCGGGTCCGTCGGTGCCCTTCAGACCGACGCGGCCGCCCATGCCGGCGATGGGGTTCAATACGAAGCCGATGAGCTTGCGGGGCAGGTTGGATGCAGAAGGCGTGGGCATTCAGGAGGAGGAGGACTCGGTTTGGCTAAAAGGGTGAGGGTGCAGGAATGCGGGTTGCGCCAAAGGAGCGCTAATGGAACGAGTGATGACTCACGCGAAGGTCAGCGTGCCGCCTATCTGGCCCTCGCTTGGATTGAACTTCAGGCGGAACTTGTATCCATCAAGGTCTGTCAGGTTCTCCATGGCGGGATCGCCCGCCTCGCCCGCATTCAGGGTGGACATCCTTGGGGCTGACCTTGCCGTTGAAGTCGTTGTCGGCGAAGACGACCCCCTGACTGTATCCCAGATTGAAACCGTAGATGTCCTGAACGGTGCCCTCCTTCACGACGGTGCCGTCCGGTGCCTCCAGGCTGTAGCTGGCCGAGGCTATCGATACCGACGGGGCGATGGTGAGTACTTTGACGGTCCAGGTCCGGTTATCGACCTGGGCGACATTGTAAGCGGCGCGGGGCGTCTTCTTCTCCCTCTCGCCGAAGAAAGAACTGGAGGTAAGGCTGTAGGCCAGGATGATCATGGCGAGCACACTGATGGCCACGATCACGACAATGGCCACCTTGTCACCCTCGTTGCTCATGGTTGCCTTTGGGTTATGTTGTTATTTAAACATTTCCAGCTCATGTGCAAGAGTAATATTCCATTTTGAGAGGTTCAGGTCTTCCACTCAAGAAGATCCCTGGCGGTCATGGCCTCCACATAGGCCCTGGCCTCCTTCAACAGCACATGGTCGTGGGTGACGAGAATGCAACCAGCCTTGACGGCAGAGGCGACTATGGGACGGTCGGAGCGGTCGGACAGTTTGCAGCGACTGAATGATTCACTTGACGGTGTGGGGAGAACGGTGCATTCCTGATGGATGAGATCCACGAATCGATTGATCCTTCCCTGCGAGAAGCCTCTGTTTGTGAGTGCCCTCCTGAATTCCTTGAGTACATATTCCAAGGTGTACCGTTCAACCTTCCTGCTCTTTAGAACCAACTGTGAATCACGCTCGTTCTCTGCAAGGGCTTTGACCAAGGTATTGGTATCCAGAAGAACGCGTATTTTACCGCTTTTCAAATGATTCAATCCTTACGGGTCCTCACCATATTCTTCGTTATAAACCTGATGGCGAATCCTGCGCAATTCAGCCAACATCTCCTCCTCAGATTCCCATAATGGCCCCTCCTTCCGAATGACCTCCAGTATCTGTTGGATCTCAGGCGGGAAGGGCTTCAGGTCCAGCTTCCTTTCAAGGCGGGCTTCGGCCAGCTTCTCCCTTGCAGCCTGGCGCAGGAAGTCGGCGCGATTGGTGTAGTGGCCGGCCCTCACCAGGTCATCGATGGCGGCGAGGTCGCGAGGCGGGAAGCGGGTGGCCACAGCCTGGGCGGTGGAGGGCATATTGAGAAGCTCCGTTTACAATGGTTAACCATACATATTGATTTAGTTATAATAAGTTAACGATAATCGCAATAGAACCTCCAACCCATTTCTGAGTAGGGTCTCTCGGACCCTACCCAGGCTCAGCTCTTTTATGGGCCTTCACCCTGGCCTGGTCCATGTCGGTCCCCGAGGCCCGCAAGGTGGCCCTGCAGTACTACGGCTTCTCGGCCAATCCAAAGCGCAAACCCACCAATGTGGACATCAACGTCTCCCGCTCCTTTGGCACCCGAGGCTGGGATTCGGCATCGGATGGCGGGCGGCCCTCGGCCCTGGCCAGACTGCAAAAGCTCATTGACGAGCACTGGGACGAGCACATCGGCACCATGTCCCGATTTGGCCGGCTCTCCATGACCCAGCTGAACCACTATGCCGACATGGCTTATGGCGATCCGCTGGAAGAGGAGGCCGCCAACGGCAAGCAAACCACCCCCTCCTTGCCCAAGGCCGGAGCGGCCCCCACTGAACTTCTGGAGCCATGGATGAGGGCCCTTTGCGATGAGAGCCCCTCCAACTACCTGGTCGAGCTTATCGCCAAGGAGGGTCGCCATCTTCTTCTGGTCAACACCTCCATCCAGGGTTGAGGCGAGACCTCATCGGGTCACCCTCGATATTCCAGTGATTCTTCCCCTCGGCAAGGCCTTGGCACAGGCAAAAAGAGCGGAGATACACGAACATAACACCACAACTTTTATTTGGTAGGGTGCCCAAGACAATTCAATGCTTGAAGAGGCGCCAAACTCAGTGTGGAGGCTCACCTGCTCAGACCTCTCGCTATTTGTCGAAGCGCCGGACTTCCAGGTGGCCAAGGATGAGTTCCTGACCCTCTTTCTGGAGCTCTTCGAGCGGCAAGGAGGCGAGGTCATGCTGGGGGAGCTGATCTTCATCGAAAAGCTGGTTGAAGGGGGCGATGGCGAACCGGTCAGCTCGGGCCTGGAGTTCACCGAGACCTGGCTCAAGACCCTGGGCATCGACTTCGAGATCGTGGGCCAGTCCTTCGATTGAACCACCGAGCGCCCAGCCGCCTCGCAACAGTGTTTTTCAT
>CAYLMJ010000064.1:0-9303 GCA_964384995.1 uncultured archaeon | reverse complement strand
AGTTAGTTTTACTCCCACCTGGGGGTCCCCATCTTCGGTCAGAGATGCTCGATCCATCGATTGTTCCCATTATTGCCATCATGCCCCGAACCACATGGTCTTCAATAGGAGGCTGCATCTCCCCCGATCCAGGCATATACTTTGGAATCGTTGGTAAATACTTAAAGCATTCTGTGATATAAACCACCGACCACTGTTTTTACCGGCATGTTGGATTTGCATGCTATCAAGAACCTCCCTGAAGCCCCTCAGGATTCCAACGGCGATTAATCATGGAAGCCAATTTCAAGATACTGCGTTTCGATCCCGAAAAGGACGCCAAACCCCACTTTCAGGAATTCAACCTGGACACCCCCAAGGGCATGACCCTGCTGGATGCCCTGCGCACCCTGAAGGCCGAACAGGATGGCTCCCTCACCTTTCGCTGGTCGTGTGCCTCAAGTATCTGCGGCTCGTGCGCCGTCACCGTCAACGGACAGAACAAGCTGGCCTGCAAGACCCAGGTGGCTGCGGTGCTGTCTGACCCAGTGCTGGTCGAACCCCTGGCCGGCTTTCCCGTGATCAAGGACCTGGTGGTGGACTGGGAGCCCCTCTTTGCCACCATCGAGGCCATGGAACCCTACCTCATCAACGACGAGGAGCCTCCTGAGCAGGAATGGCTTCAGGACCGCCAGGTGCGCCAGACCTACGATGACGTGGCCCAATGCATCCTGTGTGGGTCCTGTTCCAGCTCCTGTCCCGTGGGCTGGACCGATCGACGCTACCTGGGACCCGCCGCCCTGGCCAAGGCCTGGCGCTTCGTGACCGATGATCGGGACCGGGCCACCGGCGAGAGGCTCGACCGGGTCAACAACGAGTTCGGGGTGTGGCGCTGCCGGACCATCTTCCGCTGCAAGGATGCCTGTCCCAAGTACATCGACACCACCGGGGCCATCGAGCGGTTGCGTCAGGCCATCGTGCGCTACGAACTGAAGGGGAGGGTGTGAAATGACGACCGACAATGTGCGGACAGGCAAGGTCTTCCCCACCCACCAGCAGTCGGGATTCCCATATTATCTGAGACGGACCCTTGAGATGGCCAAACGCCCCTTCAGCGAACCGGGCACCCTGGCCCATTACACCCACAGGCTCACCGGGCTCATCCTGGCCTTCTACCTGGTGGCCCACATCATGGTCATATCAAGGGCCGCCTTTGCCGGTGACGACTTCGATTCCCTGATGAAGACCCTTCACCAGCCCTTCTACCTGATGCTCGACTGGCTCCTGTGGGGTGCGGCCAGCTTCCATGCTTTCAACGGGGTCAGGGTCATGCTCTTCGACTTCGAGATAATGACAGAAAGGCAGGACACCCTGGTGTGGGTGGTCATCGCCCTGACCGTGGTCTCCATGGCGGTGGGTCTGCTCATCATCTGGCCGGAGGTATTCCCATGACCTCCACCGCCAGCCTGGGTCCGGAGGTGACCCGTCGATCAAGGCCGGCCTTCTGGGCCTGGTTCATCCAGCGGCTCACCGGCATCGCTCTCTTCTTCCTCATCTTCGCCCATATGTGGATCAACCACTACACCGACCCCGAGACCACCATCCAGGTAGCCACCATCGAGGCCAACCTCAAGGAGACGGGCTTTGTGATATTCGATTCCCTGTTGTTGCTCTTCTGTCTCTTTCACGGGCTCAACGGTGTGCGCAACGTGGCCTACGACTATCTGAACCGGGACCAGCACCGCCGCCTGGTCACCGTGGGCCTGGCGGTTCTGGGAGTCTTTCTGTTCGGCTACGGGCTGGCCATCCTCTTCACCGTGACGGGGTGGCTCTGATGGATCAGTTCGACGTGGTCATCGTCGGTGCCGGCCTGGCCGGATTGCGGGCGGCCATCGCCTGCAAGGACCACAAGGTGGCGGTGATAACCAAGGTCTACCCCACCCGTTCCCATTCGGGCGCCGCCCAAGGAGGCATCGCCGCCAGCCTGGGGAATGCCACCGAGGATGATTGGAAGGCTCACATGTTCGACACGGTGAAGGGTTCCGATTACCTGGGCGATCAGGACGCCATCGAGATCCTGGTCAAGGAGGCCCCCTCCCTCATCTACGAGTTCGAGCATATGGGCGCCGCCTTCAGCCGGACCCAGGAGGGCAAGATAGCCCAGCGTCCCTTCGGGGGTCACTCCAATCCCCGTTCCTGCTATGCCGCCGACTGGACCGGTCACACCCTGCTCCACACCCTCTGGGAGCAGTGCGTCAAGCATGGCGTTCAGTTCTATCCCGAGTACCACGCCTTGGCCCTGGCGGTGGAGGACAACATCTGCCGGGGACTGGTGGCCTACGACATCCACACCGGCAACCTGCGCACCTTCCACAGCCGGGCCGTGATGATCGCCACCGGTGGCTACGGCAGGGCCTTCAAGATCACCTCCAACGCCGGGGCCAACACCGGTGATGGACTCCACCTCGCTCTTCGGGCCGGCCTGCCTTTGCAGGACATGGAGTTCGTTCAGTTCCACCCCACCGGGTTCAAGGGATTGGGCATCCTGGTCACCGAGGGCGCCAGGGGTGAGGGTGCCTACCTGAAGAACAAGGATGGCGATCGTTTCATGGACTGGTACGCCCCCGGCAAGATGGAACTGGCACCCCGGGATGTGATCTCCCGAGCCATCCAGCAGGAGGTCTTTGACGGCCGGGGCTTTCCAGGGGATTGCGTCCATCTGGACCTGACCCATCTGGGAGCGGCCAAGATCGAGGAGCGGCTCCCCCAGATCACCGACCTCTCGGTGAGCTTTGTCGGCGTCGACCCGCGAAAGGATCCCATACCCATCCAACCCACTGCGCATTACTCCATGGGCGGCATCCCCACCACCAAGGAAGGTCAGGTGTTTGCCGATGAGCAGGGCACCGTTGTACAGGGCCTCTATGCCGCCGGTGAGTGCGCGTGTGTATCGGTCCATGGCGCCAACCGCCTGGGCACCAACTCCCTGCTGGAGGCCGCTCTGTTCGGCCGCAGGGCCGGCGAGGCCATCCACACCTTCCTGAAGGAGACCGGGGAGCAGTCCCTGCCCGACTTCCCCGAAGGGCTTGAGGCCGAGGTCGCCACCGAGATCGATGACCTGCTGGAGGCCCCTGGACCCGAGAACGCCATGGCTTTGCGCCAGGAGCTTCAAGCCGAGATGAGCGACAAATGCGGTGTCTTTCGAAGTCAGAAATACCTGGAGGAATGTCTGGCCAAGATCAAGGAGTTGCAGGTGCGCTTCCACACCATCGGCCTGAAGGACAAGGGCAAGGCCTTCAACACAGAGCTCACCGAGGCGTTCGAGACCCGCAACCTGCTGGAGTTTGCCGAGCTCATCGTCCAGGGAGCCTTGGCCAGGGAGGAATCGAGGGGTGCCCATGCCCGTTCCGACTTCCCGAAACGCGACGATGATGGGTGGCTGAAGCATACCGTGGCTTTCAGGACCGACAAGGGTCTAAAGCTGAGGTACAAGTCTGTTGTCATTGGCGATTACGAGCCCCAGGAGCGGAAGTACTGATATCAATAACGACCACTCTGTTTTCCGATGATATGGATATAAAGCTCAAGGCTGGTTCTAGTTGAGATCTAAATTACTATGGGCCAGCGCTCTCAAGCATTCTCAGGGGTCTTGTCCAGCTTGTTCAAAGCCAGGTTGGCCGTGTACCGCACCTTCCTTTCCTTGTCGTCAGACAGGTCCTTCAACGGCTCGATGGCTCTTGAATCCCCCAGGTTGCCCAGCGCCCGGGCGGCGGCTCGACGCACCTCCCAGTCCTCATCCTCAAGCATGGGCAGAAGACGGTCCACATCACCGGCCAGCTCGTAGCGTTTGACGATGGTCCGGCCAAGACAGAAAGCTTTTCGAAAGGGCATGGGGATTCCTTGCGGGGGAACCACCGATGCCGGTTTTCGTCTTAAGGGTTTCGTCAGAGGTAAGGTGCCAGATTAATCAGATGTTGGTTTGCCCTGGGTCCTATGCCCTACGTTTGACGATGGCCATCAGGCTTGCCACAAGACCCATAACTCCCAAAGCCACCACCCCTCCAGTTGCCGGCGCCTGAGCCCCCACACGCAGATCCACCTGCCCCGATTTGAAGAGGGTGCCGTTCTTGTAGGCTTCCCACTGGATGGCATATTTGCCATCCTCGGCAAGGGCCTTGGCCAGCTTGCCTGCAAAGATGTAGGTGCGGGTATCGTTGGCCGGGATGTCCTTTGTCAACTCGTTGCCATTGGGCCAGCTGAACTCGGCTCGGGGTTTGATCTTGATGGTGTAGTTTGTATCCTCATCTGAGCGGATCTCGAACCTGATCTCGAAGCTCTCCCCATCATTTCCATCAACCTCCGGGATGTTGAATCCGGTCACTGTGGGCGCGGCCGCTGCCTGCCCGGCAATGACCAGCAGCAGGATCAGGGTCAGGCCAATTGCAAGATGTGATCGCATGGTATACCCTCTGGATTTTCAGGGATTGCCGTTATTAAAGCCCTTTCATAACAGCGTGCCTGCCATGTTCTGTGGAATGGGGCACGAGATTGGCTGGTCAGCCTCATCCTGGGAGCCGTTTCGAATTCTGGAAGGTTCGCTCCCCGTTCTCCTCAATCTTCGTCCGGTATGGGTTCACAGATGACCGAGGGCCATTCAAGGTAGCGGTTGATGGCCACCTCGGCTATGCCGGCCCCGAAGGCTCCGATCCACGAGATGTTCCAGGCGACCTTGCGAGCCACGTTGGCGAACTCTCCCTTGTAGCCCACCTTTTCAATGGCCTCTTCCAGGATCTCTCCCGTATCCTTCTGGGTTTTGAACAAGTTGATGGCCTGATTGGCCTGCTTCACATCCTTGGTGAGCAGGGCTCCCACGGCCATCTCCAGGATGCCCGAGGCATTGGTGATGAGACGGCGCAGGACCTTGACGATGGAGGCCTCGAAGTTGCTTCCCTGCTTGGCCAGTTCCTTAAGCGCCAGGGCGATGTCCTCGGCATGGTCTCCGGCCACCTCCAGGTACTTGGCCACCGTGCGGTCACCGATGAGCTCCAGGCTTGAGCGGGCTCCGACCTTCTGGGTGGAATCGGGGTCCATCTGGGCGTTGAAGATGAGCCTCAGGGTCAGCCAGTAGAGCCGGTCCACCTCAGATTCCCAGTCCAGGACCTCCTGGAGCAGTTGGGGGTCCAGGTGGGACATGGTTTCGGCCAGGGTGTTGAACATGCGTCCAACCACCGTCTGCAGGCGTTTGAGCAGTCGGTTGATGGAGTACTGGTCAAGCTGGATGGCGCATTGGAGGACCATCGTGGTGGCGCTCTCCTCGATGACACCGATACCCATCAGCCGGGCCAGGGCGCGGTGGACCTCCTGGGACTGCTTGGCGGTAAGTCCCTTGCGGGAGCGGATGACCAGGTAATCCCGCCCCAGCACGTAATTGCCGATGACCAGTTTCTCCAGGAGGTTCTCCTGGGGGTCGGCATCGACGTTGATGTAGTAACGTTTCTCGCCGCGGACGGTGAGATGGCGGGCCAGGCTGGAGGGGATGAGGCGCAGTGCGCCGTCCGATTCCTGGGACCAGAACAGCAGGTCGCCTCGCTCAACGTTGTGGCGGCCGGTCCACTCCTTGGGCAGGCTGACGCTGAGGGAGCTGGCGCCGACTTTTTGAACCTTGCGAGCTTCCATGTTTTTACCTCCATCTCACAAGTCAGGAGATGGTATGTATTACTCTGCCCAATGTAATTACCACTATTAATAATTTACTTATTTTAATTGCTGGGAGTTATGATTGAAAGTGTTTTCGTAATTAATGTGGGTTCTTCGTCCTGGGCGAGGGCCTGATAGCCGAGGTAAGATGATGGACCTCTGAATGGTCGATGATGGGTTGTCAGAACCCCTCCGGATGCGAAAGCGTATCAGCGGTTCATTGAGGGCCCGATTGTTTCTGGGTTCAAACTATTATTATAATAATCCCGATCCCAATGGCTGGTCGAGCAACCATGTTCAGAATTCTCAAGCATCAGTTCCTGGTCCCCAACATCTTCGAGATGGAGATCGAGGCTCCCGAGGTGGCGCGGAAGGCCGAGGCTGGGCGCTTCGTGATCGTCATGGCCGATGAGCAGGGCGAACGCATCCCGCTGACCATTGCCGACTGGGACGTCGACAGGGGCACCATCACCCTGGTGATCATGGTGGTGGGCACCAGTTCCATGAAGCTCTCGCGAATGAAGGAGGGCGATTCGCTCTACGCCTTTGCCGGTCCTTTCGGTCACCCATCGGAGATCGAGGATTTCGGCACCATCATCATGGTGGCGGGAGGCGTCGGCACGGCCCCCATCTACCCCATCGCCCGGGCCCTCAAGGAGCGGGGCAACCGCATCATCACCATCCAGGGGGCCCGCAGTGAGAACCTCCTGTTCTGGCAGGACAAGCTGGCCTCGGTGAGCGACGAGCACATCGTGACCACTGACGACGGTACAGTGGGACGCAAGGCCCTGGTCACCGAGCCCTTGAAGGAGCTCCTGGAACAGGATACCGATGGGTCCATCGGCTGTGTCTATGCCATCGGTCCCGCCATCATGATGAAGTTCTGCTCCCTGACCACCCAGCCCTTCAAGGTCAAGACCATCGTCAGCCTCAATTCCATCATGGTGGACGGCACCGGAATGTGCGGAGGCTGTCGGGTCGATGTGGGAGGTGACAAGCGGTTCGCCTGCGTGGACGGTCCCGAGTTCGATGGACATGTCGTGGACTGGGAGGTCCTGATGAAGCGGCAGACCACTTACTGCGAGCAGGAGAAATGCTCACTTGATCAGTACAAGGAACAGGTGGGGGTAGCTTGAGCACCAAACTGACCAAGGAAGAGCGGCAGCACAAGAACCCGATGCCCGAACAGGACCCCAAGGAACGGGGGGGCAACTTCCAGGAGGTACCGTACGGTTACACTCCCGAGATGGCCATGAAGGAGGCCGCCCGTTGCCTCCAGTGCAAGAAGCCCTTTTGCGTGGACGGCTGCCCGGTGGAGGTGCAGATACCCGAGTTCATCGCCCTGATCCATGAAGGGGAGTTCGAGGCCGCCGCCCGCAAGATCAAGGAGACCAACCTCCTGCCCGCGATATGCGGACGGGTCTGCCCCCAGGAGTCCCAGTGCGAGGAGATCTGCATCCTGGCCAAGAAGTGGGAACCGGTGGCCATCGGCCGCCTGGAGCGCTTCTGCGCCGATTACGAACGCGAGCAGGGGTCCATCGAGCTGCCCGAACTGCCCGAACCCAACGGCAAGAAGGTGGCCGTTGTGGGTTCCGGACCCGCCGGCCTGACCGTGGCCTACGACATGGTGCTGAAGGGATACGAGGTCACCATCTTCGAGGCCTTCCACAAGCCCGGCGGGGTCCTGATGTACGGCATCCCCGAGTTCCGCTTGCCCAAGGCCATCGTGGAGTCCGAGGTGGGAATGCTGGAACAGCTCTCGGTCCAGTTGCGTTACAACGTCATCATCGGCACCACCATCACCATCCCCGAGCTTTTCGAGCAGGGCTTCGATGCCGTCTTCATCGGTGTGGGCGCCGGCCTGCCCTACTTCATGGGCGTTCCCGGCGAGAACCTCTCGGGCATCTATTCGGCCAGCGAGTACCTGACCCGATCCAACCTGATGAAGGCCTATCTCTGGCCCCAGTACGACACCCCCATCGTGAGAGGCAAGAAGGTGGCCGTCATCGGCGGAGGCAACGTGGCCATGGACTCGGTGCGCACCGCCCTGCGCCTGGGAGCCAAGGAGGCCACCATAGTCTACCGCCGGGCCCGGGAGCAGATGCCCGCCCGCTCGGAGGAGATCCACCATGCCGAGGAGGAGGGCATCATCTTCCACCTGCTCACCAATCCGGTACGCTTCATGGGTGATGAGAACGGCTTCGTCAAGGCCATGGAGTGTCTACGCATGGAACTGGGCGAGCCCGACGCCAGCGGCCGTCAGCGACCAGTGGCCATCGAGGGCTCCGAGTTCACCCTGGAGGTGGACCTGGTGGTCATCGCCATCGGCTCGGGGGCCAATCCCCTGCTGACCTCGACCCTGCCCGATATGGAACTCAACAAATGGGGCAACATCGTGGCCGATGAGTATGGACGCACCAACCTCCCAGGGGTCTATGCCGGAGGCGATATCGTCACCGGCAGTGCCACGGTCATCGAGGCCATGGGTGCCGGAAGAAAGGCGGCCACGGCCATCCACAGCTACCTGTCGGGGACTCCCATCGAAGAGGAAGAGGACGCGGAAGGGGAAGATTAAGCCGCCCACAAGAGACCGAGCGGTGAGGCAATTCGATGGGCCTCCACCCCCTGACCAGCCTTGGGGTCGTGGCGGGACCAAAAGTGGTAACCACGAACCCTGGGAGATCCATTGATCAACCAGGCCGTGTCAGGCTGGCGATCCAGATCACCGGTACCGGATATCGGCGCCACAGCTGTCGCATACCTTGGCTGATTGCTTGTTGAAGGTCTTGCACTTGGGGCATTTCTTGGCGGCCGAATCACATCCGGGACCCTTTGCCTTAGGCATGGTGCCCTATCGATAGTGCTGATTTATGGCTTGCCCACAGGGAGCCGCCTCCATGTCAGTCATATGCCCGCCTGCCGTTCGCCAATGCGATGATAGGTGAGGCTCTCAGCGATAACTATATCATCCTTTGCCACCATCTTTGAGCCATGAAGAAGGTCGATGAGCTCTCCGTCGGCGAGATGCAGAGATATCTCGATCGGATAGGGAGGATCAAGAAGACCATTGGAGGAGCATACCGCCTCTTCTGGCCCTTTCGAACCTGGTCTCCCTTCTCCCCGGTCCGGCTCTTTCTGAACCTGATGGTCCTTGTCAGCTGGGGGCTGGTGGTCCACTGGGCCATTGTCAGACCCTCTTCCGAGATGGATCTGCTGGTCCAGCTGGGTTGGGTATGGGCCGCGGCGGTGGTCATAAGCTTCATCCTCGGTCTCATCGAGCGCCACTTCCGGATCATGAGCCGCTACCGGGCGATGACAATGGCCCAGAACCCGCCCTTCTCCAAGCCACCCCCCAAGGGCGTCGACCCCATCTACCATTATGGCAAAGAGGTCTTCAGGCGCATCTTCCGCTGAGCCCTGTCGGGCTTCTTTGCCAGCGTTACTTCCTTCACCTCACCCCCATCTCCCCACCTCCATCATGGCCCCTTCCAGTGCGGGACCTCCTGCGCCAGCGGTAAGCCTTATAAGCGAGCCCATAATGGCCGGCTCCGCGGGCCCATAGCTTAGCTAGGTAGAGCGTCCGGCTCTTAACCGGAAGGTCGTGGGTTCGAACCCCCCTGGGCCCGC
>CAYLMJ010000063.1:0-9513 GCA_964384995.1 uncultured archaeon | reverse complement strand
GATAACGAGTTGGCAGTGGTCGAAGAAGGTAGGGAATATCAGGTCAACAACGCCACCATCAAGTCCGAGGCCATCACCTGGACCACGCCATATCCGGGCCAGGCCACAATCAGCTTCTCCTATGCCCCCAACGGGACCGTGGAACCCGTCATGATCGAGGTGGTCACCATACCCGTGAAGGAGGAGGAGGGTGGATTCCTCCCAGGCCTGGGCTTTAGCGGCACTCTGATCGCCTTCGCCGCAATCTCCATCCATCTGTCCCGACGCCGCGTATAGCCGAATCGACACACCATCACGGCTAAATAGCCCGGCCCATGTGGCCCGGACCAATTGATGAGGCTTCACCATGGCCAAGTTCGCATGCCCCTCAGCCAGCTGTGATTACGTGTACGACGAGAAGACCGGCGACCCCGATTTCGGGCTCCCGGCGACCCCCTGGACCGAGGTGGGCGACCACTTCTGCTGTCCCCTCTGCGGCCTGGGCAAGGACGATTTCAAGGAAGGCTGACCGGACCCCTGTATCAGTTCATCTGTCTCAGGTGCCCTTCGAACCCTTTCCCGCCTTGGAGCCCTTGAAACCCTTGGCCACCAGGTAGATCTCCGACGAGGCCTTGCGGCTGGCCGAGGGTGAGTGGGACCGGACCTGTCGGAAGGAGCCCTTGACCTCCTGGCGGAAATCCACGAAATCTGAGCCCTCGAAGACCTTGACCACGAAGGAACCTCCGGGACACAGCCACTCCCGGGCGATGTTCAGGGCCGTGGTCGACAGGTGCACCGAACGGGCCTGGTCCATGTCGTAATTGCCCGACAGGTTGGGCGACATGTCGCTGATCACCGCATCGGCGGTTCCCCTGGGGCAGAGCTCGGCCACCTGCTCCAGCGTGGCCTCCCGGGTCAGGTCTCCCATCAGGAAGGTACAGCCCGCCAGAGGCTCGATGGATGCCAGATCGATGCCGATGACCCTCCCCCCCCTGGGCCCGGATGACCGTTCTGTCTCATCGTAATCGGTCGTTCCTTCATTTATATGGGACTCGTCGGTGGAGGCCTTCTTCTCTTCCGGTGAGTTCGAGGCTGGGAGGGCTGGCTCATTCTCATCGGAATGTTCATCCATCGCCTTGACCAACTGCGCGGTCACCTGGGACCAGCCACCCGGTGCGGCACCCAGGTCCAGGACCATCATCCCGGGTCTCAGGATCCTGAAGCGCTGGTTGATCTGCATCAACTTGTAGGCCGAGCGGGCCCGGTAGCCTTCGGCCCTGGCCGCCCGCTGGTAGGGGTCGGAGCGGGTCGGGTCCTTGCGGCCGGTGCCCTTCGCGGTCCCCTTGCGTCTGGGCTGGTAGCGGCGTCGACTGCCCCGACGACTCATCTCGAAGGCCTCCTGGAGGGCGCGGATGAAGTGTTTGAGGATGAGGGTGAGGAAGCTACTTCGCCACTGTCCGAAGGCTTCGACTTGTGCACCGGAGGCGGAGGTGAACCATCGATGCGCTCCAGGGCCCACTGGGCGGCCCGGCCCACATCCTTGTCCACGGCCCCGTCCACCAGATGCTCCAGATGGTCCAGCTTTGTATCGAACCACCCAGGATAGTGGAAGCCGATACGACCGATGGCCCGCAGGACCGGTGGGTGGACCATCCAGTCATCCTCGTCCAGCATGCGCATGAGCCGTTTCACGGCCGGTTTGACCATCTCCGGCTGGGTGCCACCGATGCGGCCGACCGCAGTTGCCGCGGCCCGCTTGATGCCCAGTGAGCCCACGGTCAGTTTGGAGATGATGAGCTCGATGCAAGGGGCGACGATGTCCGCCCTTCGGGCGCCGATGAGGCCCAGGGCCTCCAGCACCACGGCATGGGTCCCATCCTCTCTCAGCAGGGCGCTCTCCAGATCCTGGACCAGCGGGAAGACGAGCTCGGGCCGATCCTGGGCGATGTGGGCCGCGATCCGGGCCCCGTGATAGGTCACCTTCCAGTCCTCATCGGCCAGGGCCTTGCCGGCCAGCTGGATGACGGTCTTGGGCATGGGCTGTGAGAGTTCCATCAGGTGCTCGGCCACCTTGAAGCGCACATCCTTGTGAGGGTCGTGCAGTCCCTCCAGCAGATCCCCCAGGTTGGCCTTGCGATGCTTTGTCTCCTGGGCCTGCCGTGCCCAGATCTGGTAGAGCCTCTGGCGCACCAGGATGTGGGGGGAATGGAGACACGACCGGATGGCCTCCCGGATCTTCTCCTCATGCTCGGGATGTTCGCCGCGTACCTTGTGCAGGCTCTGGATCACCGCCCACTGGGCTCCCACCGGCTGGGTGGCCAGGCTTGTGAGATAGGCCGTCATCACCTGGTCGAGGCACTCGGGACGCTCCCTGGTCATGGCCAGCAGTTCGGCCGCCGCCTCCGCTCGCTCCGCGTCGGTGCCGGTGCCCAGCTTGCCGATGAGCAGTTCCAGGCGTTTGTCGAAGATCTTGTCCTGGGTCCCCTCCTTGATATTGCGGGCACGCCCCTCCAGACCCTCCTTCAGATGGGACCCTGCCTCGGCCAGTTTTCGAAACCGCGACTTGAGGTCTACCATAGCCCGCCTCCGCTCATCTCCAAAGGGGTCGGCAAGTATAAGATTGACGGCTCAACAATTGGCTGGGCAGGCCTCCGAACCATCTGGCGGAGGGTCCGTTCAAGGCAAAGATAAATTATCCTCCTTTCCATCCACTCGATGGTTGACATGTCTCCCCTTCTGACACCTGACCTTCCCGGTCTTGGCCCTGGCTACGGCCACTCGGCCTCCGGAGACCTGATGAATCCCCATGCCAAGCTGGAGGAGAAACTGGACCAATGCCCGCTCTGCGATTCCAAGCTGGAGAAGGGTTACATCACTTCCAGCCAGTCCATCGAGTGGCGGACCCAGATCATCCAGCGTTCCCCTGGAGAGAAGATAACCAAGTCGGGCATGGCCGGTCGGGGCTTCAACATCCCCGCCTATCGCTGCAAGGCCTGCGGTTTCCTGGCAGCCATGGAGCGGCGTTGACCGACCTTGGTTGAACGCTGACAGGAAAGGCAGGACCCATTGAACGACAGGAAGCTCATGGTACCCTCTCGAAACCTCACCCCCCTGGAGGTCTATCAGCGACTGCTGGCCCAGTACGGGAACCGGGGCTGGTGGCCCGTGACCGACCCCGGCCAGACAGAGCCCACCGAGGACCCGGATGACCGGCGGGGACGCCCTCCCATCCTGTCAGCCTCCCAGCAATGGGAGGTGATGGTGGGGGCTCTCCTGACCCAGAACACCGCCTGGTCCAACGTCCGCAAGGCCCTGGCCGGGCTTCGATGGGACGGCTATGACACGTTGAAGGAAGTGGCCGTGGCCGACCGGGAAGACCTGGCCCTGACCATCCGTCCCTCGGGTTATTTCAACCAGAAGGCCCGGCGTTTGCAGGGCCTGGCCCGCCATCTCCTGGAGGTCTGGAAGGGCGATATCCCAACCTTCCTGGACCGTCCCACCCCGTCGGTACGGGCCGAGCTTCTGGACCTTGCGGGCATCGGTCCCGAGACCGCCGATTCCATCCTGCTCTACGCCGGGAACGGTCGCCATGTCATCTTTGTCGTGGACGCCTACACCTATCGGTTGGCCCAACGCCTGGGATGGAATATGCCTCAACGTGACTATGCTGCTCACCAGCGATTCTTCATGGAGCGCCTGGACCCGGACCCTCAGCTGTTCAACGAGTTCCACGCCCTCATAGTGGCCCATGCCCAGGCCCGATGCAAGGCTCGTCACCCGAGGTGCGAGGACTGTGCGCTGGTGAGCGAGTGTGATCTTGGTGGCCGTCGGATGGACCGATGAAGGGCCCTCAGGAAAATGCCCCCGAAATGCCCTCGTCCCTTTTTTTCACCGGTTATTGCAGATCTGGCCTCGGGCCATTGAGGGCCCCTCGATGCGCGCAACCTTTTTGTTGGCGGGTGCCCCTCCGGGTACATGGACCCGGATGCGAAGCCCAAACCGTTCCTTGTGATGGCCTTTGTGCTCATTCTGGTCCTGGTGGGATTTCTGGTGGGTTTCTGGGCCCGGGATTCGGGTCCTTTCGCCGATGATGAGGATGAGTTCGCCCTTCACACCGCGCCTCGCAACGATGATTTCACCTACAGCCTGGGAACCCTGGCCGAAGGTCATTCCATCGCCATCGAGATCCATACTATGGAAAATGGCAAGGTGGACGTCCTCCTGCTGGACTCGACCAATCATGAGGCCTACAAGGGAGGTGCCCCCTTCGATTACATCGAGGCTGGCTCGGGCCTCAACGTGGCCAACTTCACCACCAGCCTGGAGGTGGACCATGGCGACCATTACTACTGGGTCATCGACAACACCGAGCGCCCCTTGGAGGGGGCCCAGCCCATCGGCGACATCTCCTTCCGCGGCAAGGTGGAAAAATAACCATAGGGCCTCCTCACAATATGTTACGGATTCCGCTCTTCCTTTGCACACTCCTTCTTCCTAATATTCGCTTCAACAGGCGAGGCCTTAGAAGTTGGGCGCTGACCAGGGTTGGATGATGGGGTCGGGCCAGGCCTTCATCACCATGTAGTACTTCTCACAATGGGGGCACTGGACGACACCGTACTTGTTGAAGGTCATCTCCTTTTTGCATCCAGGGCAGAAGGCATTGTAGGGGCTCATGGCGTGCTCCTTACTAGTCCTTATATTGACGTGGAGGATAAAAAGAATTTGTGTCGATGGGTTGCTTGACGAGCCGTTCATCGGACGCGGTACGTTCATTGCACGGCCAGGTGGATATAATTTGCCAACCAGCTCCCGGTCCCACACGGCGCTTCACCATCATCCACCCCTTTCACATTACAATCTCGCCTTGAATCAAAAGGGTTTTCAATAATACGGCCTAAATGCCCTGACCATCTCGAGGTGCATGACATGAACATGTGGCTGCTCTGGTCCCTCTGGTTCGTCCTAACCGGCGTAAGTGCCCTGCCCACACGATGCCTGGAACTCCTGGGCCAGCGTCACAGTGAACTGGCCCGCTTTGGCCATATCAAGGTCCAGGGCCTGCCCTGTCTCAGGCTGGGCCCGGTCACCTTCCCCCTGATCCAGCCCCTCATCTTTGGCATCCTCATATTCATCATCGCAATGGTCAACGACCTGACCTTTGGCGCCTGGGTCGGCTCCTTCCTGGGCTTCATCTCGGTCCTGATCATCCTCGGCATCATTGCCATCATCATGGACCTTGCCTTCACCTCGATCCTCACCGGAGGTGAGGTCCTGAGCGAGGGCTGGCGGGAGATGACCCATACCACTCTTGGCAGGCTCAGGGGCTTTGGCCTCCTGCTGGCCATCCTCGTCTACCTTGGTCTGCTCGTCTACGCGGGTGAATTGATCGGCATCGTGCTGGTTGTGTTCATCGCCCTGATGCTTTTTGGCCTGGCACTGGGCATCATAGGTTCCCACCAGGAGGAGACTGGGGATGCAGAGGGCGCAGGAGGCGTGATGGTGGACCTGGCTTCCCATATGGCGGGCCGGACCGCGAGCCTGCGAGCCATGGGCACCGTGGCCCTGATGCTCTTCCTCCTGCTGGCCAACCTGACCCCCTACTCTGGAGACCTGGACTTCAATCCCACCTTTGCCAGTCTTAACGATACGGCCGACAACACCGGAGAGCCCGAGGCCATTCTCACCGACACCCAGGAGGTGCGGGTCATCTCCTGGAACCTGGCAACCGAGTATCTTCAGCGAGCCTACAGCGACGCCGCCTCCACCCTGTCCACCGATGCCCTGGACCTCCAGCTCAACACCGACCCGGCCTACGTCAACGGCCGTTTCGTCTGGGTCAACGCCCCGCGCTACGAGTTCCTCAAATGGACCGGGGACAAGGAGGTGCCCTTCGTGGTCAGCGTGGTCAACGATCCCCAGAACATGTCCCAGGAGGGCTTCGAGGCCATCAGCAAGACCGATACAGGCTTCGCGGTCCACAAGGGCCGCATCGGCTGGGGCCAGCGGATAGATCAACTGCTCCATGACAAGTATGCTGGCGAGCTGGTCAAGGTCCAGGTGCGCATCACCCTGGATGACGAGGGCCAGGCCTGGTGGGTGGTCTACCTGGGCCAGCGTCATGTCCGCCACAACGTGGTCACCATGGACCGCATCCTGCTGATCGACGCCAACGACCTGGACAACAACTTCGAGTACGAGCTGGACGACCCGGACATCCCGGCCTGGCTGGAAGTGGTCTATCCCGACAACTACATCTTCGACTGGGCCAAGCGCTGGGGCAAATGGCGGGAGGGGCTCCTCTACCGCTTCTTCACCAAGCGACACCTCTCCTATCCCGACGACACCCCCCGCTTCCTCATCCTGGACGGCACCCCCCACTGGTACGTGCCCATGAAACAGCTGGACTCCAAGGTGCTGGCCGGCTACATCCTGATGAACACCCGCACCGGCGAGACCACCTACTACAACCGGGAGGCCCGCTCCCTGGCCGACCGGGCCACGGCCCACACCCAGGTCGAGACCTACCTGCTGTCGGGCATCGAGGGCTTCCGCAAGCTCACCATCCAGGAGGGCTACCTCTATCCCATCAAGATGGACACCGGCAATGTCCGCGAGGCCTACATCTTCCCCCTGTACAGCGGCTTCACCATCCAGCAGTACGCCATCGTCGACGCCCAGTACTACACCCAGGAGCCGGTGCTCTCCACCGACCTGGACGGCGCCCTGAACACCTACCGCTCCCTGGACTTCGCGGCCGATGGCAACCAGACCTACGAGTGGTTGAACTGGACCCTGGTGAACGGCTACATCGACGACACCGAGGCGGCCCTGACGGTGGTTCCCGAGACCGAACTGCGGGCTGACCCCAACGCCACTGCCAACGCCACCACGATGGTGATCTACAAGAAGGACCTGGATGGCGGTGAGGTCAACGACCCCGACAACGAGTGGCGAGAGCTGAGGCTGACCCTGAGCGAGTTCGACCGCACCGGCAACGCCACGGTGGCGGTGGTGGTCCAGGGGGGCCGGGTGGTTGACGTGGATCTCGCGGGAGCGGACCTGGTGGAGCACTGATGAGCGAGGGGCTGAAGCGGATCGACCAGCTGGCCGGCATGACAGCGGCCTTTCTCGTGAGCGTTGGCCTGCTCCAGATCTACCTGGGCGAGAGGGTCTCCCAGAGCGTGGCCCTGACCGCCAACGGCATCGACTGCATCGGTGATGGCTTCGTCTCCTCCATCGTCTGGATCGGTCTCAAGTACTTCCGGCGCCCCGCCGACGATCGTTTCCATTACGGCTACTACAAGCTGGAGAACCTGGCCTCCATCGTTGCCGCCATCGTCATGCTCCTGCTGGCCTCCTACA
This sequence comes from uncultured archaeon, assembly GCA_964384995.1. Classification (GTDB taxonomy): domain Archaea; phylum Thermoplasmatota; class Poseidoniia; order MGIII; family CAYLMJ01; genus CAYLMJ01. The sequence goes on along the minus strand of CAYLMJ010000063.1, from coordinate 2,169 downwards.
TCTTCTACCGCTCCTACAACCAGTTCATCGACCCCCACGACGTGGAGGCCCCCCTGCTGGGCTCGGTGGTGGCCTTCATCGCCGGCGCCGTCACCCTGGTCTTCGGCTACCTGAAGTACCAGGAGGGCAAGAAGCTCAACCTCTCCTCGCTGAAGTTGGAGGTCTTCAACACCTTCAAGGACGCGGGGGCCTCGTTCCTGGCCGTCATCGCCCTGATGGTCGCAGCTGCCGGCTACCCGGTGGCCGACGCGGTGGTGGGCTTCATCATCGCCTTCATCATCCTGGGCATCGGCTTCGCGGCCATCAAGGAGGCCAGCCTGATGCTGGTGGACGCCTGCGATGAGGACTGCAACAGCAACCGCACCATCATGGTCAACCTGGCCAACAGCATCGAGGGCATCGAGACCTCGCGGGTTGTGCGTCTTCGGCGCTCGGGGCCGGTCCTGCTGGGGGAGCTGGTGGTGGAGGTCGACCCCCAGATGACCGTCAAGGAGATGGCCACCATCACCGCCACCCTGAAGGAGGAACTGGACGCCACCATCGACAACATCGAGAACGTGGCCATCAGCGTGATGCCCGCCTCAGAAGGGTCAAGCGAAAAGGACTAGGCCGAATCTGCTTCGATCCTCTTGACCACTTCCTCCACCACACCCTCCAGAGGCCACTGCTCCTGCTCCTGGCTGGACATGTCGCGCAGGGTGATCTCGGGGGGTTCCTTGGCCAGGTCCCGGGGGCCGATGATGATGGCCCAAGGGGCATCGGTGGAGTCGGCGTATCCCAGCTGGCCCCGAAGGTCCCGGTTCTGAAGCTCGCATTCGGCCCGCAGATCCCGGCCCCGCAGTTCGGTCACCAGCTCAGTGGCCTGCGACAGCAGTTTCTTCTGGATGTGGACCACGAAGCAGTCCAGGCGGGGCCGGTCAAGGGCCAATGCCTCCAGGGCCTGCTCATCCTGCTCAACAAGGAGGCAGAGACGGTCGAAGCCGAAGGCAAAGCCCACCGCCGGCAGTTCGGGGCCGCCGAACTCGCGTACCAGCTCGTCGTAACGCCCCCCTCCGCAGACCTGCTTCTCGGCGCCCAGGGAGGGATGATCGATCTCGAAGACAGTCCGGGTGTAGTAGTCCAGGCCTCGGGCCACTCCCAGCACCAGCTCGTAATCGGTAAGACCGTAGCGAGCCAACCATTCTGTCAGCCCCCTCAATTCGGCCCAGGCCTCGGACGCAGGGGTCTCGCCCAGCAGCTCGTCGGCCTTCCGGGCGATATCGGCGGGCGAGCCCCGCAATTGAAGGATGGCGGCCAGTCGTTCCACCAGCTCCACTGGCAGGCCCCTTTGCTCCCACAGCCAGCGCTGGGTGTTGAGCAGATCATGGGGCAGTGAGCCGAGCCAGGCCCTGGCGGCGTCATCGGAGTGGATCTCGGTGGACTCGACGAAGGCCGCCCCCCGGTAGCCGTTCCTGATCTGCACGGCCGCCAGTTCGGCCACTTTCCGCTTTATATACTCTCCGTCGTTGGCCTCCAGTTCCTCGCGGCTTGCCAGAAGCTCGCATTTCTCTTGAATGGAGAGCAGGCGGTCAAGATCGGCGATGACGGTGTTCTGCTCTGCCGGAGCCAGCTCGGCCGACTCCAACAAGGCCCTCACGATGCCGATGTGACCCACCTTCAGCTTCGCGTCGGAAAGGCCCAGGTCGGCCATCACCCCCATGGCCACGGCGATGGTCTCGGCGTCGGCGGCCAGGTTGCGGGGACCCAGCAGTTCCACCCCCGCCTGCCAGAACTCCCGGTAGCGGCCCTTCTGGGGCTGATCGTAGCGGTAGCAGGGGCCCAGGTAGTAGAAGCGGTGGGGCTTGGGCAGAAGCGGTTCCTCGGCCTCAAGACGGCAGATGGCGGCGGTGACCTCGGGCCTCAGGGCGTACTCGCTGTCCCCCGACTTGCCCGCAAAAGTGAACATCCGCTCCCGGATCTCCTCCCCCGAGCGGTGGGCCAGCAGGGCGAAGTCCTCGAACGTTGGTGTCTGGATCTCCTGGAAGCCGAAGGAGGCGAAGGTCCGCCTGACCCTGGCGGCCACCGCCTTGCGCAGGGCCATCTCGGCCGGCAGGAAGTCTCGGGTGCCCTTGGGACGCTGGAACCGTTCCATGGCCGACGCAGACGAATGACAGCCTAAAGGATTGGGGT
>CAYLMJ010000062.1:0-10005 GCA_964384995.1 uncultured archaeon | reverse complement strand
GGCATACGATCTCCATACGTTCTGTATACGTTCTGTATACGTTCTGTATACGTTCGCTATACGTTTTCCATACGTTTTGTATACGCTAGGTACACGGTAGGTAAACTGTAGACAAACGGTAGATACACGATTGGTGTACGTTTTGGCAACAGTCTGTAAGATAACCCTGGTCCGATGGCCCGCCTCTGTTTCCTCATGGCCTCCAATGTTCGTTGAGGTGGTGATCGTGTGAACCACAGAGAGCACAGAGCTCACAAAGAATGAACACATGTTGAGAACTCTGTGTTCTCTGTGAGCTCTGTGGTATATCTTAGCCAATGGAGTCCCGTAGACCAATGTCCCGCCAGCTCCTCCCCTGGTCGTTCCACATCATCCCCGTTCATCCCTCTGCGGTCAACGCCTGCTACCGCAAAAGCACCAACTTCGCCTTCCGGTGGGGTATCCCGGCGTCGTCGAACTCGGATCCGTAGACCACAAAGCCCTGCTTCTCGTACCAGGGGGCCGCCCAGGTCTGGACCCACGCCTTCAGGTCCTTGTAGCCGGTCTCCTTGGCCGCCTTGACCACCACATGGACCAGGACCTTGCCGATGCCCTTGCCACGATACTGGGCCAGCACCGCCAGGCGTCCCAGTCTTCGGTCCACCTGGGTCAGCCGCACCGTGCCCACGAACTCCCCCTCGTACAGGGCCAGCCAGTGCCTGGCTCCGGCGTCCAGCTCGTCGAACTCCTCCTCCACCGGCACCTTCTGCTCCTCGATGAACACCTTCTCGCGGATGCTTCGCACCTGCTCGTTGAACCTGGTCTCCACGATGTCTATCATGCGGATGTTCGGGTCCACAGGTTGAGCGAGCATGCTTCGCGATGCAAGAACGAATCTGGCTAATTACCCTTGACCCGCCATTATCACCACTGGTCTTTGCCTCGCGGCTTCGTTCCTGTATTCGTGTGATACACCCACAGCATGCAGGGGAGGCGTTGGAGGCGGGGAAGGCACGGCACAGGTGTCAGGCGCAGGAGGCTAATTATCTTTCTCGGTCAACATCGGGGTCTTCAGGATTTTTATAGTCATCTTCGGAGAATGGTCAATCAGCTTCCGAGGCCTCCTTGTCCTGGTCATCCTTTTCCTCTCGCATCTTCCCGGTTTTGTACTTGGTATCGCTCATCACCACATCCATGCCCAGGAATTGCTTGTCCGAGTAGGTCACATCCTTCAGGATCCAGGTGATGCCCCGGCGAATGAAGCTCCAGTGCTCCACCACGATCGTGCTCTTCTTCTCGTAGTTGGCCTCCTGATCGGTGCGCCATTGGGGTTTCACGATACTGCCCTTCTGATTGACGGTGTAATCCACCACCCGGGCCACTATCTTGGCGGTGAAGGAATCCAGCGAATCATCGGTGTGGTCGTACAGGTCGATGAACTGCAGTTCAACTATCCTGGCCTCCTCGATGCGGTTCCGCTGATCTTCCCTTTCCATCCGGTCCAGCAGTTCCTCCCAGCGTTCGTACAGTTCGGTGTTCATCAGCAAGGCCAGGAACTCCCGGTCGTTCTCGGTCCAGGCCTCCTGGAAGCGCAGGAACAGGTGCTCAACGAACTGGGCCAGCGCCATCTTGTCCCAGATGGGGTCCCTTTCCACCAACCGCTCCAGGGCTTCGTCAACCTGAGCGATCTTGTGCCACCTTTTCCGGTCCAGCTCTTTGGCCGTCTGTGCCTTCTTTTCGGCTTCCTCTTCCGGTGTGAGTGAGAGCATGTAGAGCGACATCCAGATCACCAGGAACAGGATGCACAGGAACATGAGCGCGATGCCTGCCTCCTCCCTTCTGTCGGTGTCCGGGTCCTCGTCCATGTCGTAGTTGAAGCTGAGACCTGTATCACCAGCGTCGTCCTCCCCGAAGCCAATGCTCCAGGTCCTGCGGCTGTCTGAGCCGATGTCCAAAGGGTCGAGCATCATCACCGACAACAGACCCACCAGGCCCACAACGAAGAGCATGGCTGTCAGGCGCGTTCTCTGTTCGGCTGAGCCCAGACTCCCGAAGTCGACCAGCGACCTATCATGCTTGGATGGTTCAGGACTCATCTCCATCGAACCCTATCATGTGGATATTCGAGCCCAAATATAATAATGTTCCATTACCCCGTCCCCCAGTGACAGAACCATTAGAAAGCAGGTCAAGAATGAAGGTTGCAAGCAACTTGGTAAAGAATCCTTTACCTGGTCCTTTAAGGGTGTAACAGAAGGTTGGCTCCCAATCTCCCAGGACGCATGGCACTGCTACCAAAGAGACCGGGAACCGGGACGCGCATTTGTATACCCAATATAAATGTAGCCCTGCTCAGTTATCTCTATAGGGAAAAGAACAAGTATCGAAGGCAAGCCTTGGGTGAAATGAGAACAGGAGGAAAGGAAGCACAGGCAAAGGGAGCATAGGAGGCACAGGAGAAGAGGCATCCGAAGGCTTAACGTGATTCGTCGGGCAGTTCTCTCTTCAGCTCGGCTCCCAGGGCTTCCTTCATCTCGCCCATCAGCTCCCCGGCCGCGCCCTCCACCACCTTGTGGATCTGCCCCAGCTCCTCCTCGTACCAGGCCTTGGGCCCTTCGAAGGACAGGAAGTCGGTGCGGGTGGCGGCCAGTCTGGAGAACAGTCCCAGGGCGGCGGCGTTGGACAGGTCCTGGTTCAGGATGTCGGTATCGGCCCCCAGGTGCAGGGCCAGGGCCAGTCCCGGTGACCTGCTCCGGGCGATGCGGCGCCAGTCCTCCATGGATATCCCTTCGATGAGCTCCACCTCGGCGGCGTACTGGGCGTCCAGCTCGCTAAGCTCCACCACCAGGCTCTGGTTCAGGTCCTCCTCGTGCTCGGTCTCCTGCTTCACCTCTTCAGGGCTCAGCCACTCTTCGGCCGGTGGCCGCTCCAGCCCCTCGTCCAGCAGGAGCTCCAGTCCCGCCCTGTAGCGGTCGTACTCCTTGCTCAGCCAGGCCAGGTAGCTCTTGCGGTTGGCGTAGAGCCGATCCAGCGAGGGGGTGAAGAAGCGGTGATAGCGCTTGAACTCCTGGCTCCGCTCGCGAGCCTGCTCCACTCCGGCCGGCGACATGGATGGCGGCGCCCGGTCTCCCAGAAGGGTCAGGCCCATGGTGTAGGTCTGGTAGCCCTCCAGCATCTCCGACAGCCAGCGGGGCAGTTCGGTGTACCTTTGCCGCCGATGGGGCATTATCCAGCGCTTGCGACCCGCCCGTCGCGGGGCCATGACCGCGGCTCCGGTTTCGGCCTCGGGCCAGCGGTGGAGGGGCGGTGATTCGTTCGTGTGGGTCTCTTGTTCTACCGGTCGGTGCTCCTCGGAGGGGCTGTCTGGTCCTGCTTCGGCATGTTCGTCCATCATGCATCCATTGGTGTGGTCCTACTTGGCCCTTTGCTTGGGGCAATTGCCATCGGAAGCAAAATCTTATTTCGTTGGTCCCATTGCTTTCAATGTGCCTAAGAATGCGGGTTTGCTTGCCAGCTTGATTTTGATCGTTTTTCTCATGGTCCTACCTTTTGGTACCACAGCCGAGCTGGACCCCTATGTGAGCCATCCTCCGAACATCCCCAAGCTCCACAACGAATACGAAAGGTATGATTTCCCAGCGGGGTCGGGAAGCAAAGTGCATCTCACCCTTACCAATCGATACGTCAACCCGATATCCAACGTCTCACTGAAAGCCGACATCTACGAACTGTGGATCCCCGAGAACGTCCAGCCCATTGCAGAGGTCCAGGACCCACCGTGGATCGAACGCGTAACCTCGGCCAGCCAGAACACCTCCCTTGATATCACCTTCGACATCAGAAAGCTTGAGCACAACCAGACCTGGACCGGTGATATCAGGCTGAGGGCCCACAGCACCACACCCCTTGGCAGATATCATCTGAGGTTTGCCCTCGAGTTCGACTACAACAACACCCATTGCATCATGAAGAGCATCGGTCATTACAACGCATCGACCCTTGAGGAGGCGATGAATTCGGGGGGTATTCAATATGGTGGATACAATCTGACCTATCTTGGCATCGATGGTATCGTTCACATCACTACCTTCAAGGTCACCGCGGCTGGAGAATCAGCGGCCGCCGAACCGTTGACTGGTACTCTGCTGTTGATAACGGGTCTGGCCGTCCTCCTCAGACGATTTTGCTCAAGATTTCCCCGTTGATACCCTGTATCTACAGTAATCACAATTACTATCACCGTGATAATTAGCTTTAAATTCACAATATCTTCTCCTTCGTTATCATCCAGCCAGTGTAAACTGGCGCAGGAGCTACCATGTCAGACATACGACCCTTCCGCGGTTATCGTCCCCATCCCGACCTGGTGGAGCAGGTGGCAAGTCCACCCTACGATGTGCTCAACTCCCAGGAGGCCAGGGAGATGGCCAAGGGCAACCCCCACACCTTCCTGCATGTGGTCAAGCCCGAGATCGACCTGAGCCCCGATATTGAGATCCACAGCGATGAGGTCTACCAGACCGGCAGGTCCAACCTCACCGGCATGATCGACAAGCAGGTCCTCATTCGCGACAGCGACCCCTGCTTCTACGTCTACGAGCTCACCATGGGCGACCATGTCCAGCGGGGCCTTATGGCCGGCGTCAGCGCCAAGGAGTACGAGCAGGGGCTCATCAAGAAGCACGAGTTCACCCGGCCCGACAAGGAGAACGACCGGGCCCACCACATAGACTTCCTGGGCTACAACACCGGACCGGTCATGCTCACCTATCATCACAAGCCCTCCATCGATGATCTCATCGAGACAATCTGCCAGGGGAACGAGCCCACCTACCAGTTCACCGCCGATGACGGCATCGGTCACACCCTGTGGGCCGTCTGCCAGGAGGAGCACGTGGAACAGCTCAGGTCGGCCTTCCACGATATCGAGGCCCTTTACATCGCCGACGGCCATCACCGCAGTGCCGCCAGCTCCAGGGTCAAGAACCTGCGCCGGGAGCGGCTCCCCGGTTCAAGCGGGAACGAGGAGTTCAATCACTTCCTGGCCGTCATGTTCCCCGATGACCAACTGCAGATACTGGGCTACTACCGGGTGGTCAAGGACCTGAACGGTCTGAAGGTATCTGAGTTCATGGACCGCATCAAGGGGTCCTTCGAGGTCCAGGAGAACGCCGAGCCATTGCCCGGTGCCCTGCACCATTTCACCATGTTCCTGGACGGTGTCTGGTACGGATTGACCCCCAAGGCCGGCACCTTCCCCCACGACCACCCTGTGAAGGGTCTTGACGCCGCCATCCTGCAGGACAACCTGCTGGCCCCCATCCTGGGGGTCCAAGACCCCCGCACCGACCCCCGCATCGACTTCGTGGGCGGCATCCGCGGCACCGGGGAGCTGGAGCGCCGCTGTGCCGACGACATGCGCGTCGCCTTCGCCCTTTATCCCACCTCTGTGGAGCAACTCATCGCCATCGCCGACACCGGCGAGGTCATGCCCCCCAAGTCCACCTGGTTCGAGCCCAAGCTCCGCTCGGGTCTGGTGGTGCGGACCATCCAAGAGGAGCCGACCAAGGAGACTTAACTCGAACAACAGAACCAATCAAGGAGGAATAAACATGTTGATACTGTTATCAGACGCTTTTGACCCGGGCCTGCCTGCCAGACTTGAAGCCTTCGGTGAGGTCACCGACGATAAATCCCGCGTGGGAGAGGCCGATGTGGTGCTCATCCGGTCCAAGACCAAATGCACCCCCGAGTACATGGACAACGCCCCCAACCTGAAGCTCATCATCCGGGGCGGGGTGGGCCTGGACAATGTGGACCTGGAATATGCCAAGCAAAAGGGCATCATCGTCCACAACACCGCCTCCGCTTCGGCCATCGCCGTGGGGGAACTGGCCTTTGCCCTGATGCTGTCGGTGCCCAACAATCTAATCCCGGGTCACTGCAGCATGAAGGAGGGCCAGTGGATCAAGAAACAGCTCAAGCGCAGTGAGCTCTACGGCAAGCGGCTCTGCCTCATCGGCATCGGCAACATCGCCACCGAGGTGGCCAAGCGGGCCAAGGCCTTCGGCATGGATGTGGTGGCTTACGACCCCTACGTGGAGTCCAGTCCCCACGCCGACCTGAAAGCCAGCCTGCAGGAAGCCATCACCGGCGCCGACTACATATCGCTCCACACCCCCCTGACCCCCGAGACCGAGGGCATGATCAACGCCCAGCTCATCGGCACCATGAAGGAGGGTGCGGTTGTGGTCAACACCGGTCGCGGCAAGGTGGTCGACGCCCCAGACATGGTGGCCGCTCTCGAGTCGGGTCAGGTGCGCGCCTACGCCACCGATGTGTGGCCCTCGGACCCGCCACCAGATGACTACCCCCTGCTCTCGGCCCCCAACGTGGTCATGACCCCCCATCTGGGCGCCTCGTCCAAGGAGAACCTCCTGCGCATCGGCGACGTCATCATCGACCTGATCGGGAAGTACAAGGGGGAGGGCACCATATGAGCCGCAAGTACAACTTCTTCGCCGGTCCGGCCACCATGCCCCTGCCGGTGCTGGAGGAACTGCGGGACGAGCTGGTGGACTATCACGGCATTGGACTCTCCATGGTGGAGAACAGCCACCGCTCCAAGGAGTACGACAAGGTGCACAACGAGGCCGTGGCCAACGTGCGGGAACTGCTGGGGCTCACCGACGAGTTCCACGTGATGCTGCTGGGCGGCGGGGCCACCTACCAGTTCTCGATGATCCCCCACAACCTGCTCCAGTCCAATCCCAAGTGCGACTTCACCCTGACGGGGACCTGGGCCAAGAAGGCCTACGCCGACGCCAAGATAGTGGGCCAGCCCAGGCTCATCTTCGATGGCACCGACACCAAGTTCGCCACCCTGCCCGACCCCGCCGGCCTGAAGGTGGACCAGGCAGCGGCCTACGCTCACTTCACCTCCAACGAGACCATCGGCGGCATCCAGTGGCACGACTGGCCCGATACCGGTGACGTGCCCCTGGTCTGCGACATGTCCTCGGACATCTTCAGCCGCCGCCTGCCCCTGGACAAGTTCGGAATCATCTACGCCGGCGCCCAGAAGAACCTGGGACCCTCCGGGGTGACGCTGGTGATCATGCGCGACGACGTGCTCCAGAGCTGTTCCGACGACATGACCGCCTACATGTCCTACAAGATCCACGCCGCCAAGAACTCGCTCTACAACACCCCGCCGGTATTCCCCATCTACGCGGTGGGCAAGGTGCTCAAGTGGGTGAAGGCCCAGGGCGGACTTACGGCCATGGAGGAGCTGGCGGCCAAGCGGTCGTCGGCCCTGTACGATGTCATCGACGGCTACGGCGACTTCTACCGCAGTCCGGTGCCCAAGGAGTGCCGCTCCACGATGAACGTGGTCTGGCGCTGTCCGACGGAGGAGCTGGAGCAGAAGTTCCTGGCCGAGGCTCCCGACCGGGGGATGCTGGGACTGAAGGGCCACCGCAGTGTGGGCGGATGTCGCGCCTCCATCTACAACGCCATGCCCCTGCAGGGAGCTCTCGACCTGGCCCAGTGGATGAAGGACTTCGCCGAGGAGCACGGCTAGAGAGAGATAGAGAGAGAGAGAACTCAGGGCCTCCTCCTGATGGTGGGGTGTTCTCCCCTGTGTGAGTGAAGACCAGGATAGATTGATCCGGCCGCCTCACTCTTCCATGGTGTAGACCTTGCTGATGCGCTCCCGGATGTCCCACTTGCAGCGCATGCCCTTGGGGAAGGTGACCAGGTCGCCGGGCTTGATCTCCACCTTGGGCGTGTCGCCGCCGGTTCCTCCCGTGGGGGTCACGAAGACATGGCCCTCCTTGACGTAGGCGGTCTCGGTTATCTCGTACTCCCAAAGGAACTCGCTGGGCTCGCACTCCCAGGGATGCCAGCCGCTGATGTCCAGTTCCTTCAATCGCTCTTCATCGGGTCGCTCGATCTTGATGCCGGTCATGGGCTCACCATCGTTCTGTTCTGCCATCGATATGGAAGAGGAGGCTAATGGTCTTTTCGGGTGTAAGAATGACCACAGAGTCACAGAGAGCACAGAGTGTTCACAGAGAATTAACTCTGTGTCGTCTCTGTGAACTCGGTGTCTCTGTGGTGAACCAAGGTCGTCCCAAAGACCTTTGACCCGCCCGCCCCTGCGACATCATGGCCCCAGAAGCTACAGCCGAAGAGGGACTTGGCGTCGCCTCCTCCAAAAATGCAGAGGATACTCCGTCATCCTACCCGGTGACAGCCGAGCTCATCGCCAAGTGCCAGGCCAAGACCGACGAGGCCATCGAGAAGCTGACCATCGCCCCGCCGCCCCGCTCCCATCTGCGCCCCGTGGCCAAGGACTTCCTGGAGATGGCCACCGCCTACCGGCAGGACTCCGACTTCTTCCTGAACAAGGGCGAGGGCGCTCTCGCTCTGGAGGCCGTGGCCTACGCCCATGGCTGGCTCGATGCCGGGGCACGCCTGGGTCTCTTCGAGGTGGGCGAGGACGACCAGCTCTTCACCCTGGCCGAGTGAATCCCCAACCCCCCACGGTATCGTACCAGGCGATGTGATCATTCGGCGGCCAATTCATTGGAGGAGGCGCAAGAGGCTACCGGAACCTTCGGTCATGGTCATCTTTTGGCTCTTCAAGCTCTTCAGACATTTCATGCATAGCACCATCCAGGGCTCTCCCGCCTCCTCCCCTTTGCGACGATAGCCCCCTGATGCCACAGAGTTACACAATAACTTATGTAGCGAAAGCCTTCTGAGCGCTCAAGATTCGGAGGCGTCGCATGTCCAAGACCCAAGAGAACCTGAAAGCCGCGTTCGCCGGCGAGAGCCAGGCCCGCAACAAGTACAATTACTTCGCCAAGGTGGCCCGCAAGGAGGGCTACCTCTACATCGCCGACATATTCGACGAGACTGCCATCAACGAGATGCAGCATGCCAAGGACGAGTTCAAGATGACCGGGGGCCTGGGCGACACCGTGGCCAACCTGAAGGCGGCCATCGCCGGTGAGCACTACGAGGTCACCGAGATGTACCCCACCTTCGCCCGCGAGGCCGAGGAGGAGGGCGAGAAGGAAGCCGCCCGCCTGTTCACCCAGGTGGCCAAGGTGGAGGCCGAGCACCGCGACCGCTACCAGCGTCTGCTGGAGATGGTGGAGAACGGCACCGTCTACAAGCGCGATGAGCCCATCAAGTGGAAGTGCTCCAAGTGCGGCTTCGTCCACACCGGCAACGAACCACCGTCCAAGTGCCCTGCCTGCAAGCACCCCCCTCACTACTTCATCCCCGGCGACCTTTGAACGGGTAGTCTACCGGGATCTGAGCTGTCCTTCGGCATCTGAACGGCCCCCCGACACCTGGGCAACCACCAACTGCATCCAGCGACTGCCAGCCCCCTCCAGCCTCCTTGAGCTCCCAATTCGACCTCGGGAACCGTCCCGACATCCTTGTCCGCGGGTCTTTCCATGGCCCTGTGCCCCTTATAAAGAATAAATAGTCCGAGTATAGATCGAGCCTATTTCGAGATTATTTCGAGCTTTCTTCGAGTATATTGCGAGTATACTGCGAGTATAGTTTGAGTATGGCGCGAGTATAGGTTGAGTATGCAGGAACTGCGCAGTGGAGCTGTCACAAAAGGGGAAGCTTCACGGAATTCACAAGTCGATGTTAGGAGGGGGTGGACTATTTAATTTCACTGTGGGACTTCCCATCTTTATCCCATTATCCCAATCACCAGCCAGCGTCACAAAATCCAGCCTCTCGATGGATGTCTTTAACTTGCAGATATCGAAACAGGGCGACTGAGGACCACGACCCGAATCGTCGTTGTCCGAACGTCGCCAAATAACCAATGGACTTTGCCCGTTTCGCAAAGTGGCGGGCGACAGTAAGACCGAGGGCGAATAATCATCTGAGCCCGAGCGTCTTACTGTGCCAGCCAATCTCCCCGAAATCGGGAGATTGGCGGGCAGGAGGGGATTCGAACCCCCGGTCTGCAGCTTAGGAGGCTGCCGCCCT
>CAYLMJ010000061.1:0-11570 GCA_964384995.1 uncultured archaeon | reverse complement strand
GCTCGGCGTAGCGCACGATCTTGCCCGGAGCCGGGGCGAACCGGTTCATCGGGTCCTCGGCGTTGATGCGGCACTCGATGGAATGACCCCGGGGCTGGATATCGGCCTGCTCGTACTCCAGCTCCAGGCCCGAGGCCACGCGGAGCTGCTCCCGGGCCAGGTCGACGCCGGTGATGCACTCGGTGATGGGATGTTCCACCTGCAAACGGGTGTTCATCTCCAGGAAGAAATAGGCCCCATCCTTGAACATGAACTCGCAGGTACCGGCGTTCCAGTAGCCGGCGGTCTTTGCCGCCAGGATGGCCTGCTGGCCGATCTCCTCCCGCAGTTCGGGGGTCAGGGCCAGGGAGGGGGTCTCCTCGATGAGCTTCTGATGGCGGCGCTGGACACTGCACTCCCTCTCGTAGCAGTGGATGATGTGGCCCTGCTTGTCGCCGATGATCTGGTACTCGATGTGGCGGGGGTCGTCGATGAACTTCTCGATGAAGACCGCGTCGTCGCCAAAGGAGCTCTGGGCCAGCTTGCGCACCGAACCCAGGGCCTTCTCCATGGCCGCCTCGTTCTCCACCATCTGGATGCCGATGCCGCCACCTCCGGCCGAGGCCTTGAGCATCACCGGGTAGCCGATCTGGTGGGCGATGTCCTTGGCCTTCTCGTGGTCGGAGATGGCCTCGGTGACCCCGGGTACCACGCTGACCCCGGCCTCGATCATGGACTGTTTTGAGTCGATCTTGGAACCCATGAGCTCCATGGCCGACACGGGAGGTCCGATGAACTCGATACCGTTGCTGGCGCACATGCCGGCGAACTCGGCGTTCTCGGCCATGAAGCCATAGCCGGGATGGATGCCCTCGGTCCCACTCTCCAGGGCCACGTCGATTATCTTCTGCTTGTTGAGGTAGCTCTGGCTGGCCGGTCCGGGCCCGATGTTGAACTTCTCGTCGGCGTACCTGACGAAGAGGGCCTTCTGGTCGGCGTCGGAGAAGACAGCCACGGTGGCGATGCCCAGCTCCTTGCAGGCCCGCATGATGCGAATGGCGATCTCACCCCGGTTTGCGATCAAGACCTTGTTGAGCATGGGTTCACCTCACCTCGTACCTCGCTGACATTCCATAAGCTCACAGGATCTGCATGAGCAGGTCCCCGCTGCTGACCGGGTCGCCCTCCTGGATGAATATCTCCTTGACCTCTCCCGCGGTCTCGGATTTGATCTCCTGCTCCATCTTCATGGCCTCGATGGTGGCTATCACGTCACCCTCGCCGATGGTGTCGCCCACCTTGACCTTGATCCCCAGGATGGTGCCCTGCATGCTGGATTTCACACCGCCCTCCACATCCTTGGGCTTGGCACCGGCGGCTGGACCGGCCCCGGCCACCATGAAGCCGCCAGAGGGGACGACCTTGACCTCGAAGGGCTCGCCATCCACCTCCACCTCGAACTCGGTGGGGATCTGGGCGGGACCGGAGCGCTCCTCGGGGGGCACGGCCTCCAGCCACAGGTTCTTGTGCTCGGCAAAGGACTGCTTGACCATGGCCCGGGTGAGGTCGTGGTCGATGGGCAGGGGCAGGTCGGCGGAGGCGAACTCTGGCTTGGCCTTGCCTTGAAGGAACTTCAGGCCCACTCTCGGGTAGAGGGCGTAGGTCATGATGTCCTCCTCCTTCTTGATGAGAGCTCCCCCGTCCATCTCTTCCAGCTCCTTCTTGCGCATGTCCCACTGGGGCTCGATCAGGTCAGAGGGGCGGCAGTCGATGATCTCGTCCTTCCAGTTGGGACCCAGGACCAGCTTCAGGATCTCGGGCTTGATGGGAGCCGGCGATCGTCCGTACTTGCCCCGGCAGTAGTCCTTGGTCTCGGTGGGCACCACCTTGTAGCGACCGTGGAGCACGTTCATCACCGCCTGGACCCCGACCACCTGACTGGTGGGTGTGACCAGGGGCGGATAGCCCATCTCCTCACGGACCCGAGCGGTCTCCAGCAACACCTCACGGTACCGGTCCCGGGCGCCCTGCTCCTCCAGCTGGAAGATGAGGTTGGAGAGCATGCCTCCAGGGATCTGGTGGAGGGTGACGCTGGGGTCGACCTTCAGGGCGTCGAAGCGATGGAGGTGGCGATACTTGTCCCAGACCTTGAGGAAGTGCTTGCGGCACTCGATGAGGGCTTCCAGGTCGTATCCCGTGTCCCACTCGGTGTCCTTGAAGGCCGCCACGACGCTTTCGGTGGCGGGAGCGGCGGTGCCTCCTGAGATGGGGGACATGGCGGTGTCCAGGATCTCGATGCCGGCCTCGGCGGCTCGCTGGTAGGCCATGCCGGTCATGCCGCTGGTGCAGTGGGAATGGAGGTCGAAGGGCACCTTGATGCCGGCCTCCTTGCAACCGGTGACGATGTCGTAGATGGCCTGGGGCGAGATCATCCCGGCCATATCCTTGAGGCAGATGGAATCGGCACCCATCTGTACCAGTTTCTTGAACTTCTCGACGAAGTATTCCACGGTGTGGACCGGGGAGATGGTGTAGCTCAGGCAGGCCTGGGTATGACCTCCGGCCGCCTGCACCGCCTCCATGGGGACCTTCATGTTCCGCAGGTCGTTGAGGGCGTCGAAGATGCGGAAGTAATCGCAACCGTTCTTTTTGGCATAGTGCATGAACTTGTGGACGATATCGTCGGGATAGTTGCGGTAGCCGACCACGTTCATGGCCCGCTCCAGCATCTGCAGGGGGGTGTTGGGCATGGCCGCTTTGAGCTGATTGAGGCGCTCCCAGGGGTCCTCGTTCAGGTACCGGATGCACACATCGAAGGTCGCGCCGCCCCAGACCTCGAACGAGAAGAAGCCGATCTGGTCGATCTTGTCGGTAATGGGGAGCATGTCCTCGGTGCGCATGCGGGTGGCAAGTAGTGATTGATGAGCGTCGCGGAAAATCATCTCATGGAGCTGAACCATCTATGTGCCTCCAAATTGCATCGTGTCGTCCATTATATCGTTCTGACTGAAGGTCACGCGTTTTTTAAGAGTCCAACGAGCCTACTTAAGAATATCGGGCAAGTCAGAATAAAACATATAAAATAATTATTATGAGGCACAAAATGGTCATAGAATGGAGAAATAACGAGGCCGGTGTGCCGACAGATCAACAGAAGTACCAAAATTATTACCTTTTATTGTATTGAATGAGAACATTATTCCAAATTCGGCAGGCAAAAGCGGTTTGGAGAACTGAACAATAATGAATTCAAGTGAACTCGATGAACCATTTTGTTAAACTCAACATGAATCATTATATATTGTGATGAAATATTGCGATACAATATCAGATGTTTAGATGGAAATGCCATGAGTTTGAGGCGTACAACCATCCAGCGGGTCAACAAATCTTGAATCCCCAGGGAATCCCGAGAATCGGCCTCCCAGTACATATTTGCGGCCTTATTGAATATACTTTAAATGAAGAATTCAATACTTTATATACCGGTTGTAAGGAACGACTAAGTATAGTTGGTGGGATGAGTCGAACGATCGAGCATGAGCGCTTACAATGCCACCCAGATTGCGGCCGAACTTACCAACAAACTGGAAGGGGAACTGCGATTTTCCCAGTACGATCGCCTGCTGTACGCCACAGACTCTTCCATCTTCAAGATCGATCCCACCGGGGTGGTGATCCCCAAGACCGTCAACGATGTGGTGGAGGTGGTGAGATACTGTCATGCCAACAAGATACCCGTCACCGCCAGAGGCGCGGGTTCCGGCCTGGCCGGCAGTGCCATCAACACGGGTGTGATCATCGACTTCACCAAGTACATGAACCAGGTCCTGGAGGTCAACGACGATGAGAACTGGGTCAGGGTCCAGCCGGGACTCTGCCAGGGTCCGCTCAATGCTCAGCTGAAGGCCTACGACAAGTTCTTCCCGCCCAATCCATCCTCATCGGACTACTGCACCATCGGGGGCATGATCGGCAACAACGCCTCGGGCGGCAAATCGGTGAAGTACGGCTTCACCAAGGATTACGTGGAGTCCATGGAGCTGGTGCTCCACAACGGCGAGGTGGTGCGCACCAAGATATTCAAGGAGGACGACCCGGAGTTCAAAGCCCTGCTGGAAGAGGACTCGGAATGGGGGCGCATCAACCGGGAGCTCTACAACCTGTGCAAGGAGCAGGCCGATACCATCGAGAAGCACACCCCCGCCATCCCCAAGAACTGCTGTGGCTACAACCTCAAGGAGACCCTCCAGGATGGCGTGTTCGACATCAACAAGGTCATCGTGGGCTCGGAAGGGACCCTGGCCCTGATCACCGAGGCCACCCTGGGCATCGCCCGGCTCCCCAAGGCCAAGCAGTCGGCCATGCTCTTCTTCACCACCCTGGAGCGGGGAGGCGAGGCCATCCACCACATCCTGGAGTTCGGCCCCTCCACCTGCGAGATAATGGCCGCCGACTTCATCGATCTGGTCAAGGCCGACCGGCCCGAGGTGGCCACCTTCATGCCCGACGAGGTGGGCACGGCCCTCCTGCTGGAGTTCGAGGGGGAGACCGAGGCCGAGGTGAGCGAGAAGATGCAGAAGTGCGTCGACCATCTGCGCAAGGTGGACCTGCTCCTGGACGCCAAGATCGCCACCGGCGCCGATGACCAGGCCAAGCTCTGGGCCATGCGCAAGGCCGCCCTGCCCCTGATCTTCAATCGCCCCGGCGTCCTGTTGCCCGTCACCTTCGTCGAGGATTGCACCATCCCGCCGGCGCGGCTCCCCGAGTACATCAACGGGGTCTTCGCCATCTTCAAGAAGTACGACGTCGACGCAACGGCCTACGGTCACGCCGGCGACGGCAACATCCATACCCGGCCGCTGATGAACCTGCGCGAGCAGGAGTACGTGGACAAGCTGGTGCCCATCGCCGACGAGGTCTACACCCTGGCGGCCTCCCTGGGGGCCACCTTCAGCGGCGAGCACGGCGACGGCCGTCTGCGAGCCCAGTTCCTGCCCCGGCTCTTCGGTCCCCTGTGGGAGACCTTCAAGGAGCTCAAGGTCGCCTGGGACCCTGACGGGGTGATGAACCCCGACCGGATCATCAACACCGAGGAGTCGCCACTGACCACCCATCACCGCATGGGCAACGGCAACTACAACGTGGTGCCCACCCAGACCATGGTGGACCTGGAGGAGGTGCGCATCAACCTGGAGAAGTGTCACGGCTGCGGCAAGTGCAGGACCTTCTGTCCCATGGTGGAGGCGGTCTATGACGAGATGGCCCTGCCCCGGGGGAAGATCAACCTGGCCCGGGCCCTGGTCTACGGCGACATCGACCCGGCCACCAATCTCGCCACCAAGGAGACCAAGGAACTCCTGGACCTCTGCTACAACTGCAAGACCTGCCTGCTGGACTGCCCCACCCACGTGGACACCGGCCTCATATTGTCTCACCTGCGCAACTACTACTTCGACCACAAGGGGGCCAAGATGGGCGAGAAGATGCTCACCGATGCCGACAAGCTATCCCGTCGGGGCAAGCTGGCTCCCAAGAACGCCATGCAGTGGGGCTTCGTTCGTTTCTTCATGGACAAGATCCTGGGCGTCGCACCCAAGCGCTACATGCCTCCCTTTGCCAAGAAGGAGCTGCGCAAGCTGATGCCCAAGCACATCCCCGGAAAAGGCGCTGGCAAGGTGGCCTACTTCACGGGCTGCTACGCCAACTTCAACGAGGTGCAGGATGGCTACGCCCTGCTGAAGATCCTGGAGCACCTGGGCTACGAGGTCCTCATCCCCGAACAGCGCTGCTGCGGCCTGGCCAAGCAGGCGGGCATCGGCAACTACAAGGGGGCCATGAAGGACAACATCGCCCACAACGTGGCCAGCCTGAAATCGGTCGTGGACCAGGGCTACACCCCCCTCACCGCCTGCCCCTCGTGCTACCACATGCTCAAGGAGGAGATGCTGGAGCTGGATAAATCGGAGGAGGCCAAGGCCGTGGCCGGCGCCATGCGGGAGGCCACCGACTTCTTGTGGGAGCTGGTGGAGCAGGGCAAGCTCAAGGACGACCTTGGGGAGCTGAAGCTGAAGGTGGCCTACAAGAACCCCTGCCACGCCAACGCCGCCGGGATCAAGGATGGAGCCCTGAACCTGCTGAAGGCCATCCCCGGCGTGGACCTGGTCACCGACTACGACACCTGCTGCGGCATGGCCGGCACCTACGGCATGAAGACCAAGAACTTCGACCGGTCCATGACCATCGCCGAGCCCATGACCAAGGCCCTCACCGAGGCCCAGGCTGACGAGTACTGCACCACCTGCGGCACCTGCACCATCCAGATGGTCCAGGGTCTCGAGCGACCCGTCATCAGTCCCCTCGTTCTCGTCGCCAGGTCGCTGGGTCTCTACGACGGCGACGAGGTCAAGGCGGCCGTGGCGGCCTGAGCGGCTTAATCTCCTCGTTTCACATCTTGGAGTTCTTTCTCCAATTGCTCAGGCGAGACCTGACGGCGATTCAGTTTGAGTCGCTCCCACAGTTCCTGATTTCCAAGCAAACCCAATCTTAGAGCATACTGGCTCAGAGCACACCGGAGAGCCTCGGCTTTGGTATGGTGGAGTCCAGATTCAACTAGTTCATTAAGGAGGGCAGCTTCGACGCCACGTAGCTTGAGAGTGAGGGTAGATATAGCTTGTGTTGCCATTATGCCACAGAAACAATAGTGATTAAGTGGTATTTAGGTATTATTTTAGATTCAACCCTTCACATTGGGAACCGTGATGGAGCCTTCCGGCAACACCATGACCTTGCCGCCAGGCTTGGCCGCCAGGGCCGCGTCCAGGGCCTCCTGGATTGAACCATAGGGCTTGATGAAGATGTTCTCCAGCTCCTCGTCCTTAAGGTCGGTGACGCCCCAGATGTCCATGCGGGTCATTATCTCGGCCATGGAGGCGGCCTTGTGATAGCCCAGGACATACTTCTCGCCGATGGCCTTCAGTGTCGACTCGGGCGAGTCCTGGCTGGACAGCAGGTCGTAGAAGGTCTTGCCGCCGATGCCGGTGCGGCACTTTGAGACCATGATCAGGATGCCGCCATCGTTGAGGGCCAGCTTGCCGTTCTCCAGGCACTTCTGGGTCTGGTAGAGGTCGATGTCCATGGGATAGGGGGCCACGGAGATGCAGATGTCCTCTGTCCTGGGGACATCAACGCAGAAGACCTCGTTGGCGGCGTCGATGGCGGCGTCGAAGGACTTGTGGATGTCGCCGGCCGTGACGGCGTAGGTCCGCCGCTCCCGGTCCAGGACGGTCTGGATGGAGAAGATGGGCTTCTCGATGATCTCCTTCAGGGCGTCGTTCATGTCCTCGTGGACCGGGTTGCCGTGCAAGGCCAGGGAGTGGGACTCGGCCAGCAGGGCGTACTTGTGATTCTGCTCGATGGTCCTGTGGGAGGCGATACCGGGCAGGAAGGCCTTGCGGCCCCCGGTGAAACCGGCGAAGTAGTGGGGCTCCACACTGCCGATGATGATTATCTTGTCGCACTCGACCCCCAGCTTGTTCACCTCCATGACCGTCCCGGCCTGGGAGGTGCCCAGCTCCACCATCTCGTCCTTCTTGGAATCGTGGCAATGGACCCGGTCACGTATCCGGTCCAGCCAGTCGCCGAAGATGAACTGCAGTTCCTCCTCGGTGGCCGCCCGATGACTGCCGGTGGCGATGATGTAGATGGGCTCGACCCGCTCCAGCTGGTCACCGATCTCGTCCAGGACCTTGGCCGTGGGTGTGGGCCGGGTCCCGTCGTTGACGATGACCAGGACCTTCCCTCCACCTTCCATGAACCGATCGAAGGTGGGGGCTCCCACCGGATTGGCCAGGGCTTGGCGAATGGTCTCGGACTCATCGCCGGTATCCACCTGGTTGGGGTAGTAGACTCCGGCCAGCCGCTCCTCGTCTATCGTGACTGGAACATGATCCTGACCGTATCCGATCTCGAGGGTGACTTTGCTCATAATATCCCATCTCCCCGAGATGCGCAAGACCATTTAAGTTTGGTGCGGCCAGGTAAATTCTTCTCCGTTCTTTTGGGGTTCAATCGTCGGAGGAGGCCTCTGTATTGCCGGACAGCAGGGGCAGGGTCAGTTCACTATGATAGGCGGCGATGCGTTCCAGTTCCTGCATGATGGCCTCCTTCTCCTCGCCCGAAACCCGGTAGCTCATGTCCACCATCTCGCTGCCGGCCAGGTCCTCCTGACCCAGGAAGGTCCCACCCATCATCATCAGGTAGTCGGGGAGGGCGTCGATGCGGTTGACCGTGGCCCAGATGCGGGCCCAGGCCCTGGTGGTGGCCTCGTTATTGTATCCTCCGCCGCCCAGAAGGAGCAGATGATGGGAGAAATCGCGGATCCGTTCCATCGCGGTCACAATGCCATTGTTGGTCAGGCAGAGGTCGGTCAGGGGGTCGGAACGATGGGTGTCGCCTCCCACCACGGCCACCACCACGTTGGGCTCGAAGGCCTCCACTGCTGGTATTACCACCTCATCGAAGATCCAGCAGTAGGCCTCGTCATCGGTGTTCCTGGGCAGGGGCACGTTGACGGTGTACCCGCGGCCGATGCCCTCGCCGATCTCGGTCTCGAAGCCGGTCCCGGGGTACTGTCCCGTGGGGTCCTCGTGCAGGGATACCACCAGGACCCGGTCGTCCTTCCAGTAGGCGTCCTGAACCCCGTTGCCGTGATGGGCGTCAATGTCGATGTAGGCCACCCGCAGGCCGTGAGCAAGCAGGGCGTCGATGGCCACGATGGCGTCATTGATGTAGCAGAAGCCCTCGGCGTGGGCGCGGCTGGAGTGGTGGAGTCCGCCCAGGGGATTGAAGGCCACGTTGGTATTCTCCTCAAGGATGCGATGGACCCCGGTGAGGGTGGCTGATACATAGAGCTTGATGAAGTCGTACAGGCCGGGGAAGATCGGACAGTCCTCGTCACCCAGGTTGAACCTTTTCATGAGCTCCTCAACCTCCTCGGGACTGGCCGTATCCAGGTTCTCAAGGGCCTCCAGGTAGTCGGGGTGGGTCGAGCCGGTCAGCTCATCCTCATCCAGGGGATCGGGAGGTTCCACCCGCATCCAGGGCTCACTGAGCCAGCCCTGCTGTTTGATGAGAGTGATCATGTCGTTGGCCCGGCGGGGCCGGAAGGGATGGTCCTCGCCATACGAGTAGTCGGCATAGCGGGGTGAGTGGATGAGGATGGATTCCTTGGGTCGATCGAGGTCCTCCTTGGGGAAGTTGACAGTGTAGGTCCAGACCCCCGAATCGTACTGCTTGATGGCCGTGGGCCAGACCTTGTCCAGCAGGGCGATGGTGGGAGGATTGCCCTGGAGCACCTCGGCGTAGAGGCCGGTGAAGCCCTTGGCGTAGGCGATCTTCATCAGGTACTGGGTGAGGAAGTAGCCGATGCCGTGACCCTGATGGTCGTCCTGGACAGTGATGTCGAACTCCCCCAGCCCGCTGCCCGGGGTGTACATGCAGCGCCCCTCGGCGATGATGCGGCGGTTGGAACGGGGACCGGTGAGGCCCACGATGACCATGTCCTTGGCGTAATCGATGTTGGTGAGCTCCATCAGGGTGTCGTCGGGCAGGTACTTGATGGTGGCGTGGTAGCGCATGCGGACGGTGTCGGGGGAGAGGGAGTAGAACATCTCCTTCATGCGTCGGGTGTCGGAGGGTTTGATGGGTCTGAAGAAGACCTCCAGGCCGCCTTTGAAGGTGTGGGAGAGCTCGTAATGATGAGGATAGATGCCGCCGTGCTCGGGTTGGATGACCTGGTCCGGGCTCACGTAGTTGTATTGCTTGGCCTCCTCCAACAGCTGCTTGCGAAAGCGGGGATGGGCGATGGAGATGAGGGCGATGGCCCGCTCACGCAGGGAGAGTCCCCAGAGATGGACCGAACCGTACTCGGTGACCACGATGTCCACCTTGTCCCGGTTGAAGTAGATCCCCCGGCCGGCCGACTCGCCCACGATGCGAGAGCGTCTGCCATCGTCGGTGGTGGAGGGCAGGGCCAGGATGACCAGCCCCATCTCGGAGCGATTGGCCCCCTCGATGAAGTCCATGGTGCTGGGGAGGCCCCGGGAGGTGAGGGCGTTCTCACCGCTCCCCACCCGCGCCAGTCCCGACAGCTCGATCTCCTCCACCGAGCGGACCACCACCATCTTGCGGTTGGTGGCGATGTGGAAGGGGTCGTTGACCTTCTCGATGGGATGGAGCTCGAAGGCCGGATTGGCGTCGATGGCCCGGTAGAGCTGACGGGTGCCCAGGGCCGAGGTGGCGATGCTGCGGCCGGCATGGACCTGCTTCCGGCGATTGTTGACCGCCCCCGACTGGATGAGCCGCAGATGGTCGTCGGTGAGGATGTCGGTATGGAGCCCCAGGTCCTTGCGCCGCTCAAGGTAGCGCATGGCGGCCGAGCTGACGGGACTGCGGTCGAAGTGGAGCACGGAACCGTCGGTGATGATGTCGGCCACGTGGCGACCGATGGTGATGGACACCGGGTCGGGGATCTGGGGCGGCCGCTCGATGAGCTCCTCTCTGCCGTCCACAAGATAGTGGATGGAGTCCAAAGTGATGAGCGAATCGCCGCTGGTGAGGGGCATCTCCTCGTTGACCTGGGCGATGACCAGTCCGGCATGGTTGACCACGGACTTCACAACGTCCACGGCGATGCCCAGACTGCAATTGCCCAGGCGGTCGGGAGGCGTCACCTGGATCAGGGCCACATCCACCCTGACGATGCCCTGGGCCATGGCCACCGGCAGTTCGGAGACGTTCATGGGGGTGTAGTCGGCCAGGCCCTGGGCCACGGCCTCCTCCATGCCACGACCGACGTAGAGGGTGTTGTAGCGGAAACTGCGAGCCGGAAGTTTGGCTTCCCGCTGGGCCATCAGATGGAGCACCTGCACATCGGTGAGCCGTCGGGCCTCGGCGGCCAGGGCCTCGGTCAGCAGACGGGGCTCACCGGCGCCGGTGCCCACGTAGACGGTCTGGCCGTTGCGCAGGTTCGAGAGGGCCTCCTGGGCGGTGGTGAGCTTGTCCTTGCAATGGCTCTTCCAGGCGGGGTCACTCATTTGGTCACCGATGGGCAGGGGGCCGAATTAAGGGTATCGCAGAGCCCAGGCTGATGATTCGAGAAAAAGAGAGGGGACCATGAAGACCGGTCACGGCCTTCACGGTCATTGCCCGTTCAGGGGTGTTCTCTGGCCGCCTCAGTCCATGTAGGCGATGTCGTCCCACGGATGGCGGTAGAGGCCCTGCTTGAGGCGGTTCTGGTCCAGGAAGTGGCCGACGAGTCCGAAGCTGCGGCCCATGACGAAGAGGGCGTTGAGA
The DNA here is from genome assembly GCA_964384995.1 of uncultured archaeon. Lineage (GTDB taxonomy): Archaea > Thermoplasmatota > Poseidoniia > MGIII > CAYLMJ01 > CAYLMJ01. Next base: position 236 of record CAYLMJ010000061.1, on the reverse strand, counting down.
CAGCCCATGTTGATGTACATCTCGGCGTCCTTGGCGTTGAACTCACTGCGCAGCAGGTCGGCAAAGGCAATGCCGATGCAGCCGTCCACGTTCAGGATCAGGTTGTCCCGCTTGGCCGTGGTCACCTGCTCCACTTTCAGGGCAAAGTCGATGAGCTCGGTCTTCTTGAAGTGCTTCTTGGCATAGCCGGCGATGATCTTCACCCGCATGTCGGGGTTGTGGATCGATTTCACCCG
>CAYLMJ010000060.1:0-12427 GCA_964384995.1 uncultured archaeon | reverse complement strand
GGATGACGGGTTCCTGAAGACCATCGAGATCGCCTCCAACGGGGCCATCACCGACACCGTCATCGACACCCTGGAGTTCGACACGGACAAGGGCGACCAGCCAGATATCATCCATGTCTCCGGCGATGTCTACGCTCTCGCCTACAAGGACATCGACGCTGACGGCTGGCTCAAGACCGTGGACATAGACACCCCCGCCGCAACCCAGGCGGGCCTTGCCGTCAAGTCGGGGGCCTACGAGCTGAGGGCCAACGCCACCGACGCCCACGCCTACATCAACACCGACACCGTCGACGACACCCTGGGCTCGGGCTGGCAGCACCTGGCGTTGACCTACGACCAGAATGGCGGGGCCAACAACCAGAAGCTCTACGTGGACGGCGTCCTGGCGGCCCAGGCCACCACCACCGGCGCCATCACCACCAACGCCAACGCCCTCCTCATCGGCCAGCACTACGACGCCACCCTGGACGAGGTCCGCGTCTCCTCCACCGTGCGCAGTGCCGCCTGGCTCAAGACCACCTTCAACAACCTGGATGGCCCCTCCACCTTCCTGACCGTGGGCGACCAGAGCGTCACCACCATCGCCAAGGCCGGGGCCTACGGCCTGGGCCTGACCACCACCACCGCCCTGGCCACGGTCAACGACCAGACCCTCTCGGCCAGCGTCAGCGGCGGGGTGTGGCACCACCTGGTCCTGACCTACGACCGCACCGCCGGCGGCACCGATGAACTGAAGCTCTACGTGGACGGCACCCAGGCCGACACCGCCGACCACTCCACGGCCATCTCCACCAACGGTGAGGACCTGCTCTTCGGCCAGGGCTTCGCCGGGGGCATGGACGAGATCCGACTCTACAACTTCCAGCTCAGCGCCGCCCAGGTCACCAGCCTCTACGAGAGCTACCTGACCATCGTCCTGACCCTGCCCAACGGCGGCGAGTCGTGGCAACGCTGGACCGACCAGTACATCAACTGGTCCAGCGCCGGACCCTACGACACCGTCAAGCTGGAGTACTCCACCGACAACTTCGTCTCCGATATCAACACCATCGTCGCCTCCACCCCCGACGACGGCTCCTACATCTGGAGCCTGCCCAACCTCAACTCCGACACCGTGCGGGTGCGGGCCAGCTTCGTGGACGACGCCGACACCAACGATGTCTCCGACGCAGACTTCTCCATCCTGGTGCCCAGCCTGACCCTCACCGACCCCGACGGCGGCGAGAGCTGGCTCCGCGGCACCAGCCAGGACATCACCTGGACCTCCGAGGACTCCCTTGGCAGTATCAAGCTCGAGTACTCCACCGACAACTTCGACACCGATGTGAACACCATCGTCGCCTCCACCGACGACGACGGCACCTACGAGTGGACCGTGCCCACCGTGGCCTCCAGCACCGTGCGGGTCCGGGTCAGCTTCGTGGACAACGCCTCGGTGGCGGACACCTCGGACGCCGACTTCACCATCCTGGTGCCCACCCTGACCCTCACCGACCCCAACGGCGGCGAGAGCTGGGTGGAGGGCACCAGCCACGACATCACCTGGTCCTCCAGCGACAGCCTGGGCAACGTCAAGCTGGAGTACTCCACCGACGACTTCGACACCGACGTCAACACCATCAGCGCCTCCACCTCCGACGACGGCACCCACCCCTGGACCATCCCCAGCCTGAGCTCCTCCACTGTTCGGGTGCGGGTGAGCTACGTGGACGATGTGACGGTGAACGATGTATCCGACGCCGACCTCACCCTCCTGACGCCGAGCCTGACCCTCACCGACCCCGATGGCGGTGAGAGCTGGATCGCCGGCTCCAGCCACGATATCACCTGGACCTCCGACGACAGCCCCGGCAACGTCAAGCTCGAGTACTCCACCGACAACTTCGACACCGATATCAACACCATCGTCGCCTCCACCGCCGATGACGGCACCTACGAGTGGACCGTGCCCAGCGACCGCTCATCCACTGTTCGGGTCCGCGTCAGCTTCGTGGACCACTCCACCTTCAACGACGTCTCCGACGCCGACTTCACCATCGAGGTGCCCGAGCTGACCCTCACCGACCCCGACGGCGGCGAGAGCTGGTCCGTGGACACCGGCCACGCCATCACCTGGACCTCCCAGGACTCCCTGGGCAACGTCAAGCTCGAGTACTCCACCGACAACTTCGTCTCAGACATCAACACCATCGTCGCCTCCACCGCCGACGACGGCTCCCATTACTGGACCATCCCCAGCGACCGCTCCTCGACTGTCAGGGTGCGGGTCAGCTTCGTGGCCGACAGCTCGGTCAACGATGTCTCCGACGCCGACTTCACCATCCTGGTGCCCTCGCTTACTCTCACCTCCCCCGACGGCGGAGAGAGCTGGGTGGAGTCCACCTCCCACGACATCACCTGGACCTCTCTCGATCCGCTGGGCAACGTGAAGCTGGAGTACTCCACCGACAACTTCGTCGCCGACATCAACACCATCATCGCCTCCACCGCCGACGACGGCTCCCACACCTGGAACACCCCCAGCCTCAGCTCCTCCACCGTTCGGGTGCGGGTCAGCTTCGTGGACAACGCCTCGGTGCTCGACGTGTCCGACGGTGACTTCAGCCTGCTGACGCCCTCCATCACCCTCACCGACCCCGACGGCGGCGAATCGTGGTACGGCGGCTCCAGCCACGACATCACCTGGACCTCGGGTGACAGCCCCGGCAACGTGAAGCTTGAGTACTCCACCGACAACTTCGTCGCCGACATCAACACCATCGTCGCCTCAACCGCCGACGACGGGACCTATTCCTGGTCCGTGGCCAGCATCAGCTCCGACACCGTGCGGGTGCGGGTCTGCTTCGCCGACCACGCCAGCTACAATGACGTCTCCGACGGTGACTTCGAGATCATCAGCATCGCCGCCTGGTGGAAGTTCGACGAGGAGAGCGGCACCAACGCCGAGGACTCGGCCGGTGACAACGACGGCACCCTGAACAACATGGGCAACGAGGACTGGGTGACGGGCAAGCTCAACAACGGCCTGGACTTCGACGGGACCAACGATTACGTCTCGGTCTCCGACCACGCCGACCTGGACCTCACCGACACCATCACCCTGGCGGCCTGGATCAAGACCGACTCGGGCCTGAGCCTGGGAGAGATAGCCAACTCGGTCATCGACACCAAGGAGTACGAGACCACCAACGGCGAGTTCCCCAGCATGGTCCATGTCTCCGGCGATGTCTACGCCATCGCCTACCAGGGCGACGGCGACGACGGCTACGTCAAGACCATCAGCATCGACCCCGACGGCGATATAGGCGCCTCGGTCATCGACACCCTGGAGTTCGACACGGTCAAGGGCAAGTCGCCCCGCATCATCCATGTCAGCGGCGACATCTTCGCCATCTCCTACTGGGGCGACGGCGACGACGGGTGGCTGGTGACCGTGGAGATAGCCTCCAACGGACAGATAACCAACTCCGTCGTCGATTCACTGGAGTACGATACCGTCAAGGGCAAGATATCGGACCTCATCCATGTCAGCGGCGACGTCTACGCCATCGCCTACTGGGGCGACGGCGACGACGGGTGGCTGAAGACCGTGGAGATAGCCTCCAACGGACAGATAACCAACTCCGTCATAGATTCCTACGAGTTCGACAACGACGAGTGCAAGTTCCCCCGCATCCTCCATGTGTCGGGCAACGTCTTCGCCATCGCCTATCCCGGCAAGGACAGCGACGGCTGGGTCAAGACCGTGGAGATAGCCACCGACGGAGAGATAACCAACTCCGCCATCGACTCCTACGAGTACGAGACCGGCGAGCTCCTCTCCCTGGACTTCATCGCCGTGGGTGGGGATTACTACGCCATCGTCTACCAGGACAAGGAGGACGATGGGATATTGAAGACCATCGAGATCGCCACCAACGGCCAGATAACCAACTCGGTCGTCGATTCACTGGAGTTCGAATCGGATGTGGCGATGATGCCCGACATCAGCTTGGTGGGCGGCGAGACCTACGCCATCGCCTACCAGGGGCCCGGCGACGACGGCTTCCTGGTGACCGTGGACATCGACGACAGCGGACAGATAGCCGCCTCGGTCACCGACACCCTGGAGTTCGACACCAGCGATGGATACTCCTTCAGCCTGGTCCATGTCAGCGGCGACACCTTCGCCATCGCCTACCAGGGCAGTGGAGACGACGGCTACCTCAAGACCGTGTCCATCACCTCGGGCCGGATAAACATCGTGAGCAAGGGAGCGGCCTACGCCATGGGCGCCTCCAGCGACACCGTCTTCGTAACCGTCAACGACCAGACCCTCAGCGCCGACATAACGGCCGGGGTGTGGACCCACGTGGTCATGACCTACAACACCACCGCTGGCGGCACCACCGAGTTCAAGCTCTACCTCGACGGCACCCAGGTGGCCAGCGCCGACTATTCGACGGCCATGACGGCCAACACCGACGACCTGCTCATCGGCAACATGTTCGACGGCGTGCTGGACGAGATGCGCATCTACGACATCGAGCTCAGCGGCACCGAGGTCTCCGACCTGTACGACAGCTACTCATGAGGCGGGCAGTAGGGGAAGGCCTGAGGGCGCCCTGCTGTTCATCCGCTGGTCGGCTCTGTCTCCACACGTTGTTTGGGTTCACCACATGTTGGTTGGGTTCACCACAGAGAACACAGAGAGCACAGAGAACAGACAGAGTTTACAGCATGTGTTCATTCTTTGTGGGCTCTGTGCTCTTTGTGGTTCTCTCTATCACCACCTCAAAGAGCAGCGGTGGCCAACAGGAGGCGGGGTCGATACCCCGGACCTCGACAGGCCCCAGCCTGAAGCAGTGAATGACGGGCCCCCCCATGAGGAAGGTTGTTGCCATATCAGCAATCTGTTCGGGAGAACCCATCTATCTCTCTTTTTCATGGTTCTTAAATCTGATGGCGTTATGTTCCATGCGGTTCCCTGACAGCTCATGCTCCATCCATCGCTGAGCGTGGGGGGGGTGGCACAAGCATGGGGCGTAGGGCGCGGGGCGCATGGCACTGGGGGGGGGCACACCGAGGGGTCTTGTGACCTCCTCAGCTATCTTCAACTGTTCTGGAATATGTGGCACTCGCAGTCGCACTCTACCAGGGCGTCGCTGTCCGATTCCATGGGGACGATGAAACCACAGCAACGGGCGTGGCGTTCCATCTCACAGGGCTTGCTGATATCCAGGTCTGGAAGGCCGGACGGGATCGGATCCCCATCCTCCTCCTCGCATTGACAGAGGGCATTGGCTCCCCCTGAGAGACCTGTCTGATCGGTGTTGTGACCTGTCAGAAAGAATGGTTGAGACCGCAGTGCAAGGGATAATCGGGATGGCTGGCTTGGCATACAGACTACTACTTGACGTCGTAGTATAAAGACCTTCAGCAGGTTAGTTTCTTTATCGGATTTGATAGTGAAAAAAAAGTGTCCAAAAAGTCGGCGATAGGCCAACAGGATGTCGGCAAGAGGTCGGCAGGGAGGGCGCCCTCACCCTGTTGGACCCGTTGTTCCGGAGGCCGTCATCAGGTCCAGCGTGAGGATACCCAACCCTTCCGCTGTATCGGAACCTCACCAATTTGGCAAAGGTCTGTAAGTGACACCTCGACGCCCGTCAGTCAACCGTATTAATCCTTCCCGCCGGACCGGAAGCAGAGTGACCATCATGGGCTACAGCAACGCACGCATGTTCAGTGATCATATTCCTGAAAAGGCCGATCTGGAGAAGTTCTACAAACCCTCCAGGAAAACCATCAAGGCCGCCAAGAAGAGGCAGCTCATTCGGATCCTGACACCTCTCCATCGCAATAACTGAGACTGAACAGCAAAAGAACAGCATAAGAACAAGTTCCCCGGGGTCCGGAAAGCCCCCGAGGGGCACCCACCTTGCGGGCCGAGAGGCTCGAAGGCGGGTACCGTGGGTTTGAGGCGGCTGACTGCTGTAACACATTCGGGGTGAAATCGCATCTGGTTTAGGTGTGGCTAGTGAGTGAGGAGGCCGGAACCGGAGAGCCCTCACTCTCCGGCCGACAGCCATGGCCCTGTATCGGATCGGGCCCGATGAGACGCGGGGTCCCGTTATACCATCACTTGCAGATCTTGTCCAGGTCGCAGACCTCGAAGTAGCCAAAGGTCATGCCCACGTCGATGGGCTTGGAGCAGGAGGTGTGTATCTTCTGCTTGTCGGCGTTCTTGATCTTGTCACCGTTGGCGTCAACAGGCTTGAACTCCAGGTTGGAGGGGAGCTTGTCCTTCTTGGTGGCCTGGATGTAGAGCATGTCGCCGGGCTGGAGGTAGACGATGGACTCGTCCTTGTCCGTGGACACGACCTGGCCGCCGGTGAGGGAGAAGTACTTGGTCTTCACCTCGTAGTAGCCGGCGGGGCCGTTGTACTGCAGCGTGATGCTGGTCAGACCCTTGCACTCGGAGCAGGTTGGTGGTGGCGGTGGTGGTGGCGGTGGCGGCGGCAGGGGCGGGCAGGCGCCCAGGCAGTCGCCGTGGCCCAGGTGGCCGGGTACCGCGGATTCGGGCACGGTCATGGTCTGCTGGGCGGGGGTGCCGGGCTTGTGGCACAGGGTCACGTACTGCACCGGGGGCGGGCAGTTGGGGTAACAGGGATCGGGATCGCAGGCGTCACCGATGCAATCGCAGTCGGTGTCCAGCTGGTCGGGGTTGGGTGTCTCGGGACAGTTGTCCTGGTCGTTGGGCACACCGTCGCAGTCGACGTCGTTGACGTTGTCGCACGAGTCGCAGGCGTCCCCGATGCCGTCACCGTCGGTGTCGGCCTGGTCGGGGTTGTAGGTGTTGGGACAGTTGTCCACAGCGTCGGGCACACCGTCGTTGTCCGCGTCGGGCTCGGGCTCGGGCTCAGGCTCGGGTTGCGGACAGTTGTAGCACGGTGGGGGGGCGCAGGGACCGAAGGTGCAGCCGCTGGTGTAGGTCAGGTCCAGGATGGCCACGTTGTCACGGTAGTTGCCGTTGCCGACGTTCTCCTGGTTCATGGACGAGTAACTGCCCCATCCCCAGGGTCCATTGTAGGTAACCTCACCGATGTTGGAGCGGTAGTCGCCTTCTCCGTAGTTGTACTGGTTCGAAAATGGTGAACCCCAGGCCCAGCCAGAACCCATGACCACCATACTGATCACGAGCAGCCAGGCGGGCACTGTTGCTAAGAATTTGTTAGAGCGCATGGCATTGCCTCCTCAAGGCAAGTTAATACGCTCTTTCACCCTATTTAAGCTCTGTGACGGTAAGTTCCATGTCGGACCTTGCTTTCTCGTCGACAAACGCCCAAAAAGGCAATATTGGTCAGAACCCGCGGATCCCGCCTGGCCCAGGCTCGAAGATGCGGTCAACAGGAACGGAAAAGGACTGGCTGAGAGCCTGTCCTATGCCTGTTGGCCTCGCCGAGCCTGGGCTGATTGGTGGGGAGTATCATCCAGCCGACGGGGGCCGGCTCAGTGTTTGGGTATCTTGTCCAGACCGACTATCTCGAAATCGTCGTGGATGTCGCCGATCTCGATGGGCTGGGAGCACGAGACGTGTATCTTGGTCTCCTGGTCGTCGTACTTCAGCTTGACATCACCCTTCAGCTTGTCCTTCTTGGTGCCCACGGCCGATATGGTGAGCGTGTCGCCGTTTGCGAGGTCGATCTCCCACTCGTCATCGTCATCGTCATCGGGGTCCAGGGTCACGCCGTTGAGCTGGACGGTATAGCCCTCCTTGCCCTTGTACTCCAGGGTGGTGCCGCCGCCCAGGTACTCCAGGGATATCCAACGCAGGCCCTTGCACTCACCGGTGGGCTCGGGGTCCGGGTCCGGGTCCGGATCAGGATCTGGGTCTGGGGGACAGTAGTGGCATGGTGGTGGCGGTGGTGGTGGTGGTGGCGGACAGGGTTCGGGCGGGACGTAGCAGCCCCAGCAGAACATGGAACCCGGGCTGTAGCTGTAATCAACCATGGCCACATTGTTGCGATGGTTGCCATCGCCAAAATTGTACTGGTTGACGGCTGGTGAGCTGTAGTTGTAACTGTAGCCACCAGACCAGCCGCCATAGGTCCAACCGGACCCGACGACCAGCATTCCGATGACCAGCAGCCAGGCTGGTAATTGATGTAATAGTGTGCGTTGAGGTTTCATGGCATAACCACCTCCAATTAACGGCGAAATCAGGTCATCTTACTTAATGATTGTGACCGAAGGAGGGATGAAGCGTCCGGCGAGGCTCATTTTGGCTCGCCTGGTGTGACCATCAAGGGTTGCGCGCCGACTATCCGAGATGAAGGTTAGAGGGGGCCGCTGGGCCAGTCCATCGCCCGAATCCTGGTCACCGATAGTTGAACCAGCGATAGCCCCCATAACTGCCCGAAGGCTGGGGCTGATGGCCAGGATATGGGTCCGGGTCATCACAGTTCCAACAGGTCGAGGGCGGGTTGTAGCAGTCCCAGGTGAACGTGGGTGGTGGTGAGTTGGTATAGGTTATCGAGACGATGTTCTCGCGCTCGGGACCTGCTGTGTTCTGCTGGTTGACGTTGGCGGTGGGGTCGCTCACCTGCTGAACCCCACCCCACGAACCGTACTGACCGCCCATGCCGTCCCAAACGCTCCAGTTGCTCCAGGTCCAGCCGGACCCCACGATCAGCATGGTGATCACCAACAGCCAGGCTGGAAGTTGATGAACGAGTGTGGGTCGAGCGTGCATGGCATAACCACCTCAAAGTGAACACCGAAAATGGTTCATCCTACTTAATCGTTATGACTGACGACCATATTGAAGCAGGATCTAGACCAACTTGAGCGAACTCGAAGTATGATATCCACCCTGGCCGTTGAGCATACCTACGCATTTCAGCCAGGCTGGTGGTACCGGGTCAAGTTCACTCAATAGCAGACAAAACCGTTGTCGTCGTCAGGTTCCTCATCAGCAACATCATCGTCGTCGCTGTCAGGGTTGTCATCATCATCGGCATCACCAAGGTCATCATCATCCCCACCATCATCGGCTGGGCAGGCACCCAGCACATCACCATGACCCAGGTGACCGGGGAGAGCCGTGGTCGGTATGGTCAGGATCCTTTGGGCCGGGGTTCCCGGCTTGTGGCAGATGGAGACCAGCTCGATATCGTCGTCGGAACCAGGACAGGCTGAGCAATCCATCCCATCATCACCATCATCGTCATCGTCGTCATCGTCGCCAGGCGGGTGAGCGATGGGGCAGAGCGACCCGCCCCTCCGGCTGTCGCCGTCCACCACCACGAAGTCGCCACTGACCATCCCCGGGCCGATGGCCATCGAGCAACTGGTGTGGATCCTGGTGTTCAGCTCGCCATCAACGTAGATGGATATCTCGGTGCCCAGGGTGTCGTGCTTGTCCACGCCATCGATGGAGAACGCCCAACCAGGCGTCACCAGCTCATCATAGACGGTCGGTCCTTTCTTCTGAAGGATCGATATCTGGGCAGGGGCCTCGCCCAGGTACTGCAGGGTCAATCCGGTGACCTTGCCCTCGCAGGTTCCGCAATCACCACCGTTCGGCTCGTAGGTGTCCTTCTGCTGTTCGTACAGGATGCAGCCATATCCACTGCAGCCCATGTACCCATCCTTGACCGTGAGATGCCAGTAGGGACCCCATAGCCCGTAATGGTCCGGGTTGTCTGGATCGAACTGGACCTGGCAATCGGGACAATCGTGAGCCGGGTCGAAGTTCGTACTGTTGATGCTCATGAACCCTGACCCGCTGATCACGATCAGGCCGACGAGGGCCCAGGCTGGCAGGTTGAATAGAGTGTGAGATGATCGTCTGGCTGGCATAGTGAACCTCCTCAGATTCTAGCCTGGACCAGCCTCATTCTATAAAAATGTACCTCTATTGTGTGATCGATCAAAGATGTTTCAGAAAAATACGGGCTTTTGGCCCACTGTTTGTGACCATTCTGGAGCTGGCTCAGCGCATGTGGTGTTCATCTGGCCATTTGTTGGTCGACAATGAAAGAGCCCGAGCAAACCTGGCCCGATCCTTAGGATTGGCTCAGTAGATCTTCTTCAGCTCGACGATGCCGAAGTTGCCGTATACCTGGCCGGCCTCCAGCTCCTGGCAGGAAAAGGGTATCTTCGCTTGCTGGCCGTCGCCGGTGATCAGCAGGAGTGAGGGCGGGAGCCTGTCCAGGTCCATGAAGGTAGCATTCAGCGTCATCACAAAGCCCGCGTCGATGGTCTGGGTCTCGGCCTCCGGGAAGCCCTCCAGGATCATGACCACCAGGGTGGTGTTGGAGCCCATGTACTCGATGGTCACCGATTCCAGGCCGGTGCACTGGGGGGCTTGATAGAACTGAGGCAGGAGGTACCACCAGCCAAAGGGCTGGGGTGCGTTGCCGCATGGAGGAGGGGGCGGGGGAGCGCATGACCAGCAGAGCACGGGGCCGTTGTAGCCCGAGTTGTAGCCGGTGTTGATGCCGGTGTTGACACCCGAATTGAATCCCGAGTTGTAGCCGGCGTTGACCCCGGTGTTGCAACCCGAATTGTAACCGAAGTTGTAGCCGGTATTGTCTCCGGTGTTGCAACCCGAGTTGAATCCCGAGTTGTATCCTGTGTTGACCCCGTACCAGTCTCCAAGGGTCCATCCGGAACCCATGATGAGCATGGCGATTATCACGAGCCAGGCTGAGAGCTGGGAATAGGCAGGGTTGTGCGATGGCATGGTTATCCTCCTCTGAGAATGGTAATGCCTCGTCGCGCCCGCTTAAGAACCTTGTGCAACTTAATGGCAGGCGCAAGATGCCGCTCAGTTCAATGTGGGCAGGTCATAGGGAATAGGCCGGGGCCGGGGAGCCGTCCTCTGCCGACTCCCCGATGGACTGTGGGGTCCTGTTGGTAGCGTTATTATGCGATCGTGGTGCGAGCTGGACCCTGTGTTCACCAGGTCCAGGTGTTGAAGGCCACGTTGTCTCGGCTGCTGCCGTGGCCCTCGTTCAGCTGGTTGATGTTGAACCAGGAGTTGCCGAAGCCGGCGTAGCTGTAGCCGCCGCCGTAATCGACGGTGGAGATGGCCACGTTGTCCCGGTCATCTCCGTGGCCCACGTTGGCCTGGTTGACGTCGATACCGGCACCGGTGCCGTACCAGCCGACCAGTCCGTTGTACAGGACCGTGGTCTCGGCGACGTTGTTGCGGTTGTCACCGTGGCCGATGTTGGCCTGGTTGACGTTCACCGTCGGGCTCGCGGCACACGGGTCACCGCAGGGGGTCCCGCAGGGGTTCACGCATGGCGCGGGAGCCGGTGGTGGAGGTGGTGGTGGAGGCGTGGGAGGCAGGCAGGGGTCGCAGGGTACCGGCGCGGGTGGCGGGCAAGGATTGCACGGCACGGGTGCCGGAGGCGGACAGGGATTGCATGGAACCGGAGCGGGAGCTACACAGGGATCACACATCACTGGCGCGGGAGCGGGAACAGGCGCGGGGTGGTGAAAGCCCCAGCAGCCGCCCCAGGCGCATCCCGATCCGAGGACCAGGATGGAGCCCACCAGGAACCAGGCGGGCAGGATTGCTAGTAGTTTTTTCATACGCATGGCATTAACCCTCCTCAGGGTAAGGCTGTACCAGGGTCCATATTATTAAAGGACTGTGACGGAAAGACCATCCCAGCCGAAGATTTTTATCAATATTTAAACCTGATGTGGTCTGATATGGAAAAAAAGGGGAAGGAAGTGGCCGAAAGGACCACTTCCTCGAGATCACCTGGAACCTCCAGGCTTTTTTTTGCTGGGTTTTCGAGTTGCGGACCCGGTGTTCACCAGGTCCAGGTGGTGAAAGCCACGTTGTCACGGTTGTATCCGTGGCCCTCGTTCAGCTGGTTGATGTCGAACTCGTTGCCCATGTATCCAGCATAGCTGGAGCCACCGGCGTATTCGACTGTGGTGTAGGCCAGGTTGTAGCGGTCGTAACCGTCACCGCAGTTGGCCTGGTTCACATCGATGTCGGCACCGGTGCCGTACCATCCGGTCAGGCCGTTGTACTTGACCTGGGTGTCGGCCATGTTGGTCCGGTTGTAACCGTGGCCGAGGTTGGCCTGGTTGATGTTGACGGTGGGGCTCGCCGCACAGGGGTCGCCGCAGGGGGTCCCGCAGGGGTTGATGCAGTGATAGACGGGGGGGGGAGCAGGTGTCCAACAGCCGCCCCAGGTGCATCCGGATCCCAGGACCAGGATGGACCCGACAAGTAACCAAGCGGGCAGAGTTGCTAGTAGTTTTTTCATACGCATGGCAATAACCCTCCTCAGGGTAGGTATTGACCCTTGCTCATCCTATAAAAACCCTGTGACGCTTAACTCCATACGCGTCGATGATTATATTGAAAAAAATGCTGGAACCTGCACAGTATTGGGAATCGCAAGATCGAGAAGAA
>CAYLMJ010000059.1:0-12464 GCA_964384995.1 uncultured archaeon | reverse complement strand
TGCTTTGGCTCATGACAACCGGCCCGGGGGTCTCTGGCTTTTGACCCCCGGCCACTTTTTTTCCATATCTTCTGCTCATCGGTCCATCCTGTTCATGAAGATGTTAGTTCGATGATGTTCGATAGTATGATTGTAGGAGGGCCTCAGTCGTTATTTCTCTTCATCGGGCGATGGTCTATGCAAACAACTGTCCCCCCAAGCTAAAAAGGGGCTGAGGCCATTGGCAGGCAATTCGAGCCCGGCGTTCCGGGCCTCATAGATAATTCAGGTGAATCAGATGAACCACACCATTCCGGCCACCGAGGTCCTGAGCGTACTGGGCAAGCACCAGCTGGTCGACGGCTACCATCATGTCTTCGACATGGAGAAGTCCAGGGGCGTCTGGCTTCACGACGCCGCCAACGACAGGGAGTACCTGGACGGCTTCACCAACTTCGCCTCCTGGCCCATCGGCTACAACCATCCAGCCATGAACGATCCCGAGTTCGTCGAGAGGATGAAGCTGGTGGCCCTCAACAACCCGGCCAACTCCGACATCTACACCCGGCAGATGGCCGAGTTCGTCCAGACCTTCGCCACCCGGGTCACCCCTCCCGGTTTCCCCCATCATTTCTGGGTGGCCGGCGGAGCCCTGGCCGTGGAGAACGCGTTGAAGGTCGCGTTCGACTGGAAGGCCCGCAAGCTGGGCCGCAACATGGTGGACCATTGCGACGGGTGCGACGATCTGGTGGTGCTCCATTTCAGGGAGGCCTTCCACGGCCGCTCTGGCTACACCATGAGCCTGACCAACACCGATCCGACAAAGATCGCCCTCTTCCCCAAGCTGGGCTGGCCCAGGGTCCACAACCCCAAGGTCGAGCTCGACCTGGAGGGGCGCATCGCCAACGACATCGAGGCCGAGGAGGCCCGCACCGAGGAGGAGCTCAAGGCCGCCTTCGGGGAGCACGGCGACCGGATCGCGGCCATCATCATCGAGCCCATGCAGGGCGAGGGTGGCGACAATCACTTCCGCCCCCAGCTCTTCTCCATGCTGCGCAGTTTCGCCGATGAGCAGGAGGCCATGCTGATCTACGACGAGGTGCAGACCGGCTTCTTCGGCTCCGGCAAGACCTGGATGTGGCAGCACCCCGACGTGGCCCCCGACATCGTGGCCTTCGGCAAGAAGTCCCAGGTCTGCGGCATCCACGCCAGCGAGCGGGTCGACGAGGTCGAGGAAAACGTCTTCGCCCAATCGGGACGCATCAACTCCACCTGGGGTGGCAACCTGGTAGACATGGTGCGCTGTGTCAAGTTCATCGAGATCATCGAGGAGGAGCGTCTGGCCGAGAGCATCACCCAGCGAGGCCAGCGCTTCATCGAGGGCCTGCGGGTCATCGCCCGGGATACCGGGGGCTTCGCCAACGTGCGGGGTGTGGGGTCCCTGGTGGCCTTCACCCTGGAGAACTCCGACGCGCGGGACGCCATGATCAAGAAGCTGTCCGACGGTGGTGTCCTGGCCCTGAAGTCGGGTCCCCAGGCCATCCGTTTCCGCCTGCCCCTGGTGATCAACGATGAGGAAGTGGACCTCTTCCTGGAGCGGATCCGGACCTGTGCGAAATAGGCGGTAAAAGGGCTTTGATTTTCCAACTCCCGTCCCACTGATGCCGGGTCATAAGTTCGGGGAAAAACTGTTAAGGATGTACCCTTTTCCATTCTCGTGAGGCTGGGCCATGTCACCCCATCGAACCCGACGTGTGAACGCATTGATCAAGGACCTGGAAGAGGGTGACGACTACTACCGGGAGATGGCGGCCCGCCGGCTGGGCAAGCTGGGCGACTCCCGGGCTGTGGATGCCCTGGTGGACGCTCTGGACGACATGAACAACAAGATCCGGGAGGCGGCGGCCGAGGCCCTGGTGGAGCTGGGGGACAATAGGGCTGTGGAGATCCTGCAGTCCGAGCTGAAGGACAACAACATCTCGGTGCAGCGGCGGGCAGCCTTCTCCCTGATAAGCCTGAAACCCGACCTGGAGACCCTGAAGCTGCTGGAGGAGAAGGAGCTGGACGAAGCGGTGAAGAAACTGCGGTTCAACCTGGTCCTGGATGCCGACAGGGCGGTGGTGAGCGTTCAGGACACCCTCCACGAGATGGAGGCCCGCCTGAAGAACGAACTGGTGGATGACCAGGATTTTCACAGGCTTCGCAGGGGCACTCGTAGGCTGATGAGCTCACGGGCGGTGGCCAAGGCCACCCGGGATGCAAAACTGCTGGACCATGTGGAACTGGCCCTGGGTGAGCTATACGAGACCCGGGATCGGGTCCAGGGCATGCTCGACTCAAAACGAGCCCCCGAGGCAGTCGACCCCGGAGCCGTTGTTGACGGGGAGTTCATGGCCGAGCTGGAGAAGCTGATGGTCTGGAAGGGCCAGGGGATGCTCACCGACGAGGAGTTCCTGGCCGCCAAGCAGAAACTGCTGGGTCAGTGATTCGAGCATCCTGGCCGAGGGTTGGAAGAACCATCTGCGCCTCCTGCAAACTTGATATTGCCTTTCAGACCGGGGCCCCGTTGTGGATGCTGACCTGGTTCGGTCTCTCAAGAATGGGTGAGGCAGGGGTGATGTGCGATATGGTTCTACTGGGCCAGCTCGCCGATGGCCGATTCCACGGCTTCCAGTATCTTGTTGGACCTGACCAGTTCCTTCATCGTGTTGTGGTCCTTGTACAGCGGCCGATCGATGTCCAGGAAATCCACATGCTCGCGGATGATCTCCTTGGCGGCGGTCACACCCTTCCCCGGTTCGAACTCCCTGAAATCCAGGGCCTGGGCGGCGGCCATGAACTCGATCCCCAGCACCCCGTAGGCGTTGTCCAGGATCTGCTCGTTCTTCAACGCCGTGTTCATCCCCATCGAGACGAAGTCCTCCTGGTCGGCGGCGGCGGGTATGGACTGGATGGAGGCGGGCGCGGACAGGATGCGCTGCTCCACTATCTGCATGTCGGCGGTGTACTGGGAGAGCATCATTCCCGACATCATCCCGGCACCCTTGGTCAGGAAGGCGGGCAGGCCCACGCTCAACGCGGGATTGAGCATGCGGTTCAGACGCCGCTCGGACAGCACAGAGACCATGGTGATGGCGGCCCCGGCCATGTCCATGGGCAGGCTCACCGGGGAGCCCTGGAAGTTGGCGCCGGTGAGGGTCAGCCGGTCCTCGGGGATGAAGATGGGGTTGTCGCCCACGCCGTTCAGCTCGATCTCCACCTGGGAGCGGGCCCAGTCCAGGGCGTCCCGCGTGGCGCCGATGACCTGGGGCGTGGAGCGCATGGAGTAGGCGTCCTGGACCTTTATCTTCAACTTGCCGGAGAGCAGGTCCGAGCCCTGGATGCAGGTCAGGATGTTGGAGGCCGACTTCACGGCCCCCGAGAATCCCCGCAGTTCGTGGAGCCGGCGGTCGTAGGGTTTCATGTTGGCCATCAGGGCCTCCAGGGTCATGGCGCAGGCGATCTCGGCCTGCTTGACCCAGCGGTACATGTCGCACAGGTGGAGCCCCGACATGGCGGTGAGCAGGTTGGAGCCGTTGATGGTGGCCAGGCCGTCGCGGGCCTTGAGCCCCGGTACCGCCACTCCCGCCCGGTCCATGGCCTTCTTGGCGGGCAGGCGCTCGCCCTGATGGAAGGCCTCGCCCTCGCCCATCATGAGCAGGGCGATCTGGGACATGGGCGCCAGGTCGCCGCAGGCCCCGACGGAGCCCTTGCGGCAGACCACGGGGGTGACCTGCTGGTTCAGCAGGCCCAACAGGGTCTCGGTGATGTCCAGTCGACAGCCCGAGTTGCCGTGGGCGTGGACGTTGACCCGCCCGGTCATGGCCCCGCGGACGTGGTCGATGGGACAGGGCTCGCCGATGCCGGCGGCATGGTTGTAGATGAGCATGCGCTGGAACTGCTTGACCTGCTCATCGTCGAGCACGATCTCCGAGAACTCGCCGATGCCGGTGTTGACGCCGTACATGATCTCGCCGGCGGTGATCTTCTCCTCCAGCAGGTCGCGGCAGGTGTTGATGCGGTCGGCCGCCTCGGGTGCCAGCTCGGCTGGTTCGTTGTGGCGGGCGATGGCCTCGAGCTTCTCGATGGTAAGGTTGGAACCGTCAAGGATGATGGTCATGGATTGCCTCCGCTGATTGGCGGTGTTCGATGGTTGAATGGTCAGATATGACCGGTTATTAAATGGCCGGGTCGTCCATCCACTGACCCTGTAAATAGTGTCGATATTGGGTGTATAGTGTCGATATTCGGTCCCAATCCCAAACCTTAACCTGTCGCCGCCTACTCCCTTGCGGCCCTTCCATGGAATACGCCAAGCTCACCGAGACCTACATCGCCCTGGAGGCGACCTCCAGCCGTCTGGAGATGGCCAGCCACCTGGCCGAGCTGTTCAGGACCATGCCGCCCGAGCTGTTGCAACGGGTGGTCTACCTGCTCCAGGGGAAGGTGGCCCCCGACTACGAAGGACTGGAGGTGGGTCTGGCCGAGAAGCTCATCCTGCGGGCGCTGGCCTTCACCACCGGTCTGGCCCTGCCCTCCCTGGAGGAGCAGGCACGGGAGCGGGGGGACCTGGGAGAGGTGGCCCAGTGGGCCCTCAAGCGCAAGAAGCAGCGGGCCCTGTTCAACGAATCACTGACCGTCAAGCGGGTCTTCACCAACCTGGCTCGCATGGCCCGGTTATCAGGTACCGGTACCCAGGATACCAGGCAATCGCTTCTGGCCCAGCTGCTCCACGACGCCGAGCCCACCGACGGCAAGTTCATCATCCGCACCGTCACCGGCAAACTGCGCCTGGGCGTGGGCGACGCCACCATCATCGAGGGCCTGGCCGAGGCCTTCGTGGAGCGGGAGGCAAAGGGCAAGCTGGAGCACGCCTACAACCGCCATCCCGACCTGGGAGGTCTGGCCGAGACGGTGGCCCGCGACAACATCGAAGGCGTGGAGGCCATCGGCATGGAGCCGGGAGTGCCCCTGCGCTCGATGCTGGCCGAGCGGCTTCCATCACTGGAGGCCATCATGGAGAAGCTGGGCCGGGCGGCCTTCGACTACAAGTACGACGGCCTGCGGATCCAGGCCCACGTCATCCCGAAGGCAAGCCCCCCGGTCCTGCTCTTCTCCCGCCGGCTGGAGGACATCACCGGCCAGTTCCCCGATGTCTGCGAGACCCTGGCCCAGGCCTTCCAGAACACGGCGGCCATCGTCGAGGGCGAGGCCGTCCCGGTGGACCCCGAGAGCGGCAATCTGCTACCCTTCCAGGTCATCTCCCGCCGCCGGGGCCGCAAGTACGACCTCGATCAGGCTCAGGCCGAGGTTCCGGTGCGGCTCTACCTCTTCGACTGCCTCTATCTCGAGGGCGAGGACCTGACCTCCATGCCCTTCGAGACCCGCCGGGCGGCGCTGGAGAGCTCCTTTCAGCCCACCGATTCCATCCTCTGTTCCGACCTCATGGTGGCCGACACCGCGGAGGCGGCCGAACAGCTATTCGACCGGGCCCTGGAGTTCGGTTGCGAGGGGCTCATCGCCAAGGCCCTGGGTGAGGACAGCCTCTACCGGGCCGGGGCCCGGGGCTGGCAGTGGATCAAGTTCAAGGCCGACTACACCAAATCGGCCCTATCCGATACGCTGGACCTGGTGGTGGTGGGAGGCTTTGCCGGCCGGGGCCGTCGCGCCGGCGGCTACGGGGCCCTGCTCATGGCCGCCTACAACGACGAGACCCAAAGGTACGAGACGGTGTGCAAGCTGGGCTCGGGGTTCGACGACAACGACCTGGCCGAGATACCGGGTCGGGTCGACCCTCACCGGGCCGCCGATCAGCCCGCCTCGGTGGTGTCGGACATGCAACCCGACGTCTGGTTCGAACCGGTGGTTGTGCTGGAGGTCCTGGCCGCCGAGGTCACCCGCTCCCCCATCCACACCTGCGGGCGGAAGCTCGAGGGCGAACCTGGCTACGCCTTGCGCTTTCCCCGTTTTGCCAACCGGTACCGGGAGGACAAGGGGGCCGAGCAGGCCACCACCACCGGGGAGGTCATCGAGCTGTACGGTCAGCAGGTCCTGCAGGAGGGAAACGGCAACCCCTCGCCTTCCGCCTCCACCTGAACCCGATCCTGACCGAGGCTCTATGATCGATGCCAAAGTTGATGCCAAAGTTGATTCTGAATCTGAACAGTTCCAATGTTCGGACCAATCCCCAAGGGTTAAAAAGGAGCGTTGGGTTGGAGGCGGACCGTAAATGACGACAGGAGGCCAGCCATGGATGTTAAGCGCTACCTGACGCGGCGGCGCAACAAGCGACCCCTGCATTTCACCCTGCTCGACCCGGGCAAGATGAGCGCCAGGGAGAACGGACGGATCGGCCTCATGGCCAACAAGGCCGGCACCGATGCCATCCTGGTGGGCGGTTCCACGGGCATGTCCCGGCGCAAGGTGGATGCCGGCATCAAGGCCCTGAAGGAGAAGTGCAACGTACCCATCATCCTCTTCCCCAACCAGGCCTCCAACCTCTCCAAGTACGCCGATGCCATCTTCTTCATGTCCATGCTCAACTCCCGCTCCACCCAGTTCCTCATCACCGAGCAGGTCTACGGCGCGCCCTTCGTGGCCCAGGCGGGGCTTGAGATCCTCTCCATGGGCTACCTGGTGGTGGAACCGGGCATGGAGGTTGGGCGGGTCGGCAGGGCCAACCTGGTCTCCCGGCGCAGTCCCCAGAAGGCCGCGGCCTACGCATTGGCCGGCCAGTACCTGGGCATGGATTACATCTACCTGGAGGCTGGCTCGGGAGCACCCCTGCCGGTTCCCTCATCATTGATCCGCAAGGTCAGGGAGACGACCACGGTGCGACTGGTGGTGGGTGGGGGCATCCTGCAACCGCGGCAGGCCGCCGAGGTGGTGGCCTCGGGAGCCGACATCGTGGTCACCGGAACCCTGGTGGAATCCTCACCTGACCCCCGTCACGACCTGAAAGGCATCATCGAGGCGGTCCACTCAGGCCGGGTGGCATGAGTTCCAGATCCGTGGACCCGGGTGGAAAGACAGCCTCGAAGCGGACCCCGCGTTCAAAGCAAGTGGCCCGGGTGACCGAGGGTGATGTGGAGGAACGGGCCGCCCGCCTGACCGGTTTCATCTTTGTTTGCCCGCCCATCCACAAGACCCTTGGTCCCGCCCTGCTGCTGAGCGTTCTGATAGGCTACTTTGTCCACCCCGAGCCCTCGGGCCTGCTATGGGGCCTAATTGGCGGCGGGGTCATGGCCGCGATGGGTGTGATATTGCTCCCCCTCCTCGTGGCGATGGTGGGTGGCGAGCTATACCGGCCCCACATCGGACTGGTGCTGATCTTCACCCAGGGACTGATGCTGGCCTGGCTCTGCATCGGCTGGCTGCTGGACCCCCTCAACCAGTGGGAGGCCCATCAATGGCTGGCCTTCGGCCTGGGGCTTTCGGCGGCGTTCTGGCTGCTGAGCCTGCGCTTCATGGCCACCCACTCATCTGCGGCCTGGCCCCTGGCCCTGCTGCCCCCGCTGGTCCAGGGCCTGGTGATGGTCCAGGGCCTGGGCAACACCGATCAGCTGGGAGCCATCCTCGTGGCCCTGCTCATCCTGCCTTTCGCCAGCCTGGGCCTGCTGCTGGTGGTGGACAGCCCGTTCAGGAAGGCCCTGGGGGTGCGGGGCTCGGACCTGATGCGCCATTTCATAGCCTACCTGGGCCGGGACCAACGGACCCTGGAGGGGGAGCTGGCCCGCTTCGCCACCAAGGCCGATCTGCAGGTGGGCGTGGTCTCGGTCCAGCGACCCGGCGAGTCGAGACCCTTCCTGATCATGGTGGTGCCAACCCACCATCCCGGACCCCTGGGGGTTCTGGGCGGGTCCAACCTGCCCCACCGCCTGGCCGAACTGCTGGAACCCGAGGTGGGGGCGGTGATGGTGCTCCACGGCGCCAGCCTCAACGACCACAATCCGGTGGACGCCGGCTCGGTCCCCAGGCTCGCCCAGGCCATCACCCGGGTCCTGCCCGACATCGAGGTCAGCGGCACGGTCAGCCAGCCGTTCCAGGTGGGTGACGAGAATGGCTGTGTGGGTCAGAGACTGGGCCAGGGCACCCTGCTGATGAGCCTGCCCCCGCCGGAGAGCTACGATGACGTGGAGCCCTCCATCGGTCGTGAGGCCCAGAACACGGCCAGGGGAGCCCTCCCGGGTCCCGCTCTCTTCGGGGACTGTCACACCCAGCAGTCGGTCAACGCCCCCCATCTCACCCTGGAGAGTCCGGTGGCGACCCAGTTGCTGGGCCGGATAACCGAGGTGGTGGAGGGATTGAAAGAACGACCAGAGGTCCCCTTCAAGGCAGGGTACGGTCAAGCCGGGAGGGAGGACCTCGAGATGGGCCTTGGCCCCATGGGGGTCCAGGCGCTCATCCTGGAGGCCGAGGGGGTGCGAACAGCCTACCTGCTCTTCGACGCCAACGGCATCCATCCCGGAGCCCGTTCCAACCTGTTCGCCTCGCTGGAGCAGGAGGTGGACCATCTTATCCTGTGCACCGGCGACAATCACTACCTCAACACCCTGCGGGGAGGCCACAACCCCCTGGGCAATGGAGGCAGATGGGAACCCCTTGTCGAGTTTGCCCGCCAGGCCTTGGAGGCGGCATCCCAGGATCTGGCACCGGCGGAGGCCGGGATCGAGCTGACCACGGTGGAGGATGAATTGATCTTTGGCTTTGGCAACACGGTCAGGATGGCCAGCCTGGTGAACGGTGTCGCCGCGGCCGCCCGGGTCACTTGGCTACCCCTGTTCGGAGGGGCCTCCTTGCTATACTGGGTGCTGGTTGCCCTCTTTCTTTAAAAATGGATACGACATAACCTGATACTAAAGGCGTCAACCTTATATTGGAGGATGATTTTGGACATATTGGATGGGCAATCTGTGAATAAGTCCGTTCCCATCTGTGCTCTGAAACACTGAGCTACCTAAAATAACCTACGGGACGGCCGCACATTGGCCACTGCCAGCCCATCCATCTATTTCACTCAAGGAGATTGCAAAAAGGAGGCACTATCTGAAAAGAACTCCAGGTTGCATCAACATATATGTTAAATACTGTGCATTTTTGTGGCACTCCATCTTTCTTTTTCACATCATTGAACAAAAAATTATCGTTCAGTCTTGCATTTCCATTCAGAATATCGCATCATGCCCTCAATGCTGTGCAAAATGGTCTCCTTCTGGGGAAATCGAACCTCGTTGATCTTCTGCACCGCCTTTGCCAGCCGGTGTGAGGCCAGGAACTGACCGAACGCATCCTCCACCTCCAACCGTAACTCGACTGCACGTATGGCATGGGTTATCCAGGTCAGATATTCGCCCTCAACCTGCTTCAACCGTTGAGCCGCCATCTCCTGTGGCCCGAAGTGGGTGTAGCAGAGCAGATCAGGGTCCAGATCCATCAAACGGGCCAGCGAGGTCAGCTGCCGATCATGGCGGTAGGGGGGAGGGGTGACGGGTATGGCCGCATCCAGTTTGGAATAGGAGAGGCCGGCGGCGTCACCGCTGAACAGCCAGCCCCGGTCAGGTTCGAAGTAGCTCAGATGATGGCTGGCATGGCCCGGGGTGAAATGCACGTTCAATTCCGTCCTGCCCAGTTCGATGATCTGTCCATCGAAGGCCTCCATCACCCGATCGCGGCCGAGTGGCATGGGCTTCCCATAGGCCCGGGCGACCTCACCCAGCACCTTCAGGGAGCCGGACCACAGCCGTTCAGGGTCCAGCAGATGGGGGAGGCCAATGGGATGGAGGAGCACCTGGGCGTTGGGGCAGACACTGGCCAGATGACCGGCCCCGCCACCATGGTCCAGATGGATGTGAGTGGGCAGGATCCAGTCGACCTGGGATAGTTCGAGGCCCAGTTCATCAAGGACCTCAACCAGCCTCCCGTGGCCACAGGCAGGTCCGGTCTCGACGATGGCGACCTGCTCATCGAGGATGATGTAGGGCGAGACGAACTCGGGTGTGTCACAGGGCCCCAGGTCGAACCAGTGAAGGATCTCGTCAACGCGGTGGATGTCGGCCATCGGGTCAGGCATTGTCCTGCTGGTCTTTAGGCTCTTGTCCGTTCTCCGAGCCGCCGGTTCCTCTCCGCCGGCGGTACTTCTTTATCCGCTGCCATCGCTCGTTGCGGTAGTGGTCCAGCACCACCTGATGGGGACACCGGTCGAGCCGTCTGAGCCACGCTCCGGTGTAACCGGCCAGGTAGCCCAGGCCCTTGGTCGGATGGCGGCTCAGGGTCAAGTGGCCCGCTTTGAGGAGGGCCAGCCAGCCGGGAAGGCCCAGGTAGTGGGCGGCACGGCCATAACCGGAGAAACCATCAAAGAAACCTCTTGCATATCCTGGGGGGCGCACATGCTTGAATAGCACACCATCGAATATCTGAGTTTTCCAACCTTTGGATTGAGCAAGCACAACTTCAACAGAATCATGAGAAGGACCAATGGCCACACCGCCGATGTCATCGTAGCATGCTTTCCTCCAAATGACTGCTGGATCCCAGGGCAGATCAGGATATCGGATTGGAACGGCCCACTTAACAGCCTCCAATCTTCCTTCTCTGGCCGATGAAATGTTTTCAATGGGTTGAAGCTGTTGACCGCTTGCCATGCCAATTCGTTCATCATCTGACATTCGGTCGATCAGAAATTCAAAATAGTTCGGTGGAAGGATGATGTCTGCATCACATTTTGATAAGAATTTGAAGTTGTCAGTTAATGATTCAATCATTTGCCCAGCATTTTCAATGCCTTCGGTAATTATTTTGGCCATGCGTCTGTGCGGATCTCGAATTCCGGTTGTACAATCATTCACAGATATCCAAGGATGTTTGGAAGCAACCTCCTCAGCATGGTCCCTTGAAGCATCATCGGCTTCAATCAAGATCAACCACAATAGGGGTTTGTGGGTTTGCTCAATCATTGATGTGGCCATATGCGGGAATAGTGATTCTTCATCCTTGACCGGTGTTATCACGAAATAGTCCAATCGAGAATTTCGACTGGTTGGGGATGAGGCGAGGTTCAATGATTTGACCATGGGCAATTGTTGGAATGGACATGTCGTAAATAGTTTTACCACCAGTAAATGTTTTGCAAGAACGATTGTAAAACTTTTTTCCGATATTTGAGCAGATTGGCACAACGACATCAAAATCAATAGCCTATTCAACCTGTTTAATCCAAATTGACATTCTTAGTATTCAACGTGGTCAATGAGGGATATTTCAATTCTTCATTGTTACATTGAAATATCTGCAATTCTTCGATGATAACCACGCTTTTAAATTCCTTGTTTCGAATATACTTCCCATCAATGACGGAATTTGATAATAGTTCTTTAATAATCAAACTATCATGCAATCGACAATAATGTGCTTTCACCATGACCAAACGAAACCACGATTATCAACCAATTTCAAGAATCCAATGAAACGTTTGCGTGAGATTGTGCTGTCTCCCGAGATTCTCTATCGGGCATATTTGAGAATGTTAAAAGGTATCAAGAAGCCATTGGTGTATCCTTACGCCCCCTGGAATAATACAACATTGAAGTCAACCATGGAATGGAAGAATGCGATAAGACATGTTGAAAAGTTGGGACTCCCGTTACACCTGGACCCACCGAAGAATTGGGATAATCTATCAGCACTATACCAAATTCTATCAAAATACGAACAAAACGCGAGAATATTGGATGTTGGCTCCACATTCAATTCCATCATGCTACCCTGGTTGTTCTTATTTGGCTATCGGAATCTTCTTGGCATTGATTTATTATACACAAGAAGGATCAAGCGCGGACCGATTCAATACGAGCCCGGTGACATCACACAAACCAAATATGATGATGATGCGTTCCATGCAATTTCATGTTTAAGTGTCATTGAACATGGGGTGAACATCAGAAATTACTTCAAGGAAATTTCCAGAATATTAAAACCAGATGGTGTGATAATAACATCGACGGATTACTATACCGAACCAATATCAATAGATAACAAATTTGAGTATGGGCAACCAGTGCACATATTTACAGAAGAAGAGATTCGCTCCGCATTGGCGATCGCCGAGGAATACAATTTGATTCCAACATCACCGATTGATTTAACCACTCAAGAAAAAGCGGTTTCCTGGGCTAAGCACAATTTGTGTTTTACTTTTTTGCAATTCACACTGCACAAGAAGATATGATGAATGCAACACTTGAGTTATCACCATATTTGTTTGATAATTGATAAATAATTATTGATATTGAGATTTTCAAGGATGCCAAACGGTGTGAAATATTAGATACATTAATATTGTGCATAGCCTCTGTTGGCAATCACTATGGATCTACCATACTTAGAAACACATCTTGCAGACCATTGCAATCTTGAATGCAAAGGATGTTCCCATTTCAGTCCATTGGTTA
>CAYLMJ010000058.1:9443-13992 GCA_964384995.1 uncultured archaeon | reverse complement strand
GGGTCGAGCGCACTGCGTCGCCGATGGCCTTGGCGGCCGCTATGTTGTTAGCGGTGGCGCCTTTGCCGCTCGAACGCTCAGTGCCTTCTTTGAGTATAAGTACAGGGGTATTGCCTGATAGCATTATTCCACCTACTGCGAGCATATTAGCACTTCTATATAAGTGTTTCTCTGTGGCTTTGCAATTTACGCTCCACCAAGGGCAGTTCAAGCCTGCAATATCGCTTTGAAATTTACCGTTCTGACAAACAACAAAAGTTAGGTTGCCCTTAAAAATTGGAAGGAAACCTGACTTTTCTATTAAAATCTACCATATTCCGCCTCAGGCCCCTCTGCTTCCACCTTCCCGTTTTGTTGGTTTACTTATATTATGAATAACATTGTCGCCCATGCCTGGGCATGGCAATAGTTCAGCTGAAACATCCACCGCGGAACAGGCTGGGGCGGATAAGCAACCCGGAACGTACCTTGGGCTCCTCGAACACCTGGCTCAAGGAGGCCTGCTCCTTTACGTCACCGAGACCGTGTGGGGCCTGGGCTGTGACCCTACCAGCACTGAGGCAGTAGAAGCCATCAGGCGGGCCAAGGGCACCCCCGAGGGTCAACCCTACTCCATCGCCATTGCAGACCCGGGTGAACTGGAAGAATATGTCATCCTGTCACCCCTGGCCCGGGAACTGGCCGACACCTTCCTTCCTGGACCCCTCACCCTGATCGCCACCTTGCAGGACCCTTCCCGGAAATCCTGGGAGCCGGCGGTCGGAACCGGTCGTGCCGTGGGCCTGCGCTGTCCCTCCCACCCGGTCACACAGGCACTTCTGGCCCAGGTCGGCCCCCTGGTCTCAACCTCGGCCAACTACCATGGCTCGGCCCCCCCAACGACCATCCAACAGCTCGCGGAGTTCTCCGCCTCCCTGCTGGCGACGGGCGGCGTGAGAGTTCGGACAGTGAACGGAACTCCCGAACCCAGAGGCCGGCCCTCCACGGTCATCGATGTGACGGGGCAAAAGCCAAAGGTTTTGCGCTGGGGTGCCGTAGGCCCCAGGAAGCTTGGAGGCTACCTCCCTGGATGATGACGAGCTCGCCAAATGGCGTGACGCCGGGTATATCGCCCACTCCTGCTTGCATTTCGGCCGTGGCCTTATCAAGGAGGGGTCCACCTACCTTGAGGTGGCCGACAGGGTGGAGGCCCGGGTCCGCGAGATGGGAGGCCAGCCGGCCTTTCCGGTGAACATCGCCGTCAACGACATCGCGGCCCATTACACGCCGGCGGTCAATGACAAGTTGCGCTTCAAGGCCGGGGACCTGGTGAAGCTGGATGTGGGGGTCCATGTGGACGGCTACATCGGGGACAACGCCCTGACGGTGGAGGTGGGCACCGCCAGCCAGGGTCAACTGCTGGCCGCTTCACGGGAAGCCCTGGAGGTGGCCACCGAACTGGTGCGGCCGGGTGTCGAAGCCCAGATGATCGGGGCCGCGGTGGAGCAGACCATCCACAACCGAGGCCTCCTGCCCATCTCCAACCTAACCGGCCACGGCATCGCCCGCTACCGCCTCCATGCCGACATCTCCATCCCCAACATCCGCGAGGTGTCCGGCCCCAGGCTCAGGAAGGACCAGGTGGTGGCCATCGAGCCCTTCGCCACCAACGGGGCCGGCCGGGTGGGTGATTCAGGCAACTCCAACATCTACAGGGTTGCCAAGGTGGCCAAGGCCCGCCAGCCCCAGGCCCGCAAGCTGTTGAAACTGCTCCAGGAGCAGTACCAGGGTCTCCCCTTTGCCGGCCGCTGGGTCAAGGAGCTGATGCCCGAGGGAAGTGTCTCCGCTTTTCGCAATCTCATCCGCGCCGGCCTGGTGAAGGCCTATCCCATCTTTGCCGAGCAGGGCCACGGCATGGTCTCCCAGCATGAATATACCCTACTTGTGATATCGGGGGGGTGCGAGGTGTTGACACGTCCCCGCTGAGCCTCGAAAGACTGGTATCTCCAACCCTCCATCGGACCCTCCATTCAGAATTGGTGAAGCTCACCCTGCTGGCCGCCTTCGTGGGCCTGGGCGTGGCCCTCATCACCGAGTTCTTCCTCATCCTCATCAGCTGGCTGGTGGGGAGCCTCTTTGGCGACAGTGATGTCACCGAGATCGATTTTGAATGGTGGATGGTCATCATCCCGGCCGTGGGGGGCCTGCTGGGAGGCCTGATCATCCAGCTGGGAGCCAAGGATGCCCGGGGTCACGGCGTGCCGGTCGTCATGGAGGCCATGGCCACCCACCAGGGCCGGCTCAACCCCAAGCTGGGCATGACCAAGGCCTGCGCGGCCGCCACCTGCGTGGGCACCGGGCTCTCCCTGGGACGGGTGGGACCCATGATCCTCATCGGCTCCACCTTCGGCTCGGCCGTGGCCCAGAAACTCCATCTCAGCGTGGAGCACACCAAGATCCTGCTGGCCTGCGGGGCGGCCTCGGCCCTGGCGGTGGCCTTCAACGCCCCATTGGGCGGGGTGGTCCTGGCCCTGGAGCTTATCCTCACCGAGTTCAAGACCCGCTCCTTCATCCCCCTGGTGGTGGCGGCCGTCTTCGCCACCTCCCTGGGACAGGTCTTCACCGGGGCCGATCCGGTCTTCCAATTCGATGACGTTGACACCTCCATCGAGTTCTCGGAGGTCGAGGACTACAAGGAGGTCATCCACTTTGTGGGCCTGGGCCTCACCGCCGGCGTGGCCGGGGTCCTGTTCATCCGCCTGCTATACAGAGTCGATTGGCTATCCCGCCACATGAAACAATTCCCCATCTGGCTTCATCCCGCCATCGGCGGTCTGGCCGTTGGGATCGTGGCCCTAACCGCTCCTGAGATCCTCTCCAACGGTTTCTCGGTCATTCAGGTTGCAGTCCAAAATCCCATGGAGGGCCGTTTCATCTGGCAGATGATGCTGGTGCTGGCCCTGGCCAAGGTGCTCACCACTTCCCTGTCGGTCGGCTCGGGCGCTTCGGGCGGCGTCTTCACCCCCTCGCTCTTCATCGGGGCCATGCTGGGAGGCGGCGTGGCCGGAGCCCTGGCCGAGCATGGATTCATCGATGTGCTCCACGTACCCATCTACATCATCGTGGGCATGGCCGCCTTCTGCGCCGCCACCACCCGAGCCACTTTGACCTCCATCGTTCTCTTCTTCGAGATGACCGGGGAGGTGAGCCTGATCCTGCCCCTGATGTTCGCCTGCGTCCTGGCCGACGGGGTCTCTTACCGTCTCAGTCCCCAGACCATCTACACCCAGAAGTTGGCCGACCGGGGCATAATCATCCCCTCTGGGCGGGAGGCCAACGTGATGGAGACCCTGAAGGTCGACGGGGCCATGACCACCCGGGTGATGACCCTGCCTCCCACGGCGCCGCTGAACCTGGCCCAGCATCTCATGGAGGAGACCGGCCATATGGCCTTCCCCATCGTCGACAAGGGCCAGTTGCTGGGCATCGTGACCCAATCCGACGTGCATCGCAAACTGGAAAAGGAGGGCAGCCGGGCCGGCGAACGTCCGGTCGGAGAGGTGGCAACCACCGAGCTGGTCATCGTGAGACCCCATGACACCCTGGCCGAGGCCTTGCGCCAACTGGGCAGTCAGGACATAGGTCACCTGCCGGTGGTCGACCCCCATGACCCCACCAAGCTCAGTGGCTTCCTGACCAAGGGCGATATAATCATGGCCTACAATCACCATCTGCTATCCGAGAAGCGCCAGCAGGAAGGACCCATCGGCGGACTCTGAAGGACCAAGAAAACTATATATGGACCACGTTGGATGGGGCGCTTGCCTCTTGGAGGTTCAATGTACGAGACCGCAGAGCTTGTGGAAGAGGCAGACGAAGCCGTCGAAGCCCCTCGCAGTGCGCCCAGTGTATCGACTCTACTGGGGCGGATCATCGAGCGTCTGAAGCGGTATTGGTAGGTATGGTCTATGGCGAGAAAAAAGAACAAAGCCCGTAAATCCAAGAAAAAAGGCAAAGGGGCATCGGTCCTGGAACCGGTCACTCCCGGCGGTGCCGAAATTCCCTCGGTGGTGGCTCCCGTCGCGGCCCCAGTTGGCGCACCGATGGCAGCTCCCGTTGCCGCACCCGTGGCAGCCCAACCCCTGGCCTTCCCTGGTGGTCAACCTGCCCCCGTTGCAGCGGTCGCCCCTGTGGCGGCTCCCGCAGCCGTTCCACCTGCGGCCCCAGTGGCCGCACCGGTCGCCGCCCCTGTGGCGGCTCCTGTGGCTCCAGCCGCGGCCCCGGTCGCCGCTCCGGTCGCAGCCCCGATGGCCGGACAGGCCATCCCACCGGCCGATGGTCCGATGACCCCGGCTCCGGGAGCCGATCTCTGGTCCAAGCAATCGGCCAAGCCCCTGGTGGACATCCACCGTCAGCTCGACCGCATGCTGGACAGCGAACGGCCTTCAGTACTGGAACGCTACGAACAGCGCTACGGTGAAGAACTGGTGGTACCCAAGCGGGCCCGGCCGGAACCCGTGGTCGATGAACCAGCCCCCGCACCTGAACCAGAGCCCGAACCGGAACCCGA
>CAYLMJ010000058.1:2916-9343 GCA_964384995.1 uncultured archaeon | reverse complement strand
CCAGAGCCCGAACCGGAACCCGAGCCTGAAGCCCCCAAGGTGGAGGCCGCCGCAGATGAGCCTGCCGAGGTCCCTGTCGAGACAAAACCCGAGGAGGTCAAGCCCAAGGAGAGCAAGTTCGGGGGATTCGGTGGCAAGTTCAAGGACAAGGCCAAGAAAGCCAAAGAGGCCAAACCCGAAAAGGAAGCAAAGCCCAAGGAGAGCAAGTTCGGCGGTTTCGGGGACAAGTTGAAGGCCAAGGCCAAGAAGCCCGATGGTGACAAACCTGAAAAGAAGGCCAAGAAACCCAAGGCCGTGAAAGCTTCGGCCGGACCACCCCTGTTCGGCGGTCCCGATACCTCGGCTCGCAAACGCTTCCGTTATTTCATGTACTTTGGCAAGAACCACAAGGAGGAGCGCCAGGTGGTCAAGGACCACATCAACAGCCTTGAGGGAGGCCAGAAGTACGCGGTCATGGTCCTGGACATCGCAGCCTGGCCCGTACGCATCTTCAAAGTACCCTACCGTGGTTTCCGCAAGTACGTGGTCGACACCATAACCAAGCGCAAGCCCAAAGAGGAAAAGACCAGTTCCGAAGCCTCCACCTGATCCGGGCCCTGGTTCGTATCCCTATTTATATGCAATCTGATTGCCCAATCCATGTTCTCTCTCGCCGAGGATACCACAGCCATCCTGGACCGCGATGGTCTGCACCTGACCCTGCGCTGTGGCCGATGCCGGGGCACGGGCAGTTCCGACCTGGTACGCAAGGATACCCGCTGTCAGGTCTGCGATGGTGATGGCGAACATGACCTGTTCGTGGAATCCCAATCCTCGGTGATCATCACCTGCGGTTACTGCCGGGGCACAGGTACCCAGAACCGGGATGGACTGGATCCCCTCTGTCCCATCTGCAAGGGACTTGGCGCCGGCGAACTGACCCACCCCACCTACGAATGCAAACAGTGCCGTGGCTCGGGCCATGAGCTTGATTCCATCGAGCCCTGCCGGGATTGCCGGGGCTGGGGCGCCATGGGTCATTGAGGACCTGCCCCAGACCATCCCTCCTGCGCACAGTCATCTTTGATCTTGAACTGAACAAGATATCAGCAGTTCAGCAATTCGTCAGTTCATCAGCTCATCATCACCGGCGAACCACGATGGAGAGGATATCGCCCTCGGCCAGCTCATGGTTGAGACCCACCGTCTGTCCCGGAAACTTGGAGGAGGGCCCGGTCACCGCTGCGTACCTGAACCGTTTGCGGAACTGGCGATGCAACTGGTCGCAGACCATGCCCACCGTGGCTCCCGTCCTGACGATCAGCGGCTCCTCCAGGTCGGCCTCCTGGCCCGGGGGTTTGAGAAAGATGGAGATGAAGCCCAGGGTGTTGTAGATGGCCTCCTTCAGTTCGGGAACCCCGCTCTTCTTCAGGGGCGACACCTCAACCACCGGCCAGGCCGGGGCCACACGCTTCAGGGTGGCAAAGGCCTTCTTCAGGGCTTTCGGCTCGGCGGCGTCGGTCTTGGTCAGGGCGACGAGCCCCCTGGTGTAGATGCGATCGCCGGTGATCAGGTCCAGGAACCGGTCCTGGTCGAAGGGCTCCCTGAGCACCACATCGGCGTTGACCATGCCGTACTCCTTGAGCATGGTCTGGATGGTCTCGAGCTCCAGGTTTGGCTGCTCCATGTGGCTGATGACGTTGATGCCGCCCTTCTCGGTGCGCCGGATGGTGCCGTTGGGGGGTCGCTGGTTCATGCGCAGACCCACCGCTTCCAGCTCGTGGACCAGCAGATCGAACTCCACCCGCCAGGGTTCCAGCATCAGCAGGATGAGGTCGGCCGAGCGCACAACCGAGAGCACCTCGCGGCCCCGGCCCTTGCCCCTGGAGGCTCCGGCGATGAGACCCGGCAGGTCCAGGATCTGGATCTCGGCGCCTCTGTGCTTCAGGATGCCGGGCACCACGTCCAGGGTGGTGAACTCGTAGGCGGCGATGATGGAGTGAGCCCGGGTAAGTCGGTTGAGCAGGGTCGACTTGCCCACGCTGGGCAGGCCAACCAGGGCCACCGTGGCGTGACCGGCCTTGCGCACGCCGTAGCCTCCGCCGCCGCCCTTGGCGGCGTCCCGCTTCTCGGTCTCGCCCCTCAGTTTGGCCAGCTTGGCCTTGAGCCTCCCGATGTGATGCTGGGTGGCCTTGTTGTACTTGGTGGAGGATATCTCCTCTTCGATGTCGGCTATCTGTTCTTCCAGGGAGGGCACGGTGGGAGGGGGAGGCGGTGACGGTGATAAAGGTTAGTCACAAGGGAATACCAAACTGATGGTGCGACCGGACGGAACAGGGAAATATTGGGTTTGGAACGGCTTGCGGATGGTTCTTTGAATGAACTGCCAATAAAGGGTTAAATAACACTCTCGATTCAATGACAGATGAAAATAACAGCAAACAACCCATCGATGATAATTCACATGGCGATGGACAACGAACCGTTTGGAACCTGGACCAAATAAAATGATCACCAATAACCTTGACCAACTGGATCCGGCCCTTTTGGGTCCCCAACGAACCCGGTCCATCGAGGTTATCCAAGCCAAAGAGAAGAAGCTCAACATAGATCTGCTGGCCTATTCTGAATCGATGTCCGGCTCTTCGCGGTCCAAAGCGGATGGACCCTTGACCATAATATCTCATCTCATCCGCAGTCGGAACTTCCAAAAAACCTTGAAGATGATACCATCCGATGGACACGGTACCACTTCAAGGTGCATCCTCTTCTTCCCCACCAACGGGGTCGGTCTGGGGCATCTCACCCGGTTGTATGCCATTGCCCGCAAAATGAAGGCGCTCGACCCGGATCTGAAAATCGTCTTCCTCTCCTCCGTCCCCATCCTTGACCAGTTAACCAGGGACGGCATCATCTTTCATCATTTCCCAGGCAAGGCCAAGGTCACGAACGGACCCACGAACGTCTGGAACATCTTTCTGAAAGACCATCTATCATTGCTGTTGAAGGTATATGGCCCCTCAGTACTGGTGTTCGACGGCGTCCACCCCTATCACGGCCTTCTGGGTGCCATCAAGGGCCGAAAGGACATGCAGAAGATATGGGTCCGACGCCCATCGGTGAAGGCCTCTCTCGTTCCATGGAGAAAACTGGCCATCTTCGATGAGCTGATCATTCCCGACGACGCGTTTGCCGGTACCGCCTTATCGGTTTCAGAAAGAGTGAGGACCACAAGTTGCAAACCCATTGTGTGCATAGATGAGGATGAACTGCTGTCCAGGGAGGAGGTGCGTGAACGGCTCAACATTCCCAAGGAGTCTATTGCGGTCCTGGTCCAACTCGGCGCGGGAATAGTATCGGACAACTCCCGGCAACTGGAAAGGATGATCCGATTGCTTGAAGGACACCCTCAGGTTCACTCCATCATCGGCCAATCGGTCCTCAGTCAGAGACAGGACCACCAAGGCCCCAGGCTTCAGACGCTCAGAGATTATCCCCTCTCCATCTACTATCGGGGTTTTGATCTGGCCATCATCGCGGGAGGCTACAATTCATACCATGAGGCCATTCATCTTGGAATGCCCGCCATCTGTTTGCCCAACCCTTTCACCCAGAGCGACGATCAGGTCAGGAGGGTGCAGAAGGCTAATGATGAGGGGGCAATGTTGGTCGTGGACGATGATGATGAGAGCTCACTGGCGGGTGCCATTGAGACCATGCTTGAATCAGGCTCACGCAAAAGGATATCCAAGGCCACAAGGAAACTGCGGCAGGAGAACGGGGCCAACACCATGGCAGAACATATCATCAAGATGATAAAACCAGATCAGGAATGATTGAGATGCTCATCAACGGTCTTGATTTTTCACTCGCCACCCCATCTCACGTTCTATGGTGGTCGATGGTGATCGGAGTTTCCTTCAAGACCAAGTGGATGGACTATCGCCTGAATAGAAAGCTTCGAAGAGCTTACAATCTAAAAAGATACGATGAGGTGGAACACCTCTGTGACCAGCTTCTTGAATTAAACTATGAAGATACCACAGCCCTGGAATTTCAAGGTCGGTTACACACCAACCGAAAGGAGCACGAACTGGCTCTGAGTTACTGGGAACGGCTGTCCAAGCTGGAACCTTCAAACCCTCAATGGCTTTTACGAAGGGCGAGGGCGAACTTCAACCTTGAGCGATTTGAAGAGGCAATGGAGGCCTGTCAACGGGTGATGGAGTTCAATGCCGGTGACCTCGAGGCCAGGACCCTGGCGGCCCGGATCCATCTCAAATGGGGTGATATCGAATCGGCCGAAGCACTGTCACCCCTGGATACCGAACATGATGGGGCCATCATCACATCCATCGGGTTGGCCAGGCTGGCTTATCGACTTGGAAGATACGAAAAGGCTGAGGCCATTTGCAACAAGATCATTGACAAGGATCCCGAGGACCTCAAGGCTCTTGAACTGCTGGGACGCATATATTCCAATCAGAGGCGGCATGATGTGGCTTTGGGCCTCTGGCAAAGATTGGGAACCTTGAAACCCGAAGACAGGTTCATCAACCTGAAGATCACCAAAGCCTGTTACAATATGGGTGATTATCCGGGCAGCGACACCGCCTGTGATCGGGTCCTGGCCCATCATCCCAATGATATGGAAGCCCTGGAACTGAAAGGGCGCTTGTTACATCGTCAACGAAGATGGCCCAAGGCCGTGGGCATATTCCAACAGCTGTTCGATGACAAACCGGAAAATATCAAGATCGCCTCCATTTACATCAAACTCCTGTTCCGTCTATCCAGAGAGCAAGAAGCGGAGAACGCCTTGAGGTCCCTGATCGAGAACGCCTCGGATGATGCCGACAACCTGTTGGGTCTGGCATTGCTCCACGAGGAGCTTCTGTTTCCGGTCGAAGCCCGCGGGTTCCTGGAACGGGCCATCAAACTGAGTTCCAACAAGGCAGGACTCTTTTTCGAAATCATTCGAGAATATATTGCATTGCAACGATTGGAAACGGCCCACTATTATCTTGTGAAGGCTAGAGAGCAAAATCCCCAGTCGATGCGAATAAAACCTCTGGCCAAGAGAATAGAGACCTTGTTCGAGCTGACCCGGACCGACCCCGAAGACCTTGTTCGCTCATACTTGGAGAGCAGGCCGGTCCTGATCATGGAACGGATCATCGATGCCATCATCCGCAAGGTCGAACCGCTAGAACCGATGAATGAACCGGTTCCGGGTAGGATAGCCATGGTCTCTTCAACCCTCAATCGGGGAGGGGCCGAAAGACAGGTCGTGATGTCCCTGCAAGGTTTGCAGCAGAGGACCGATATCGTGGAAAGTCTGACCCTCTTTTCAGGAGATATCGACGCTCACCCCGATCCGGACCAGACCTTTCTGCCGATCCTTCAGCGATCGAACATCCCGGTATTTGAACTGAACCGACCTCAGGTCAAGCCCGAAATGAGAAAGGCCTTCAAGGATGCTGTCGGACCCTGGAAGAAGTACCTGAAGCATCTGCCCGAGAACATCCGGTTGAGGGTCGAGAACCTGTTATTCCAGTTCACCCGGCTCAGGCCCCAGATCGTACACGCCTGGCAGGACAACACCAACATCATCGCCGGTCTGGCGGCGGCAATGGCGGGAGTGCCCAGGATAATCCTATCGGCGCGCAGTCTGCGTCCCGATCGGAAGACCCGGTTGCATGCCATCAACACCCGTCATGCCCGTCAGGGTTATCTTTCACTCCTGCGACTGCCACAGGTCGTCCTGTCGGTGAACAGCGAGGCTGCCGCCGGAAGCTACGCCGAATGGTTGGACCTAGATGAGCAGAACATACCCATTGTCCACAACGGCCTCGACATCGAACAGATGGAAGCCTCGGTCGAGGACCACGATCCTGCGACTATGTTTCAGGAGATAGGCCTTCCAGATGAAGTTCCGGTGGTCGGGGCTGTCTTTCGCCTGACGGAGGAGAAGCGACCCCACCTCTGGGTCCAGGTCGCCGCCCAGGTCGCCAGGGCGAATCCGGAGGTTCATTTCGTCATCGTGGGCGATGGCGCGATGTTGGAAGAGACCCGGAGCTACGCCCAAGAGGTGGGCCTGGCTGACAGGTTCCACCTGCCGGGACAGAGCACAATGGTGAAGGCCTGGCTGGAGCGGATGGACCTCTTTCTGCTCACCTCCAGGGTGGAGGGTCTGCCCAACGTGCTCATCGAGGCCCAGGCCTTCGGGGTGCCTGTGGTGACCAGCGATGCCGGTGGTGCCGCTGAGACCATCCGCGATGGTGAGACCGGATGGGTCGTGAAGGACGAAACGGTTGAAGGATTGTCGGAACGCGTCCGTTGGTGCCTGAACCATCCAGATTGGAGATCAGAAGCATCGATGAAGGCCGCCGAACAGGCAAGACGCCGCTTCGGCAAGGAGCAGATGATCGACAGGTTACTGGAGCTG
>CAYLMJ010000058.1:0-2816 GCA_964384995.1 uncultured archaeon | reverse complement strand
TGCATCTTGACCATCTGCAATTCAGGGCAAGGGACAAGGAGGTTGCCGAGCAGTTGGCTTTGAAGAAGAACATATTCATGATCCCCTCCATCTTTGAATGCCGCCTGTACGATGACAAGTATCTGCAGTATCAAGAGTTCGGTCCGTGGATGCCCACAACACGATACTTCATCTCTCGCAAAGAGGCCGAGACGTATCTGAACCGCAGGCGCTGGGTGTTCTGGAAGCCCCGACCCGATTATCCCTTCATCTCAAAATCCAAGGAGGGGGCGAGCTCCAGCAACGTCAGGTTCATCACCAACAAGGAACAGGCTCAGGAGGAGATCGACAAGGTATTCTCGGAGCAAGGGATGCCCCGTCTTGACCGCAACAACGAAGGACTGGTCCAGAAGGATTATCTGTTGTGGCAGGAGTTCCTTCAAGACAATCCCAACGACTGGCGAGTCATCATCCTGGGGCAGAAGTACGGCTTGATAGCCAAGCGGTACAATCGAAAGGATGTGCCCTTTGCCTCCGGCAGTAGCGAGTGGGTCCCCATCTGCGATCTTGATAGCGAGATGGCCATCAATGAGAATGTTGAGCAGATACTCAATTCGGCGTTTTACTTTGCGGTCGAGTTCAACCTGATCTTTGCCGGTGTGGATATCATCAAGGATACGAAAATGAATAACGTGATCCTGGAACTGACCCAGGGCTGGGCCTGGCCTGGATTGACCAAGGAGTGTTCTTTTTTCAGGATATCACCCACAGGCTGGAAGAAGACCGATTTCACAGGCATGGAACAGTTCCAGCTGATGGCCAGGATGATCCAAAAAGGTGATTTCAAGAAAGCGTTTGAACGCCCGTCAAGATATGAGATTCAATGCGATGACTGAGCTGCAAAATATGACTCCTTAATGAATTCCCAATCAAGAGCATTTTCAATAGATAAAATTTCCTTTGTTAATCTTCCGATATTAATATGGTTTCTCTTTTTCATCGCAATAGTAAGAATCTCATTAAAGATTTCATCATTTGGAACAATACTAATAGAATTTCGTCTAGTATAAATTGGTTGAGCATGACTTGTTTTAATAATTACCCCTAGGTCGGAAAATTGATTAAAAAATGATAAGCCATCAGAGAGTATATCCAATGCAATAGTATAACAACCACAACACAACCCTTCTGAAATTACCCTTGGATTGCAATCGCGACCAGAAGTAATTAGCTGATTTTTTGCTTTATTGAATAGTAGACATAGTTCTCTAATTTCTACATGGTCATAAGATTCTATTTCAATGTATTGATATTCATTTGTTAAAATCTTAGTTAGATCTTCTTTTTCCCCAGTATCACCTACATATAATAATTTTAAAGTAATTTCATTCCTTTCGATGTATTCAATAAAGTCCATGAGTATGTGATGATTCTTCGTTGTTTGCATAGGCGTTGCAACATATATGAAATCGAACTCGCGTTTCCCTGTATTTGTAACATTGAAACTAGATGATACCGGTTTTTGAAATAACTGTATATGTGATTTTTGAAATTTCCTTTTCATGTCTTGAATATTTTCTAGTTCATCACATAAGACTATTGAATAATTGATTTTTGATTTTCGTAACCTCAATCTCATAATTATGGTTCTTATTTCATTAATTAGTTGTACCATTTCTTCCTTATTTTTAAGTCTCACTAAATCTTCATTGATAGATAAACCGGATTGTATTATCTCCAATCTTTTCTTAAGTTGGTTCATATCTCCTTGGGGAATAATTTCAATCAATAATCCCAATTGCCGCTGAAATTCTGATAAGTATCCATCAGTATCATCAGTTTCGATTCTATTTTCAAGTTGACTTAAAAAAATGTCATAATATGGATAATGCAACGCTGTAGCAGGATAATATAATGACATTGTAGCTGGTCCACTCCGTCTTAACAAAGCCGAATGTGTATTGGGATACACGCCCCGAAAGAAATATAAATCAGAACCACAAAAAGCCATAATATCCTCAACTTTTGAAACACGCCAAAGATATGTATTCTCATTAATTGGAATAAAACCATCTCTTGTTAGAACGCGCCAATTTCTTCTTTCTTCTTCTTGAAATCCAAAAACGACATGCACCTCCTCAATATTGCATAGTTTTATCAAATGAGAAAGAAGTGAAAAATAAATATCATTTGAAAGAAAATAATCAACAAATATGTTATCAATATTTCTTACCATTGGTATTTTGATATTATTTAATTCCATTTCATCCTGATTCAAGATTGTAGCAAATTTCCGTTCCCAAATAGGTGGGATCTTGTGTATGAATACTGCTGTTTTCCTATTTCCTCTTTCCCTAATAGAAAAATCTCCTATTGCAGTGTTATACATTTAGAAACCTCTTTAATCAAGAATGTAGTAAATGAATGCATGAAAGGAATAGCATTTTTACAACATTGAAATGAGTAGTGATATCATTAGATTGTATTCTTTCTAGTTTCATAGTTCTATCTTTTTAATAATTTCAAATATTTCCATTCCAACTATCCTGTAAAACTCTTCAGTGTAATGATTGGCATCCTTCCCCTGTTTCTCCATGGCAAATTCTTGGCCATATTCCATGAGCAGGGCTTTGGGATTGAAACAGGGATATCCCAGTTTACCGGCAACGCCCTCGACCTCATCTATCCATTTTTGACGTGGGACTATTGGTTTCCCGTCACTTCCCAGAACATCAGCGTGAGTGGCAAAGAGGATCGGAGAATCTACCAGTATTGATATCTTCTTCATGTCAGCAATCAAATCATCTGGTGATTGGAACTTCAGGTTTATCTTTTTA
>CAYLMJ010000057.1:0-14777 GCA_964384995.1 uncultured archaeon | reverse complement strand
CCTGGGCCAGGATCGCCGAACCGTTGGCTCCACCTCGAGTGGTCAAGAGAATCCCGTTGAAGGCCACGAAATCTGTCTGGCCGAACATAATGGTTCGGGCTGTGTCGTCCTCCACCACACCCACGAGACCACCACTATGCGGCAGTGACAGACCCAAACCGGCCAGGTCGATGATCTCCACCTGCAAGGAGGAATTGATATCGGTTAGGACGCTGGTAAGGTTGGTGGTGTTGGACAATTTGTAACGGGTGGCCAGTTCCGGGGTAGTGTACAGGGTCCCCGGTTCCAGCATCCCCTCCATATCGGCCCCGAGGATCATAGGCGGCAGGTTGGGTCCGGTGCCGTTGGAACTCTGGTTGACATCCCAGTCGGCAAAGGTCACCGGCACCGTCAGCACGGGCAGCACCGCCTCCACCTCCCTGCGCTCCTCCAGTCTGGTGAAGAAGTCCTCCTCTAGCAGGGTCTCGGTGATCAGCAGGGTCATGTCGCCCAGGCTCATCGAAAGACCCAGTTGGTCCAGGCTCACCAGGTCGTTGAGCGTGTCGTTGACAACCCGGTGGACCGGTTCCGTTCCCCGGGCCTCGTTGCGGATGCCACCCTCGGTGGAGATGCGGATGCCGTTGATCTGACCGCTCAGGTTGTAGAGCTCCTGTGCAGTGGAGAGCTCCATGAAGCAGTTCATGCCCCCCAGCAGATCGGCATCCCCGTGCTCCTCGGGATAGACCCTGGTCACCTCCACCGAGAGGTTGAAGTCTGGCGCCAGGTCCTCGCGACCCGGGAAGAGCAGCAGCCGGTCGCCCACCTTGGTCCCCAGCTCGTCGGCCAGGACGTGGTTCAGGGCCACACCGGTACCATCCAGG
Organism: uncultured archaeon; assembly: GCA_964384995.1. Lineage (GTDB taxonomy): Archaea > Thermoplasmatota > Poseidoniia > MGIII > CAYLMJ01 > CAYLMJ01. The sequence goes on along the minus strand of CAYLMJ010000057.1, from coordinate 13,917 downwards.
TGATCGATGTCAGCCAACGATCCCTGACCGAAATCCTCCTCGGCCTCTGGCTCTATCCCGAAGATGTTGACGCGGGGTTCCCCCTGGGACCATTCCCCGTTCTCGTCCAGCAGGATCACCGCACCCTCCTTCAACAGGATGGGGGCGAGACCGTCGATGTCGCCATCGCCCACCAGCTCCCGTATGGAATCGTTAGCCGCCAGGTCGTTGTAGAATGACCGGTTGAAGGCCTTGAAGCCCCCTGCCGGGTCGAATCCGTAGACCAGCAGGTCGTTCTCCCCGGTGTAAACGTAGACATCGGAGACGAAGATGTTCTCCAGGGTGTCGCCCATGACCAGGGATCCGGAGATGATGGCCGTTCCGATGAGCAGACCCCCCACTACCAGGGCGGCATTGGACTTCCGCCGCAGGATGTTGCGCCAGGCCATGGCGAAGAGCCGGGTTTGTCGCAGGGCCTGGAGGCCCACGGCTCCGGCGGTCACGGCTGTGACCAGCAGGAGCAGGGCTACCGGGCTGACCAAGGCCTATGCCTCCGAGCCCTCATCCTGGGGGGGTTCGATCTCGTCATTCCCATCCCCACCATCTTGTGTGGTCTCCCCGTCACAACCCCGTTCGTTGACCACCTCGTCCACCACCTTACCATCGGCCATCAAAAGGGTGCGGTGGGCCCTGGCGGCAACGCTCCGGGCATGGGTCACCACCACGAAGGTCTGCCCCTTATCCCGGTTCAGCTTGCACATGATGTCCATGACCTCCTGGGCCATCTTTGAATCCAGGTCACCCGTCGGTTCGTCGGCCCAGACAATGGCGGGATTGTTGACCAGGGCCCTTGCGATGGTGACCCGCTGGCGCTGCCCACCCGATAGCTGGGCCGGTTTGTGGGCCTCCCAGCCTGCCAGACCTACCATTTCCAGCATATCCGTTGCCTGGTCGCGGGCCTTGTTGGGTGCCATCCCCCCCAGCAGGAGAGGCAGTTCCACGTTCTCCACCGCCGAAAGGACCGGCAGGAGGTTGTAGAGCTGGAAGACGAAGCCCATGCGTTGGGCCCGGTAGAGGGTGCGGGCCTTGTCGTCCATGGCCTCCAGGCGGGTGCCTTCGATGGTAACCGACCCCGAGGTGACGTCATCTATGCCCGACAGGCAGTTGAGCAGCGTGGTCTTGCCGCAACCCGAGGGTCCCATGACGGCCACCATCTCGCCCTTGGTTATGGAGAGCGAGAGCCCTCGCAGGGCCTCCACTCGCACCTCGCCGGTATCGTAGACCTTGGTGACCTCGTCGGCTTTGATTATCTCCATGGTGTTACCTGCCTTTGGCTCACCCTGAATGGTCATGTCAGACTATTAATGATTTTGGAGAAATCATCAAAATGAACACCATAGTTACAAGCAACGTCAGATCATTTGTGTTAATAATCTTAAATATTATCAAGTGCGAGAAAGGCCCGTATGTCCGAGATCCTCGTTGGCTACGGTCCCCAGGTGCGCCTGCTCCCCGGTGAATGCTGGAGCCATCAGCACCCCTTCAACTACGTTCTGAACATCCTCGAGGGACGCATCGGTCTGAAGATCGATACCAGTCCCGGCGGGAAGATAATCGAGCGACCCGAATCCCACATCTGCATTCCCGGTGAGACCGAGCACACCATCGCCAACCTGTCCCATCAGCCCCTCCAGTTGAGCTGTGACGAGAATGGTCTATGCACCATCAGGTACCTCCCGGCCGTGAACTAGCCGGGCGGGCATCTCTCAAACCATCCTGGTAATTACTGCCCCATCATGGGCTAACAATCTTTTTTAGGGGATTTCCCATGTGATGGCGGGAGCTTCCATGTCAGAAGAGTCACCCGAGCCTAAGCTGGTTCAGCACACATGCGTTTCCTGCGGTACTCCCAAGAATCTGGTAAAGGACCGCGATAACGAGGAAGTCTTCTACTGCCAGACCTGCTACAATCGGAACCGGGAGCAGGAGTTCCTGATCAAGGCCCTGGGCATGCAGAACGGGAACGGCAAGAACGGAAAGAAGGGCAAGTAGGCTCCTGGTGCAGCTTACGGGGTCCGCCTCGCTCATACATATACCAATCAAATCTTTGAGAGTGTTGAGCGGGACCACCGTTTCCTGGGTGTCACAGGTGGGTAGCTATCTTCTGGATGTGGCTGACCAATAGGAGCAGGAAGAGGATGATGGTTCCCCGGTGGATCCATTGCCAGCGTTGAAAACCCCAGCGTCGTGAGAGCGACTTCTGTTGAAGCGAGATGATGGTCAGAGCGGCCAATGCCGAAATTGTCGGCAATCCGCTGTTGATCCCGATTGAAGTCCCTGAATAGATTCCAGTCTGCAACGTAAGTGCGTGGGGTATTGCCATGGCCAGCAACAGCAGGCTGGTCAGGGTGTGACCACGGTATCGCGATCGCCTGGGAGCCAGGGCAAACCAATCGGGCTTGGATAACCGGGAGGCAGCGTAAAGACCGGAGATGGAGCTCGTCACCACCAGGGACAGCAGGGCTATCCCCAGGGCCTGGCCCAGACCCAATTTATAGAAATCCTTTGCCTCGTGCTTGGTTACTCCACCCTCTTTGTAAGCCAGGGCGTAATGCTCCAGGTCAGGACCTACTCCGTCGTGTTCGTAGAATGCAAAGCAATATGCATCTAGGGTGAGGTTGTCAACCTGCTCGGGGGTCAGATTTAGGTACCATGAGTAGGTCATGGAACGGCCATGCCGCAAATGGCGCGTGGATTTGGTCAGATTGTCAGCGCCGAGCTCGAACTCAACGGTCAGTGTGTAATCCACGTTCAGGGTAGGGTCACCGGAGATCCAGGATATCTCGATTCGATACTCACCGGGTCCCTCATCTGCCAGGTCATCCACATTGATGTGGACCTCTTCATCGGCTTCAGGCCCATTTGATATCCAGGTCCCTCCCGAGGGTCCGGTAACCTCCATGTCGATGTCGTTGCCCACAACCCCTTCATCCCCGTCGAGCCAGATGTCCAGGCGGTTGACGTTGACGGGCACCTCGAAGGCGTGGCCATTGGTGTTGAAGGGGGTGACGCTGCTGCTCTCGTTCCCCCCCCCGGCACCGGATACGGTGATGTTGTCATCTGCTATGGCGAGCCGCAGATCCCGAATCTCATGCTCGTCGGGGTTGCGCACCTCGACCTCCAAGATGTGGGCCGGCCAGTCATCGTTCACCCGCTCCACAGACACCTCCATCTCCAGGGGCACGAAGCTGTTGTGACAGCCTTCGCATTCCCCGGGGGTGAACTTCTGCTCGTCCAGGTCGGGGGTGAAGCTGAGGGTACATATCATTACCAGGGCTACCACGCCACCGAGTAACAGGAGCTGGCATTGCAGGAAGTTGGGTCTGAATCCCATGGTTCAGAGGGTGAGCAGCCTCCGACCTTAATGATTTCCCGGTTCCCACCCTTTGCGGCCCATGGTTATAACCACTTCTCCGATAGCCCGGTGATGGATGACCGGATAAACATCGTCGAAGCTGACATCACCGATCTCGAGGTGGATGCCATCGTGAATGCCGCCAACCCGACCCTGCTGGGTGGCGGAGGCGTCGACGGGGCTATCCACCGGTCGGCCGGTCCCGGCCTGTTGGAAGCCTGCCGGGCTTTGTCAGAGGTTGAGCCCGGGGTCCGCTGCCCCACCGGCGAGGCGCGCATCACCCCCGGCTTCGATCTGCCCGCCCGATGGGTCATCCACACCGCGGGTCCGATCTGGAAAGGTGGGAAGGTGGGTGAGGCCGAGTTGCTATCCGCCTGCTATCGCAACTCCCTTGAGCTGGCCACCGACCCCAGCTATGGCATCGCCTCCATCGCCTTTCCCTCCATCAGCACCGGAGCTTACGGATATCCCCTGGAGCAGGCTGCGAACATCGCAGTCAAAGAAGTGAGGGAGTTCCTAGAGTCAAACGCTACCCTTGAGGCTGTGCGCTTCGTCTGCTTCGGTCGGGAGGCGTACGAGTCATACCGATTGGCATTGGGTAAATATTAGGCCATCAATGGGCCAAGAATAGAGTTAACTGGGATCTATGAGACCTATCGCTTTGGCCTCCTCCTCAACAGAGCCACTCCCACCAGGGCCATCAACGCCATCATCCCCCCAAGGCTCGGCAGGAATGAGTCGCCCTCCCGTTCCGGGTTGTGCTCGTCATGGGGATGGATGGTCAGGGCATAGGTGTCGTTGTCATAGCCCGGGTATTCGGCGGTGAGGGTGTACTGGCCCTCCAGGCCCAGGGTGCCGGGCAGGAAGGCCGTGCCGTTGGCGCTGGTGGTTCCGTTCCAGACCTCGAAGTCGTTGTTCATCCGGGTTATGGTCAGGGAGGCATTGGCCACAGGATTCCCGAGATCGTCCAGGACCAGGACCCAGATCCCCATCCCGATGGTTGGGTAGAGGGGCTCGATGGTGATGTTCAGGCGCTTGAGGGCCGCCTCCACCGTGAGGGTCCGCGAGGTGTTGGAATAACCCACCGCCGAGGCATTGATGAGATACGATCCGGCTTCCAGGGTGAGAGAAACCTGACCCGAGCCGTTGGTGGAACCGTTCCACATTGAGGCATAATCGGCCATCCGCACCACCTCGACCAGGGCCCCGGTCACCGGAGAGAAGGTGGTAACATTGGTGAGGGTTATGGTCACGACCGTCCTCTCGTCGGGTATCAGGGGTTGGTAGCTGATGTCCAGGGGCAGCTGGGCTCCTTTCTCAAGCACCATCAGCAACTCTTGGGCGGCAACATGGTCAGCCTTGGCCACCTCTACCAGGTATTCTCCAGGCGGCAACGGGCCGGTGAGTACCACACCGGTGGCATTGGTCAGGCCGCTGGCCATGAGGGTGCTGTTGGCGATGCTGGTGAGGGTCAGCTGGGCCCCGTCCACAGGGGATCCAAGGGCGGTCACGTTGAACGAGAGATTGGTGGTATTGTCGGGGAACAGGGGCTCCCACTTGACAATCAGCCGGGGCAGATCGCTCTCGAACTCCAGGTCCACGAGGACCTCGAAGATATCATCCCAGGGCTTCGGGTCGCCCTTGGGGTCCACCCGTATCGGGTCGGTTCCCGATATCGCGATGTTCTCGGGATCGTTGTCGCCCAGAAACCTCCATCCCGACGGTGGGCTCACCCAGTGGGATTGTTCGAGGATCATCTCGTCGTAGGTGGCATAGATGCGAAAGCGATGGGGGTCGTTGACGGGCACTGGGGCGGTGGAGAGGATATCCTGTCTGCCGGCGACCACCAGCGGGTCGCTCGAGTCCACCGGGCCCAGGGCTCCCGAAACGGTAAGGCTGAAGCTACCGGGGTCAACCATGTAATGCCGCCCGTCAAGGTTGAAGACATTGTGTGAGGTGCCTCCCGGCAGGAGGCTGGGCTGGGAACCGTAAATATCCCAGAAAAGATCGGCCTTTACCTGGAGGGCCTCGTTCAGATCGACGTTCCCGTCACCATCACCAAGGTAGAAGTCAACCATGAACCTCGCCAGAGTGACATCCTCATGGGTGGTCACGTTGACATACAGGGTCCCGTTGTCCCAGTCATCGCTGTCGGGAAAGTCCACACCCCGATCCATGATGGTGGCGTTAGGATATTCGAGATTGAATGTGGTGTAGTAGTTACTTGTAGTCACTGTCACATTCTCAATCAGGCAGTTCCGATCGAACCGATCCACCAGCAGCACATATTCACCGGGGGTCACGGCGAAGTTGAAGGTCCCGTTGTGGCCCAGGTGGAGGCCGGTGTCACCCCTGAAGTCACCCTTCTTGAGCAACAGGACCTCGGTATCCCAGTCCATGGGATTGCCCATCCCGTCCAGGACCTGGCCCGATATGGTGTAGCTGGGGGCCGTATAGTTGGCCAGGGTGTAGTTGAGCCACGTGATCCCGCCCGCTGTTATGTCGATGAAGTTGGTCTGGGAGCCCTCGGCCATCCCTGACAGGTCGAAGACGCCGGTGTAGATGCGACCGGCCGGCACCGAAAGCTCGTAGTATCCGCTGGAGTTGGAGGAGAAGGCCGAATCAAATGCGTAGTCCTCGAAGTGTTCGAACATGGGGGCCAGGGAGCCACCATGGTCACGCATGTGGGTCAGCCGCTTGTCCACCATCAGACCCCAGAAGAGCAGGCCCCGCAACGGGTTGCCCATGCTATCCTCGACGTAGCCCTTCAGCGTGGCGTCAAGGGGAGGGTAGGGCGTCAGGCTCAGGTCCTCGTTGATCGTGGAGCCGCTCTTCACATAGGCGCGGGTGCGGTTGGTGAGGTGGCCGGGGAAGTCCGCCCAGATCTCGAACTCGCCTCCAGGCAGGTTCATCTCGTATTGACCCGTGGCATTGGTTTGGGTCCAGTTGGACCACCAGCGATGCTCCTCGTTGAGCGAATTCACCCTCACATGAGCGTTATCCAGGGGCGAGCCACCGGGGTGGGCCAGAATCTCACCGAAGACCCTGGAGTCCTCCACCGCCACTGAGCGTCGGTTCAAAGTGATGTTGAAGTCGATGGTCTCACCGGAGTCGGCGAAGTAGAACTGATTGTAGCCCTCCTCCAGATGGGGGTACTCCCAGGGCCGTGGCCGGTACCAGACATCCAGCCAGTTCTCACGATCGGAGACCATGTTCAGCTCGTAGTAACCTGTTGCATTGGTCGTGGTCTCCTCAAAGCCCCACCAGTTGGAGCCATAGACCGTGATGTTGGCCAGACCCATGCCGTTGGACCTGTTGACGTAGCCCCTGACGATGTTGTTCTCTCCCGAGTGGACCAGGGTGATGTTGTAAGTGGAGCTGCCGGATGGAAAGACGTGGGGATGCTGATAGTATTCATGTCGATCGAAGCGATGGCTCTCGTTCTCGTGGACCCAGACCTCGGTGCGGATGCCCCAGTAGTCCATGGAGTAGTGGCCTGTGGCATTGGTGTGGGTGGCGTTGTTGAGCCAGACCCAATCCGGGTCACCTCCCTCGTGGATCTGGTGGAACTCAACGAAGTGGTTGGCCGCGCCTGTACCGTTGGGATAGGTCACCCTGCCGTTGATGGTGGCGTTGGGCGCCGGTCCGATGAAGAGTTCCATCAGCGAGTTGTTGCGACCGCTGTCGTACCACCACTCCTGGGTGGAGTAGTAACCTGGGGCCGAGACCTCCAGGTGCTGATCGCCCCAGCGATAGGTGTGCATCAGGAAGTTGCCATTGGTGAGGGTCGTCGTGGTGTTGTGAACCGACTCCAGCTTCATGTACTGACCTGATGTGGGGCCGTGGAAGGTCTGTCGCTTCACCACCTTGACGATGGCGTTGGGCACCGGTTGCTTGTTCTCGTCGTAGACCGTCCCCGATACGTAGATGTCATCGGGTAACAACTGCAGGGTCAGGTTCAACCAGGTGGAGCTGCTGGCGGCCAGATTGAGCGATAGGGACCAATTGTCATGCCATTGGTAGCCCTCGCCCCACACGTTGTAACCGGTGTAGTTGCCTGGGGCTACCCACATCTCGTAGTAGCCGGTGATATCCGAGTGGGTCTCGTTGAGGTATCCCCATTCCCGATGAAGCTGGATCTGGGCCGGGACCGCTGGGCTACCGCCCGGCTCTTTCAGGTAACCCTTGATCAGGGCCGTCTCGGTGTAGCTCTCCAGGGTGAAGTTCTGATGATATTTCGAACCGTTGAAGGCGGTGAAGCCCCAACCGTGTTGGAAGTGACCATCGAGGTGAACCTCCAGATGGTAGTCCCCGGCAGCCATGCTGAAGCTGTAGTTGCCGGTGTTGTTGGTCACCACCCGCGAATGGTAGAGTTGGCCGTGGTGGTGCCACATGTTGTTCTGGTTGAGCACGACCTCAACCCCGGCCAGGGGCAGGCCGGAGGTGTCGTTCACATGGCCTGAGACGGTGGCGTTGGCTGCAGGCAGCGGATAGAGCCGGTACTCCTCGAAGCGTTGATCGGACCACCATTCGCCCATCCAGCTCTCCAGGCCGTAGTAACCCGACCTCTCGATACGCACCTGGTAGTCACCCATGGGCAGGATGCCGCCGAAGTGACCACCGGGTCCGCTGGTATAGGAGACCACCAGCTGATCCCACGGATCGTGGAGGGTCAGCAAGGCATTGACCAGGCCGCCTCCGGTATCGTCATCGAGGACCCTGCCGTGGTACCAGAACTGGGAGGCAGGCCCCCCACCGTGGTGCCAGGCCGATGCCAGGGGGGCCAGTCCCCCAACGATCATCAAAAAAGCCAGCGCTATCGCCATCCGGGACTTCAAGCCTGAGAAACCTGCCAGTCTCGTTGGCTCAAGGTCGCCGGAGGGTCCGAGAGAACCCATCGTCGCTACCATGAGCTGGTGGTTAATAAGGATGGCGGTTAGGGGCTCTTTAGCCCAGGCAAGGCGACGATATGGTCGGTCCATCCCAAACGGAAATACTTAAGAGTTAATCCAAGCTGCCAAGGCCCCAGTGAGCTGTTATGCCACCCATCGTAGACCGGGATACCTGCATGTTCTGTGGAGCGTGTGTGGGCACCTGCCCAGTCAACTCCATGCTGCTTCGCGAGGTAGAGATACAGATCGACGAGACCTGCACCGATTGCAAGCTGTGCACCCGGGTCTGTCCGGTGGGGGCTTTGAGCTACACCTGACAGGGGGCTAAGCCACGAGCGCCATGGTGAGAGCTGAAGAGGATCGGCACAAACGATCAGGCGAGAGCCGGTCGGAGGTTCATTGTGACCACCCTTGATTACGATGTGGTCATCGTGGGGGGCGGGCCGGCCGGAACCACCGCCGCTCGCATTGCCGCCGAGAGGGGCCTTGCGACCCTGGTGGTGGAGAAGCGCCAGGAGATCGGCACCCCTGTGCGTTGCGGCGAGGGCATGCCCAAATCCTTCCTTAGGACCATCGGCATCGACCCGGACCCTGAATGGATCGCCGCCAGCATCAAGGGTGCCCGGCTCATCTCCCCCTGCGGCCATGAGATGTACATCAACGAGCGGATGGCCGGTTCGAAGACCGGCTACAACATCGAGCGTGACCTCTTCGACAAGTCCCTGGCCCGGCAGGCAGTTGAGGCCGGTGCCGACCTTAAGGTCAAGACCTCGGCCCAAGGGCTCATCCGTGAGAGCGGGGTGGTCCAAGGAGTGGTGCTCAAGCACCTGGGCGAGGTCATCAAGGTGAAGGCCCCCATCACCATCGGTGCCGATGGCTTCGAATCCCAGGTGGGTCGGTGGGCTGGTATCGATACAACGCTCAAACCAGCCGACATAACCTCCTGCCTGCAGTACCGGATGGTGGGCATCGAGTGCGATCCCGAGTACAACACCTTCTCGGCCGGCTCGAAGGCCCCCGGTGGCTATCTGTGGGCCTTCCCCAAGGGGCCCCACGAGGCCAACGTTGGCCTGGGAGTATCCCTGGCCAACCTGAAACGTTCGGGAGGCGATGAGGTCAAGGGATACCTGGACCGTTTCATCAGCTCCCATCCCGAGTATGCCGGTGGGAAGATCGTCCAGATCACCGCAGGGGGAGTGTCGGTGAACGCCCCCATCGACCAGACTGTCACCGACGGCCTGATGCTGGTGGGCGACGCCGCCCGGATGATCGACCCCATGAACGGTGGCGGTCTGGCCCCGGCCTGCGTGACCGGCAAGATGGCAGCCGAGACGGCCGAGGCGGCCATTTCAGCCCGGGACTTCTCCTCCCAGTTCCTGCAACGATACGAGCAGACCTGGCGCAACCAGTTCGAGGACATGTTCTTTCGCAACTACATCGCCAAGGAGAAGATGACGGCCATGTCCGACGAGATGCTTGACATGCTGGTTGAGTCCATCAAGGACGAGCAGCTGGAGGAGCTCACGGTCCTGGAGGTGCTCAAGGCCGTTGAGCGCAAGCATCCCGATCTAATGGAGGAGCTGGCCGAGTTCCTGTAGGCCGGTGGCGGGACGACCATGACCGGACGCAGGGTGCTGGGAGCCGGACTCTCCGGCTTGACCGCGGCCATCAACCTCACCCTCAAAGGCGAGTCGGTGACGGTCCACGAATCCCGGTCGGCTCCCGGCAAGCACATGCACGCCCAGTACCAGGTGTTGTTACGCACCGGAGGCAAGGCCCGCGACTACCTGGCCCGGTGGAACCTCCATCCCGACTTCACCATCAAGAACTTCACCCACTTCCTCTGCCTGACCAACACCCGGGACCTGAACCTGAGCTTCACCGAGCCCCTGCCCTTTGTCATGCGTGGGGACGACCCCGGGGCCCTGGAGAACGGGCTCTACCAGCAGGCGAAGGCCGATGGGGTCGACTTTCAGTTCAATTCCAGGATCAAGCCCCGACCCGGAGACATCGTGGCCACCGGCCACCACAGGGTGGACATGGCCGCCTACGGGGCCTACTTCGAGAACTCTACGTTTCCCAGGGACAAGTACGTCTACATGCACGATGACCGCTTCTCACCCCGGGGCTGGTACCTCTACCTGGTGCCCATCGGCAAGGACCGGGTGAAGATCGTCAACTGCGCCAGCAAGCCCCACCTCAAGCTGGTCAAACCCCTCTTCTACAAGGCCCTTGAGCAACGCAAGGCCCTGGCCGACATCGTCGACGGTGCCAAGCCCCTGGAGACCTTCGGTGGTGTGGGAGGGGCTCACTTCCCCCGCTCGGCCGTGATCGAGGGGGCCTACTACACCGGCGAGGCCGCGGGATTCCAGGACCCCTGGCGGGGCTTCGGGATGAACTACGCCATCGAGAGCGGCTACCTAGCGGTAAAGGCGGCGACCGAGGGCTGTGATTACGACAGATCGTGGAAGGCCCAGTTCCGGAAGATCAAGCGGCTGGACATCGCTCGTCGAGGCATCTTCTGGGTCTTTGGCAACCGGGCCTTCGAGTACGCCTTCAAGAGGTACCGGGACGGTGATTCACTGGACTTCTCCGAGGTCAACCTGAAGGGCCTGCGGGGTGAGCTGCTGCTTTCGTTCTTCTATCGATTGGAGCTGTTGAAGAAATGGGTCAGGGGCTACTGGTAGGGGGGAGATGGATGATGATGGATGTTCAAGATGGGAGGCAGCGGTGATGGCTGCGCTTCAAGCCGGCTTGGCTGGTCTGTTGAGTCGTACCCTGTCCTACGCCCTCGCCCTGGTCTCGGCGGTCATCGCTTTGATGCTCCATCTTGACCTCATTGGCGAGAAACTGTCCGGCGCACGCATCCCCCAGGACATCGACACTCCCTGCGGCCTCTTCTTCCTGGCCCTGGCCATAATCTTCCTGGCCCTGGGTCTGGCCGAGCGGCCGGCATCGTTCCCCGATCATCAAGCCGAGGGCGATGGGTTCCCCGAGGAATCCCAAAACCACAAGTAGACCCCCTGCCAGTGAGCGAGGGATGGTCAAACCGGCCACCCAATGCTCCCGCTGCTCCAACCCCCCCGTAACCTACCTGCGCTACTCGGGGGACCACCTCTGTCGCCATCATTTCATCAACTTCGTCAACGTGCGGGTTCAGCGGCAATGGCGCAAGCAGGCCCGTTTCCAACGGGGCGACAGGCTGGCCATCGCCACCTCCGGCGGGAAGGACTCCTCGGTGGCGCTGGCGGTGACCGAACCCCTGGCCCAACGTATCGGTCTGGAGCTGGTGGCCATCACCGTGGACGAGGGTATAGCCGGGTATCGGCCCCCTTCCATCGACTCGGCGGCCCAGCTATGCAAGGACCTGGGTATCGAGCACGTGGTCTACTCGTTCGAGGATCTCGTGGGAGAGCCACTGGACCAAACCGTCAACCCCCCGGAGGGGCAGAAGCGACCCAGGCAACCTTGCTCCTATTGCGGGGTCTTTCGACGCCGGACCCTGAACCTGGCAGCCAAGGAGGTTGGCGCCACCTGGGTGGTGATGGGCCACAACCTTGACGACATCGCCCAGGTGATCCTGATGAACATCTGCCGGGGCAACGTGGCCAAGCTTGGTCGTCTGGCCCCTCATGCCACGCCTCAACCCGGCCTCATCCCCCGCCTCCTCCCATTGCGCACGATCCCCGAGAAGGAGGTCTACCTCTACGCCATGCTCAGGCAGCTGCCCTTCCACGACGCCGTGTGCCCATACTACGAGGGCGCCCAGCGTAACCTCTACCGGGAGGTGCTCTTCCAGCTGGAGGCCGACACCCCCGGCACCCGCCACTCCATCCTGCGCTCCCTGGACCAGCTGCGACCCTTGCTGAGGGAGGTGACGCCCCGGGGCACCGTCCACCCCTGCCCCCATTGTGGTGAGCCCATGTCGGCGGCCTCGCCCATGTGCAAGCACTGCCAGCTGAAGGGCGAGGTGGGTTTGCCGATAGAGGAACACGCAGGCAGCGATTGAGGCTCAGGACCAGTCATTTCCATTCATTGATTTTTGGTTACCATCACCAAGTTATATTTATATACAATAATTACATCCATCGTCGGCTACAGCATGGAGGAGCGGGCCAAGAATTTGCTGGCCAAGCATGCCAAGGACAAAGACCTGACCGGCGAGAAGGAGCTGGCGGGCATGGACTGGTCCAATGCCGACCTGAGCGGTTTCGACCTGTCCAACCTGGTGCTCTCCAGCATGGAGGGCCAGTCCAACTTCGAGGGTGCCAATCTGACCAAGGCCAACCTCTTCAGCACCACCCTGGACTACGCCCTGATGAACGAGGTGGACCTGAGCCACGCCGACCTGCGCTCCGCCAGCATGGAGGGGGTCTTCATGGAGCGGGCCAACCTGACCAACGCCCAGATGGAGAGCGCCCGGCTGAGCGCCGCCTTCCTCTCCAAGGCCAGGCTCAGCGGAGCCGACCTCTCCTACGCCTCCATCGACTGCTGCGATCTCAACTACGCCGACATGACCTACACCAGTCTCACCGGCGTCAACCTGGACAGCATCGAGGCGGTCTACGCCAAGTTCACCAACGCCTCCTTCAGGGCCTCCAAGCTCACCACCGTTATCTTCGACAAGTGCACCCTGGGCCAGGTGGAGCTGGCCGACGCCACCCTGGAGGACTGCCAGTTCAAGCACAGCGTCCTCAACTCCGGAAGTCTCGAGAACGCCACGCTCAAGAGTTGCACCTTCGTGGATTGCCATCTCAACAACTGCAACATGTACAACGTCCAGGTCGAAGGTACCGACTTCCTGCGCACCCACCTGAAGAGCGCCATCATGGACACCAGCACCTTCACCGGCTGTTCGTTCGAGAACTCGGAGCTTCAGGGGGCCTTCCTCAACGAGGCCGCCTTTGCGGATTGCAACCTGGAGGGAACCGACCTGAAGACGGCCAAGATGCGCGACACCGACCTGACGGGTTGCAAGCTCTTCCAGTCCACCCACCAGAGCGCCAACATCGAGTTCTCCAAGCTGGACGAGATCCACCGCTACGAGGAGGAGGGGAAATACTACGAGGCCGAGGACGTCTATCGCAACCTCAAGAAGACCCTGCGCTTCAACCACGTCCACAGCCAGGCCAGTCGTTACTCCCATCTGGAGAGCGTGATGCAGCGGCGCCAGTTCCACCAGAACAAGCAATGGGGCATGTGGTTCTTCTACCTGCTGGCCGACGCGGTCTGCGGCTACGGTGAGAAGGTCTACAAGATTCTCATCTTCGCCCTCTTCACGGTCATGCTCTACTCCTCGGTTTTCTTCGTGGGCCAGGGCATAGAGGACAAGAACACCGAGAACGGGGAGGACGAAGTGACCTTCCAGGAGACGGTCTATTTCAGCATGGCCACCTTCTTCAAGGCCCAGAACTACAGCGACGCCACGCCGGTGTCCAAGTCCTGGCAGATCCTGGCGGCCACCGAGACGGTCTTCGGGGTCCTGCTCATGGCCATGCTGCTGGTGACCTTGATGCGCAAGATGGTGACGTAGCTAGGAATTGGGCCAATATCCCTTGTTGAACAACTGATTGACTACTGCTTGGTCGAGCAGTAGGGGCAGATCTTCCAGTTGGTGTCGATGGCCTTGCC
>CAYLMJ010000056.1:0-15151 GCA_964384995.1 uncultured archaeon | reverse complement strand
CGGTGCGGCTGCGGTAGGGTGCCAGGTACTTGTTGACCCCCACCATGGGCACGATGTCGGTGGCGGGGCCGTGGTTGTCCAGGCATGAGGTGGTGTCGGTGAAGAGGGTGTGGACGGCGTTGTCAATGGGGCCACCGGAACCTGCGATATCTTCATCAATATCCTTCAGATGCTCTATCAACCATCCGGGTGACACCTCGTTGTCGCCATCGGTGATGGCAATAAGCTCCCCTTTGGCATGGCGGAAGGCCTCGTTGCGGCCGGCCCCAATGGTACCCGCCTTCTCGTAGAGCCGGATGGCGGGATGCTCGCGCTCCTGGGCATACCCTTCGATGATCTTTTGGGTCCGGTCCTTTGAAATGGCATCCACTATGACTATCTCGTACCGCTCATCGGGATGGTCGAGAGCCAGCAGGGAGTCGAGGCAGAGCCTGATGGTGGACTCGACGTTGAGCACCGTCATGATGACGGATATGAACGGAGGGGGGTTGGGACCCTTGCGGGGAGCAGCCCCGGAGGCGGGGGAGGACACATCATTCATTGGAGGGAGATATAGAGGTGGAAGTGGTATTTGTAGGCGGTGGGACCTTGGTCCCAACGTCGATGAAATCCTCCAGCCGCCTCTGATGCATGCGGTCCTTGAGCACGGCGCTGTTCAATATCCAGCGTTGCAACGGGATGTCCATGACGAAGGCGACACGATTGAGGGCCTCCTGAAGGGTGTTGTACTTTCGAGGTGGATTGGCCAGGGCCGTCCTGACATGTTCCCTCACGTTCCAGACACCGACGGGGAGTATATAACCTGGGTGAGCCTCGCGGAAGATGACCACGGCCCCCTGGCGTCGGTACTGGTGGAGCTTCTCGTTCACCGCCAGCCGGGCGGCGTAGTAGCAGCCGCCGATCTCGGCGTAATCCTTGCGAGGGGCCTTGAACTCGTGGGAGGAGAGGACGGCGATGCCCTTGCGATGGGGGTTCCACAGGGTGTTGGGATACCAGGCCTCGATGAGCTCATAGGCCCAGTGTCCCGGCATCATCAACACGGCCCAGCGATTGTCAAGGGCCACGGTCTCGAAGAGCAGGTACTCGTTGAGCCAGGGCCAATGAACGGTCTGCGACAGCAGGTGCTTGCCCAGGGTGTCGTCCACCGCGGTGATGGACCAGCGGGTGGGTACCAGGCGGCGGCGACGGCCCTCTCCCAGCAGACCCATGGAGAAGACCCGCTGCAAGGTGGAGGTGAAGGTGCCAGCGGCATGCAGTTCCACCAGGGCCGGGGCGGACTTCAGGTCGGTGTCGGAGCTGTACTTGTCGATGCGCTGATCGACCTTGATGGTGTCGCCATCGAGAGCCCGCAATGGCGCCGAAGGGCCAAAGGGGGCGGCATGGGCCTGGTAGGTGGGCGGTCCCGTGGGCTTCTTGAGCAGTTCGGCCTCGACTCCCACCGGGCGAGCGGCCATGGCCAGTTCCCGGGTATGGTCCAGGATCCGCCCTCCCGATTCGGACCCCACCAACTTGTCCACCCGCACCTCGTACTTGGTCCGCACCATCTGTTCGCGGAAGTTGATGATCTCGTCCATCGAGTGCCCCGGCCAGAGCTCGGGGGTGTCCAGCAGTCCCGTCTCCCCTTCCCATGGCGGCAGCATGGGGCCGATGTCCACCTTGGGATAGCCAAAGCGGCCCACGAAGACCGAGGGAGGTGAGCCGCCGGCCAGTTTCAGGGAGTCCACCAGGGTGGCGGTGCGGGTCCGGGCGTGGAGTTTGGCCAGGATGGGACAGCGTTCCAGTCCACAGAGCAACTTGGTGGTGCGGCAGGCCAGGCAGATGTTGGAACCCCCCGCACGGGAGGCGGTCTTGCCCTGCCTTTTGGGGACCGCAAAGCGCCGCTGGTAGGCCATCGCCGCATCAAGGTCCACCCCAGGATTAAGATTTGGTATGCTGGTTCGAACCTGCTTCGGGGTGGGTTTGCAGGAAGGTTTTTATCACGGCCCAGGCCTGGTGAGAACATGGCCGAGCCTGCGGACCGGACCTTTGCCATTTTCGGTGTAGTGATCATCGTGCTGGCGGCCGGGTTCATAGTTATCCATGATGACGTCAGCTCAGAGGCGGCTAGGTACAACTGGCAGATCTCCTTTCCCATGGATGACCACGATGAGGGCGAGAGTGGCAACCTCAACCAGGGAGATTCGGACGTATACGAATACGACTGGCAGATCATGAACATCACCACCATCGAGTTCGTGCTGACCTGGAATGACAACGACCTTTCTGGTTTGGACGACACATTCTCCATGGCCTACGAGGGCCCCGATGGTCAGAGTGGAAATGGGCAAGACAGTTCAGGCACCATCACCCTGACCGAGACCATCATGGAGGTTCCCGATGCCTTCCGCATGGACCGGACCACGGAGGCCGCAGCCCAGGCCGCAGCCGATGAGATGTCCTCGACAGTGGGTATGGGCAACTGGTCCGTCACCGTCACCTTGCAGAATGCGCCTCCAGGTTTCACCGACGGCTCCAATTCATACGACCTGGAGATCACCGTCAACTATTTCGAGGCCAACCTGGCCGAGATAACCGATACAGGTCCGGCACTTTAGTCCATTGGCCTTTGGCTGAGATGTGGCAAGCACAGCGTAGTATAGCATAACAGCCAAGAGGCTCGATCTCCTGCTGACCTTTCTAATCCGATATGGTTTCAGGAGCGTCCCGGTAGCCAATGATGTTGTTGATCTCCATGATGCGCAGGAACTCCTCCAGCCGCTCGTAAAGGGGTTCCACATCCTCTCCGTAGAGCTCGCGCAACCTTTGGGCCAGTTCCTCCACCGACCGGTCACTGCCCATGAGCAACCAGACCTGGCTGCCGTACTCGTCCAGCCGGATGTGAAAGTGGGGTTTCATACGGAGCAGGCGGGCTATCCTTTGACCGAACTTGCTCCTGAAACGGGGTGCCACGATGGCCACCTGGCCCTTGCGCTCCTTCCACTGGCTCAGGCGGACCGGGTGCAGTTCCAGCAGGTTGACCCGTATGGTGTCTGAAACTTGGTCCGAGTTCTGGTCCAGTTTCAAATTCGGTTCGAGGCCTGGTTCCATTTGGCTAGCCTCAGCATCCGTGGATGGACCGGCTGAGCCAGGGTCACTCCTCAACGTCTTCCGCGTCAAGGACACCCTGGTCCTCCTCGGGCACCGCTCCAGGCTC
Organism: uncultured archaeon; assembly: GCA_964384995.1. Classification (GTDB taxonomy): domain Archaea; phylum Thermoplasmatota; class Poseidoniia; order MGIII; family CAYLMJ01; genus CAYLMJ01. The sequence goes on along the minus strand of CAYLMJ010000056.1, from coordinate 11,958 downwards.
GGGCTCGGGCGGGTCCAGATGGGCCCCGGCGAAGGCGGCGGCGATAATTCCTGGTACCGCTTTGGCGCCCGCGATGCCATCGTTGAACACACCCCGCAAGGTATCCTTGATCTGCGACCGCTGCATGGTGGTGATATGGTCCCGCAGAACCACATAGCCCAGCAGGAACATTATGTAAGCGTAGAGCAGCAGGCCGGGCATGCCAGGGGGCTCGTTGAAGACATTGAGCTCCAGGCCGACAATGACGAAGACGGCGATCATAACGCCCATGAGGGCCTCACCGGCAATGAGACCTGAGGCGATGAGAACACCGTCGTTGTATGATTTCTCCTTCACCACTGTCTTGGCCTGGACCTTCTCCTCGGGGGTCGCGAACTTCTCGCTGTCGCACACCTCCACCTTGTTCTCCACGAACTTGTCCGCGAACATGCGGATCAGGCCGCCGATCATGATGGGGGTGGTCAGCATCAGGGGCAGGTAGATGCCGATGGCCACGGCCATGATGGATATCTGGGCGATGTTGAACTTCTCCATGGCGATGATGGCAAAGGCCAGCAGAACACCGATGAGGAAGAAGACCACGTTCATGTCACCCTCGAAGACCCCGAAGACCACCGTGGCCATGACCACACCCTGGGGTGCCGCCAGGTTCTCCGAGAATATCACGTAGGCCTCGTCCAGGGCGTAGAGCACCGGGCCGATGATGAGGGCCGCCGCGACCACACCGATGACCTCGGCGATCTGAAGATTGCGGGGAGTGGAGCCCAGCAGTTGGCCGGTCTTCAACTCCTGCATGCAGTCACCGGCGATGGCGGCCGAGACACAGATGATGGCCGCCACAAGGATGGTGGCGGTCATGCCCATGGACTTGTCGGCCCCCAGAAGGACCAGCAGGATGGCGGTGAAAAGAAGCGTGGCCACGGTCACTCCCGAAACGGGATTGTTGGATGAGCCCACAACGCCGGCGATGTAGCCGGCAACCGCCGTGAAGAAGAAGGCGAAGAACAGCATCACAACCGCCGCCACTACGGTGATCACCGGTTCTTCAGTGACGTGCCAGTAAACGGCCAGCATGGCCACGAAGATTATCGCAAAGTACCAGATCTTCCAGGGCAGGTCTCGCTCGGTGCGGATGACCTCCTGGCCGAACTCGTCAACACCCTGCTGGGCGCCCATGCCCTGCTTGACGCCGGTGATGATGGCCTTGCGCATCTTGAACATGGTGTAGAGCCCGCCCACGATGATGGCCCCGATACCGATGTACAGGGTATCCTCGCGCCAGACCCGGAAGATGCCGGCCTCCCCGCCCCACATGAGGTCGTCGTAGGTCCAGTCCCGGTAGTAGCCCACCAGGGGAATGGCGATGAGCCAGCCGATGACCCCGCCGCCGAAGACCATGGCGGCGATGCGGGGGCCGATGATCCAGCCCACACCCAGCAGGGCCGGAGAGAGGTTGGAGCCGAAGAAGAAGCGGGCCCTGGCCTCCTCGCGGAAGATGTGGGTTATCTCCTCCTTCCAGAGCCGCAACCCGGTACCCGAACCGCAGAGCTTGAAGAGAGCTCCCAATCCCAAAGCACCGAAGACCAGTTGGACCCCCTTGCCGCCCTCCTCGCCGGTCTTGAGCACCTCGGTGCAGGCCACGCCCTCGGGATAGGGCAGGTCCATGTCGATGATGAGGATGCGCCGCAGGGGGATGGAGAATAACACTCCCAGCATGCCACCGACCAGGGCGATGACCCCGATCTCGAACATGTGGATGCCGCTGAGGTCGGCCCAGCCGGCGGTGCCCGCCCCGGTCGCCTCGTCCCAGGTGAGGGTGCGGTAGAGATAGAGCAGGGCCGGGATGGTGAAGATGATGCCCGCGGCCACGGCCTCTCCCGCCGCCGCCGAGGTCTTGACCATGTTGTTCTCCAGGATGTTGCCCTTGAGAGCCCTGAAGATGGCCATGGAGATGACCGCCGCCGGGATCGAGGCCGATACGGTCATGCCCACGTAGAGTCCCAAGTAGGCGTTGGCCGCCCCGAAGACCACCGCCAGCAGGAAGCCCAGGCCGATAACCTTCATTGTCAGTTCAGGCCAGGTCTCCTCCGGTGCGACGTAGGGTTTGAAGGTCTTCATGTCAATGGGGGCTACTTGGGGTGGGGCTCCAGCCATGTGCTACCTCGAAAGTCCGCAACGGGAGTTGGTCTGGGGCCATTCTCGAAAGGGTTAAAAAGATGGCCGCTTACAAAACCGCTCAGGAGACTGAACGCGGAACATGACGGAAAGACCTCCCGACCGTTTTCTATTTAGACCGAAGGGGGATACCGGCCCTGGAGCCATGATCAGCATGGGCCAGACCCTGGCGGAGCAGATACTGGCCAGAGCCAGTGGACAGGACCGGGTGGAACCGGGTGACATTGTCACGGCGAAGGTGGACCGGGCCATGTCCCACGACAACACCGCCCTGGTCCTGCAGCGGTTTGCCGAACTTGGCAGCCCCGAGATCTGGGACCCGGAGAGGGTGATCATCATGCTGGACCACCGGGTGCCGGCCAACCAGATCGAGGTGGCCCAAGGGCATCGCCGCATTCGGGAGTTCGTCAAGGCCCGACAACTGCCCAATTTCCACGACCTCAACACCGGTGTCTGCCATCAGGTGATGGTCGAGCAGGGTCATGTGGGCCCTGGTGAGCTCATTTTGGGCACCGACAGCCACTCCACCTCCTACGGGGCCCTGGGGGCTTTCGGCACCGGCATCGGTGCCACCGAGATGGCCGGGGTCTGGGCCACTGGTGAGATCTGGCTCAAGGTCCCTGGGAGCCTGCGCTTCGAACTGACCGGCGCGCTGTCAAGGGGAGTTTCCGCCAAGGACCTGATCCTCAAGGTGATCGGCGAACTGGGAGCCGGAGGTGCCAATTACAAAGCCCTTGAATTCCACGGACCCGCCCTGGCCGAACTGTCCATCGCGGAGCGGATGACCCTGGCCAACATGAGCGTGGAGGCTGGCGCCAAGGCGGGCCTGGTGCCTCCGGACCGGGTGACCCGGGAGTACCTTACTGACCGCCTGCAACGACCCTTGAAGCCCCTGCGCACCGACGAGGAGGCCTCCTTCTTGGCATCCCATGATCTCGACCTTAAGGACCTGGTGCCCATGGTGGCCCGACCCCATGGGGTCGACAATGTCTGCCCGGTGACCGAGATGGTCGGAACATCCATCGATCAGGTGGTCATCGGCTCCTGCACCAATGGTCGTCTGGAGGACCTGCGGGTGGCCGCCTCGATCCTGGGCGGCGAGCAGGTCCACCGCGAGGTCCGGCTCCTCATCGTCCCGGCCTCCACCGAGGTCATGGGGTCCGCCATCACCGAGGGTCTGATCACCATCTTCCTGGAGGCCGGGGCGGTGGTTCTCAATCCGGGATGCGGTCCCTGCATGGGAGCCCATCAGGGCGTCCTGGCACCTGGGGAACGAGCCCTGGCAACCACCAATCGCAACTTCAAGGGGCGCATGGGCTCTCCTGAGTCCGAGGTCTTCCTGGCCTCACCGGCAACGGCGGCGGCAACGGCACTGGCCGGGGTCATCTCCGACCCCCGGGAGGTGGTCTGACGGGTCTGGACACGGTGGCTGGCCGGGTGTGGAAGTACGGTGACGACGTGAACACCGATGTCATCATCCCGGGACGCTACCTTCATCTGACCGAACCCGAGTTACTGGCCACTAATGCCATGGCCGATCTGGACCCTTCGTTCGCCGCGGGGGTTGAATCTGGTGACGTGATCGTGGCGGGTCACAACTTCGGTTGCGGCTCCAGCCGGGAGCAGGCGGTCTCATGCCTGGTGGCGGCTGGCGTTGGTGCCATCATCGCCGGGTCCTTTGCTCGCATCTTCTATCGCAACGGCCTCAATCTGGGCCTGCCCCTGGTGGTGTCGGAGGAGGCGCTGGCTCTGTTTGAGAAGGGGCATGAGGTCAAGGTGGACCTGGAAGGGGGTTTGGTAGAGAATCTCTCGACCGGGGACAGGGTTCGGTTCCCACCCTTTGCTGGATATGTGAAGGAGCTCCTGGAGGCGGGGGGATCGATACCCCTGATCAGGCAGAGATTGAAGGGGCGGGGGTAGACCCACATTCACCGGGCACCCTCCAGCGAACAGCCTCCCAAACCCTAAATTAGGCCCCGCGGTCCTGACATTCCGGAACATTCGGACCCGGACCCCATGGGGTGAAGCATCATGGTCACCTTCGACTCTCCTGCCAATCTCGCCGATACCATCAACGACCAGGCACCCTACATGGTGGAGATGGTGGGCCTGTTGATCACCTGGGTCATCGTCTTCATGCTGGTGCGTCATTTCAATCGCATCATCCAGGCCCTTGACCAGCGCAGTCGCCATTTCAACTTCGAGGACCGGGCCCTGGCCTCCTTCGACAAGATCCTGGACACCTTCTTCTACACCATGGGGGTCTTTGCCTCCCTGCTCATTCTGGGCGTGACAGGGGCCCTCTACGCCGGATTGACCGCCTTCGGGGTCATTGGTCTCATCATCGGTTTTGCCGGGCGCGAGCTCATCTCCAACATCCTGGCGGGCTTCGTGCTGGTCCTGGACAGCCCCTTCGTCATCGGCGATTCCATCGAGGTGGGAGGCCATGCCGGCACCGTGGAACGGCTCTCTCTCCGCTCCTGCGAACTCAAGCAGGGCGACGGTCGTTCGGTCATCCTGCCCAACTCCTACCTCACCAGCAAACCCATCCTGAACAACACCAAGAACCCGGTGCGCCGGGTGGAGATCTCTCTGGACCTGCTGCACCAGACCGATGTGGTCCGGGCCATCGAGCTGGCCCGGGAGCTGGTGGAGAACCTGTCATACCGAAGGGAGGACCGGCCGGTGGACATCCTGGTGAACAGCGTGGAATCGGCGGCGGTGGAACTGCTCATCCGTTTCTGGGTGACCCGCACCGAGTTCACCAGCGCCAGATCCGCGGCCACCCTGGAATTGACCCGCTTGTGCAAGGCTGAAGGCCTGGAGCTGGCGGTACCCCTCTACAAGAACATTTGAGACCTTGATCTGGGGTTCTGTTGGAGGAGGATAACTGGGTCAAGGTCGGCCTGAGGTCGGTTCGGTCGGTTCAACAGGTGTATCGATGACTACCACTGGTTGAAACAGTTCTCCCCACAGCGCAGCTGAGGACCGATGTAGCCCTCATTGACCTCGTAGTTGACACCCCGGTTCCAGCCCAGGTTGATGCCGTAGTTCACGCCGGTGTTTGTGCCCAGGTTGATACCCTCGTTGTCGCCAGCGTTGTAGTTGAGGTTGATGCCCGCGTTCTCGTTGTGGTTGACCCCGAAGTTCTCACCGGTGTTGTGCCAGGTGTTGAGGCCGTGATTGGTACCTTCGTTCAAACCGGAGTTCCAACCATGGTTGACGCCGGGGTTGCAGCCCCAGTTCCAACCGGTATTCGTTCCCGATGAGCACCAGTCACTCCAGGTGAATCCGGACCCTACGACTATCATTGTGAGAACCAGGGCCCAGGCAGGCAGATGTGAGAATAAGTAAGATCTCTTGCGCATGGCACGACCTCCTCAGGTCATATTTTCACTTGTCTTATCCTATTTATTGCTTGTGACGGTATCATCCTGTTCGAGGGCCCATCCGATGGCCCATCCCGAGGATTCATAAACCGAAGGGTGCTCTCCATTTCATGGCCCAGATACCAGCCGATTCTCAATCCGCTTCCACCGCGGAGCCCTCGGTCACCCAACCGGCAGATCCCCATCCCTGGTCGATGCAGGATATCATCGTGGTCCTGCACAAGCCCCGCCATCCCGGGAACGTGGGCGCTGTGGCCCGGGCCCTGGCCAACTTCAACTGCGGCGGCCTTAGGCTGGTGGGGCCCCACTGTGCCATCGACGGCGAGGCCAGGGCCAGGGCCAAGCACGGCCGGGAGCTATTGCTCGAGGCCCAGACTTATGATGATCTCACCGAGGCGGTGGCCGATGGAAACTGGGTGGTGGCCACCTCGGGCATCGCCGGCAGTGCCGCCCTGGGTTACCTCCGCCATCCCCTCTCACCCTGGGAGTTCAGCCAGGCCCTCATCCAGCGAGGGGGGCGGAGCCCTCCAGCGGGCCCTCTGCTCCTGCTATTCGGTCCCGAGGACTCCGGTCTCAGCAGTGATGAACTGGCCCTCACCGAGGGGGTCGTGACCATCCCCACCAATCCCGCCTACCCTGTGCTCAACCTATCCCAGGCCGTGGTGGTGATGCTCTACGAGCTCTCACGAGCGATGAGCCTCGATGGTGATGGCGGGGCATTTGAGGTCGCCGGGGACTGGCGGGCCAAGCCGGCTCCCAGGGCCTCCTACCAACAACGTTCCCGTTTGGTCGAACGGGTGCAGACCATCGCTTCCAGGGTGGGTTACCGTCGCCACAAGCTGCCCAGGGTCAGGGTCATGCTCAGGCGCATCCTGGCCCGGGCCGATCCCAGCCTCTGGGATTACCACACCCTGATGGGATTGTGCCGACGATTGGAATACAACCTCGATCGGGTGGAGGCCATGGGTCCTCAGGTTGGACCTGATGAGGGGGATTGAGTCCATACCGGCCACCAAAACCTCTTAAAGAGAAACGATTGCTTGCACCGCGCCCTGGAGTGGGCGCATCATCCCCGAGATCGGAGTTCATCCCTTGACACAGCATTACATTCTAGTTACCGGTTGGATGGGTTCGGGCAAGTCCACATTGCTTCGTGAGTACAATTGCCCCAAACTCGATTTCCTGACTCCCGAGGGTCTTCGATCTGATTTCTTCGATGTCTCTTTCGGCGTTGAACGGAACGGGAAGATGTTCTACTTCTACGAGCTGGATTCACCCACGGTGCTGGGGGCGGCCTGGATCGATTACGTGAGGATAGCCGAGGGGGTGGTGGTCATCTACGATTGCCTCTATGGCGAGCGCTACGGCACCCTGGCCGAGCTCAGCAAATACCTGCTGGGCCACACCAGTCCCAAGATACCCTTCCTCTTCGTGGCCAACAAGACCGAGGATGAGGCTGGCGGCCTGGATGAACTGGAGCGCCTCTGCCAGCCTGACTGCATCGAGGACCGGACGGTGGGCAAGAAGGCGATCCTGAGGGCTCGCCCGGTGGAGGATGAGCACGGACAGCCCCAGGTCACTCTGGACTCCAAACAGATCGACGCCGTCTTTGAATGGATGCTTCAGACCATGAAGGATTGAGCCAGGTCCCGGTCCGACCCCCTCATCTTCAAACCGAACAGCGACCCGGATCTCGCTCCATGGAAGCTCTGCTGTCCTGAAAGAACTCGTTCTGGTACCATTGACACAACGAGACCTTAATTAATCCGATAGGGTCATCCGGCCTTCTCTGACCTTTCTGGAGCTGACCCTTGATGACCAAATTCGTATACCTCTTCGGTGCCGAGAACACCGAGGGCGATGCCCACCAGCGCGACCTGCTGGGCGGCAAGGGAGCCAACCTGGCCGAGATGGCCCGACTTGGGCTCCCGGTACCTCCCGGCTTCACCCTGACCACCCAGGCCTGCAACGCCTACCTGCAGGAGGAGGACTTCCCCGAGGGTATGTGGGAGGAGGTCCAGGGAAACCTAAAGGAACTGGAAACCGCGATGGAGCTCTCGTTCTCCGATCCGGCACGACCCCTGCTCCTCTCGGTTCGTTCCGGGGCCAAGTTCTCAATGCCGGGCATGATGGACACGGTGCTGAACCTGGGTCTCAACGACGAATCGGTGGAGGGGCTGGCCGGGCTGACCGACAATCCCCGTTTCGCCTACGATGCCTACCGGCGTCTGATCCAGATGTTCGCCAAGGTGGTCAAGGACCTGCCCGGTGAACCCTTCGAGAAGATCCTGGAGACCCACAAGGCCCAGACCCCCGGAGGCCGGGACACCGACCTAACCGAGGACCAGCTCAAGTCCATCGTCGCCGAGTTCAAGGAACTCTACAGTGAGAGTCAAACGGAGCCCTTTCCCCAGGACCCCCAGGAGCAGTTGCGTCAGTCCATCGCCGCGGTGTTCGCTTCCTGGCACGGCAAGCGGGCCATCGATTATCGCAACTTCCATGACCTCCCTCACGACCTGGGAACCGGATGCAACATCCAGGCCATGGTCTTTGGCAACATGGGCGAGGGCTCGGCCACCGGAGTGGCCTTCACTCGCAACCCCGCCACCGGTGAGAAGGAGCTGTACGGGGAGTACCTGATGAACGCCCAGGGCGAGGATGTGGTGGCGGGCATCCGCACCCCGATACCCATCATCGAACTGAAAGGGGAGATGGCCGAGGTCTTCGCCCAGTTCGAACAGGTCTGCAAGACCCTGGAGCTCCACTACCGTGACACCCAGGATGTGGAGTTCACGGTCCAGAAGGACAAGCTCTGGATGCTCCAGACCCGGACCGGCAAGCGAACCGCCGCCGCGGCCGTGCGCATCGCGGTGGAGATGGCCAACGAGGGACTCATCAGCCAGGAGGAGGCCCTGCTCAGGGTCGAACCCGCCTCCATCAATCAGCTGCTCCTGCCCCGCTTCGTACAGGAGGCCAAGGTCAAAGCCCAGGAGGAGGGAAAGCTGCTGGCCCAGGGGTTGAACGCCTCGCCGGGAGGCGCCACCGGCCAGGCGGTCTTCACCGCCGATAGCGCCGAGGAGTGGGCCGAGCAGGGCAAGGAGGTCATCCTGGTCAGACCCGAGACCAATCCCGATGACGTCCACGGCATGCTGGTGGCCAAGGGCATTCTGACCCAGCATGGAGGCGCGACCAGCCATGCGGCGGTGGTGGCCCGGGGCCTGGGCAAACCCTGCGTCTCGGGGTGTGAGACCCTGGAGATCGATGACCGGAAACGGACCCTGACCGTGGGAGATTCGGTCATCCGGGAGGGGGATCATCTATCCCTTGACGGCACCACCGGAGAGGTCTTCGCCGGCGAGATAGCCACCATCCAACCCGACATCTCCAAGGAGCCTCATCTTCAGACCCTTCTGGAATGGGCTGACGAGCAGCGCCGGTTGGGGGTCTGGGCCAATGCCGACTATCCCAAGGACGCCCAGATCGCCCGGGGCTTTGGAGCCGAGGGTATCGGCCTCTGCCGCACCGAACACATGTTCTTCGAGGCCGAGCGACTGCCGGTGGTGCAGAGGATGATCCTGGCCGCTACGGATGAAAAGCGGGAGAGCTGTCTGGCCGAGCTGCTGCCCCTCCAGCGGGAGGAGTTCGAGGGACTCTTCCGGGCCATGGAGGGACATCCGGTCATCATCCGTCTGCTCGATCCACCTTTGCACGAGTTCCTGCCGCGTTACCCCAACCTCATGGCCGAGGTGGCCCGCCTGTCCGTCTCCGAGCCCGAGGGTGAACTGCTCAAGGAGAAGCAGGCCCTGCTTGAGACTGTGGAGGACCACCGGGAGGCCAATCCCATGCTGGGACTGCGGGGGATCCGCCTGGGCCTCATGATGCCCGGCATCATCCGCATGCAGACGAGGGCCATCATCGAGGCGGCGGCCAACGTTGCGGCCGAGGGGTATCCGGTCAGACCGGAGATCATGATCCCCCTGGTCAGTCATGTGAACGAACTTACCCGCACCAAGGAGTTGCTGGAACCGGTGGCCAAGGCGGTCATGGAGGAGAAACAGACCGAGGTGGATTACAAGTTCGGGACCATGATCGAGATCCCCCGGGCGACCCTCACCGCCGGGCAGATAGCCGGCGTGGCCCAGTTCTTCTCCTTTGGCACCAACGACCTGACCCAGACCGTCTATGGCTACTCCAGGGATGATGCCGAGGGCAAGTTCCTGCTCAAGTACGTGGAGGATGGAGTGCTGCCGGTCAATCCGTTCCAGACCCTGGACCAGGAGGGCATCGGCCGCTTGGTGCGATTGGGAGTTGAGGAAGGCCGGCAAGCCAACCCCGAGCTGGAAGTGGGCATCTGCGGCGAGCACGGAGGTGATCCGGCCTCCATTGCCTTCTTCCATCAGACCGGCCTGGACTATGTCAGCTGTTCACCTTACCGGGTACCGGTGGCCCGTCTGGCCGCGGCCCAGGCTGCACTGTCAGAAAGGCACTCCATAACCCGGGATGTGTGAGTCGTCAGCTGGTCATTCACCTTGCTAGACCATCTGAAACGCTTTGGTTTGCGATGCTGGAGCCCACATATCAAAGGTGGAGCTAACACTCGCGCTAACCAGTGTTATCGCATTGGTAGATCGCTCTGATGGAAGGATCTGCCGTCACTATGACTTGATGATGGCCACCAGGAAAAGGGCCACGCCAACCGCGGCACCCAGAGCGGCGCCGATGACGGCCAGGATGTTGTTGACCATGTCCACGGGCTTCCAGGTCTCATCGCCCATGTAGGTCATGTAGTACCAGACGAAGGCCATGAGCAATCCCAGGATGGAGAAGAGTCCCCCCACCATCCGCGTCTTCTTGGTGCCAAAGTAGGAGATGAGTCCGCCCATGCCAATGAAAGTGGCGGAGAGCGCCACCACCAGGAATACCTGGAAGGTCAATGCCAGATCCATGCCCATCAAGCCACCTCCTTTTCTTCTTCATCTGCGTCAGCCGGCTCTGCGGCGGGAGCTTCATCTGCCGGTTCATCAACTGGAGCCTCGGTCTCGGGTTCCTCGTCCCCGTCACCCTCATCTGCCTCGGTGTCGTCCTCCTCGGCCTCCAGCTCGGCCTCGAGCTTCTTGAGCTCCTCGTCGAGGTCGATGTCCTCGAGGTCATCCAGGTCCAGGTCGTCCAGGTCCTCGGTGGTATCCACCTTCATCAGCACGCCCAGCATAACGGCCACGGCGATGGCGGCTCCGACGGCTGCGCCCAGGGTGGCAACGAAGGCGTCCTTCACTAACTCTTGTTCGAAATTGGTCGCATCGCCAACGAAACCGGGCAGGTAGACGAAAAGGAACACGAAGATGGCTCCGAAGATGGTCAGCCCGATGCCGATGGTCCGTGATTTGCCTGCGCCAAAATAGGCTGTGAACAGTCCCGAGCCCAGCAATGCCAGGCCCAAGGCCAAACAGAACATGCTGCAAAAGTAGTTCATTTCGATAGCCATCTATTCTTCACCTTCTATTTCATGGATCTGAGAATCTCAACCTGGTCGATCAGTTCCTTGAGCGTCGGCGCCAATTCGATGAAGTCCCCAACCTTGCTGACCATGTTGACCGGAACCTTGGCGGTCTTGGCCAGCATCTTGGATATCTCCAGTTCCTTGCAGATCTTGGCCGGTATCTTCACAAAGAGATAGGTCACATCCCAGCCATCGAACTCAAACTCGAAATCGGTGACCACGCCCACCTCATGGGCCTCACTATCGTTGACCCGTTTCTTGATCATCTCGTTGGCCCGAAGTGTCATGATATCAACCTACAGCTTGATCCCGGGATGGGTCTGGGTATCGATGACACCCTCCACGGTCCGGATGTTGCGGACTACCACCTGGCCCAATTTGTAGAAGTCATCGGTGTCTATCTTGGCTAGCAGATCGAACTCGCCGAACAGGGGATGCAACTCGCTGATGCAATCAACTTTCTTGAGGGTCTCGAAGACCTGGAGTTCTTTTTGCGCCTCACACTTGATAAGTACAAAGCCGACGGCCATGGTAACCGCTTGACCATCTCCTTGATGCTCTTAAACGTTTCCATAATGAGTATCGTGGTTTGCCTTCTGCCCGGAGCTGTCCCAGGGAGCGCCAAGAGGGTTGAGCTCAATGAGCAAAGGGGAAGGCTCAGGCTATTGACGGAAAGAAAAAAAAAGGGTCGAGCGGGGGAAGCTCCCCCGCTCTGGGTCACCCCCGCCCAGAACCCGAAGGGAAATGGACGACCGGTGAACCATTGTGTTTGCGTATTTTGGCGTGTGTTCTGCGACTTGGCTTCGTCAGCGAGATGTGTCGGACGGATCTAGGCTTCGTCCTCTTCTTCCTCGCGGCGGGCGAAGGCCACTCCAAGGGCTGCCAGCAGACCGGAGA
>CAYLMJ010000055.1:0-15342 GCA_964384995.1 uncultured archaeon | reverse complement strand
ACCTTAGGATGACCTTAGGATGACCTTAGGATGACCTTAGGATGGTCTGGATGTGAACTGGGAATCACCTTGGGCAGTACGAGAGAGATACGATAGTGATACGAGAGAGAAGCGAGAGAGGCACAACCCTTCTGGCCAGACACAGGCAATCATTACCCTCACAGGTCGAAACTTAAAATCCCCCAGGCCATTGGGGGCTCATCAACCCCTAGTCCCAGGTGTCCCCATGCCATTCAAGAACGCTTACATCCCGTACGGAGCCTACTGGTCCACACCCTTCTGCCGCTGGCAGGGCAGTTACGCCCACCTCCATCCCATCAACTTCGCCGCCGAGGTGGCCAAGGAGGCAATGGCCGCCCGCAAGATAGACCCCAAGGCCTTCGAGGCCCTCTACCTGGGCACCACCATCCCTTCCAAGCACGTCTTCTACGGCGGCCCCTGGCTGGCGGCCATCCTGGGCAACGACCGCATCACCGGGCCCATGATCGGCCAGGCCTGCGCCACCGGCGCCCAGGTCGTCAGTCTGGCGGCCCACGCCGTTGAGTGCGGCACCTACGACGCGGCCCTGACCATCACCACCGACAAGTGCAGTAACGGGCCCCACACCACCTTCGCCGACCCCTACGGCCCCGGCGGCAAGCCCATCTCCGAGGACTGGGTCTGGGACAACTTCGGCTTCGACCCCTATGCCAAGAACTCCATGCTCCAGACCGCCGAGAACGTGGCGAAGGAGGCGGGGGTCACCCGGGAGGAGTCTGACAAGGTCGTCCTGCGCCGTGACCAGCAGTACCAGGAGGCATTGGCCGACGACTCGGCCTTCCTGCGCCGCTACATGACCCTGCCCCTGGAGGTGAAGGACCCCAAGGGCCGCAAGGTCGTCGCCACCGTCGAGGGCGACGAGGGCGTCTTCAAGACCACCGAGGAGGGGCTGGCCAAACTGCGCCCGGTCATGCCTGAGGGCATCATCACCTTCGGCGCCCAGACCTACCCCGCCGACGGCAACTGCGGACTGGTGGTGACCAACAGGGAGAAGGCCGCCGAGCTGAGCAGTGACCCCTCCATCGAGGCGCGGGTGCTGGCCTACGGCGACGGCCGGGTGAAGAAGGGCTTCATGGCCCAGGCCACGGTGCCGGCCTCCAAGGCGGCCCTGGCCAACGCCGGACTCGAGATCGGGGACATCGACGCCATCAAGACCCACAACCCCTTCTCGGTCAACGACATCTACATGGCCCGGGAGCTGGACCTGGACATAGATTCGATGAACAACTACGGCTGTTCCCTCATCTGGGGCCACCCCCAGGGACCCACAGGCCACCGGCTCATCATGGAGCTGGTGGAGGAACTGGCGCTCAAGGGAGGCGGCCGGGGACTGTTCACCGGCTGTGCCGCCGGCGACAGCGGAGCCACGCTGATCCTGCAGGTTGAGAAGCAGTAGTCCCGATACAACCGCAACCGAGCGGCCGCCGGTCTACTCGTCCCGAATCTTCTGGACCTTCCTGGGGACCTCTCCCCGCTTGCCCTTGTTGAAGGCGATGATGGAGAGCCACTGCTCGGACTTGTTCTTCTTGACCCATCTCAGCCACTCCATCAGGGCCTTGTCGCCCTTGGAGGTGTTGCAGGTCTCGCAGGCCGAGACCGGCTTCTGGCCGCCCTTTGACGGTGCTATCAGGTGGCCCTTGTGAAGGCTTCTGGTGGAGCCGCAGTAGATGCAGCATTCGCGGTCCACATCGTCGGACGGGGGTGGGGTGGACTTGGCCTTTGCCGGGGTTCCCTTGCGGGTTATCAGGAAGGCGATGAGCACCACGGCCAGGATCAGGGGCAGGAGCAGGTAGAGCCAGGGGAACCCGTCATCATCATCATCGTCCTCCTCTGGAGGGTCTATGGTGGGGGCCGCAAAGTCCACCAGATGGACCTTGCCGTCGTTGGTGCTCACGGCCAACAGCTCGGCGTTCCGGGCCATGGCCAGGTCTTCCACGGTGGTGTTGGCAAGGGTGAGATTCCACAGGGGGGTCGAGTTGCCGGTATCGAAGAGGTAGACCTTGCCGGTCTTCCAGCTGTCCTCGTTGGTGGACAGCGCCAGGTGCTTGCCGTCACCCGACAAGGCCACCTCTGCCATCCTCTGTTTGTGGAACATCCACACCGGCGTTGAGCTATCCTTGTGAAAGAGGAAGAGGGAGTTGCTGGTGATGACCGAGACGTAGGAGCCGTCGGCCGATATGGCGGCCTTGATGGGGAACCCGGAGGTGTTGTACTGCCAGAGAGGTGTCGAACTGTTCCGGTCCCAGAACACCACGGGGCCGTTGGACGAAGCGGCCATGATGTGGCTCCCGTCAGCGGACATCTTGAGCAACTGATACCCGCCCAGGCCTTCGATGGTGGAGTTCCATACCGCGGTGGAGGAATCCTTGTTGAAGAGCGACATGGTGGCATTGCCGTCACCGAAACTGCCAGCCGCAATGTACTTGCCATCCCCCGAGATATCCACATCGGAAGTGGTCTCGTAGTCCCCGCAGGTCCAGATGGGCGTCCCACTGTCCTTGCCCAGCAGGTATATCTTGCTGGCCGCCGAGGGCCGGTGCCCCGCCATGTAGGAGCCATCGTCGGAGATGGCCACGCTCAGGATGTCGCTGTTGGTCCACAGGTGGGTGGCGCTGTCCTTGCCGTAGAGATAGGCCTCCTGATCGAACCAGGCGGCGGTCACGATGTAGTTGCCGTCCCCCGAGATCCTGACCATCTGGGAGGCCCCGGTGGTCGAATCGACCCAGGCCGGGGTCGAGTTGTCGGTCTGGAAGAACACGGTCCTGTTCCCTGAGCCCACCGCGGCCAGGTGCTTGCCATCGTTGGACATGGAAAGCGACCATAGACGACCGGCATCGTTCTGGTAGGCCCACAGGGCCTCCTTGACCGGCTCTTCCTCGGCCTGGACATACTGGGCCGAAAAGGAAAGGGATATTACGATGGCAAGCAGGAGCCAGGCCACGCCCCGATGGCGGGCAGGCTCACGTGAAGTCCCCACTGTCATGGCCGGTGTATCGATGGGGCCTTAATGACCATTGCGGCCTGGGCCTTTCCCGCAGTCCTACTCGTCCCGAATCTTCTGGACCTTCCTTGGCACCTCGCCCCGCTTGCCCTTGTTGAAGGCTATGATATCCTCCCAGCGCTCGGGCCTCTCCTTCTTGGTCCATCTCAGCCACTCCATCAGGGCCTTCTTGCCCTTGGAGGTGTTGCACTTGGAGCAGGCCGAGACCGGTTTGATGCCCCGCTTGGAAGGGGCGATGAGATGACCCCTGTGAAGCTGCCTGGTGGAGCCGCAGTAGACACACTTCTCCAGGTCCACATCCTCAGCCGGAGGCGCGGGGGCCGGCTTGGGCCTTGGCTTGGCCGGCAGGGGCTTGCCCTTGCGGGTCAACAGGAACGCGATGAGCACCACGGCCAGGATCAGGGGCAGGAGCAGGTAGAGCCAGGGGATCGGCTCGCCGTCATCCTCCTCGGCCTCCCTGAGGGGTGGCACCACGAAGTAGTCGATGCCGTTCCTCCACTCCTGAGTGGCCACTATGCGGGTGCCGTCGGCGGAGAGGAGCGCGTGGCCGTAGCGGTACTTGGAGACGTGGATCCACTGGGGCTCGTTGCTGTCGGTCCCGAAGAGGAGGATGCGGCCCCCGTAGGTGCCCTCCATGGGGTTGGAGGCGACGAAGATCATCCTTCCATCATCCGAGACCTGGGCCGCAGTGAGGGCCTCTTGGGTCTCGTAGGTCCACAGGGGGGAAGCCTGACCGGTGCGGTGGAGGTAGACCTTGCGCTGCCCGTTCCATGAGCCATCGGCGAAGAGGAAGCGGTCGCCCTTGGCGGTGAAAGAGTAGGTGTAGATGGAATCCTGGGTCGTATGACGCCACACCGGGTCCGGGCCGTCCTTGCCGTACAGCTCCAGGGCGTTCTCGCCATCTGTTTCATAGGAGCTGGTCGAGACCAGGAGGTGCTCCCCATTGGCTGAGAGCAGGGCATTGTGCCGGCCATCTCCGATCTGGGCCTCCCAGAGGCGCTTGAACCCCTCGGTCTGGTAGAGGTATAGGTCGGTGCGGCTGTAGATGGCGAAGTGGTCGCCCTCGGGGGAGAAGCAACCGCCCATGAGGAAATGGGTGTGGTTGGCACCCCGGTCCTGAGAGTAGTTCCAGATGGGTACCGGGCTGTCCCTGCCAAAGATCAGGACCTCGCTGGTGCTGGGGTCCACGGCCATGATGTAATCGCCGTTGGAGCTCATGGTGACCGTGTCGAAGTAGCTCTTGGCCGAGTAGTTCCACAGGGGGGTCGCGCTCTCCCTGCCGAAAAGGTGGATTTTCCGGTCGGCGTGTACCAGGATGTTCTCGCCACCGGCCGAGGTTATCACAGCGAGAGCCGTCCCCTCCAGGTCGTGGGTCCAGGCGACGTCAGGTCCGTGATCATCGAAGTGATAGAGGCGCTGTAGGCCGGTCCTGGGAGAGACATCTATCTCCCGGCCGCTGGCTGAAAGGGAGACCTGGCCGAAGTTGAAGGACCCCTCGGTGGCATAGCTCCAAAGGGGCTGGAAAACCTTGGCGGAGGTGGTGAAGCTCCAGACCGCCGAGGTGAACGTCCGCGTCCCGTCATCGGCCACCACTTTCCAGTGGTAGGTGCCCTCGGCCAGCTTGCCTGGCGAGTAGGCCGAGGCCTGCAGGTCCTGGGCCACCACGGTCTGGGGGTCGGGGTCACCGTCCAGGTATACGGTGTAGGTCCACGGCCCCTCGCCGTGGGACTCCCAGGACAGCTCGGTAGCGAGTCCGGTGCTCACCCCGTCTTGCGGGCTCTTCAGGGAGAGGTCGGCCTCAACATCGAACAGATAGGTCTGACCGATGGTCTCCAGGAGCAGGTATCGCCCATCGGCGGAGAAGTCGAAATCGTTGATGTAGGCGTAATCGGCGTAGGTCCACAGGGGCTTGGTGGAGTTGGGGTCGAAAACGTAGAGCTTGGAGACCGGGACGCTGGTGGAAGCCGCCAGATACCTCCCGTTGGCGGCGATGGCCACCTTGTCGAAGCCGGCGCCCTCCACTCCCGCGTTAACCTGGTGGTCCCAGGTGGGGGTGGGGCTGTCGGGGCCGAAGAGGTAGACCTTGTTGTCCACGTTGGAGGCCCCGGTGGTGATGTGCTGGCCGTCGGCGGATATGGCCACCGACCAGATATGGTCGTTTATCTTGTCGCCGGTGAAGTTCCACAGCTCGGTGGAGTTGTCCTTGGAGTAGAGATGGAGGTAACCGGACTGGGTACCGGCCACGATGTACTCGCCGTCGCCCGAGATGTCGATGGATTCCACGGTGTCGCTGAACCACGTCCCGCCCCGCTCCTGGATGTTGCGACTCCACAAGGGGGTGGAGCTGTTCTTGCCAAACAGGGTCACATTGGCGTGGTCGCTGGTGACGATAAGATCGCCGTTGTCCGATATGGCCATGAAGAGCTGGTAGTTGTAGCCGTTGCTGACATGGGCCCAGACCGGTGTGGCGGACCCTGTTTCGAAGAGGGAGAGGTTGCCACGGCTGTAGCCCACGACCACGTACTGGCCATCGCCCGAGATGCCAACATCCTCGATCCGCTCCTTGGAGGTCTTGGACCACAGGGGGTCCGAACTTGCCCGGTCGAAGGCCAGCACCTTGTATGTTCCACGGTGATCGGAAAGGGCGACGACGAAACGGGTCCCGTCCCCGGATAAGGCAAGATCGGACACGTCCCAATCGTTGTCGCCTTTGGCCGGCGTGTGCTCCCAGACCGGCAGGGTCCCGTCCCGGTCGAAGAGGACCACGCTGCCTTTCTGGAAGGCCGCGACGGTGGCCCCATCTTCCGATATCTGAGCCTCGTCGCTGTTCTGGTAGACCCGTATCGGCTCCATGGCCGAAGATCCGTCTGCCAGGGCCAATATCACGATGGTAAGCCCGATCAGGAGCCATGCCCGGCCAATGCGGCGCGCAGGCTCACGCGAAGTCCCCACTGTCATGGGGTTGGGAAGCACCCGTGTATAATGACCTTTGCGCAGGGGCCCGGTAGTGCCAAACGGGTCCTACTCGTCCCGTATCTTCTGGACCTTCCTGGCCACCTCGCCCCGCTTGCCCTTGTTGAAGGCGATGATATCCTCCCAGCGTTCCGGCCGCTCCTTCTTGGTCCATCTCAGCCATGCCATCAGGGCCTTGTTGCCCTTGGAGGTGTTGCACTTGGCGCAGGCCGATACCGGCTTGATGCCTCGCTTGGAGGGAGCGATTAGATGACCCCGGTGGAGCTTCTTGGATGAGCCGCAGTAGACGCACTTGTCCAGGTCCACATCATCGGATGGCGGGGCGGCCTTGGGCTTGGGCTTGGGCTTGGAAGCGAGAAGGCCCATGCGGTGGGCCATGACCAGGGCCGCGACGATGATCAGAAGCAACAGCAGGCCGCCGATGAGCATCAGCGGCAGACCATCGTCGTCATCCTCCTCCTCGATGAACTGGAAGTCGGAGTAGACATGGACGGCGTACATGGTACTGGCCGCCAGGTACTTTCCGTCCGCCGAGAAGGCGATGTTGTAGGTTGCCGAGGGCGGCTGGTGATACCAGACATGCCCATCCCGGTCCGTCCGATATAGCAGGGTGTCGTTGTTGTTGGCCTCGGCGGCGATCATCTTCCCATCATCGGAGACATCCACCGACATGGCCGTGCCCGGGGAGGTGCCATAGGCCTTCACCACCGTGTAGTTGCGCAGGGGCTTTGAGGAGGCACTGTCGAAGTACAGCACATGACTGCCCGAGGTGGCCACAAGGTGCTGGCCATCCCCGGAGAGGTCCACCGAGTAGACCGTTCCGGCGGTGGTGTAGTTCCACAGGGGCGTGGAGCTGGCCGGTCCAAAGACATAGAGTTTGTTCTCGCCGACACCGGTCCCCACCACGAGCCGTTGGCCGTTGTCCGAGATGGCCTTCGAGGCCACGTAACCACCAGGTGTGCTCTCCCAGACCGGCGTCCCGCTGTCACTGGTGAAGTAGATGACCCTGGAGCCGTGGTTGGCCAGGATATGTCCCCCGTCACCGGAGATGACCGCCTCGGGGTCGTGATTGGGCCCCGCTGTGTAGTTCCACACCGGGTCCTGGCTCTGCCCCTGGAAGAGGTAGATCTTGGTGGTGCCCCCCCAGATGGAGGTGCAGACCACCATCTTGGAACCGTCATTGGAGAAGGCGATGTCGTTGATGTACTCCTCCACGCCATCGAAGGTCTTGCTCCACAGGGGCGTGGAGCTGTTCCTGGACAGGAGCCGCAGCTGGTAGTTGCCGCTGTAGGCCAGGTACTCCCCGTCGGGGGAGATGACGATGTGGTCGGTCTCGTTGGGCACCGTGATGTTCCAGAGGGGGTCCGGCTTGCCGCGCTCGAACAGGGAGACCAGGCCCTGGCCCAGGACCCCGATGTACCGGGCGTCATCGGACATCACGAAACGGTGTCCATTGCCCCCCGTCGAGTAGGTCTCGACCGTGGCCTTGGCCGTTTCACCTGAAACTGCCAGCGTTCCCAGAAGCATCATCGCGCAAACAAGCAGGGGCACAGCCCGAACCAGGTGGCGAGCTGACCCTCGTGAAGTCCCCACAGTCATGACCCGGACATCGCCTGGGGATTATTGACCCTTGCGGCCGGTTGCGGCTGAGGCTGGAGCCCTACTCGTCGCGGACCTTCTGGACCTTGTTGGGGACCTCGCCCCGCCTGCCCTGGTTGTGCTCCACCATGGCCTCCCAGCGGTCGGGTTTCCTCTCCCGGGTCCATCTCAACCACACCATCAGGCTCTTCTTGCCCTTGGAGCGGCTGCAGCTCTGGCAGGCGGTCACCGGCTTGCGGCCGGTGGCGATGAGGTGGTTGTGGGTGAGCTTGTCGTCGGCCCCGCAGTAGACACAGGCCCCATCCTCCGGGCCACCTGACGCCTTTGGTCTCGAGGAGGCCTTGGTATCCTCGATCTCCCCGACCTTGGACTCGAGCTGGACCTTCTGGATGTTGAGGGCCACTCGGGAGCGCTTGCCCTTGTTGTGGGCCACCATGGCCTCCCATCTCTCGGGGCGGTTCTGCTTGGTCTTGTAGAACCAGTAGACCAGATCGTTGTCGCCCTTGGAGCGATGACAGCTCGTACAGGCCACGACCGGTCTCTCTCCAGGATAGCTCAGGTGCTTGCGGGTGATCTTCTTGGTGGCACCGCAGTAGATGCACTCCCCGGGTCCCCGGGCCTCCCGGGACTCCAGGGCCTGCTTGATCTGCTCGATCTTCTTGACCTTGAGCTTCCTGGCCTTCACGGAAGGGGGTTCTGGATGGGGTTCGTCGCGGACCTTGTGGACCTTGGCGGGCACCTCGCCGCGCTTGCCGTGGTTGAAGTCCACGATGGTCTCCCACCGGTCCTCGCGGTTGTCCCGGGTCCATCTGAGCCACTCCATGAAGGCCTTGGTGCCCTTGGAGCGGAAGCAGACCTCGCAGGCGGGTACGGGTTTCTTGCCTCCCTTGCTGGCGGCGATGAGACTGGTCTCCTGGATGTTCTTGTTGGAGCCGCAGAAGATGCAGATGTGAGGCTTCTCGTCGCGGATGGTGTGGATGTGGCTGGCCACCAGGCCCCGATGGCCCTTGTTGTAGTCCAGCATGTGCTTCCATTTCTCGGGCTTGTTCTCCTTGACGTGGCGCAACCAATCGTCCAGCTCCTTGTCCCTGCGTGAGAGATGACAGCCGGTGCAGGCGGGCTCAGGCTCTTGACCCGCAAGGACCACATGGTCGGTGAGCTTCTCGTGAGCACCGCAGTAGATGCAGTTCTCATCCTCATCCCTGGGCACCCTGGGCGGCGGGGCCTCGGCCCTCGTCTCCTTCATCGCTTCGTCGCGAACAGTGCGGACCTTGCCGGGAACCTCGCCCCGCTTGCCCTTGTTGTGTTCGACGATGTTCTCCCAGCGCTCGGGCCGCTCCTCCTTGGTCCATCTCAGCCAGTCCATCAGGGCCTTGGTGCCCTTGGAGCGATTGCAGGGGGCGCAGGCGGCGACGGGTTTGGCCCCGCCCTTGCTGGCGGCGATGAGACTGGTCTCCTGGATCTCCTCGTGGGAGCCGCAGTAGATGCAGGTGTCGGGCCGCTCGTCGCGAACGGCACGGACATAGCCTGGCACTTCGCCGCGCCTGCCCTTGTTGTGGTCCACCACGGCGTCCCATTTCTCGGGCTTGTCCTCCTTGATGCGGTGGAGCCAGTCGTCCAGCTCCTCATCGGTGCGTGAAAGGTGACAGCCGGTGCAGGCGGTCTCGGGCTCCTGGCCCACAAAGACCACGTGGTCATGGGTGAGCTTCTCGGTGGCGCCGCAGTAGATGCAGGCCTCGGCGCCCTCCCTGGCCCCCTCTCCGTCTCCCTCCTCGCCGGCGGCGATCCGGGCGAAGGCCCGCTCCATGTCATCCTCATCCCCATCACCGTCCTCACCAGCAGCCTTGCCCTCGCCGGGGGTGTGCTCGTCGCGGACCTTGCGGACCTTCTCGGGCACCTCGCCCTCCTTGGGCTCCTTGTTCCACTTCACGATGCGCTCCCACCGCTCAGGTCGCTCCACCTTGGTCCATCTCAGCCATTCCATCAGGGCCTTGGGACCCTTGGAGAGATTGCACTTCTCACACGCCGTCACCGGCTTCTGGCCACCCTTGGAGGGAGCCACCAGATGGCCGTGATGGAGGGGCTGTTCATCGGAGCCGCAGTAGATGCACTCCTCCTCCTGCCGCTCTTTGTAGCCCAGCAATATCATCAGCTGGTTCCAGTAGAGCAGGAGCAGGGCCAGCAGCAGGAGAATGAGCAGGGGCAGGAGGGGCAGGCACAGGAGCCCGAGGATGCCATCGTCATCGTCGTCATCCTGGTTGGCCACCTTGCTGGTGACGGACCGCATGTCGATGTACTTCAGGTCCTTCTGGACCCGGACCTCGATGGTGTATGTCCCGTCGGTCACTTCCCCTGTGTTCCAGATGTAGGTCCACGACTGGGTGCCGTTGGCGGTCTTCCAACCCGAGGACCAGGTGCTGTTGAAGATCCTGATCTGCACCTTGTCATCGTCGTCCCCGTCGGCAAAGGTGCCGCTGAAGGTGTGATTGCCGGTCAGCCTGTCGGGCACTTCGGCCATGGTGAAGGCCGGTCCGGTGGTCTCAACCGTTATGGATCGGGGCGGGGTGTACCAGACCCCGTCGAAGGCCTGGAAGCTCAGGGTGTGGCTCCCGGGCTTCACGTTCTCGGTGTTCCAGTTGAAGGACCAGATATCGGTCCCGTCGACGAGGAACCACTTGCCCCCGTCCACACTCACCTGGACCATGACGATGCCGTTCATGCCCCAGGCCGTGCCCTGGACCAGATAGACGCCTGTACCCGCTGGATCGAAACGCTTATCTCCCAGGGTGAGCCAGGGGCGGGTCAAGGTCACCTCGAGCTGGTCCTCCGCCGAGTAGTTGAAACCGTCAAAGGAACGGGCGTGGATGGTGTGGTTGGACTCGCCGGTGAACTCCAGGTCCCCGACCCTCCATGGGAAGGTCCAGTTCTCCTTGCCCTGGATGGCTTTCCAGGCTCCATCATCGATCTTGATCTCCACACTGACCACTGCATGCTCATCGGTGGCGGTCCCCCGCACCAGATAGGCGCCGTTGCTCAGCTCGCCGTCGGTGATGTCCAGGGTGGGAGGCACGGCATTGAAGGTGAAGTTGCGGACGTTGGAGACGATGGTGTGGGTCCCGTCATGGACCGCGACCTTCCAGTAGAAGGTACCACCGTCGGTGAGATTGTCCCTGAGGACCACCACACTCTCACTGATCCCCACGGCGATGAGATCTTGCGGGTCGGCAGCAGTGCCGAAGTAGACGTCGTAGGTCAGCTCGTCCCCGTCGGCGTCGGTTGCGTTCCACACCAGCATGGTCTCGCTGGTGGTGACGTTGTGCAAGGGGGATTCCAGGACCAGTTCAGGCGGGTCGTTGGCAAAGAAGAGCAGGAGGCGGCCCGTGGTGTCCCCCACGGCGGTGTAGAGCCCGTTGGCGGTGGTGGAGATGCTGTTGGCCAGCAGGGAGTAGTTGTGGCCGATGCCCTGGTTGGGGTCGTACTCGAACCAGTAGGTGCTGTTGGCCTGGGAGGTCGCTGTGAGGTACTTCCCATTGCCCGAGATGACGGTCTCGATGACCTCCTCGTTGGAGATGGAGAAGCGCCTCAGCGGCGAGGTCACATCCCTGTGGAAGAGGAAGACACCCTCGTCACCAGCCCCCACCACCATCAGCTCGCCGGCATCGTCCATGGAGACTGAGACCCCGTCGGCTCCCAGGTCGTGGGTCCAGAGGGGCAGGGAGCTGTCCCGGTGGAAGAGGTAAGCGTAGTTGTCATCGGAGCCGGCGAGGACATGCTCACCCGCGGCCGAGAGGTCCACCGAACCGACGCTGTTGCCGGTGATGAAGGTCCACTCGGCGTTCTCACCGCCGTCGGTGAACAGGGAGACCGAGCCGTCGGCCATGCCCGCGGCCACGTACTTGCCATCCCTGGATATGGCCACCGAGAGGCAGTTGGCCACGGTCATGTTGGTCCATATCGGGACCGGGCTGTCGGCGCCGTAGAAGTAGATGCCGTTGTCGGTGCCCACCACCAGGTACCTGCCGTTCCCGGACAGGGCCACCTGCTGGACCTCACCCTGGGTGCGGGCGGTCCACAGGGGAGTGGAGTTGTCGAAGCTGTAGAGGTTGACATCGTTTAGCTGGGAGTCGTTGAGACCGGCCAGGATGACCGCGCCGTTATCGGAGATGTCGAGATCGACCAGGGAGGAGTTGACGTCGGCGCCCCACTGAAGCTCCAGCCGGGAGGTGGTGAGGTTCCACAGATACAGGCCGATCTTGCTGTCATCCCCCTGGACGCCGGCCACGATGTAGGCGCCATCGGCCGAGAAGGCGGTCTCGATGGTCACGTTGCCCGTTTCCAGGGCCACGCTGTCGATGGGGTCCTTGTCGGCCGCGCTCGCCCCCTGGGAGAGGCCCAGGAGACCCAGCATAACAAGTCCGGCGAGCAAAGCCCCGATGAGGAGCAGGCGATGGGTCATGGGACCCGGGAGCCGCGGGGCCATCCTCAGGCCTCCTTGGAAGGGGCCTTCTCGGATGCCCTGTCAGGCTCCTCGCGAACGGTGCGGACCTTGGAAGCCACCTCGCCGCGCTTGCCCTTGTTGTGGGCCACGATGCTCTCCCATCTCTCGGGTCGCTCCTCCTTGGTCCACCTCAGCCAGTCCATGAAGGCCTTGGTACCCTTGGAGCGGAAGCAGGCCTCGCAGGCGGCCACGGGTTTCTTGCCCCCCTTGGAGGCGGCGACGAGAGTGGTCTGGTGGATCTTTTCCTGGGAACCGCAGAAGACACAGGTGTCGTCCCGCTGGTCGCGCAGGGCCCGCACGTAGCCGGCCAGCTCGTGGCGCTTGCCCTTGTTGTGGGCCACGATGACCCCCCACTTCTCCTCCTTGTTGTCCTTGACGTACTCCAGCCACTCCTCCAGTTCCTTGTCGGAGCGGGAGAGGTGACAGCTGGTGCAGGCGGCCTCGGGCTCATGGTCCTTGAGCACCACATGCTCCCGGGTGAGCTTCTCGGTTGCGCCACAGTAGGCGCAGCTCTCGGCATCATCATCGGCCTTTGCCTCGCCGGAGCCGACCCCGTCCCTGTCCCGGGGCTCGGGGGTATGCTCGTCGCGGACCTTGCGGACCTTCTCGGGCACCTCGCCCTCCTTGGGTTCCCTGTTCCACTTCACAATGAGCTCCCATCTCTCGGGTCGTTCCACCTTGGTCCAGCGCAGCCAGTCCATCAGGGCCTTGTCGCCCTTGGAGAGGTTGCACCTGGCACAGGCCGTCACCGGCTTCTGGCCACCCTTGGAGGGAGCCACGAGATGGCCATGGTGCAGGGGCTGTTCATCGGAGCCGCAGTAGACGCACTCCTCCTCCGGCCGCTCCTTGTATCCCAGCAATATCATCAGCTGGTCCCAGTAGAGCAGGAGCAGGGCCAGCAGGAGCAGGATGAGCAGGGGCAGGAGGACCCAGAATAGCCTGATGGCACCGTCGTCATCATCCTCATCGACATCGTCGTCCGCCGGCTCCACTCCGGTGGAGGTGACCAGCAGGTAGTGATCGACGTTCTGGGTCTCGTTGGTGTTGTTCAGTTGGCGCTTCAGGATGATGACGTCGTCGATCATACCCAGGAAGAAGTCACCCTGGCTGCCGTTGGTGGAGCCGATGGAGGTTACCGAATCACGGCCAGGATCATGGATGGTGAAGCTGGGGACCTCGAGAGTGGCCACCGCCTCGCCGTTCAGGTACAGGGTGATGTTGTCGCCCTGAGAGTAGGTTGCGGTGATGTGCATCCATTCCCCCGCCTGAGAGGCGTTGAGCTTGTGGGAGATGTTGTGCCATTGCGGCTCGTCCAGGATGGTGAGGTTATCACCGGAGGGTGGGAGAGGTACGCCTCCCTCATCGCTGTCACCACCGCGACCCTCGCCCCCACCTTCGGCCCGTTCCTCGGCCAGCTCATCGGCCTCCCTCTCGGTGCCCACCTGGGCCCCCAGGTGGACCCCGAACTTGAGCGAACCGTTCTCCAGGAAGAGCCTGAACTCGCCCCGGTCGCCGCCGTAGAGGATGGTGCCGTTGTCCAGGCTCTCGGGATTTATGTTGGCCGACAGGGTCAGGTTCCCCGGGGGCGCGATGAAGATGGGGTCCTCGAAGACCACGTGATCGCCGGCCCCGTCGAAGCTGAGGGCGTTGCCGTTGGACCCAGCCACCGGGGTGGCGCCCTTTACCTTGGGGGAGTTGGCGAAGAGGCAGCTGTCGGGCAGGTACTTGCCCTCGGGCTCCATCTTCAACGCCACGGCACAGTCGAGGTCGGCCCTCGCCCCCGCCGCCGCCAGTACATTGAAGTCCTGGACGTAGTAGTTCAGGACCTGGTAGCCGAAGCTGGGGACCCGCTTGTGGTTGTAGACGAAGAGGCCAAAGCCATAGCCGTAGTCCTCGTAGGCCTGGGGGTCGCTGATGTCACCCACAACTCCCTGATAAACGGTCTCCTCACCGGTTATCACCGAGGTCGAATGGGTGTTGGAGAAGCCGTACCCTGCCGAGACGCTGAACCCGCCCTTGGGCGAGGCGATGGGATTGCTACCCGAGAAGGTCGCCTCGTAGGTGAGCGAGAAGTCCATGCTGAAGCTCTTGGCGTTCTCGGAGATGCGCTCCTTGGACAGGTCGATGGTGACCGCCTGGGTGCCACCGCCCTGACCCACGTAGATCGATTCGGACTGCCAGCCTCCGCAGTAATCAGGATAGCGACACCGGGGTTCCTTGCGCACAGTGAAGGGGAAGGTCTTCTCCTTGACCTTCTTGATCTTGAAGGATTCGGCCTTGCCGATGGCGTCGTCGGCCTCAGCGACGGTGGGATAGGTCCAGGGTTTGCCCACCTGATGCTTGAAGATGTCCCTGCCGATGGCGTACTCGGGATGTTTCTTGATGTAGGGCCGGGAGTTGTAGTAGTCTATGTACTCCTTGTACCACCAGTCCTTGCGGGGCACCTCGATGGAGGTGATGCTGCCGATGGCCTCTGGGTCGGGATGGCTGAGGACGGTGTAGTTGTAGACGTCGAACTTGACGGTCTGGTGAATGATGGTGTCCCCATAGGCATCGCCGGTGAACTCCCGGGCCATGGTGATGAGCTCGGTGTTGCTGTTGGTCTGGGTGAACTCCCAGTTCATGGTGGTGGAGAAGGTGGTCATGGCCTCCACCCCGGCGGCCTGGGATTCAAAGCCAAAGGAGACCGAGGCTCCCACGTGGACCGAGTCGGTGTGTGACTTGCTGGTGCCCGACCCGGAGACCGAGCCAACACCGTAGGTGGTCCCCGAGAGATCGTAGTTCTGGGGGAAATCGTTGTTCTTGTCGTGAGGCCCATTGGGCATGTAGGTCGGAGGCGCGGCCAGCACCGCGATGGGCCGGGGCTTGGTCATCTTCGGGTAGTGCTCGCCGTTGTACTGGAGCAGGATGCCATCGGCGTCGATGTCACCCAGGGCCAGGAGGGGATATTCTCCGATGACCAGGAGGGAGCGATTGTACAGCTCGGGCATGTCGGCCTCGCTCTTCTCCTTGCCGTCCTCCTCCCAGTAACGCAGACCCTTGACATCATCGTAGACCCAGATCTTGAGGCCGGTGACCACGTCTTCGCCACCGTAAGAGCCCCATATGCTCGTTTCCACAACCTCCTCGGAGGTGAAGACCACCTCCTCCTTGCCGTCGCAGTCCACGTCCCCCACGCCCACGCTGACGCGACCGCGCTTTCCGGGCCTCAGGCCATCGTCATGGTTCCAGC
>CAYLMJ010000054.1:0-16094 GCA_964384995.1 uncultured archaeon | reverse complement strand
GGCGGGCAGGAGGGGATTCGAACCCCCGGTCTGCAGCTTAGGAGGCTGCCGCCCTAACCGGACTAGGCTACCTGCCCACTCGTGATTCAGCCCTTCCCAATCCACACCCCTAATAAAAACGTCAGCTTATCACAACGCGGGGGCACCATATAGCAGGAGGCGGGCTTCGCGCCCCTGTCAACTTCCATCAATTCTCTGTGCAGTCTCTGTGTTCTCTGTGCACTCTGTGGTTAATCCTGCATCCTCTCGCTGGATTGACCACAGCTACTGAACTACTGGAACCGGGCCCTTGTCTCGCTCATCACCAGCGACTGGCTATTCAGGACGGCATCCTTAAGATCGCCTATCTTTCCTGTCCCCTTCGTCCTTTTTATGCTCATCGTCGGGGGTTCCCAGCTTTGGCGGAGGGAAGTGAGTGGCATCGGCCGCGGCGTCGGCCATGGTGGGCTCAGGTCCAGCATCGTCGCCACTGCCCAGCGGGTCCCTATGACTTACCGGCCTGCCGGCCAGGTGCGCGGGTTCCGCAGTCAGCAGTTCAGGCTGGGGTCGTCCTTCCAGGATGCGGGCGTGCTGTGACTGGATATCGGCTGTGAAGCGAGCCCTGGTCTCAACCTGCTCTGGATAGCCTGGTTCAGGCATGGGCTCGGCCAGTCGGGAAGGGAAGGCCTTGTCAGCTTCATCTGAAGGGGAGGGTGCCGGTTCGCCTGGCAGCCAGCGGCCCACAGTCCCTGCTTCGCCCTCTGCTCCCTGGGGTGGATGATAGGGCATGCTGGTGCCGCAGGTGGGGCACGGGTCAGGTCCACCTTTCTTCGCGGACGCATCATCGGCTTGCGGCTTCGGGGCCAGGGGGGCATCACCATCGGGAGCCCACAGGGCCTGGCCGCAGGAGGGGCACTTCAGCTCCATGGCGGCCTTACCCGTCCTGTGATAAATAAAGGCTGGGGTATCTTTCCGATACAGTTCGATAACTCATTCTGCAAAGAGATCAACCACAGAGAACACAGAGTCCACAGAGAATAGACGGTGCGGTTACAACTCTGTGTTCTCTGTGAACTCTGTGGTGCCGACCCAAAAGTTGGAAGGGTTCAGAGCTTCACCCGCCGCTCCTCCTTCACCGTGTTCAGCACCAGTTGGGTGTAGGAGCGCTCCACGTGCTTGAAGGCCTGGGTGTGCTTGATGAAGTCGTCCATCTGATGCCGGTCGCGGAAGCGGGCCAGGACGATGGAGTCCCAGTCGCCGGTGACGTCGTAGACCCCGTAGACCGCCGGGTCCTGGGCCACCTTGGACTGCACCTCCATTAGCTTGCCCTTTGCGATGCGCAGACCGATGATGGCCACCAGGGGGAAGCCGGCCCGCTCGGCGTTGACCTCCGGCAGAAAACCGGTGATGACTCCCGCCTCCTCCAGCCGCCTTAGTCGAGCCGACACCGTTCCCAGGGCCACGTTCAGCTCTGCCGCCAGTTCCCGCAGGGAGGCCCGGCCGTTGCTGTTGAGGGCGTTCACAAGGGCCCTGTCGGTTGCGTCCAGGGGGTGGGGCTCGACATGACCATTGGAATCTGCCTGTTCGTCCAGTGGATTTATCATTGCACTGTTCAAACGTTCAGTGGATTTAAACTTTGCTACAACTATTCGACACATTTATTTCGAAAGATTTTAATAATGACCAACGGTCATCCTGAAGGTCCTTAGGGACCTTCCAATGGGAGCCAGACATGCCAGAGACCGCCTCCAACCATCTATCAGGGTCAGGACCATCAGGGCCGGCATCAGGACCAGCATCAGAACAAACACCAGAGGAATTCTCGCGCTACACGTTGCCCGTTCGTGAAGTGCCCGATCTCTCCCATCTGCCCACCAAGTTCAAGGTGAAGGTCAAGCGCCTGCCCCTGGCCCTCTTTCTCATCGAGGAGATGATCAGGAACCAGAACCGGCCCCACTTCAAGGAGGTCGTCACCTCCCGCCCCTGCATCTACGGCACCTTTGGCAGTCCGGTGGGAGGCTTCTTTCCCCTGCCCGAGAACTGCGTGGGTTGTCTCCGTTGCATGACCGAGCACCCCGAGATGGTGACGGTGACCCACAACCCCGAGCGCGAAAAATGGGGCGATGACTTCCTGACCCCCCAGATGGTGGACACCATCATCCACGAATCGGCCACCGGCGCCGTGCCGGTCAAGGGCCAGGGCTACCGGGGGCGTATGGGCGGCCCCGGCTGGGACGGCATGTGGACCGACATGTCGGAGATCGTAAGGCCCACCCGGGACGGCATCCACGGCCGCGAGTACATCTCCACCGACACCGATATCGGGAGCCGGGGCACCTATGTGGAGTTCGATGAAGCCGGGAAGCTGGCGAACCCGCCTCCGGCCTATCTCTCCATACCCCTGCCCCTCATCTTCGATCGGCCGCCACTGACGGTCAGCTCCCCGGCGGTCCCGGCCATCTTCTCCCGGGCGGCCCGACGAGCGGACACCCTGGCCCTCTTCCCCATCACCACCATCCTGGAACGGGGACTGGCGGGCCAACACCTGGTGCCCATCGTGGTTCCCGGCCAGCAAGCCATGCTCTCCGGTTTAGGGTTCAAACCCCGGATGGTGGAGGTCACCGACTGGGACCAGGACCTCGTCAAGGCCATCCATCACCTGGACCCCGGCATCATCACTGCCCTGCGGCTCCCGTTCGGAGCGGACCTTGTGACCAGGCTTTTGAAGGCCATCGACAGGGGCGCCGGGGTCATCCACCTGACCGCCGACTACCATGGCCGCGACCCCCGGGGCCGCTTCGTCCTGGACCTCATCAAGGAGGCCCACGGTCATCTGGTGGAGGCCTCCCTCCGGGACTCGGTGACCCTGCTGGGCAGTGGCGGCATCGCGGCGGCAGAGCATGTCCCCAAGGCCATCATCTGCGGCCTGGACGCTGTGGCCCTGGACACTCCCCTGCTTGCGGCCCTTCACGCACCACCGGTGGGTCAGGGTGCCGACCCGCTGACCAGCCGTTTCCGGGTCCCCCGCCTAAAGGTGGAATGGGGCGTCCAGCGCCTCATCAACCTGCTGGGCTCATGGCGGGACCAACTGCTGGAGATCATGGGCGCCATGGGCCTGCGGGAGGTGCGCCGACTGCGGGGCGAGATGGGTCGGGCCATGTTCCAGGCCGACCTTGAGAAGGAGGCGTTCGGGGGGATCGAAGGCTATGCTTGATGACATCTCACCCATCGCCTCGCCACCTCGATTTACCGTCCAAGAGCTCAAGGCCCACAAGCACGCCTACCATCTGCGCAAGGGTCACCATGCCTGGGCCCACTCCAAGGGCGGCATCACACCACCGGCCCTGGGCGACCACCGCTGGACCGGCGAGCTCATCCTGGCCAGCTGGTACCAGGCCGAGCACGGCCATCCCCCAGACAACGGCTGGGAATACCGCAGGGGCGATTCGGGCGGCGGCTTCGACGTGCTCTCCTTCAAGTTCAAAGAAGAGGATGAATGGACCCCCCGCTCCCGGACCATCGACACCTCGCTTCCCCTCAACCGGCGCAACGACACCGACCCGGCCCTGACCATCAAGGTGCCCTGGTATGGCGGTGGCATGTCCTACGGGTCGGTGAGCGAACAGGTCATGCTCTCCCGGGTCCGAGCCGCAAAGGAGTGGGGCACCTACTCCTGCACCGGCGAAGGCGGCTATCCCGATTCGGTGGTGCCCTACAAGGACCACATGATCACCCAGGTGGCCACCGGCATGTTCGGCGTTCGCGAGCAGACCATCCAGTACGCCCCCATCGTCGAGTTCAAGTACGCCCAGGGGGCCAAGCCGGGCCTGGGGGGCCATCTGCTGGGGGACAAGTCCACCGAAGCGGTGGCCAGCATGCGCGAGTCGGTGCCCTGGGTCAGCCTCTTCTCCCCCTTCCCCTTCCACTCGGTCTACTCGGTGGAGGACCATCGCAAGCACATCGACTGGGTTCGCACCATCAATCCCAGGGCCCTGATCTCGGTCAAGGTCTCCACCCCCACCGACATCGACATGGTGGCCGTGGGCTCCTACTACGCCGGCGCTCACATCCTCCAGATAGATGGGGCCTACGGTGGTACCGGCGCCGCGCCCGAGATAGCCAAGAAGAACATCGCCATGCCGGTGGAGTACGCCATCCCCAAGGTCCACAAGCACCTGGAGCGGGAGGGCATCCGCGACAAGATCGTGGTGCTGGCCAGCGGAGGCGTGCGCTGTGCTGATGATATCGCCAAGGCGGTGGCCCTGGGGGCCGACGGCTGTGTCCTGGGCACCTCCGACCTGATGGCCTTCGGCTGCACCCGCTGTTCCAACTGCGAGCGTGGGCGGGGCTGTCCCCACGGCATCACCACCACCGACCCCGAGCTCTCCCTGCTCATAGGCGAGGAGTGGGGCACCCGCCGCCTCTCCAACCTCTACCGCTCCTATCACGACCAGCTCCAGGACCTCCTGCGACGGCTGGGACTGGCCACCATCCGGGAGCTGAGGGGCCGTACCGACCTGCTCCATTACCATCGGTCGGAGGTGGTCTCATGAGACGAGCCCATTTGGCCGACCGGCTCTCCGCCTCCAGACGCAATCTCGTAGAGGGCCACCCCCGACCCCCCAAGAACAAGGAGGCGGCCGAAGGTGGATGCGGCGTCATCGGCCTGGCCTGCTCCGAACCTGTGGCCGGCCGTCACCTGCTCCAGTCCCTGACCCAGATGCGCAACCGGGGCAACGGCAAGGGGGGTGGCATCGCCGCCGTGGGCCTGGTGCCCGAGCAGTTCGGGGTGACCCGGGAGATCCTGGACGAGGACTACATGCTGATGGTGGCTTACCTGGACCCGGAATCCATCACCGAGGTGGAGGAGCGGTACGTCAGGGATCGGTTCGATATCCACAAGGTCCATACCTTCTTTCCCTCCGAGGACCTGCACCACATCGATGACACCAAGGTCCGGCCCCCGGTGGTCTACTGCTATTTCGTCAGGCCCAAGGCCTCCTCGCTGGAGCGGTTTTGCAGGACCCACGATCTTGAGCAGGCCTCGCCCAGGGAGATCGAGGACGAGTTCGTGTACCAGAACACCTACCTGCTCAATCAGACCTTCTACGCCGACGAGCGCTACAGGGCCTTCGTGCTCTCCCACGGCAAGAACCAGATCGTCCTGAAGATGGTGGGTTATGGAGACGACGTCGTCCGCTACTACAAGCTGGAGGACCTGAAGGCTCACGTGTGGATCGGCCACCACCGCTATCCCACTAAGGGCAAGGTCTGGCACCCAGGCGGGGCGCACCCCTTCATCGGGCTCAACGAGTCCCTGGTCCACAACGGCGACTTCGCCAACTACGCCTCGGTGGCCGAGTACCTTTCCCAGCGCAACATATACCCCATGTTCCAGACCGACACCGAGGTCTCGGCCCTGGTCTTCGACCTCCACCATCGCACCTACGGCTATCCCCTGGAGTACGTCATGGAGTCCCTGGCCCCCACCACCGAGCGGGACTTCACCCTCCTGCCTCCCGAGAAGCAGAGCATCTACGCCCAGCTCCAGCGCACCCACATCCACGGCTCCCCTGACGGCCCCTGGTTCTTCCTCATCGCCCAGAACGACCGCGAGAACGACTACCGGCTCATCGGCATCACCGACACCAGCATGCTCAGGCCCCAGGTATTCGCCCTCCAGGAGGGGCAGGTCTCCATCGGCTTCGCCGCCTCCGAGAAGCAGGGCATCGACGCCGCCCTGAAGAGCCTGGCCGCCGAGGACGACCGGTTCTGGCAGCGGGCCGACCGCTACTGGAACGCCCGGGGCGGGAGCCACACCGATGGCGGGGCCTTCCTCTTCGACGTGGTCCCCGGCAACGGCACCAGCGGCGGCAACGGCTCCCGTCGACTGGTGTGCACCAACAAGTTCGGCCAGAGGATCACCACGGCCGATCCTTTACGCAAGCCCTACGGCAACCCCACGCCGGTGGCGGCCATGGAGCCCCCCGGAGAGATCCAGCTGTCCAAGGCCGACCTACACCAGCTCTACCGGAAAATAGTGGAGCAACTGCCCCGATGGAACTACGGCCACCTGCTGCACCTCCTGGACGAGCTGGTGGCCCAGGTCCAAGCCGGGGACCCGGAACAGCGGGAGCAGGTCATCGGTCTGCTGACCCTCCTGATGGACCGGCGTTACGATACCGGCAAGCTTCGGCGCAGCAGTCTCCTGAGCCTCGTGGATGAGACCCTGGTCAGGGTCTTCACCGCCATCAAGGGTGCCCCCTGCGAACGCTACCGTCACCTGAGCCGCGACGAGGCCATACCCGCCACCCCCTCAGGTGTCAGAGAACAGACGGTGATCATCGATGCTGAGGGTTACCCCCAGGAGGACCTGGATTCTTTGGCCCTCCAGCTTGTGGCTTGCCATGAGGCCGGATACCGCAACTTCATCATCTACAACACCCAGGGACACCGCTTCATCGCCAACGGTCTTGGACAGGCCGCGTGGGGCACCCGCTTCGATGTCTACGGCTCCTCCGGGGACTACCTGGGCTCAGGCATCGACGGCCCCGAGGTCCATGTCCACAACAACGGCCAGGACCAGCTGGGACAGATCCTGAAGTCGGGGACCCTGGTGATCCACGGCGATGTGGGTCAGACCTTCATGTACGGAGCCAAGGGCGGTCATGTCTTCGTCCTGGGCAACGCCGCGGGCCGCCCCCTCATCAACGCCGTGGGCAAACCCCGGGTGGTCATCAATGGCACGTGCCTGGACTACCTGGCCGAGTCCTTCATGGCCGGCGACCCCCTGGACGGCGGAGGCTTCGTCATCCTCAACGGCCTCACCTTCGATGATTCGGGTCGCATCGTGGAGCTGGAGGAGCCCTATCCTGGCGGCAACCTGTTCTCCCTGGCCTCAGGCGGCGCCATCTACGTTCGCGACCCCCACAACCAGGTCACTCAGGGACAGCTCAACGGAGGCGAGTTCACCAGGCTTACCGAGGCCGACTGGGACCTCATCCGGCCCTACCTGGAGCAGAACGAGGCCCATTTTGGCATTCCCATCGAACGCCTGTTGAAGGTCGATGGCATCGCAATGGCCCCAGACCGGGTCTTCCGGAAGATACGGCCGGTGCAGACCAAGGCCCTCCAGGCCGATGAGACCTGGGTCTGAGCCATTCGCATCGTCCTGAGTTGATAGACGGACAACGGTCGCTGTCCATCACAGTCCCGAATCCACCACGATGACCACCACCAGGCTCACCATCCAGTGGCCCACCATCATACCCGTCACGTTGCCAGTGTGCCGGTAGAGCCGGCCGGTGGCCAGACCGGTGGTGGCAATGAACAGGATACTGCCCCAGGTCCCCAGCAGGGGCTTCAGCCAGATGAGCTCCAGGGCGTGGCCAAAGAACCAGACCAGGGCCTGGGCCACTTCCGCCATGGTGTCGCCCAGCATCCTTGCCAGCTCCTTTTGGACGAAGCGCTTGGTCAGCAGGTCCACGGCCATCACCACCGGAACCACTTTTAACAGATAGAGCCAGCGGGGACTGCCCACCAGGTCCTCGAAGAAAACCGGGTCGTGGGGATAGAAGGCCAGCAGGACGAGGGTGATGACCCCGTAGAGCGCCAGACCCCAGACGAAGTTGATGTCCAGCCCGCCCAGTTCCAGCCTGCGATGGGTGAGCCTCAGCATGAGCAAAGGCCAGAGGATGAAGGCCAGGCCGCTGGCTATGGCCTTGGCCGTGAAACTGCCCGCCCCCATGAGCTGGCCGCCCAGGAAGATGATCCACCAGGCCACCACCGCCGGCACCAGGGTCACCACCAGGAAGGGCAGGGGGCTGGAGACGACCTTTGGTACCGTGTACCTGGAAAGCAGTTTGGCCAGCAGGAGGGACACGACAGCCCAGGTGCAAGAGCCTAAAATACCCTCGAGACCTGGTGGAGCAATGAGCGGCGCGAATTCCCAGAATGACCCGAACCCGAGGATCAATCCCGTGATCCCGAAGGTGGACCCCTCCGAGTTCGCCGGCATGAAGGTGGCCGTCATCGACAACGGCGGCCAGTGGACCCATCGCGAGTGGCGGGTCCTGCGCTATCTGGGATGCGAGACCCAGATCGTGGCCAACGATGTACCATCCGATGAGCTGGCCGGGTACGAGGCCCTGGTCCTCTCTGGCGGGGCTCCCCGCATCAGCGAAGAGGCCACCGCCCTGGGTCGGACGGGGGAGTATCTTGACGCCGACCGGTGGCCCATTTTGGGAATCTGCGTGGGATTGCAGGCCATAGCCGAGCATTTTGGCGGCAAGGCCGGACCGGCCGAGGTCCCCGAGTACGGCAAGGCCCTGCTCACGGTGGTCGAACCGGGCCATCTCTTCATCGGGCTCCCGGACAAGCTCACGGTCTGGGAATCCCACAACGACGAGATCAAGGAGCTGCCGCCCGGTTTCATCAATCTGGCCCACAGCCCCGACTGCGCCATCGAGGCCATCCAGCACACGACCCGGCCCCTGGTGGGTGTCCAGTTCCATCCCGAGGTGGAGCACTCCGAGGGCGGCTACGTGGTCTTTGCCAACTTCCTTAGAATGGCCCGGAATTGGAGCCAGGGCTGATCAACAGATCAACAATATAGAATGCAAGGGTCCAGCAGGCGGGTGGTCCTCTATGGCCCAGGCTGGATCACTTGCCTCGACCCTCGCGGGCCTTGGGGCGCAAACCCTTTGAGTTGCACCGGCGGCAGCGCTTGGCCTTCCAGGCATTGCGGGCGTTGCAGGACATGCAGATCTTCTTGTGGAAGAGCCGGGCTTCGGCTTCCGGAAAGCGTGCCATTATCAGGGCCTCGACCGCGCCCACTCATCAAGCCCTATAAAAAGGATGTGTGTCCCAGGGAGAGACCGTCGTTATGTCCTGTCAGTGGAATTGAATATAGAAGGCGCAACATTTATCTATTATCATGTCTCGTTAGTACTGTGAGATCCTTAAAGTCCAGATTCCGATTCCGCGATCGCAAAGGTGCCACCGCCGGGTATCAGAAACGGTTCCGCCTCATGGACAACCAGGAGCTCAGGATCGAGGACCTGGTGCCCTGGACCGAGCTGATGGCCGAGCCCCTTGACCCGCCACCGCCCCTGATCGACCTGACCTGGGACAACAACCTGCTCTCCCGTCTGGAGACCTTCAAGGTCCAGCAATTGTTCCTGATCTACAATGACGGCCGCCTCATCAGCCACGTGACGGGTGGCAGTCGCGACAGCGTGGACCGGGAGATGTTCTCCTCCATGCTCACCGCCATCCAGGAGTACATGGCCGAGTCGGTGCAGTCCGGTGGTGAGGGTGACCACCTGGAGAGCCTCAAGATGGGTGAGTTCAACCTCCATATCCAGACCTCCGAGCTGGTGTTCATCGTGGCGGTGGTGGATGGCAATGCACCTCGCAACTTCCATGCCGAGTTGAAGGATTTTGCCGATGACCTCTTCGAGCAGTACCAGGAGACCCTGACCCAGTGGGACGGGGATGCCACCCAGCTGGAATTGGCCGAGGTGGATCTGAAGGAATTCCTCGATTACTGGTCCCACTGACCCTTGCACCATTTCCCACTCCCCCTTTCCCACAGAAACCACTTCACGGAATGAGACCGGAACCCTTATGTAGCGAATTTGGAAGTTTGGACCATGGAGGACCCAAGACGCCGGACAATGCTCCCCATCTTACTGGTTCTGACCCTGCTGGCAGGCCTGATGGTGGGCACCGGAACCGCCTCGGCGGCCGAGGGCTCCTCAATTCATCTCAAGCTCACCATCGACAGCGTGGAGGAAGGGACCCTGAAGATGTCGGTGAGCTGGTCGGCGGCCATCAGCACCAGTACCATCACCTACTCCTCCTGGGACGCTTTCACCGCCTCCATCGTGGCCGACCTGGGAACCGCCGGCACCACCTCCGACATCATAGCCCTGGGCGACGCCCTGGCCTCCCAGGCCACGGCGGCAGAGGCCGCCAACCTGATCCTGGCCCCCGAGAACCGGGGTTTCGCCAGCGTGGAAGCCTCCCGATTGGCCCTCTACGATGACCATCTGGTCGTTCAGCTCGATTACACCTTCAATTCCACCACCAGGGTCAAGTTGCGTCCCCTGGCCTTCGTTGACGATCTGCTCTTCGGTGACACCTTCACCAACACCATGTCGGCCATAGGCTCCGAGGAGGTTCACCTGACCACCTCCCACTTCCTGCTGAGCCACATCCGCACCCATGAGGGCGAGCGCATCGGCGGCTCGGGCCAGGGCATGTCCTACCTGGACACCCCGCTGACACCTTACAACACCACCTCCGACTCCCTGTCCATCGAGGCCGCTGAATCTCCCTTCACTCCCATCCTGATGGCGGGCATGTTCCTGGTCTTCGTCATCCTCGTCCTGGTCTTCATGAAACTCATGGGCAAGGAGGGTCTGGGCGGCTTCTGCTACGCCCTGCTGGCCCTGGTCTTCTTTGTCTTCGTCTCCCTGCCTCTTGCCAATTATATCTTTCTGGCACTTCTGCTAATAGGACTCCTCAGGCAGATCCTCAAACTGAGGACCTACCGCAAGTTCAGCACCATCAAGACCGAGATAAAACACGACATGCTGAGCCCCCTCAAGGACGATGCCAAGGCCGAGGAAAAGGAAACCCTGGGGGAGCTTGACGGCAGTGGCAACATCATGGCCCGGCTCTTCCCCTTCAAGATCAAGGAGCTGTTCATGATCTACAACGATGGTCGGCTCATCTCCCATGCCACCCTGAAGGTGGGGGGTACCGTGGACAGTCAGATCGTGTCCACCATGCTGACGGCCATCCAGGATTTCATCTCCGACTCCTTCAAGACCGGGGAGGAGGAGGCCCTGGAGAACATCAAGTACGGCAAGATCCATCTATTCATCCAGCGGGGCAAGCACATCTACGTGGCCGCCGTCATCGACGGCACCGCCCCCGACACCTTTAGTGGCGAGCTGAAGGAACTGGTGACCGAACTGGAGGACGACTATCGCAGTCTGCTGGTGGACTGGGATGGTGAGACCACCAAGCTCAAACCGGCCCAGGGTGACATGCAGAAATTCATCAAGTACTGGTCCAAAAGCTGACCAGTCCAAAAGGTAATAATAGTCCTGACCCTTGTTCGGCCCAATCGGCGAAGGCGATCCAATGACGGAGATGGTCAAGAAGATCTGTATGCTGGGCAACCCCGCGGTCGGCAAGACCAGCCTGGTGGCGAACTATGTCTACAATGTGTTCAAGGATACCTACCTGAGCACCATCGGCGCCAAGCCCACCAAGAAGCAGTTGCACCTGAACCATCCGGTCAACGACCTGCCGGTGGACCTGACCATGATCATCTGGGACATCGCCGGCCACAACACCTTCCAGGACATCCACAAGACCTACTATCGCGGGGCCGAGGGTGCCATAATCGTCTGCGACATCACCTCCCGCGAGAGCCTGAAGGCCATCCCCAACTGGCTGACCACCTTCTACGAGGTCGTGGACGTGGTTCCGGTGGTCCTGTTCGCCAACAAGTCGGACCTGATGGACCAGGCGGCCATCACCGAGGAGGACCTCAAGGAGGTGGCCGATGCCATCGAGTCTCCCTTCTTCTTCACCTCGGCCAAGACCGGCGAGCATGTGGAGACCGCCTTTGGCGAACTGGCCGTCGACATCCTACGGATGCAGTGACAGGGTCTGACCGCAGATAGCCCTTAGCTCTCGGAAACCTGTTCAGAATGTTCAAAAATAGCCAAGGCCTAAACCTGAACCTTGCTACTGTGGGCCTCTTCCAGTGGGTGGGTCGAGGGTTCTCTGCGGGTACTCCATTTCCATGTTTCCAGCGGAGGCCTTGCGGAAGGGTCCGATCAGGGCTATCAGGAAGACCAGCTGGATAAGAATGACGATGTAGGTGGACTGGGGGGTGGCCTGGCTCTCCTTGCCGGCGATCCAGTTGGAGATCATGGCACTGCCAACCAGGGGCAGGAGGTAGCCCAGGTAGTTCATCCGCTTCAACCGCACGGCAACCCGACCCAGTTTCTTCAACCACCATCTGAGCAGGACCCTGAGCCCCTTGCCCTTGCGCCATTTGTAGTAGATGTAGATGGGGATGGAGATGAAGAAGAGCCGCACGGCCAGAACGATGAAGATGATGGCGACCCACAACCCGATGACCAGCAGGGGGACGATGATGCCGATGAAGCCGGGGACCTCGCCGGGCTGGACCTCCCGCCGGATGAGGAAGCGGACCGTGCGCTGGCCATAATCGGTGCGATTGAAGACAAGGCTCAACATCAGGGCCCCGCTGACGGCCCCCACCAGCGCCGCGACCAGCAGGATGCCCGCCTGCTCCACCTTGTCCTCGGCCAGGGCCTCCAGGGTCACATCGGTCATGAAGATGAGGTAGAAGGGGTAGGCCAGGACCTCCAGGATGAGGACCAGCAGGGGCAGGACCGAGCTCTTGCGTTCACGAGGAGCTTTGGGTTCAGGGACCTCCCCAGGCGGATGCGGGTCATGGGGGTGTGGATGGGAATGGGGGGAGTATGGTCCATCGGCATCGGATCCGATCTGTGGTGGATGATGCCCATCTGACGGTCCAGCATCGTGGTATCGATGTTGATCCTCCTGGTGGCCGGGCAATCTGAACGAGGGCACCTTGTCACGGGGCTCCTCATCGTCCTCGCGTACAATGCGGGGCAGTCGGTTCACTCCTTTCGCCACTTGGGTCCCTCGGCGGTGTCCTCAAGGACGATACCCAGTTCCTTCAACCTGTCGCGGATGTTGTCGGCGGTGGCCCAGTCCTTGCTGGTCCGGGCCTGCTCCCTCAGTTCCATCAGGTAGTCCACCAGCTGGGATGAGAGCTCCTTCCAGGGGCCTGCATCGGCCTCCGACCGGGGGGTTGATGGGGCGAAGAGGCCCAGGACCGAGCCTCCCAGTTCATCCAGGGTCTCCAGAGCCTGGGCGAGCGTCTTCTCGTTCCCCTCCTCCTGCTCCATGGCCCGGTTCACCAGTCGCACCAGCTCGAAGAGGCCGGCCAGGGCCTCCCGGGTGTTGAAGTCATCGTCCATGGCGGTCTGGAACTCCTCCCTGGTCCTGGAGATGGCCTCAGTGAGTGCTGTTCCGGACCCACTCTGGGGAGCCTCGCCTTTGCCTTTGCTTTCGCCGCCGCCAACTTCCGCCTTGGCCGGCTCCATTTCATTCAACCGGCGATGGGTGTTGGCCAGCCGCTCGTAGGCTGTACGAGCCTCCTCCAGCTGGGCGTCGGAGAACTCTATGGGTGAGCGGTAGTGGGTGTTGAGCAGGAAGAAGCGGATGACCATGGGGTCGTACTGTCCCAGGATGTCCTTGAGGGTGAAGAAGTTGCCCAGGGACTTGGACATCTTCTCGGCGTCCACCTTGACGAATCCGTTGTGGAGCCAGTACCTGACCACCGGATGGGCCCCGGTGTGGCTCTCGCTCTGCAGTATCTCGGCCTCATGGTGGGGGAAGATGAGGTCCCGTCCACCGCCGTGGATGTCGAACTGCTGGCCCAGGTGGGCCAATGACATGGCCGAGCACTCGATGTGCCAGCCGGGCCGTCCCGGTCCCCAGGGACTCTCCCACGAGGGCTCGTCAGGTTTGGCCCCCTTCCACAGGGCGAAGTCGGCGGGATGGCGTTTCCGCTCGTCTACCTCCACCCGGGCGCCGGCCTGCATCTCCTCGATGGATTGATTGGTCAGGGTGCCGAACCGGTCGCCGGCCTTCTCGACTTCGAAATAGACGTCGTGAGAGCCCTCGAGAGCCTCGGGACCGGGTGGAGCCTGGTAGGCGAAGCCCTTGTCGATGAGGTCGTTGATAAGCTCGATCATCCCCTGGATGTGCTCGGTGG
Organism: uncultured archaeon; assembly: GCA_964384995.1. Classification (GTDB taxonomy): domain Archaea; phylum Thermoplasmatota; class Poseidoniia; order MGIII; family CAYLMJ01; genus CAYLMJ01. The sequence continues at coordinate 2,257 of CAYLMJ010000054.1, read as the reverse complement.
CCTTGGGATAGGCGTCGGCCCGCTGGATGTTCAGTGCCGCGGTGTCGGCAAAGTACTCGTCTATCTGCTGCTGGGCCAGGGTCTCGGCCGGGATGTTCAGCTCGTTGGAGCGCTTGATGATGCGGTCGTCCACGTCGGTGAAGTTCTGGATGTACTGCACGTCGTAGCCCGACCAGTCAAGGTAGCGGCGGATGACATCGAAGGCCACGTAACAGCGGGCGTGCCCCACGTGGACCGCGTCGTAGACCGTGACGCCGCAGACGTACATCTTCACCTGCTTGCCCTCGGGGTCCAGGGGGACGAAGGGTTCCTTGGCGCGGCTGGCGGTGTTGTAGACGGTCAGGGCCATGATTGCTCGCCAACCACAGCAGGACAGCGCCTTAAATGACTCTTGCGGATGGACCGGTGTGTTCCAGCCTTCCCGCCAGCCTCCCCTCACCATTGCCAACCGAGCACATGTGCCTCCCTTGCCATTGCGCCATGAAAAACACAAGGGAGGATAGAGGATGCCCGAACTGCCAGAGGTGGAGACCTATGCCCGCGCCCTGGACCCGATGCTGAGAGGACAGACCATGACCGGCGCCCGCCTGCCCTGGTCCAAGGTCGCCGCCCAGCCTCCCACCGCCTCCTCCTTCGCAAACGCGGTGCGCGGCAGGACCATCGAACGGGTGTGGCGGCGGGCCAAGTACCTGGTGTTCGACCTGGACGAGGGTGCGATGCTGATCCACCTGCGCATGACCGGGAAGCTGAGCATCGAAGACGCGGGGAGCGAGGACCCAAAGCACATGACGCTGGCCATCGGCCTCGAGGGGGCTGGAAAGGATAGTGGAAGTGCCAATGCGGAAAAGGAGGCAGGCGCAGGAGTCCTGTCAGAAGAGGCAAGTGCAGGGTTCGAGAGTCCCACTGGAGTACGGGAACTGCGCTTCATCGACTATCGCAAGTTCGGCAGAGCCTGGGTCGTGGCCCATCCCAACGATGTGGTAGGCGACCTGGGACCCGAGCCCCTTGCCTCCTCCTTCACCGCCAGCAGGCTGATGGAGATGCTGGAACCCCGTCGCGGGCGTCTGAAGCCCCTTCTGCTGGACCAGAGTTTCATCGCCGGCCTGGGCAACATCTACGTCGATGAGTCCCTGTTCCGTGCCGGGCTCCATCCCCTGGCCACAGCCGACAGCCTGGACCGATCCCAGGTCAGGGCCCTCCATCGCTCCATCCGCGCTGTTCTGAGAGAGGCCATCCAACAGGGCGGCACGACGTTCCAGAGCTTCGTGGGACCCGAGGGCGAGGCGGGACGCTACCGCGCGCGACTGCGGGTCTTCGGCCGCACCGGTGAGACCTGTCAGCGAAAGGGCTGTCCCGGCATCGTCGAGCGCATCAGGGTCTCCAGCGGTCCACCCATTTCTGCTCGGTCTGCCAGTCTGTTCTTTCTTGACGGTCTCTTCTCGTCCGTCAAATGGCATGTTGTACAAACGATGTGATATCACCTCTCGGACACCCAGTGCCTCCTCCTCTTGGAACACCTGTGTCCGCACAGGCTGTGGCACTCGGGATGGACCTGTCTGTTTATTTTGTGTTAACAAATAAAGATAACCAAAACGGTCCTAATTGGATTTAGGTGGCCGGACCGCGCAATGATTCACGCGTCGTTCCCCCGACAACCCCTCCATTCCCATCCCCCTTTTGTCCGGCCATCATTTTTCACTGGTCAGCGAGTGTGAGGGCTGGCATCTCAAGAGGAGGCGCGTTGAACTCGCCTGATTGCCTTGTCATCTCTTGCCACTGAGAGGTCTCCAGGAACCGGAGGAGGCGCGTTATACGTTCTCTATACGTTCTGTATACGTTTTCTATACGCTAGGTATACGTTTTCTATACGCTAGGTAAACGGTAGGTAAACTGTAGATAAACGGTAGATACACGATTGGTGTACGTTTCGCACGCACAAAATTCATGCCGTTCATCCAGGTTCCTTCTGCAAGGTATCGTATTAGGCGCTCCTGGGCGGCCAGCCGCGGGCTCGCGTCCCTCCCTTGCGACACAGCGGATTGCAAGGCCTGTCCTTCAGCCAACACTCCGTGTTGACTTCGACTTGAACCCCTTCCGCGCTTCAAGATTTCCGCCATTAGGTTTATTTGCGACCCGTCGTTCACCCGCCTATCCCAGCAGGAGCATGACCATGCCTTCCGAGAACTCGCAGGAGAAGATCAACAACTACATCGCCTACAAGATCGACAACCGCCTGGGGGTCATGCTCACCGAGATG
>CAYLMJ010000053.1:2701-16482 GCA_964384995.1 uncultured archaeon | reverse complement strand
GGTTGAGCGGCTGATTCGTAATCAGCAGGTCGAGGGTTCGAATCCCTCCGGTGGCTCCAATTCTTTTACTTGACAAAGAATTGGAGCCACCGTCGGAGTCGGCCAGCATAGCTGGCCTCCTCGTAAGACGCGCTGATGATGGTGCTGTTACGGCCTCTACCAGCAGACCTGGCTGGTATCGGTCGATAGCATCTCACTATGTTCGCTGCTTTCGACCTCCTGTGGCCATTATCTCTCATAACAAATTGGATCAATTCTGTCGATGTCAGTTAAGTGGAAGATTATCTAAGATTTGATATTCTGCCATTTTACCTTTGTGAAGAATTGGCTTTCTTTGAAATTGCATCTGGGGACCCTGGGGTCGAAGTGAGGCTCAACCTCCGCCCTTGACCCCGATGGTGGTGCGGATGGTGGAGTAGCCCGACTGCTCCATGGCGTCGGCCACCTCGTTCTGCAGGTCTTCCGTGGGGGTCAGGGCCACCATGTTGCCGCCCAGGCCGCCGCCGGTGACCTTGGCTCCCAATGCGCCGCAGACCCGGGCCGTGTCCACAAGTTCATCCAGTTCAGGGCATGATACTCCGATGGCCTGGAGCAGGTGATGGTTGATATCCATCAGTGTCCCAACGCGCTCCAGATCGTAGGCTTCGATGGCCGCTCGGCCCTCCTGGCCGATGACCTTGGCGGCTTCGAACAGCGCTCCATAGACCGCCGGTTCAGCCTCCTTGCGCTCCCGGACGCCGGCCACGGCTCCCACGGTGTCGGCCACCTTCCCGGTGTTGCCCAGGACGATGCGCACCGGTTCCTTGATGGCGATGGGGTCGAACTTGGGTGGCTGGCCCTTGGTGTAGTGGAGCATGCCCCCGAAGGTGGATACCGTGTTGTCCAGGCCCGAGGGAGTGCCATGGTAACCCTTCTCACCCTCGTATGCCGCCTGGTTGATGGTCTCATCGTCCCTTCCCAGGGCAAAGTAATCATCAAGAGCCCGGGCCAGGGCCGTGCATGAGGCTCCACTGGCACCCAGGCCGGAGGCGCACAGCAAGGGTCCATCGAGATGGATGTGTATGGCCTCACCCGAAAGGTCGATTCCACAGGATGCCAGGATGTTCTCGATGCTCCGACGTTGCTCGTCGATCTTCTTGGCCTTGTAGCCAGGGGTCTCGGGGCGGTCGTCCTGCAGGCTCCAGCCGGACCCTTCACCCGGGGTCACGGTACAGCGGGTATGATCGCCCATGGAACCGGCGATGGCCGGGATGCCGTGGACCACGAAATGCTCGTTGAAGAGGATGACCTTGCCGTAGCCGATGCCTGTGCCTTTGCGTTCCGAGGACATGGAGGATGCTCCCTATTTTGGGGGGAGGCGGCAGGTGAAGGTCTGCCATATTAAGATTGTCATGACAGGGTCGGCAGATATCGGTTCGTCGGTCGAAATTTGGCCCCGATGCTCAGAGTTGCCCTAGCAATCTCTCGCAGTTGCTCACCAGTGATTCAATGTCCTCTGGCGTCGCATCGTCCACGTGCACTCCTCCTACGACCACAACCGTTCTCCCGTATCTCTCACAGGCCGCCTCGGCGATGGGAGTCAGCACCTCCAGATCATGGTGGGTGCCAAAGGTCTGGGTCTTGGGGGGTTCCCCCGGCACCTTCATGACCACGCCGCCGATGTGGGGCCGCTGGCCGCCACCCAGATGATAGATAAGGTCCTCGCCTATCTCGTGCTGAATAAGCCAGACCCTATCCCCGCCATAGCCTGCTTCGATCATCCATCATCCTCGCCCCAGCGCTGGAACAGCTCGGTCTCGAATCCAAAGAGGTCAAGGACCCGTCCAGCCATGAAATCCAGGTTGTCGCTGAGGCTCCGGGGTTGGGTGTAGAAGGCTGGCGCGGCAGGGGCGATGATGGCGCCAGCATGGCTGAGACGGGTCATGTTCTCCAGGTGGATGGTGGAGAGGGGCGTTTCCCTGGGGACCAGCACCAGGTTCCGTCGCTCCTTGAGCATGCAGGCGGCGGCCCGGGTGATGAGGTTGTCGCCAATGCCCGAGGCGATCTTGCCCAAGGTGGTCATGGAGCAGGGAACGATGACCATGCCCATGGTCTTGAATGAACCTGAGGCGATGGGGGCGGCAAGGTCAGAGTTCTTGTAGACTACATGGGCCAGGCTCAGCACACGATCCCAACCATCATCACTGTCACCTTCATGCTGATGGACCAGACCGGCGGAATCGGAAGCCACCAGATGGACCTCCACCGGCAGGTCGGCCAGGGCTTCCAGCAGCCGGATGCCATAGGGAAGACCGGAAGCACCGGTCAGGGCGACGATGAGTCGAGGTGATGGTTCAGACATGCTCCACTGTACCTCTGTCGGCGTCGATCCTCAGCCTGTCGCCGGTCTTGATCTCTCCTATATCGATCTGGTCGACACACGGGACCCCGGCAAGGATTGCGCCGGTGGCCACGATGGTCTCGGTCTCCCGGTTGACCAGGGCGCAGGGGCCCACTCCATTTCTGGCCAGGCCGTAGATGACATAGGAGCCCACGGTGGAGCCCTTGCCGTTGGGGAACACCAGGACCTTTCCGGTCACACATTGGCCTTCCAGGGGGTGGCCCTTCTCGATGACCACACCGGTCTCGATCTCGATGCCGCCGTAGAAACCGATGGGCTCAGGTGAGACGATGGCCTCGCCTTCAGCGCTGCCCGGAGAGATGGAACGTCCCTGCAGGCTCATCAGAACTGCCCCCCGATGAGCGAATCGATGTCGGCAAACCTCACCTTCTGCTTGCAGAAACCTGGCAGGTAATTGGCCGCCTTCCCCGAATTGACCCCGGTGGTCTTGTAGCCCATCTGCTCGATGGGAGCCACCACCATGCAGGTATCGGCCAGGATCTTGCCACCGGCGGCCTCGATGGTGGCCGTGTAACCCATGCGGTCGGCGGCCTCCTTCATCACCCGGCTGGTGGCGATCCATAAGGGTTTGCGCAGGGTCTGTCCCTCGACCTTGGCGGCAACATCGGATATCTCCCGCAGGGAGGCGTGGGGACAGCCGAAGATGACGATATCGGATTCATCGCCGGTGTTGAGGTTCTTATATGTATCGTCGAGCTCGGCCCTTGTCACGGTGAAGGTCTCCAATCCCTTGGGTTCCATCGAAGCCGCTTCCGGCGTGATCCCCTGGGCATGGTAAAGGGCCACAGCCCCCGAGGCGGCCATGGCGGCTCCCAGGGCCTTGAGGTGATCGGTGTTGGCGGTTTCGGGCAGACCCACAAAGTAGGGCTTCTGATCCTTCACCAGCTTGCCCACATGGTAGCCCAGGGCTCCGTAATCCGACGCGCTGGTCAGCTCTGTGTCCACCTTCACCACAACATCGGGTATGCGGTTCTCATCGCGGTGAAGCCCGTAATCCGGAGTCACGCCGCAGATGGCGGCGGCCAGGGCCGAGGGCCCTCCTTCCCGGTTGGTGCGGGCGCCGATCACCGAGTTGGAGAAGGAGACCGCCGAGGATTCGGACCAGGCGATGTGTTCGCGGAAGCGGGGCAGGTTGCCGGCGAGATAGGGGGTGCAGGTGGAGGTTACCACGATGCCCATCTGCCTGAAGGCTTCCATGATCCGGTTCTGGTTGATGGCGAAGTCCTCGGGAAATCCCATTTCCTTCCAGCTCTCCAGGTCCATTCCGGCCGGGTTGAGGTAGGTCAGCACCTTCACCCGGGCGCCCTTGGCAGCCACATCCTCCAGGAAGTCGCGACCCGGGTCCTTGATGGATTTGTAGGAGACTCCCGCCACCTGGACCGAGCCCACCGGGATCATCCTGTCGGCCCCGTAGATCTCGCCCAGGCGCACCAGCAGTCTGAACAGCCGCTGGGCCACCTCACCCTGCTCGCCTTCCAGGAGACCCTCCTCTTCCCGGGTCAGATGCATCCTAATCCTCCAGGTAATCGGCCGCGTTGAGCTTCAGGGGCAGATCGGGACGGGTGAAATGCTTAGGGTCCTTGCCCGGCGGAATGGTCAGGTCGAAGCCCACCTTGGTGGTCTCCCGTGTCTCCAGGTTTGATGAGGGGTCCAGGGAGGAGCCCTTCTGTCGCTCCTTGATCACCAGGTCCTTCTCCGCCTGGAAGCGGGTGGCCATGGCCCACTCGATGGCGTGGGGGTCGTGGATGTCGATGTCGTCGTTGACCACGAAGACGTGCTTCATGGACTTGTGACCGGCAAAGGCCGCCTCGATGGCTTTTCGTCCATCATCGGGCGCGTTGACCTTGATGCTCACCGCCCCGTGGAGCCAGGAGCACCCTCCGGGGGTGATGAGCACATCCTTGACCTCGCAGACCTCGGCCACCTTGGCGAAGATGGTGGGTTCGCGGGGCATGCCCATCAGGGTCTTGTGCTCCAATCCTCCGGGCAGAAGACCGTGGAACATGGCTCCCGGTTTGGCGTGGATGGCCTTGATGCGGGCCACCCGCTGGGAGCGCACGATGTCGGGGGTCTCGGTCAGGTCCAGGAAGGGCCCCTCGTCGGCCCGCTCCCCGGTGAACTCGGCGATCATGATTATCTCGGCCTCGGGCACGATGTGACCGTCCACCTCGATCAGCGGGGTGGGTTCCAGGGCATTGGCGATGGCCATCTCGTCCACGTCGATACCCATGGAGATGGCCGCGGCGATCTGCACCGCCACCGAGTTGCCGATGCAGATGGCGAACTCCTTCAAGCCCCGCTCGATATAGCTCTCGAAGTTGCGCTGGAGGATGCGCAGGACGACCCGGTCCTGGTCCAGGACCATGATGCGATGGTAGGAAGCGTTGCGGCCGTACTCGGCGTCGTTGGAGATGACCACCGAGGAAGCGATGTAGGGTCCGCCGTCAACGGGATAGTAGGTCAGGATGGGCAGACCGGAGAGGTCACGGCCCAGGTTATCGTAGGGGGGCGCCTCCTTGATCTCTGGTTCAACTGGCTTTTCTAGGGCCGAGGTGAGCTTCTCGATTATCTGGTCCTTGGAGCAGTTCAGGCCCAGGGCCACATGGTCCCTGGTGGAGCTGGTATTGGCGATGACTGGCATTGATTGGCCCTTGACCCTGGTGAAGAGCAAGGCTTGCCCATCAAGGTGCTTCATCAGGGTGGAGACCTCGTACACCGGGTCGACCTCCTTGTCGATCCTGGTAATAAGGCCCTGCTGGTCCAACTTGGCAACGAACTCCCGCATGTTCATTTGATCGTCCCCGAAGGGTTTGAAAGGGATCATCGGCCTACCTGGGGTGGACCGATAGTGGGTCAAAGCAAGGCGGGTCAGATAAAAGCTTGCCCTGTTGAAATCGGCATTCAGCAGGGTCTGCAATGTTCTTCAGGTGCCCATTTCAAGGCCCTGTTGGGACAGTCCCACCACCATGGCCTGGCCGCCCGCCCTTCGGAGGGCCTTGACCGTGGCCGAGACGCCAGCGCTATCGTCCGGAGCCAGAAGGGCGATTATTGACCCGCCGCCACCGGCACCGGTCATCTTGGCTCCCAGGGCATGGCGAGCCGCGGCCTGGTAAAGCTTCTGGACCTGAGGGGTGTTGATGCCCAGGATGGTGAGGAGGTCGTGATTGGCGTTCATGAGCTCACCGGTGCGCTGGATGTCACCCTCACCCAGGGCGGCCACTCCCTGGCGGGTGATCTTGCCTATGTCGGAAAGGATATCCTTGGCGAAACCCGAATGGCCGGCAAAGCGGGCCACCTTGGCCACCTGGGCTCCGGTCTTTGATTTGGTACCCGTGTATCCCACCACCAGTTGCATGGGCGGTAGCGGCGTGGCATGGAGGGTCCAGGCGCTCCCATCCCGCTCCACCTCCCACAGTTCTTCGGTACCGGAGATCTCCTCTCGTTTGCTTCCGGGGGTCATCAGCACGCCCCCACCCACGCTGGCGCAGGTCGTGTCCAGGGGACTGCTCTTTCCGTGGGACTCCCATTCCACTTTGAAGCTTCGGCGGGCGATGGTCTCGGGGGTGGCAATTGCGCCCTCGGAATCTTCTTCCTCGTCGGTGCCGCCGGTATCATCACCAGTTGCCATGCCTTCCACCTCACTGTCGTTCTCCGGGTCCGTTGGCCCTCTCTGCTCAAGTCCCGCCAGGGCACCCACCGTGGCCACGGTGAAGGCCGAGGAGGAGCCCAGACCCGAGGCCGAGGGGATGCCCGAGGAGGTGGTAAAATGCACCGGCCTCTGGTCATCCCAGTAGAGGTCCACCGCATGGGCTATCTGCAGATGACGGTAGGTGTTGTGGGAGGTCATCCTGTAGTTGTTGACCCTGAACTCGCTGGCCGGTCGTACTTGGACCTTCAGCCGCAGGTCGAGGGCCACCGCCAGGGCGGGTTGCCCGTAGAGGGTGGCATGCTCACCGAACAGGATGGCCTTGGCCGGAGCCGAGGCGGTGACGGAAGGGCTGTCCGATGAGGGCTCGACCATGGATTAGGTAGGTGGCCCGGGGATAAAAGTCGAGGTCGGGCCAAAGAGCGATGGGAGGGGGAGCTCAGCGTTGCCTGCCGCTTCTTTGACCCCTGAGCGGACGGCAGTAGAGCCGCTTGATGCCCTGGGCCTGGGCATAGCCATCCCTGAGCTTGCGGGAGTGGGTCTTGATGGCCACCACCACGACGGTCTCGCCCCCCATCTCCATCTCGTCGCCCACGTAGATCTCCTCCTCGGGTATGCACCAGCAATGGCCCGAGGTGGTGACACTGCCCCGGTTCACCGCCACACCAACGCGGACACGGTCGAAGACCTTGGCCCAGATACGTGATATCTGTGTGGCGGGGGCGGCGGGCACCCTGCGGGTCTCCTTCGAAGCCCCCTTGGCTCCAGTGGTGTCCACCGATGCTGAGGGTCCGGTCCGGGTCTCTGCATTGACCTCCAGGGCCGTCACCAGGAGGTTGTGTTCAGTGTGGAATATCTGATCGTCGACTGCCAATCGCTCATCGGGATAGAGCTCGATGGTATCGCTGTATGAGCGGTCCATGTCTGAGATAACGATGGGGACCTTCACCGGTTCCTCATCGGCAAGATTGGCCTTCACCGTGGTCTGACAGGTCTCGCACTGGAGAACCGCCCGCCCTTCACGCTCGCGCAAAATGATGTGGACCGTCTCCTGATCGCAGGAAGCGCATTGCCACTCCATGAACGAGGCGGCGGCAGAGGGGTCGGTTCCGCTTTCCGAACTCACGTTGACTTCTCCTCACCAGCTTCTTCGAGCTTCTCGGCTTCCAATGGCACATCCTCGGCCTCCAGCGGTGTATCGGTCAAAGACTCTGCAGGGAGGCTTTCAGCTTCCAGGGTGCCGCCAGAGGGTTCCTTGCCGGAGGGAAGGGCGCCCGACAGCAACGGATCAACCCCTTCATCTCGGTTCTTGAGGTAATAGAAAGCTCCGGCGCAGGCAATGACGATCCCAAGGAACAACAGGATCAGGTAGAGGTTGGAATCCTCCTCGTTGGTCACCTCCACGGTTATGGCCAAAGTTACGTCATTCCCGTCCACATCGATGATCAGGGCTTGAAGCTCGGCCTCCCCGTCATCCAACTGAGTGGTATCCCACTGGAAGGTCACGATGGTCTCGGTGGCCCCATCGAGCTCCTGGGAATGGATGGGTGCTCCCTCCAGGTTCACGGTGACCGAGGAGAGCCCCACAACATCGTTGAGCTGTAGCCTCACCTTGGTCTTCCCCGATACCTCGGCGCCGGGCCTGGGCTCCAGGAAGTTGCCGTAGGGCACCTCCAGGTCCTGTTCCACCATGGATGGCAGAACGATGGTCCGTGAACTGCCAAGATAGAAGTCGGCCGAGACAGCGGGCCAGTGGCCGGACCTGGTGCCTTTGGCGTAGTACCAGCCTTCGGGTAAATCCACTATCAAGGGAGCGGTCCCGGCGGCCTCGGCGATGGTGCTGGCCCCGGCCTTGTAAACGGTGATCAGGGCCCCCTCGTCCGGCGACTCAACGGTCAGGGTCCGCAGTGTCCCGGCCGGTGGCGGCTCCTCGATGTATCTCAGGTCGTAGTACTTGGTGGCCACCCGGAGATTGTGCCTCTGCTCGTACTCGGTGTAGAGGGGGTTGTCCAGTGCCACCTGCTCGGGACGCAGCGTGGGATCATCCAGGATATCATCCTCGACCTCTCCGCTCATCACCAGCGACAGTTCCACCAGGTACTCTACCCGGGTGGCATACCCCGAGACAAAGAAGCGCCAGACCTGGTCCCGCCCAAGGGAGATGGCCTCGGTGGGTATCTCTACCCGCTTATGCCCATCGGGTGTCAGCAGGTCGGGAAAGGTCAGCCGCTCGGTCTGCCCGTCGGCCTCCACGAAGATGTCAAGCTCGCCCACCTGACCGTGAGTGTAGTCCATTTGGTCGTAAAAGAAATCCACGACCAGCAGGCTGGTGGCATCGGGGACGAAAAGCTCGTGGTCCTGGCCCCAGGCCACGGTGGGTCCCACGATGTACTCTCCCATCCAGCTGGATTCGGACCGCAGTGTCGTCTCCTGGAACATCTGGACCTGCTGCCGCACGCCATTGACGTTCCGGGTGGCCAGGCCGCCAGCTATTATGTTCTGGTACAGGGGCAACGCATCCCAGACGGTGGCGTGAGGATCGCTGTTGCGCATTTCCTCCACGGTCAGGGCCAGGGCCACCGCCCGCTCCACGTTCACCTGACCGTACCCCTGGGCGAAATCATGGGAACGTCCGACTATGCCGATCTCATTCTCTGCGGGCACACCGTTATCACCTGTCGCCTCCAGGAAGTCGGAGGTCAGCTTCAAGATGAGCTCGATGTCGTGGATGTAGGACCATTCGTTGTTCAAATACTCATCGTCGTAGACCGGTTTGTCATCGGTGGTGTTGGAGAAGCGCAGGGAGGGAGCTGCCTGCCAGAGCAGGGCCGCCACACCGGCCACGTGGGGGGTGGCCATGGAAGTGCCCGAGATGGCGGTGTAGTAGGGATTGGTATCTCCGGCCACCGCGTTGACGATGAAACCTGTGGTGTCCCGGGCCGCCCATATCTCCACCCCGGGGGCCGCGATGTCGGGCCAAGTGGAGTTGTCGGTGCGATCGCCCCGGGAGGAGAAGCCGGCGATGCCGCCCCCCTCGCGGTAGCTTGCGGCCACGGAGACCATGCCCGGCGAGTTGCCGTAGATGTTGGTCCGGGATTCGGAACCATCGCCACCGTCGTTGGAGGCGGCGAAGATGACCGCCACATTGCGCTCGTAGGCCACGTTCTGGGAGGCCTGGATGACGGCGTCCTTCCAGTTCTCGTCCACGCTCTCGTAGCCCCACGAGTTGGTGATGACCCGAATGTTGTAGGGGTTGGGAGGCGCGGCATGCTCGTAGACCCATTCGAAGGCGCCCACCTCGTTGGTCTCCCAGGGGTCGCCGATGCCCAGGCCTATGAGGGAGGCTCCGGGGGCCACACCACGACGGAGTCCAGCGGAGGCCTCTCCCGAGCCGGCGGCGATACCGGCGCAGTGGGTGCCATGGCCGAATAGGTTGTCGGTGTTGGGCATTTCAACCCAGGGCTGGCCATCAACATCGGCCTTCTTGTTCTCGATGACCTTCTCCCGATAATCCAGATCGGGATGGGTGGCGTCGATGCCTGTGTCGGCCACCACGATGGTCACGCCCGAGCCATCCACCGGCAGTTCCACCCCGTCCTCCTCCCAGGGATCACCATCACCGTCGAGGACGATGCGCTGCCAGTTGGACTGGGCCCGGATGGTGTTGGTGGATACTTCCAGGGCATACTCGTTCAGGGTGTCCTTCTCGATCCACCAGGTCCGCTCGTAATGGGACAGCTGGGCCACACCCCGGGCGGTCAGGTATCCGGCGGCCCCATCGATGACCTGGTAGCGCCAGGTCTCTTGGAATCCCAGCTCGTCGAGAAGATCCCAGTCCCGGTGGGTCATGGGGGATTCGAACTGAATGATGACCCGTAATCGCTCATCGGAGGAGTAGGATGACCACTCGCGTCGCAGTTCGGGATTGAGCAGGGTAAGATCGGGATCGGCCTGTGGTGCGGCACCCAGGCTGAGGGCGGCCGGCAGCAGCAGAGCCAGCACCATCAGCAAAGGCACAAGGCGGGCTCTGTCGTTATTGAAGGATTGGTGAAGGGTCATTTGCTCTCCAGGTCCAAAGATGCTCTGCCAGGGCGACACTCCGGTAATAAAGATTGCTCGGGCCTGTTTGGCGCATCAAAGCTCGAAGACCTGACCCTGGTGGCCGACCTCCCAGCCCTTTGCTTCCAATTCCTGCCGTTCCCTGCTGCCTTCGAACAGCAATGGATTGGTGTGGTTCAGATGGACGAAGACCACTCTGGGATCGCCTTCTTTCCTCTCGCTAAGCAGTTCCAGGGTCTCAACGACCGGGGGATGGCTCACCTCTTCCTGGGACCTGAAGGGCAGTTCATCGGGACTCCAAAAGGTGCCATCAAGGAGCACGATATCGGCCTTCAGCCTGGCGAACCAGTCCCGGGGATTGGTCACCTCGTAGAGGGCCAGGGTCCGGTCCCAAGAATCCAGGTCGGGCAGGAACAACAGCCTCCTTTCCGGGCCTTGGAAGAGCAGGGCGTGGGTGTCGGAGAGTTCGTCGCGATGGGTCACCGGCAGGGGCGTCACCGACCAATCTGGGCCTCCAGGTTGGGGCACCCTGGCGGTCCACACAGTAGGCATGATGTGTCCCCATTCCGCCAGCCTGGCCCAGGCCGGTGTGGCCTCGATTAGCCGAGCAAAGGCGGATGAACAGTGCAAGGGCAGGTCCCGCACCGCCATGGCCTCCCGGCCCAGCAGACCCAGGCCGTCCACATGACCCAGGTGCGCATGGGTCACCCAAAGGCCCGCCAGCTTCGGGACCAGTTGGGCACCCATCATCGTCAACTGGGCTTCCAGGCTTCGGGTGACCTCCACAAGGTGAAGACTATCTCCATCATGGAGGCCCAGGGAGACCGGATGGCGGTCAAGGTCAGGCTTTCCGCGAACCGCCTGGCAACAGGGGCGCAGGCAGCCGGGCTGGGGGTAGCCGCCATCCTGGGTGATGCCGAGCAGGGTGACCTGGAGGGAAGTCATGTCATCAAGAATCGCTGGGGACCCTGAAGCTCTGCACCATACAAAAGCTCACGCTTTTCATTGAACATTCCCTGTCCAATCCTTACCTATTAGGCCTTTAGATCCCTGGTTGTTTCAGATGACTATTTATGGACTGTCAAAATCTCAACCCAATAACTTAATAGCCAGGTTCCGGCTCCTGAAATCGGTCACATGACGGACACCAATGACGAGGAATCTTTCGAGCAGAATGTCGAGGACATTCCAGGCGTCGGACCGGCCATCGCCGACAAGCTGATGGACGCTGGATACACCGAGATCATGGCCATCGCCACCGAGAGCCCCACCACCCTGGCGGAGATGACCGGGATAGGCGATTCCCAGGCCAAGAAGATAATCGCCGGGGCCAAGAAGATGGCCAACGTGGGCCAGTTCTTGACCGGTACCGAGCTGGCCGAGCGCAGGACCAGCGTGGGCAAGATAACCACCGGTTCCGAAAGCCTTAACGAGCTTCTTGGCGGCGGGGTGGAGACCCAGGCCATCACCGAGTTCTACGGCGAGTTCGGCTCGGGCAAGACCCAGCTGGGGCTGCAAGTGGCGGTCACGGTCCAGCTTCCCGAGGACAAGGGCGGCCTGAAGGGTCACGCCATCATCATCGACACCGAGAATACCTTTCGGCCCGAGCGCATCGTTCAGATCGCCGAGGGCGTGGACATGGACCCCCAGGAGGCCCTGTCAAGGATCCATGTGGGACGGGCCTACAATTCCCATCAGCAGACGTTGATGGTGGACAAGGCCCGGGAGCTGGCCAAGCAGTTCCCGGTTCGCCTGCTGGTGGTCGATTCGCTGACCGCGGCCTTCAGGGCCGAGTACGTGGGCCGGGGAACCCTGGCCGACAGGCAACAGAAGCTCAACAAGCACATGCACGACCTCTCGCGTTTCGGTGATCTTTACAACTCGGCGGTCCTGGTGACCAATCAGGTATCGGCCAAACCCGACGCCTTCTTTGGCGACCCGACTCGACCCATCGGCGGTCATATCGTGGGTCATACATCCACCTTCCGGATCTACCTGCGCAAGTCCAAGGCCGGCAAGCGGGTCTGCCGCCTGGTGGACAGCCCCAACCTCCCCGAGAACGAGGCCATCATCACCATCTCGGAGAAGGGCATCCACGACTGAAAACCGGGAAAACACCATATCCAGCCGGACCCGGTGCCTGTTGACCACTGGCAAACGGATACTCAAATAGATTCAAACAGGTGTAGGTTCAAAGGCAGAGCAAATGCGTCAACCCTCCACCGAAGCCCCTGCCCTTGATCTCTCCACGATCAGGATATTCACCGTGACCGAGGCCAACGCCATGGTTCCCAGGATGGAACTGGCCGCCGCGGATCTCAACCACTTTCAGGAGGAGTATCTCAACGCACGTGAACACCGGGAGGAACTCACACGGGAATATGGCAGGTCGATAATGGAAGCTGACCATCCATACCATCAGGATTGGCATACCTGTAACGACCAGGAGAGCAGGGCCCAGGGTCAGATCTACAAGATAATGAAACAGCTTCGGGCAGAGGGGATCCAGGTCAAGGACACGCGCATCGGTCTGATGGACCTCCATGCCCTCAGAGGCAACAGCATTGTCAATCTCTGCTGGAAGGCCGGAGAGAAGGAGGTATCCCACTGGCATCCACTGGAAGGTGGGATCACCAAGCGGCAACCTATCCACCGTGAGGAGTTCTTCGGGGAATAGACATTCCATAGCAAGAGGTGGTTGGCCTGGAGAGCCCTTGCCTCCTTTTGCTTGCCTCCTTTTGGTTCCCCCAGCTTCACCTTCTCTGCCGTTTCCGTAGGGTTTAATCCAAGTTCGGGAGGCTATAACAAAACTATTCTCCAACTCATTTTAATATTACACAAAACATTTTTCCATTTTTTTTATAAATAAATTGGCCGATCTACTATCAGTGATCTGATATGCGTTCGGTCATATTACAATCAATTGCCATCGCTCTGTTGCTTCTGGGCACCGGTATTGGCCTCTTGGCCTCGGCCCAGTTGACAGACCCCGATGACAATGAAGCTGGTACAGAGATCAGGATAATTTCACCTGCAGAAATGGACGAGGTCTCGGGTGTCGTTGATATCGTATTCGAGTACGACAGCGGCAGCGACCTCATCACCAAAATCGAGGTGGGTTACATCGACCTCAACTCCATCATTGACGCGCCCCTTCCGGGTTACGTCATGATCACCCAAATATCTGGGAATCATTCAGGCTCGGATGAAGTGGAGGTCCAATGGGATACCACCGATCTGGCGGAGGGACATTATTTCATCCGGGTGGAGATCGAGACCCTGGATGGTTCATCCTTGGTCGATGATGTCTTGGTCGTTCTGGGAGAAACAGATCCCATAAACGATACCGATTCCATTCTGCGGGGAACCGTTCTGCTGGATGGTCAACCCGTGAACGGCGCGATAGTGGTGGTCATCGGGGAAGTGTTCTACTATCCCATGGAGGACCCCTGCTACTACGCAGATGAGGTCATGGACACCTTCTGCGGCTATCCCGGCGGTCCTTTCTTTGCTGATTATGACTACGAGGACTCTGACTTGCCTCCCATGACTGGTGATGGCCAGTTTGATCTCCTGGAAGAGTATGAGCTCGATCTCTCAGAATATGACGACCTGTTCGACGAATTGTTCGACGAGGAATACTGGGATGACGAAGACTATTACGACGACCGGTAT
>CAYLMJ010000053.1:0-2601 GCA_964384995.1 uncultured archaeon | reverse complement strand
ATGACTTTGAAGACGACTGGTTTGACGAGGACTTCGATGATTACTGGGACGAAGATGACTACTATGACAACTGGGATGATGACTGGTTCGCCCCGCCCATGCCTGAAATGATAGAACTCTACTTCGAGTATGCTGTGACCGATGAGAACGGCTACTTCGAGTTCGAGGTCTTCGGTGATGTCAGCTACTCCCTGCTGGTCCTCCACTCCGATGATCTGGACCTGCTCGAGCTGGTCGAGACGCTGGAACAGGAATTGCCGGATGAAACCGAATTTCCTGACATTCCAGATGACCGTACCTATTTCGATGAGAACTGGGACGACGACGAATACTGGGATGATGAGGGAGACTGGGGCGATGAATGGCCAGAGATACCCGAGTTCCCCGGCATGGATATGGTCATCCTTCCCGGTGACAACTGGACCCAGTACGTGGTCCATTACGCCTACCGCGATGTCTTCGTGGACTTCGATGTGGCGGTCGAGGTCACCATGGACCTGGACGAGGTAGTGACCATCATGCTTCCCGAGCCTTCCATCGATGTCGATGATGACGAAGTGGATGATGGAGACGCAGACGCCGGGGACGAACCGGCCGATGAAGAGGATGACGAAGAACTGGGCCCCACCAACGCCCTGGTCAGCGGTCAGGACCAGGCCGCTTCCAGCGGCATCTCGAGCATCGTTTTGATGCTGGGACTGGCGGTCGTGGGTCTCCTTGGCCTGGCGTACCCATTCCTCAGGAGAAAGTGAACCGATAGAACGGAGATGCAAGATAACCCGATCCAACGAGAATGCCCACACCATCGAGGGGGCGAGCGCCCCCTCAACCCCTTTTTATGGCCAAAAGCACCGACAACAAGATTAAGCCAACCAGCCATCACCTATCTATGGTCCCAACCAGATGGCTCTCCAACTCCAATGGACGCGGTCTTGTCTGGGCCATCGTGGTAGGCGGCATCCTCCTGCTATCCCTTGTCGGCTTGAGCAACCCGGCCTCGGCCGAGGAACCATTCGTTGTCTGGCCCCCCGAACAGTATCAGGTCGGTGAACCCGGCGAAGAGATACTGATATGGTTCAGTATCTTCAATCGGGAAGACTTCGACGATGAATATGAGATAGAGCTGGTCAGCGATGTCCCTCCCGGCTGGGACCATTCTATCGAGCCTGATACCATTGAGATACTGGCCTGGGAATGGGATAGCTTCGAGGTGATCCTCGATATTGCCTCCAATGCCACCTCCGACGAGGCAGAGGAATTTGAATTTGAAATAACCTCGATCGAGACCGAGGAGACCCAAGAATTTTACGTTTACGTCGAGGTAATACCACCTTTACCCGATCTGGCACTCTTCAAGGATGAACTGGCCATCGAACCGGACCTGGAGGAAGAGGGAGCCTACAATATCTCGGTGATGGTCCACAATCTTGCCGAGACCGATACCCTGGCCTGGGTGAGCTACTACGAGCTGAACCGGGAGATCGGGATCGAGTTCGATGAGGATGAGTATTATTTCGACGGCGAATTTCTAGTGGAAGAAGAGCTTATCTTTTTACCAGGAAACAGCTCAAAGAAAAACTGGACCCTCTGGTGGCCCGAGAACGATATCGAAGATTCTCTACTGATGGTTCAGGTGGAGCCCTGGTTCGACAGGGACCAGAACTGGTCCAACAACGTCATCTCCAACCGAGAGGTTGACCTTCACCTTGCAGAGACCGATGTCACCATCAGAACCCAAAGTGATGAAGAGGTGACAACTTTCAATATCTCCGCAGAGGTCCACAACGCGGGAGATCTAAATGCCTCGGCCTGGATCGAGTTCGTGATCGAGACCCCGGACATCGTTGAAGAGCTGGTCGAGTACCGCGAGATCATCGTCCCATCCAGCGGCAGTGCCATCGCCTATGCCCATAGTGGTGGCCTCCCTGATGAAGAATGGTGGTTCGAGGACGACAACTATGAGTATGGGCTCTTTCCCTTTGGTCTGTTTGATATCGAGGCACCGTTCAACCTGACAGTACGGATAGTCGATGTCTATCCCATCCCCGACAGTGATATATCCAACAACGAGGTCAGCGTCTATTATAATGGAACGGAAGGCAAGGTTGATTTCAGCATATCGGGTCTGTCCAACTGAACATCCAATTGGACGGACCTCGTTGGACAAGTATATAACAGGGTAGGGTAAGGGGGCTTTGCACCCTTAATGATGTCTGCACCTTTAATCGTTATTAGTGCTTGGGTTCGATAGTCGAAATTGACTTCTACTCAAAATAAAAGTCCCCTCGAAAAGCAAAGCATATCGGCCATGATTAGCAAATGTCAGACGAAGGGATACATATTTGCTGTTAGTACAGATTTAAGCATTATGCCGCTAAGTTACAGGTGTCGGCCCCTCTCAGGTGAGGTAGTTGCTACGCAGGGAACGTACCAGTAACTCGAAGAAGCCGACGATGGAGATTCAATATTCTGATATTTACGACTTCTCTTCTCATTCTGGATTTTGAATATTGTCCTTGAGCTGATGAGGTGTGGCATCCAAAACAAAAAATGGTGTTGTTAAAGGAAAGAATTGAAAAAAAGGGTTGTCATATGAGAGGT
>CAYLMJ010000052.1:8016-18360 GCA_964384995.1 uncultured archaeon | reverse complement strand
TGGCGGCGACTACGATGGCGACCTGACCTGGTTCCTTACCGACAGCAGTGTGGTTACCATTTAGAGGATAACAGCCCAACATCCTGCCTATCTCTGTGCAGTCTCTGTGAACTCTGTGACTCTGTGGTAGTGATTGACCTCTGTGCAGTCTCTGTGGACTCTGTGTCTCTGTGGTAATGATTGACGTCTAACCCTCATCCTCTTCTGACAGCACCTTGACCTTCTGCTCGGCATCGGCCAGGGTCTGCTGGAGCTGGCGGGTCAGGGCCACTCCCCGCTCGTACAGTCCCAGTGCGTCCTCCAGCGGCAGGTCACCCCCCTCCAGGTCGGCCACCGTCTCCTCCAGTCTCCTCAGCTCGGCCTCGAAGCCCTCGGTCTGATCTGTTGGGGCGGTGGAAGAGGAGGCGGAAGAGTCAGAGGGGGGGGGACCATCGGAGGAGGCGGGGTTGGGCCCCTTTGCCTTGCGGTCCTTCTTCTTTTTCGCCGGTTCAGTTCCCTTGGGTTCCTTGGCTGTATCAATTCGCTGCTGGGTCATGTGCGCCCTCCTTCAGTTCTTTCTTGGGTTTAAGCCTCACGTTGTCCACGGTGCAATCCAGTGAGCCGTCGGCCATCAGCACCTCCAGCCCATCCCCGGTCTCGAAGTGGGCGGCCCTGGGACTCGGTGTGCCGTCCCCGTCCAGCACCAGACCGTAGCCCCGCCCCAGGACCCCCAGGGGGCTCAGGGCCTCCAGGGCCGCCACCGCCCGGGACAGCCGGGTCCGGCAGGTCTGCAGACGGGCCGAGCAGGCCGCCGTCAGGCGTCCGTTCAGGGCGGCCAGGCGCTCGCCGATGGCGGCCAGGCGCTGACGGGGATGGGCCCGGTTCAGCCGCAGCTCCAGCCGCTCCAGGGCCTGGCGTCGGGAGAGCAGGCGGGTGGCCATGACACCATCCAGCCGGTCCCGGTGGCTCCGCAGGAGAGTCTGGACCTCACGGTGGTCGGGAATGGCCAGCTCGGCGGCGGCCGAAGGGGTGGGGGCCCGCAGGTCGGCCACCATGTCGGCCAGGGTGAAGTCGGTCTCATGGCCCACGGCGCTGATGAGGGGGGTCCGTGCGGCGAATATGGCCCGGGCCACCAGCTCGGTGTTGAAGCCCCACAGGTCCTCGGGCGAGCCTCCGCCACGGCCCACGATCATCAGGTCGGCCTTCAGGGCATCGGCCCGTCCGATGGCCCCCGAGATGGCCAGCTTGGCCTCCTCCCCCTGGACCAGGGTGGGGACCACCGATATCCGCGCCAGCGGCCAGCGCCGCGCCAGCACCTGTTGCAGGTCCTTCACCGCCGCTCCCCGGGCCGAGGTCACCAGGGCAATATGGGCCGCATAGGCTGGTAGTTTCTTTTTATACTGCTCGTCGAAGAGGCCCTCGGTTGCCAGTCGGGCCTTCAACTGCTCCAGGGCGGCGGCCCGCTCCCCGGCTCCCAGGGGTGACAGAGCCTTCACGTTGAGCTGATAGTTGCCGCCCCACTCGTAGACCGTCACCGCCCCCCGGACCACCACCTGGTCGCCCTCCTTGGGAACGAAGGTCTCCTCCGGTTCGAGGGAGGCGGGGGTCTTGCGGGGCGCCCACCGCACGCACTTGAGCTTGGCCTGGCTGTCCTGGAGGGTGAAGTAGAGATGGCCCTTGGCCGAGATGTGGACCGCCGACACCTCTCCTTCCACCCACACGTCCACCAGCTCCTCGTCGGAATCGAGCCTGTGGCGGATGTACCTTGTGAGCTGCCAGACGCTCCAGCGGGGCGCGAACACGACCTTGGATGGGTGGATGCGGTTAAAGGTTTTTGAGTGATATCTCAAAATTTGCCCATGATCGCATCATTGGTCCTGAATCCCACTTATTTTTATAGGACCATATCCAACCTTGTCCATCACCAAGGTGTGCACCATGGTAGCCCGTACCCTGTTGGCCCTCATGCTGGGCCTGAGCCTGCTTATACCCTTCACCGCCATCAACGGTGCCGCTGACTGGAGCGTCGGCGACAGCTGGGCGGTGGGCACCGAGGAGGACTTCAGCGAGCTCTTCGACACGGTGACCGAGGAGCTGCGCAAGGAGATCGAGACAAATGCCTCGGGCTTCGTTGATTATGATTACCAGAACGAGGGCATCATCGGGGTCTACTACTTCACCAAGGTGGTGGACGACACCGGCGGCCTCTACCGCGTCAACTCGGAGCTGGGTTTCTACATCCACACCTACACCGAGAACACCTTCGTGTTCGAGGAGTTGCCGGTGGAGGGCAACCACACGGATGTTACCGAGAGCGAGGACGCCAACGGTTTCCCCGAATGGAAGGGGGTCAAGACCGAGAAGAAGGCCATCATCGTCCAGGCCGGCATCGACTTTGTCATCTCCCTGGCCTTCGACAACCTCTACACCCAGGACGGACTGGACCTCGAGAGCACGGCCATCAATCTTTCGGCCGCCGCCTCCTACCAGTTCAAGGGCCTCAACCTCCCCGAGATGCACAACAGCACTCCCTCCGCTGAGACCGAGGATTCCACAACCTACGATTGGATGTCGTGGGAGTACCACACCGGAGGCTGGAGCGGCGAGGTGTCGGCCAGCCTGAACGTGGCGCTGGATTTCGAGCCGGCCCTGAACATCTTCGACCTGCCCATTCAGGAGGGTGAGATCTGGGGCGGCGAGAGCAACGTCACCATGAGCGGCGACATCGGCGCGGTCATCGACCTGAACAAGCCCGAGGGTGTGCCCCAGGAGTTCTTCGACGAGTTCTACGAGGGGGTCAACAGTGGCTTCGACGAGGCCAACATCACCAAATCGGTGGCGAAGTGGGCCGACCTCTTCCCCCTGAACATCCCCAGCAACTGGATGCCCTTCGAGGACCTCAACGAGATGGCCGACGATGAAGAGGACATCGACCTGGACCTGCGCATCGAGGGCAACCGCTTCAAGTGGGGGCCGGTGAGCAGTCCCGAGCCACTGCCCTACAACTTCACCACCGGCGAACAGCGCAACATCACCCTGCCGGGCGGCTCCACCGTGGAGGCCTTCGAGATCGTACCCCACGAGGAGGACAAGAACGGCTCAAGGGGGGCGGGCCGGGGCGGTCCCCAGGGCGATGATGACGAGGAGGGCTTCAACCCCTTCAGTGAGTTCGACTTCAAGCCCTTCGTCGGTGCCGAGAACGGACAGGTGGTGTCGGTGGATGTCGAATCCGATGTGCTGGACGAGGCGGGCATCGACCTGGAGGCACCTCCGGTGGAACCCACGGTCGCCGAGGATGCCATTGACTCCAAGGCCAATGCCGATGAACCCTCCGACGGCGGGGTGAACGAGGACCGGGTATGGACCGATCCCGTAGATCCCTACGCAGGGTCTGATGACGATGATGACGACGAACCCCTTCCGGCCCCCGGCCTCCTGGGATTGATGGCGGTGATGGCCATCGTGGCCCTGCTCCCGGCCCGGCGACGCAAAAAGTGATGGATATCGCCTCTGCAAATCCTGAAAGAGGGTATATAACCCACGAATAGGTCAGCCCGGCCGATGTTCTCCTCCGGTTCCCTTCGACCGGAGAGGCGAGGCCTGTTCTCCGGCTCCCCGGCCGTTCCCGCCATCGTCCTCCTGTGCCTGCTCTGCCCCATGCTCCCCTGGAACGCGGGGGCTGTGGATGACACCGAAACACCCCTGGGCATGCTGTGGGTCCTGCCCAATCCCATTCCCGGGGACGTGACGGCTCCGGTGACACCCCTGGACCTGGATGGCGATGGGGCGGTGGATCTGCTGGCGCTCCCCGCCCCCGAACTGCTCCTGCTGCTCAACGCCTCATCGGGGACCATCGTCACGGAGATCGAGATCGCCGGTGACATCACCGCCCTGATCCAGGTCCAGGACCTGGATGGCGACGGTCTGGTCGACCTGGTCTTCGGCGCCTATGACGAGAACGACCCCGACAAGACCAGCACCATCAGTCTGCTGGGTTCCAGGGACTGGCAACCCCTCTGGAGCCATGCCCCCAAGACCCTGGTCTTCGCCGAGACCGGCGACTGGGACTGGCGGGGCATTCGCACCTGGGACCTGGAGGGGGTCGAGGGCTCATCGCCGATGGTCCTGGCCACCTCGTGGAAGTACCTTCTGGCCCTGGACGGGAGAACGGGCGAGGAGCTCTACCGTTTCGAGGCCGGCAACGACCTGTGGCGGCTGGTGGTGGTGGACGACCTCACCGGGGACCAGCGGCCCGAGGTGGTCGTGGGCGGTCAGGAGGGAAGCCTCTACCTGGTGGACGGGGCCACGGGCGGCCAGCTCTGGAGCGTCACCTTAACCGAGTCCTACGAGGGGGACGAGAACGACGGGTTCCGGGAGACCATCACCCGCTCCCTGTGGGACCTGGTACCCCTCTCCGGCATATCCGACCAGGTGGCGGTCTCGGCCGAGGACGGGGCGGTCTACCTGGTGGACCTGGCCGACCGGAAATTGATGTGGAAGGAACAGCTGGTCCTGCCCCGCAAGCCCGAATCCCAGACCTACTTCTACGATGAGGACTGGTTCAACCACCGCCTGTGGGGCCTGCGAGATGACCGCCTCATGGCCGCCATCCAGGACAGCGAGAACAAGGAGTCCTACCGCCTCCACCTGCTGGACCCAACGGCCAAAAGCGGTGATCGCCAGATGAGCGAGGTCATCCCCAACGCCACCCTGACCCTGAGGGGCTTCGAGGCCCTGGCCCCCGTCGGAACGGACCGCCAGATGGACCTGCTGGTGCCGCTGGAGATATCGGGTGACGGGAACGCCTTCGGACGCCTGGATGGAAGCACCGGAGAGTGGTCCCCGCCCTTCATCGCCAACCCCCTGTTCGGCACCCCCCAGCAGATGCTGCCGCTGGAGACCCAGGAGGGCGAGGAGGCCCTGCTCCAGGTATCCGGCAGTTCCCTGGCCCTCATCGGCATGGCCGATGGCGAGGTCATCTGGGACCTCCTGGGCGGCCTGGACGTGGAGGTCGTGGAGGCCGATGATCGCGATGGCGACGGACATCCCGAACTGCTCCTGCTCTACAAGCAGGACGACTGGGTGCGCCAGGCCCAGCTGGTGGACCGGGTCACAGGTGATCTGCTGTGGTCCATGGATACCCCCTTGAGCACCCTGGAGACGGCGGGGCTGAGCCAGCTCCTCCTGATCCCCGACCAAAGCGGCGATGGACTGCTGGACCTGGTGGCCCTTCGCGGAGGAGGCGAGGTCAACCGGACCCGCCTGGTGCTCTTCGACCTCGATTCGACCACCCCGGTGTGGGAGGCCCCCATCAGCGAGTACGAGACCTACAGTCCCGGCGACCCTGATCGCGCCATCCAGGCCAAGCTCACCGGACTGGAACTGGGACCCGACCTGGACGGTGACGGCGAGCGGGATCTTCTGGGCACCGGTCCCGAAGGGAGCATCTTCATCTGGGGCACCGATGGCACGCTCATCGACCACATGTCGTCGGCCTTCCCCTGGGCCTGGGAATGGGATTACCTGATCCGTTTCGACGCCAACTCCTCCCGCACCTGGGATGATCAACCGGGACCCCTTCACTACCGCTGGGAGTCAGACCGACAGGGCCTCCTATACCAGGGACCCGAGGGCTGGTTCCGCAGTGAGCTGGAGGCAGGTAACCACTCCGTGACGCTAACGGTCAGGGACAACGCCACCGGTCTGGAGGACGCCACCGGCGTGACCATCAAGGTGCGCTGGCCCGACAATCCCCAGGCCAACATCCGACTGAACACTCACCATGACGTGGACCACTGGCAGCGATACCTCGTGGCCACCAATCGCTCCCTGGAGTTCCAGGCTGACAACTACTGGGGCGATACCGGCTTCAACTGGACCCTGGAAAGTCAGGGGCAGGTCCTTCAGAGACTGGACAGCGACATCGAGCACATCAACTTCAGCCTGCCGGGGAGGTATTACCTCAACCTGACCGTGACGGACAAGGCCGGACGGCATGACACCTCCGGTGCGATCATCCTGGCCCGGGACGAGCGCGGGCCCAGGGCCGCCATCAACACCGACCATGGCGGTGGTTATCATATCGAGGTCCAGACCGATGACCAGCTGTGGCTCGACGATGTGACCGATGGCGGCTTCAACATCACCAACCGGACCTGGCGACTGGACCGGGGCCAGGGGCAGGTCCAGATCGACCACGGTCAGTCCCTGACCATCAACTACACCGAATCTGGGACCTACTTCATCGAGCTGGAGGTGGTGGACAATCGCAGTTTCAGGGATGTCACGCAGATGGAGGTGGTCGTGCGGGCTCCAGGACAGCCCAGGGCCACCATCGACGAGCCCCATTTCTGGAACAACTACCAGGCCCGCTGGGGACACCACCTCGAGGGCCTGCCCTGGAACATGAAGCTATTGGGGGTCAGCGGAGAGACCTCCCTGATCACCGGTGATGGACAGCTCATGGCCCTGGATGTCGACCTGAAGGAGGAGTGGCGATATCAGACCGAGCACGGGTTCGACGACCGGAGCGTTCGACTGGTCTTCGACATCGACGGAGACGGGGTCCGCGACCTGGCCCTTCGGGAGTGGCGTCCCGACCAGCCACCCTTCCTGGTCTTCATCAACGGCGATACCGGTCAGGAGCTGATGACCTTCCCCCTGCAGTGGGAGGGCGACGATGACAGACGTTACGATTTCCTCATCGAGCACCTGGAGGAGCACCTGGTGGACCTCGATGGCGATGACAAGCTGGACCTGGTGACCTACGTCAACATGGGTGAACCCACGCTGGTGGAGGCCTACTCGGGCGCGGATGGCGGACCCATGTGGGAACCGAACCGGGGCAAGATCATCCAGGATCGCACCTGGGACCTCACCAGTCCGGTCCTGGTAGTCGAGGATGCCACCGGCGACGGTCATCCCGAGGTCCTGCTGGCCACCTCACGGAACGAGGGGGCCGGGGCCGAGCTGATCTTGCTGAACGGGCTGACCGGCAGGGAGGTGCGCCGGGTGGAGTACGAGACCCAGGCCAAAGAGGATGACTGGATCCTGGTGGTCCCGGCCAAGGGCCTGGAATCCCTGGGCGACATGACCGGGGACGGCAAGGCCGAGTACCTGGTCCGCCGTGACAGCGAGTGGGGCGAGATCAGCCAGATCATCGACCTGGAAGAGGGGGCCGTCCTGCGGATCTACCGTTCCGACATGGAGATAGTCTCGGGCCCCGACCTCAACGGTGACGGCCTGGCCGAACTGCTCTACCTCACCTCCAGGGGCCTGGCCACCCTGGACTCCAGCCTGAACCTGCGCATCACCACCTCGGGAGGCAAGCTTTCGGGTGACACCCTGGACCTGGCCTGGAGATCGCCCAGCAACGACCCGGTGGAGATCCTGGTGGACGGGGTGTCCTTCGGCTGGTTCGAGGGCACCAGCGCCTCCATCAAGCTGGCCCCAGGCACCCACAAGGTGCGGGTGGAGGCCGCCGACCCGCTGGGTGGGCGGGTCAGCGACGAGATCGAGGTGGAGGTGGAGCAGAACCCCTGGATCACCCCCTTCAACTACGCCATGCTGACCCTGGTGGTGCTCCTGGCCCTGACCCGGATCATCATGCCGGTGATCACCCGGCGGCGGCGCTCGGCGGCCCTGAAGGCCCGTCGCACGACCCCTGACGAGGATGAGCCGTCCTCGTCGGTGCCTCCCGCTTTGGAGCCCTCGGACCCGGAGCTCTATCGCAAGCCCGCGCCCCCCGACCGTTTCGGTGAGGATGAGGGGAGCGATGAGGAGATCGGACCGGAGGATGGAGAGCCAGACAGGGGGCTGGAAAAGGAGACCGATGAGGATGAAGGTGGAGGGGAGGATGATGAGGCTGCAGGAGGTGATGAACGTGGCTGAGATCGAACTGCATGACCTGACCAAGCACTTTGGCCGCGGCGACCGCAAGGTGCGGGCGGTGGATGGCATCGACCTCACCGTCGAGGGAGGCATCCACGGTTTCATCGGCCCCAACGGCGCCGGCAAATCAACCACCCTGAAGATGATCGTGGGAGCCATCAATCCCACCAGCGGCAAGGGCTCCATCCGGGGCCATCCCCTTGGCTCGGTGGGGGCAAGGCGCTGTCTGGGCTACCTGCCCGAGCATCCCCGATTCTACGATCAGCCGCTCTATGACTACCTGGTCTACATGGGCCGCCTGGGAGGCATGAGCCGCTCCGCGGCCCAGGCCCGGGTGCTGGAGCTGGTGGACTGGCTGGAGCTGGGGGAGGCCATGAACCGCAACGTCAACAACTTCTCGGCGGGCATGAAACAGAAGGCCGGCTTCGCCCAGGCCCTGATCCACGAGCCGCCCCTTCTGATCCTGGACGAGCCCACGGCCAACCTGGACCCCCTGGGCCGGGCCGGGGTCCTGGAGAAGGTCAAGATGCTGTCCAAGGAGAAGGGCATCACCATCTTCCTCTCATCCCACATCCTGGCCGAGGTGGAGAAGGTGGTGGAGCAGGTGAGCGTCATCAACCGAGGCCAGATCCTGCTGTCGACCGAAGTGTCAGAGGCCAAGCGGCGCTTCGGCGGCGACCACTTCTACCTGCGCACCTCCCGCCCCGATGAGGTGCTGGACCACGCCCGGTTCAAGAGCCTGGTTCGCCGGGCCTGGGAACAGCAGGGGGATGTCCTGATCCTCACCGAGCGGGAGGCCGAGCTGAAGGCCGCCCTGCCTGCCATCCTCACCGAGTGCGAGGCCACCCTGGAGCTGTTCAGCCCCCGGGAGGTCTCCCTGGAGGACCTCTTCCTGAGGCTGGTCAAGGAGGGCAAGGCCGGGGCGGGGGCCATGGGAGCCCCTGGAGCCCGAAAGGGCAAGGGAGGTGCCGCATGAGCGAGAACGTTTCCAGCCGGCTCCACGGCCTGCCCACCCTGCGCACCCTGCCCCTCATCGACCGGACCCTGCGGGAGATCGCCACCTTGAACCGCTCCCTGGTCTTCCTCTTCGCTTGTGCCCTGGTGCCCTACCTGGCCGCCCGGGAGGCCTTTTCGGAGATGACCAGCTCCCCGGTGGAGGTGCAGGCCCTCTTCATGCGGGAGATCTACTTCCTCTTCGCCTACCTGTGGGTGGGTGGCATCGTGCTGGGCCTCTTCTCGGCCGTGACCGTGTCGGGTTTCATCTCAAGGGAATCGGGCTCGGGCACCCTGCTCATCCTGGTGAGCAAACCCCTGCACCGATGGGAGATCGTCCTGGGCAAGTTCCTGGCCTTCCTCATCTACATCCTGGTGCTGGAGACCATTGCCCTGATCAGCGTGGCCTACATCATGGTGACGGTCACCGGGGTGCACTTCTCGGTCTTCTGGTACCTGCTGGCGAGATTGCCTTTCCTGCTGGTCTACACCACCTTCGTGGCGGCGGTCTTCGGGGCCATCACCCTGGGCCTCTCGGTCCTGTCCAAGTCCAGCAGCAAGATCATCCTGGCCATGGCGGGGATGGTCATCCTGGCCTACTTTGGCATGTTCATCGTCCGGTCCCAGTTCCTGGCCTACTACGACACCTACGACCTGCACCACATCGACATGGGCTACCACATGGGCAATGTCTACCTCCTGCTCATGGAGACCTTCGGCTACCGGCCCACTCCCTTCCTGGAGGGCATCATGGGGGTCTTCGCCGGGACCCACGACACCGGGGGCCTGGCCGGTCTGAGCGAACAGGACCAGGGATTCATCCTGCCGGGCCTGCCCGAGACCGGTTACTACACCCACCTGGAGTCCCTGCTCATCTGGAGCGGGCTGACCATCGGGCTGATGGCCGCGGCCATCGTGCGGTTGAACCGTAAGGACGTGGGATGAAGGGTGTGACAGGCAGGAGATAAGTCAGGAACGGGATTACCGAGGCTAGGGGATCGAGGACAGCCCAACCCTTTTGCCAGCCGGGTCCCTGACCGGCCGATGACCTCACCCCCGCCATCGGTATACCTGACCGTCCTGGGAACGGTGAACCCGGACCTGGTCCTGCGGGTGCCCAGATTGCCGGTGGCCGACGAGTCGGTGCCGGTGCTGGAGAGCTACCGCACCCGGGGGGGCACGGCCTCCAACCTGGTCCAGGGGGCGGCCAGTCTTGGGGTGCCAACGAGACTGGTGGGCGAGACCGGCTCGGACTTTCTGGAGCGATTCGGTCCCGAACTGGAGGTGGTGGGCGTCGACCTGACCCACCTGACCCCGGTGGAGCCGGCTCCCCTGTGCCACGTTCTCCTGGCCGATGACGGAGAGCAGGCCTACCTCATGGACCGGGGCGGAGTGGTGGACTGGGCCGATCGCCTCGACCCGCAGATGGTGGAGACCCTGGCGGACACCACCGAGGTGCTCCATCTGGGGACCGGCCATCCA
>CAYLMJ010000052.1:0-7916 GCA_964384995.1 uncultured archaeon | reverse complement strand
GGTGGAGACCCTGGCGGACACCACCGAGGTGCTCCATCTGGGGACCGGCCATCCAGGATACTACCTGAAGCTGGTGGAAGCCCTGGAGGGCCTGTCGGAACGAAAGGGGCCGTTACTGACCCTGGACCCCTCTCAGGACCTGGCCTACCATTACGACGAGGCGACCCTGCGTCAGCTGCTGCCCCACGCCGGCCTGCTCTTCTGCTCGGCCTTTGAGCTGGGACTCCTGCGTCGCTTGCTGGGCCTGCCCGATGGCGATCGTGGCGCAGCCGGGGTCCTGCAGAGCCTGGGACCCAAGACCGTGGTATTGACCCGGGGTGGCGAGGGCTCGGCCATCTACCATGGCTCCGAGACCATCCTGGTACCAGCCATCCCGCCGTGTCAGAAGGGCAGTCCCACCGGGGCCGGCGATGGCTTCCGGGCGGGGTTCTACGCCGCCCGCCATATGGGTCTCGACCTGGCCGAGCAGGGTCTGGCCGGTGCGGCCACCGCCTCCCTTGTCCTGGAATCTCGCGCCCCGGTGGCCGAGGCCCTGGACTGGGAGAGCGTGGCGTTGAGAATGGAATGGCCTAAGTCGTAGGCCTCGGTCGTAGTTACTGGAAGAATCACCGACGGGCGGTGGTTGGCCATAGGGTTTTAAGACCGGGTGAACCTCGGCCCAGCTAACTGGCGATCAAAGTGTCCGACACCATGACCGTTGAGCTCCTGACAGAGGCCCTGCTGCAGGCGATGGCCGAGGATGGTCTGACCCTGGAGGGAGCCAGGGACCTGGCCGAGCAGGTCATGAACTTCTTCGGGTACGACGATCGATTCCCAGACAACTTCCTGCGGGCCGAGGACCGGGACCTCTTCAACACCCTGGAGGAGCTGGGGCTGGTCACGGTCGAGGCCGAGGACACCACCCTGATGTCGGGCAAGTTCTGGCGGGTCTACTACTGGACCCTGAACTACGGGCGGATCCAGGCCCTTGTCGACGAGGCGAATAAAAAGGTGGTCGAGGAGGAAGAGGGGCCCAAACCCAGCGCCGAGGAGAGCCTGTACGATTCGGTCCCCGATGATATCTGGCACCGGGAATGAGGCTTCCGACCGCTGGTCCATCAGTTCAACAGGCAGAGCTGTGAAGCACCCTGGAGGTGGTGACCGGGTTCATTGGGTTCCAAGGCTTCAAGGGTTTCCCAGGGCTCCCAGGGCACCTCAGGCGGTTCCGTTCAATCCCAGCTGAGGTCCAGCGTCCGGTGAACCACAGCCGGGTCACCCTTGTTCCGCTGTTCCACCCGGCCGATCATCCGGGCCTGCTCCCCCGCCCCTTCCAGCAGTTCCACGGCCTCCTGGGCGGCCTCCTGTGCCGTCACCACCCCGAAGCCAAGGCCCATGTTGAAGGTCCCGTACATCTCCAGGGTCTCCACCCGGCCGTGCTCCTGGAGCCAGTCGAAGATGGGCGGGACCGGCAGGGGATCGGTGATGTCGAAGGTGACCTGGCGATTGAGGCGGGCCAGGTTGCGCCAGCCGCCGCCGGTGATGTTGGCCAGGCCCTTGACCCTGGTCCCCAGACCCTCGAGGAGGGCCATGATGGGCCGCACGTAGATGCGGGTGGGTTCCAGCAGGGCCAGGCCCAGAGTGGTGTCGTGGAAGGGGTCGGCCAGGTCGGCGCCTGCATGCTCCACGATCTTGCGGATGAGGGTGTAGCCATTGGAGTGGGGGCCCGAGGAGGCCAGTCCGATGAGGGCGTCGCCGGGAGCTATCTGACTGCCATCGATGAGGCGGTCCCTGGCCACCACGCCCAGGGCGGTCCCCGCCAGGTCGTTCTCCTTGACCAGCTCGGGGATGATGGCCGACTCGCCGCCCACGATGGTGACGTTGGCCTGGCGGGCGGCCTCGTTGAGGCCCCTCCCAAGGGCCTCCAGCTCCTCCGGGTCGGCGGTGGCCAGGGCCAGGTAGTCCACGAAGGCCAGGGGCTCGGCCCCGGCGCAGATCATGTCGTTGACGTTCATGGCCATGCAGTCCAGGCCCACGGTATCGAACTTGTTCAGGGCCTGGGCCAGCAGCAGCTTGGTTCCCACGCCGTCGGTGCAGAGCCCCAGATAGTGGTCGCCGAACTCAACCAGGCCGGTGAAGAAATCGCCGCCGCCCACACGGGAGCCAGGTCCCGGCGGTCGCTGGTAGGTCAGGGTGGCGGTGAGGGCCTTGATGGCGGCCTGGGTCCTGGGTATGTCCACTCCCGAACTGGCGTAGGTGAGTCCCGGGGTCAGTTCTATCCCCCTTTCTGCCGCAGGTAGTAGTTCTGGATCACCTTGGAGACGTCCTGGATGTTGGTGATCTTGTTCTGGAACATCTGCTCCAGCAGGCTGGCCCGGCGATCCCGCTCCTGGTCGAAGTGCTTGGGCGATACGCCCGCCGCCGAGGATATCTTCTCCCTGAGCTTGGAGGGCACGCCGGTCTCCGCCAGCACCCCCTGGTTGTGATCGAACTTGAAGAGGGTGTTGAGCCGGGGCTTGCCCTTCTCCAGGCCCGCAAGCTCCGAGACCTCGGTGATGCGCCGGTAGTTCTTGCCCTTGATGTTCACCCGGCTCTGCATGATGATCAGGTCCAGGGCGTTGAGCATGATGGCGGGCACGTTCATGGGCGCGTTGGTCAGACGGGTCACCGTCTCCTGGGCGGTGTTGGCGTGCAGGGTGCCCATGCAGCCGTCGTGGCCGGTGTTCATGGCGGTGAACAGGGTGGCGGCCTCGGGTCCTCGCACCTCACCGACGATGAGGCGGTCGGGACGCATACGCAGGGTGTTCTTGAGCAGGGTGTCCATGTCCACCTCGGAGGAGGAGGCGGTGGTGGGCTGGACCGTCTCCAGCCGCACCCAGTGCTCGTGGAGCACCTGGATCTCGGCCACGTCCTCGATGGTGATGAGGCGGTCGATGCCGGGGATGAATATGCCCAGCACGTTGAGGGTGGTGGTCTTCCCCGAACCGGTTCCGCCGGCCACGATGACATTGGAGGGGGACACGCCCATGCCCTCGGTGAACATCCACAGGGTGGCGGCCACCCTGGGCGTGAAGGTCTCGAACTTGATCAGATCGATGACCGTCAGGGGGTTCTTCAGGAACTTGCGGATGGTGAGGGTGGGGCCGTCGGGCGATGAGGGTGGCAGGGTGGCGTTCACACGGGAGCCATCGGGCAACCGGGCATCCAGCAGGAGGTTGTCCAGGCCCACCTTGCGGCCCACATAGGAGGCGATACGCTGGATGACCTCCAGGGCCTCGTCCTCGTTCATGAACACGTTGGACCGACACATGCCGTGCTTTCGATGAGCAACGATGACGCACTTCTTGGGGTCATTGTACATCACCTCCTCGATATTGTCGTCGGTCAACAGCGGCTTCAAGGCCCCGTAGGAGGAGGAGCGGTCCATCTCCAGGACGTTGTAGACCGGCATCATCTCCTCGGGATACTTGTATATGTGAGAGTTCTCGTACTTGTCGACTATCTGACCCTGTTTTTGTTTTTGCTGTGCCATCTTAACGCCTCCTCGTTACCTCATATTTGAATTTGCAAGGTGCCAATGAGCACCGTTAGAGAAAGGAACTGGAAAAGCGGGATCCGCAAGGGAGCGAGTCTCAAGGTCTGCATGATAATGGCATTCATGATGACCGCCGCGGCACCCAAGAAGAGCATGAATATCTTCATCGAGCCAAGGAGCAGGTCCATCATCCCGATATCCATCCCGAAGACCCGGGTGGGCTGGTTCATGTCCAGGGTGAAGGTACCCACACCTCCAGAACCGATGGTGGCCACGATGGTTCCCATGATGGCCGGACAGATGATGGAACCGCCCATCAGGATGAAGTTGGCTTGCGAAGAGGTCTTGGCGATGCGTTCCTGTTTGATCAGGTAGGCCTCGAAGAACTCCTCACCCAGACGCTCAAGAACGTCGGAGAACGAACCAGCTGAGACCAGGGCCACGTTGAGAATGGAGATGACCCGGGAGATCATCTTGGAATCAGATTCCTCGGAGAATTGCTCCATGGCATTGGAGAACGAGTCCTCATGCATGGTCTTCACCATGCGCTTGAGCAGATAGCCCATGCGATCGTCCCGTTGCTTGGCCAAGGCATCGATGGCCGCCTCGACCGACATGCCGGCCCGGACGTTCTCGGCCAGACCACTGAGGAAATCTGGCAAGGCCGCTTCCACTTCATCCCGTTTCTTCTGGGCCATCTGTCTTGGATAGTTGAGTACCTGGCTGATGATCACGATCAGCAGCAGCCCGGCCCAGATATAGAACCAGGTCTCGCTGCCAAAGGCATCTGCCAAACCTTCTGGAACCATGCCCATGATCATCCCTCCGGCTCATTCTGTTTGAGACCATACGCCATCGCGAACATGACGATGGTCGAGATTATGAACATGCAGGGGATACACTGCGGAGGAACCTCCATCCCGCCGCTGACCGGTCCCTCTGTACCACCCATCATGGCGTTGACCACTCCACCTATTACAGCGAAGAGAGGCAGGAGGATGGAAACGATCAGGAATTGGTCGGACGTGCTTGCCAGTGATTCCACGAAACCATCAACCCTGACCTTTCGCTCACGAGCTTCCTTCACCGCAATGGCGCGGATCCGGTCCACGGTGTCCGTATCTTCCTCAAGGGACATGGCCAGGGTGGATAGGACCTTTTTGAGACTCTTGGATTGGGTCGCTCCTATGGCTTTCTGAAGAGCCTCCTTCTGCATCATGCCCCCGTTCACGTCGTCGATAATGCTCTGGAATACGCCGGACAGATCGCCGTAATCCTCCTCGGCGACGTGCAGCATTACCTCGGAGACGCCCACGCCCGATTCAAGGAGAACCTCCATGGCACGGATGGCGTACAGTAGTTCCTGCTCGATTGAGGCCATTGGATACCACCAACGTGGGTAAAGTGAGTGTCACTTATAATTACCCTTTTTGGTCGGAAGCCCAGGAACGAGAAAACCCTTAAGATGGGACCGCCGCCGCCTGGTGGGTCGATTATGATGAAAAACCCATGAGAAACCGGTTCTATCGAGAATAGACCAGGAACTTATCGTCACAATCCTTTAATAATCAAGTCGGGAAAGAAAACTGCCTTTTTGCGAACCCTCGCAATCCTTGCCAGAGGAGGCAGAGCCAAATGTCAACAAGAGCCAGCCATCTTGCGATTAAAGTAGGCCCGACCAGGATACCCGCCTGGGCCGTACTGACCTTACTGATCATAGCCGGAGCCGGAGCGGTGACCGGTCTCATCCTGAAGGATTCCATCGAAGGAGAGACCACCATCGCCGTCAGCCAGGCCATCCGCATCGACCACACGATGTTCGGGCCGGAGGACATCTCCGGGGATGCCGACGAGGCCCTGGCCACCGTCAGCGATGACGGGATGGAATGGGCCGTCCACGTGGAGGCCAACAACGGCGACATCATCTACATCGACCTGCCCATCGTCAACGAGGCCGAAAAGCGGATGTTCGTGGAGATGCAGTTGACGACCACCACGCCTCCCATAACTGTAGATGTGGAACCCATCTTCTACTGGTCCGATCGCAACCATGATGGCAAGTACACCCAGGAGGAGGCGGTCCTGGACCAGCGCCCCACCAGCGACAAGCTGGAGCTGGAGCGGGCCGATATCGTCGTGGCCACCGGCTGGACGGACTACGACAACTTCACCGCCGACCACTGGTTCTTCGACGGCTCCTACGTGGCCCCCGGGACCTACGGTTACGGCGGCATCTACGGACCGGAATACGATGACAACATCTTCTCGGACTACGACGGCGAGGACCCCGAGGCCATCCTGCTGGATGGCAACACCATCGGCCAGCTGGACCCGGGTCTGCTGGACGGCACCGGCGACACCATCGTCACCGCCGGACGAGCCGCCCTTTACGAGGACCTGGGCTCATACGCCATCGGCCGCATCCTCTTCAACGACGCCAACAGCGATGGCAACTGGGATACCAACGAGGACATCTTCTACAGTCGGGACGGGGACGCCTTCTGGTCCACCATGGCCGACGTGCTCGTCGACGGCGATGGCACTGGGTCCCTTGATGAAGGTGCAGATGCTGGACTCACTGTCGGCGACCCCCTCGTATCATTCGACGCCGGGGATGACGTCTACTACTACGATCCAGGTGCCGGCGACATCTTCGACGGCGCCAACGACGCCATGTGGTATGACGATGATGACGACGGACGCTACGCCACCTCGGGAGGTTCCCTGAGCGGGGCCGGCGCGGCCACTTCACTGGCAACCGTCGTGAATCCCTCCTTCAACATCGACGTCGACGGCGGCGGTGTGACCGCCATCACCATGGCCAACTCCTTGGAGATCAAGGAGCACGATGAGGCTTACATCGGTCTCACAGGGGTCTCGGGCTTCACGGCTGGAAACATCCTGGAGATCGGCGGCAATTACTACATGATAAGCACGAGCGTTGATGACGGTGCCAGATCGAGATTGGAACTTATCGGCGACGTGGCCCAGGGTGGCGACGCCATCAAGGGTCAGACCTTGACCCAGCAGACCATCATCATGGGAGCCCAGGTGGGCGCGTGCACGGTGGACGGAGCCCAGTCGACGACCAACGGAAAGTTGGCCCTGGACGTGAACTCCTGCGATGCCACAGGCCTGACAGCAGGCACGGTCTACATCGTTGACACAGATGGCGTTCTCGATGCCAGTTCTGACTTCATCATTATGGATGACACCGGCGGCAATCCGACGACCTCCATCAATGTCCTGGGACACGACTCGGATACCTACCCCGATGGTGCGGCGTTCTACGTGGCCAACCTGGCCGCCGGCGCCACAGCGACCGTCGACAACCGGTACCTCGACGATGCCGCTGATATCGTCCTGGCCATGAACGACCTGCTGGCCGGTGCGACGGCTTCGTACGCTGGAACCCAGTACAAGATAGACTCTACCTCCATCCTGGCCGCTTCGGCCGTGGTGGTCACCAACTACGGCACGCCGGCCATGAACGTGGCCGACGACCTGTTGCTGGGGGCCGCAAACGGCGGTACCGAATGGGGCGGGGGTGACCTGGCCTTCAGGGACACCGGTGGTAATCTGGTGGAGGACACCACCATCGGTACCCAGCTGATCACCAGCTCGACCACTCCTTTCTCCTACAACGACGGAGAGCTGGCGGCGGCCAACGGTGTGTTCGACCTGGGTGAGGACGTCTACGAGGAGGAGTCAGGTGGCGCCAACACCTTCACCACGGCGGCCGATCTTCCCGAGACCGTGGTCTACGAGGGGACGGCGCCCGATGTGGCCGCAGGAGGGGCCCAGTTCGACGCCTCTTCGGCCCGGTACTTCCTGGACGGCGACAACATCATGTACCGCGACACCAACCATGACGATGACTACGATTTCGGTGAGCCTTTGCTCTACACCGGCGGTTCCGACATCGATGTCGAGGGCGTGCTCACCTCGGCCGTGACGGTCCTGGCCCGGGCCGACGGCGCCGGGTTCTGGACCATCGACAACGCCAACGAGATGTTCCGCCTGGAGACCGATTACGACGGCGGTGCCCCTGGCGGCGCGGCCACCACCCACCACTACTACTACGTGGACGACAACAACGATCAGATGTACACCGACGGTGAGGCCATCATCGACCAGATAGCTGGTGCCGACCTCATCCGCCTGGAGAAGTCTGACCTGGCCCCGGCAACCGACTTCGTCATCCACCACGGCCTGGCCAATCTCCTGCCCTTCCCCCTGGTGCAGATAGACGGCTCCGAGACCTGGAAGTTCGAGGTGCCCGATGTGAACATCATCGGCGACCCGCTGGAGATACGCATCGTCGTGGCCATCGAGGACGCCGCCCCCACCGGTTTCTACACCATCGAGGGGCGCATCTGGCCCGTCAACCACTGAGAGCCTTCAC
>CAYLMJ010000051.1:4644-18562 GCA_964384995.1 uncultured archaeon | reverse complement strand
CCTTTTCGACAATTTATTTAGGTAGATTCTTATACATTTCTTCACAATTTTTTATTTGTCTTCCAGCCGCCGACCAAAATCGCTTGAGGGGTGGCATCGGCGGCTGGTTGAACACCCGCAAATCGAGCGGAAGCATGGCAGAGCGGAAAATGCGTCCGGCTTAAGACCGGATGGCCTCGTGCCTCGGGGGTTCGAGTCCCCCTGCTTCCGCCACTCGATTTGCTAGGAAAGTTATGAGCTACTTCAATTTAAAATCATCGCCTTCTCGGCGTATCCCAATACGGGGATTTGCACTTCGGGCACACCTTGGGGTCCTTCGACCCTCGGGCAATCCACTCATGCGTACAGCGATAGCACCGGAAACCGTCAACGGTCAGCTTGACTTTTGGCATGGTCAAAACATCCTTAGTAAAGTATATAATAGTAAGTATATACTTTGTAAAGGTGGTCTTATATACTTAGTTAGTAATATACTAACTAAGTAAGCGTGATAACATGGAGCAATTAACCGAACCTCGACAACTCCGTGCCCTCAACATCCTATCCCAAGGAGAAGCCATCAAGAAGGTCAAACTCGGCCTCTGGAATGTGGCCTCGCAGACTGGCGTAGGCAAGTACGATGTTACGAGGCCGAACCGAAAGTGGAAGTGTTCCTGCCCCGATTTTGAAAACCGTCAACTGCCTTGCAAGCACATCTACGCAGTTCAGTTCAGCCTGAAATTAAAGGGTAGTGTAAAGGAAGACGCCAAAGCCGAGGACATTACCATCGATGAGGAAAGGCCGCAATTCTGCCCGTCCTGCGGCTCCTACGAGATAATTAAACGGGGCAAGAGAAAGACCAAGTTCGGGGCCAATCAAATTTTCGGATGCAAGGATTGCGGGCACCGCTTCTCGCCCGACAAGGGCTTCAAACACATGAAGCACAGCCCCGAGGTCATCACACTTACTCTGGACCTTTTCTTCAAGGGCCTATCGCTCCGTAAGATTTGCGACCACCTCAAGCAGTTCCACTCCATTTCAGTCAACCCCACTACCCCGATGCGGTGGATCAAGAAATACTTACATCTGCTGGCTGGCTATGCCGAGAAGCACAAGGCCGATGTCGGCAAGATTTGGCACTCCGACGAGATGACCATCTTCATCAAGAAGGAGGGCGAGAAGAAGTATTACGAGTGGATTTGGAACATCATGGACGCCGATACCCGCTTCCTGCTGGCTTGCAGGGTGTCCAAGAGTCGGTTAGTACCCGATGCCCGTGTTCCTCTACAAGACGCCAAATATCGGGCAAAACAGCGGCCTGACGCCATAGTAACCGATGGGCTACAATCATACAACAAGGCCATCCCCGCCGAGTTCTATGACCGCCATGCGATGGTCAAGAACCCTCATGTCCGATACGCCACCTTCCAAGACAAGTTAAACAACAATATCGTCGAGCGATTGAACGGCTCTGTCCGTGAGCGAATGAAGGTTATGCGGAGCATGGATAGTGTTCGAGGGGCTGTTGACTTCACCGACTTCTATCGGGTCTATTATAACTATCTGAGGCCCCATCAGGGCATTGGTGGTCTGACACCTGCCCAACTCGCCAAGTTACCGCTTGACCTGAGCGGTAACCGTTGGTTGAAGATGATTGAGAAGACGGTGAAATAGAAAGGTTAGACTTTTCAATGGAGTTCTTCCTGATGGGAATATGTTAGATGAAAACGCCAAGGCTTCTTCAAGGTTGGTTCTCCAGTTAATTAAGGACATACGAGATGATGTTCAATTGTTAAAGGTTGAAGAAGTCCATCACGCAGAAGACTTACACATATTCGCAGAAGGTTTATGCCGAAAATTCGAGGAGAATCTCGAACCACATATCGGCAGATATTCGACTTCTATCAAACGAATGACCATGAATATCGTAAATAGATATTTGGATGCAGTCAAACAACATGAAGCCGGAAGGAGTGTCGGAAAAATATCTGACGAAATTACAACTTCAATTAACGAATTGGACAAACTCTTCGAACTATCACTAAATATGACAATTAAAGATGACGCTCTAATAAACTGAACAGGTCTTTGTTCAATGCCCTTTCGTTGTCCTCGTCCAGCAGACCAGTTCGTAGCTGTTCGAGTATCTTGATAATAATATTCTTGGACACAAACACTTCGTGCTTCCAGCCTAAACACTTCTCACAACAAGTACATTCGCTCAGTTTCTCACCTCCTTACTGACTAAATTATTAATACAAGAGTTGGCGTGGATTGGCCGCAGGCATCCCCATGTCAGAATCAAAGCACACTACTATCGATTACTTCTGCCCATACTGCGAAGTAGAGAATGTGCCTAAGAAATCAGCCTTCAATTGTGATAAGCATAATTGGGCATCGAAAAGATGGAAAGAGAATAAGCAAGACTGAAAGTCGTGCTGGACAACAACCTGATAGGTGTCGGCCCCTCTCAGGTGAGGTAGTTGCTACGCATGGAACGTACCAGTAACTCAAAGAAGCCGACGATGGAGACCTCATTTTTTGGTATATAATAATTATGATTTGCACAAGCCACGCCACGCAACAGTCCTTCGCCCATTCGCTCAAGTCACGGCAAGGCAACAGAACCCTAAAATGACCCCGTTCCTTGAAGTTTTTTTTCAAAAAACGCCGAACATGGGACGGCAGGTGAGGGCCCGGCGCATGAGGGGCACCGTCCACCAGCCCATGGCCAGGTTCAGCTTCCAATCACGGTCGAACATCAGGTCGGCCAGTCTCTTGGCCCGCACCGAGTACTTGAAGGTGCGACCCAGCTGGGAGCGCCAGCGGGTCTCGTACTCGTCCAGGGGCACGGCCCGCGCGGGCTCGCCGGAGGCGGCGGTGGCCCCGGCCGTGTGCTCGGCGGCCACCTGACCGGCCACCCGTCCGGCCATCATGGCGGTGCAGATGCCGCCGCCATTGGAGGGCATGACATGACCGGCGGCATCCCCCACCAGCAGGCAGGGGCCGCTCACGGTGCGTGACAGGGGGCCGGAGACAGGGACCATGCCACCGCCGCGATAGGTCACCTCACCCTCAAATCGGTCCTCGAAGCGCTTCATGATCTGCCGCAGGCTCAGGCCGGAACGGTTGTAGCGGGTCTGGATGCCCACCCCGATGTTGGCCCCCCCTGCCTTGGGGATGACCCAGGCATAGCCTCCGGGAGCCAGACTGCCGAAGTGGAGGTCCACGGTGGGGGGGAAGTCGCCCTCGACCAAAGCCATCATGGTGGCCGACATCCCGGGGGAGGGCAGTCCGGCGGCCCTGCGGACCAGGGAGTGGGGGCCGTCGGCGCCGATGATGACCCTGGCGGTGAGGGACTCACCAGGACCTGGCCGAACCTCCGGGTCCACCCTTTTCGACATCGCATCGTCCCCGCTTCGTTCATCGCCCGCCCCCTGCCTGGCCGAGGGGACCAGGGTTAGGGTCTGGCCCTCGATGGAGGCCACTTTCGTGGAGGTGCGCAGTTCGGCCCCGGCCTTCACCGCCCGACGGACCAGGGTCTGATCGTGGAGCGGACGGTCCATGGTGTAACCTTCAAAGTCGAAGGCGCAGGCTGTGCCCCTGGGAGCGATGAAGCGGATGCGGTCGTAATGACCGGAGATGACAGATTCCGGGGTCTGGAAGAGCTCGTCGATGTCGGGGACCCCGGGGCAGAGCTGGCGCAGCTGGCGATTGGAGGGCATCAGCTCGCCGCACTGGAGGGGCTCGCCCACCACCGCCCGGCGCTCCAGCAGGACCACCCGGGCCCCTCCCTTGGCGGCGTAGGCGGCGGCCACCGAGCCCGCAGGACCAGCTCCCACGACCGCCACGTCGTAGTCGAAAGTGGAGGGTGATGGCTTGGCATCGGCGGGCTTCACGGGCGGGGCTGGTTCCTGGACCATGTTCGGCCGGCCAGGGTCTGCCAGGTCTTAAAGAATTGAGGCCCCGAGATGGTCCTGTTTATATCCACAGTCTTCCAATGTCATCCATGGTAATCCACGGTCATCCATCGTCAACTACATTGCCCGTACACCATTGTTGGTCCAGCCCGAGGTCAAGCTTATAAGGGGGGCTTAAATAGGGCGGCTCACGGAGGCCCCCCATGAACGAGGGCGATGTGATATTACTCGATTACGAAGGCTGGACCGGCGAGACCCCCGAGCTCTTTGACACCACCAAGGAGGA
Source organism: uncultured archaeon (assembly GCA_964384995.1). Lineage (GTDB taxonomy): Archaea > Thermoplasmatota > Poseidoniia > MGIII > CAYLMJ01 > CAYLMJ01. Next base: position 14,377 of record CAYLMJ010000051.1, on the reverse strand, counting down.
GCTGGCCAAGGAGCACGACATCCACGAGGAGAAGCGCAGCTATGGCCCCATGGTGGCCCTGGTTGGCGGAGGTCGCATGGTGGAAGGCCTGGAAGAGCACCTGAAAGAGGCCAAGGTGGGCCAGGACTACGAGGTGACCGTTCCATCGGAGAAGGCCTATGGCGCCAAGGATCCCAAGCAGATCAAGCTCCACCGCCGCCAGGAGATCGAACGGCAGCTAAAGGACCAGGCCGAGCGAAACCGGCAGCAGCCCATGCCCCTGATGGTGGGCGTGGAGGTGGAACTCGACGGCAAGCTGGGCCATGTGGTAATGGTCTCGGGCTCCCGGGTCCGGGTGGATTTCAACCACCATCTGGCGGGCAAGGACCTGACCTTCAAGTACAAGATCACCGAGGCGGCCACCGAATCGGCCGAGAAGGTGGCCAAGCTCATCAAGCTGGAATACCCGGTCGAGGCCGATTTCGAGGTGGATGTGGATGACCAGAGCGTCGCCCGGATCACCGTGGCCGATATCTGCAAGTACGACACCAACTGGTTCGCCGCCAAGATGCGGGTGGTGGCCAGCCTGCGCAAGTGGGCCGACGTCACCGATGTTCACTTCATCGAATCCTACACCGCTCCACCCCCAACCCCCGAGGAAACTGAGGAGGGCGAGGGCGAAGCAGAAGGTGAGGGTGAAGAGGCGGCAAAGACCGATGCCGGTGCAGAGGACTCAGAGGCCGGCGAAGAGAAGGCCGGGGACAAAGAACCCCAAGTGGCTGAAGCGGTCAGCGATTGAGCACCTGAACGCCTTAGCGCCTTAGCGCCTTAGCGCCTTAGCGCCTTAGCGTCATCATCCGGTCAAACAGCCCATATCATTGGGCGATCTGTCGACGATGTAATCATTATTGTAGTTACATATAACTACGCTGGAAAAGTATTCATAGTCCAACCCTCCTGACCCTCCTCACTTGCCAGGACCACGGATCAGATCAAGCCTGTACAACCATCACGGCTGGCCCCTGAAGGGGCTCCTGGTCTGCCTCATCCTGGCCATATCTGCCGGTTCGTTCGGCTCCACCACAAGCGCTGAAACTGCCGGTGCCGCCAGGGTCTGGAACACCGTGGCCCAGGTCGATACCCAGGGCAAGACCTACGACGTCGTTTTCGTGGGCGATCTGGTCTATGTCGCCGCTGGTCGGGGCGGTCTCAGGATAATCGATGTGTCGGACCCCCTGCAGCCCCTGGAGCTCGGTCACAACGACACGCCCCTGGATGGCCGGGGGGTCGAGGTTGTGGGTGACCACGCCTACCTGGCGGCCGGGGACCAGGGATTGCGGGTCTTCAACGTGTCCGAACCCTCAGCACCGAAGCTGGTGGGAGGTCTCGATACCCCAGGCTTGGCCAAGGATGTGACGGTGGAGGGCGACCGGGCCTACGTGGCCGATGGCAAGGAGGGCTTCATGGTGATCGATGTCTCCGACCCCGCCTCACCGACGATGCTCGGGGCCTACGACAGCCCGGGGTACGCTCACGAACTGGTAATCAGGGACGAGCTGGTCTACATGGCCGCCGCCCAGAGCGGTCTGCGAGTCTACAACGTCTCAGTGATCAGCAACATCACCGAGGAGGGAGGTTACGGCGAGGCCTGCGGATGCACCGATCCCACCCAGTTCGTGGGACTGGCCCTGCGCGGCGAGCTGGCCTTCATGGCCGATGGGGGCGACCTCCTGCGCATCTTCGATATCACCGATCTGGACAACGTGACCGAGGCAGGCAACCTATCCCTGGCCGGTCCGGCCACAGGGATCGCCCTGTCCGACAGTGGCCAGTTGGCATACCTGTCCCTGAACAACGCTGGGGTCCAGGTGGTGAACGTGACCGACCCGGCCCGACCCGCGAGCGTCGCTCAGGTGGACCTCAACGAGCAGGCCTACGGCGTGGCTGTCGACGATGAGGGGCTCCTTGTGGCCGTGGCCAGCGGCCATGGCGGACTGCGGCTGATGATGGAGCTTGATGACTGGGATGGCGACGGGGTGGGGGATGCCATCGACGCCTATCCCACCGACCCGTCGACCGCCCTGGACCGTGACGATGACGGGTTTCCCGACCGGTGGACCGAGGGTCTGGGCCCGGCTGACTCGACCAGCGGACTGACCCGTCTCGACGACTTCCCTGACGACCCGGCGGCCAGCCTTGACATCGACGGTGACGGCCACCCGGACGAGTGGAACGAGGGGATGAGCGAGGCCGACTCGACCACAGGGCTGGAGCTGGATCAGTATCCCGATGACCCCGACCGGTGGGAGGTCCAATCCAAGGATGATAGATACGGTCCGGGAGCGAGTTTCGCGGCCTTACTGGGAACGCTGGTGAGCGTGGTGTTCGCCATCCGGTACGCCAAGGCCAACTGAGGCCAGCGGCCACTACAGATGGGAGAGGCCCTTGGGGCGAGGCACCCTGCAGATCAGTAGTTGACCGGCCTGATGGTAATGCTTCCCAGGCTGTAGAAGCCGGTGGGTGCGGCGTCGGGTATGGCGAAGGTCAGTTGGACACCGGTATCGGCTCCGGTCGGACCACCGGGAAGGAGGAACTTCCAGCTGTAGGCGCCGGTGCGGGCGATGCTGGCGATGTCACCCGAGGGGGTCGCCGAGACGCTGTAGCCACTGATGCCGTGGATGCTGAGGACGTAGGCGATGTCGCCCATGCCCTGGTTGGAGAGCCTGACGAAGGCCGTGGTCATATCACCCTGGTTCATCTCCACATGGGCCGCGAACGCAGTGCCGTCGTCATGGGTGGTTCCAAGGCTCTCGTCGTGATCACCGGTGAAGGTCACGCCTCCTGCCTGCAGGGCCTGGGAGATGGCCGCACTGCCGCCTCCGATCACCGAAGCGCCCCCACCACCGCCACCGCCGGTCCCGCCAGTGCCGCTGCCGGCGCCTCCGATGGTCCCGGTGACGCCGCCTGCGCTCCCGCCGGCAGAGCCGCCGGAGCCGGAGGTTCCGGTCCCGGTGGTCGAGGAGCCGGTGCCCTGGCCGCTGGTCGAGCCTGTGCCCAGCGAGAGCACCTCGTGAGTGGTCTGGCTGGCCGATTCGGCCGCGGAGCAGCGGTTCACCGTCACCTGGATGGTGTAGGACCTCCAGCGCAGGTTATCGTCCGGGTGCTCCAGGGTGGCGGCCTGGAAGCTGAGCAGGGTGGTGCCAGGTCCCTGGGTGATGAGCATCAGGCGCGTCGGCTGGGTGTAGGGCGTCAGGGTCGCGACGCGGTTGTTGTAGGAGGTCACCTGACGCACCAGGGTTGTCACGTCAAAATCGTAGTTGTAGCGCAGACCTCGGCAGGCACCGAGCAGGTAGTTGCCATCGCCCAGGTAGAGCAGGTGGCCGGTGGGAGGGGTGCTGATCAACTCGGCCGTCGGGGAGCCCCCGGAGGCGGGTGGGCTGACCGGGTCCGGATCACCGACACCCGGGTCATCGTCCTGGTCCGGCTGCGGGGCGCCGCACTGGCTCACGTGAAGGCGAATGGAAAGGGTCTGGCTGGACCCCACGCGGTCCTGGGCGTCCACCAGGGCGGCCTCGAAGCTGAGCAGGGCCTCACCCGCGTGACCGCTGTTCACCACCAGGGTCTGGCTGCCCACCAGGATGGCCAGCTGTCCCACCTGGGGATCCGTTGAGCGAGGGTTGATCAGCACCAGATCGCCGTTGGTCAGGGGGAACCTGGCCTCCTCTTGTTCACAAAGGCTCAGACGGTACAGGTTGGGCCCATCGGGCAGAAGGATGCCCCGCTCCCACTGGGCGAGGCCATCGACCCCGGTGGGGACCGGGTTGAGGGTGATGCCCATCCCGGTCACCAGCATGACCCCGACGAGGGCCCAGGAGAACAGCCCGACCAGCCTCGACCCGGGCCGCCTGCGAGGCGCTAGATGATAGTGTCCACTGCGGTGGTCTGCATGAAACCGTGGATCCCTGTAAGAGATGGGTGTGGAAGTGAATGTGGTTGGGATGGGAGCCCGTCGAGCCCTTCGCCCTGAGCGGGGCCGCTCCGGTATTGCGCGGTACATGGAAACCTCCTGAAGCCTCTTTCCATCCGCCGCTGATATTAAAGGGTTCAGGAGTTCAAGGGTGCCTTACACCCGGCCTGCCACCGGCGGGATGGGAATGGCATTGGATGAGGCAACGGTCTCAGAGGTTCTGGGTCTCGAGGTTGATGTCAGCCACGGTGTAGGAGTCGGGGTCCTCGTCCTCGTCCACGGCGATGTTCAGGGTAACGCCAGTGCCTGCCTCCGTGGGCCCGGCGGGAAGGGTGAACCTCCAGCAGTATGTGCAGGTCTGGACCAGACCGACGATGTCGCCGCTGGCCTCGGCCGTGACTGTGATGCCCCTGGAGCCGTACATGTCCAGCTTGCCCCCGATGTCCCCGGTTCCCCCGTTGGAGACCCCCACGAAGATGGAGGAGGAATCGCCCGGGCTAAGCTGGACCCGGGTGGTGAAGCTGGTCGTGCCCGCCGAGGCGGTTCCCGACGCCCCGTCCTGTCCGTCGCCGGACCCGGGGCTGTTGCCACTCATGGTCTGGGAGATGGTGACCGACCCGCCCCCAGAGACCGATACCCCGATGACCTGGCTGGTGCCGGCGGCGGCGCTCTGTCCGCCCACCTGCTGACCCTCGTGGTTCCCGTCCGGCGAGCCTTGTGCCTCCTCGTTGTCGGCCCCTTGATCTTCACCCTCCTCATTGTCACCTTCATCGGTCGAGGCGGCGGAACAGTCGATGGCCGACACCTGGAGGGTCATGGGCTGCCACCGCTCATCGTTCACCGGGAAGTCCAGCTCGTCGACCTCCAGGTGAAGGGTGGCGTTGCCAGTGCCGGTGGCGTAGACCATCAGGCGCCCCGAGGGGGCGTAGTGGACCAGGGTGGCCACGGCAGGGTCCGAGGAGGCGGTGTTTCTAACCCCGGCAGGGGCGGTGAAGAGGTAGCTGTACCGCTGGCCCTGGCAGGCAAGGAGCTGTTGGGTCTCGGGCTCCCCGCCGGGGAAGAGGTAGCCTGAGATGGGCGGCATTCCGGCCATGGAGCGGTCGAGGAACTCCTGGGCCACCGGGTCGGCGGTCTCGCCGGGAGCGGTGCACAGTCCCACCCGCAGGTAGACCCGCACGGTCTGGACCATCTCCAGGGCGCCGCCTTCTTCCATTGCGCCCACGCCGAAGCTGAGGATGACCTGACCCGGCATCTCCGTGGAGAAGTGCAGACGGGTGGCGTCCTCGCTGAGCGAGAGCTGTCCGATGCGGGGGTCGGTACTGCTGGGATCGAGCAGGCGGTAGCCCTCGCCGGCCAGGGGGATGGTGGCCCGGTCGCCCGCGCACAGGGCCATGGTGAACAGGTTGGGGCCCTCGGGGATCAGGAGCCCCATCTCCCAGACCTCGGGCGGGCTGTCGTATAGAGGGCCGGGAACGAGGGAGAGGCCGGCACCGCCGGTCAGGATGGCCAGGACCACGAGCCAGGCATGAAGATGGGGGCGCAGGAGAGCTCTCTCACGACGAGACCCACGGCTCGAGGTGCATGCAAGGGGAAAGGTCCGGAAGGGGGAAGGGTGAACGGTCCGGGAGTGGAAGGGACCTGGGTATCTCTTTCGGGCTGGCATGGCATGGCCTCCTCGATGGCTGTTCACGCCCCCGATTTATATAAACGTTCAGACGGTAGCAAGCCTCACGGACGTTGCGGTGTCTGTCACTTTCAGCACTGCCCGAAAAGGTCCTTCCCTGGCTTAGAACTCGAAGAGGGTCTTCTGGGAGGGGTCGGGGGCGCGGTCCTGTTCGGCCTCTTCGTCAGGAGTGGCCTCCCCGTCCGGGTCGCTGGCGTCGCTTCCACTGTCATCATCCCGGCTATCCTTGTCATCCTGGGTTTCAGCCTGGCCTTTTGATTTGCCGGTGCCCTTGCTTTGGCCCTTGCCTTTGGTTTTCCCCTTTGCCTTGCCCGATGTGCTATCCGCCTTGCCTGCCTTCCCTTTCTTTCCCTTGGTCTTGCCCTTAGGCTTGGCCGGCAGGCTCAGGGCTCCCTGCAAAGCCTCCTTGGCGGCCTGGCCCCGCAGTTTCTCAACCGGGCCCCAGCCCAGGGGTCGTGCGGCCTCCAGCAGGGCCTTGACGTGGGGGTCCTCGGGCTTGGTGCCCAGCAGGTAGGCCAGTTCGGGGGCCTCCAGCTTCAGGTCGGCCACGATCCGAGGACCGGGCTGGAACGATGGCTCCACCGCCGGCGCTTCAGGCTCCATATCATCCCCCTCCTCCACATCATCCCCGGTCTGCCGGGGCGTGACCAGGGGCAGGCTGAGCAGGGTGTTGAAGAGGGGTCGCATCTCGGTGAGGGCGGTTGTCCTGGAGGTGTGGCAGTGACGGGCCATGGCCGAGAGGGCGTTGTTGCGGACCGCCCGGCGCCCCCGGGAGCTGGACATCCGGCGCAGCCACGAGGGGAACTGGTAGCGGGGCCGGTGGGTGGGCGGTCGCTTCTTGGCCAGGGCCACTCCCGAGGTGGACAGCTCGCTGGCGTAGGACCAGAGGCCGTAGTACTGGCGGCGGCGGACCCGGCCCAGGCAGAGGTCGGCCCGCGATAGGGCCTCGTAGCCCCGTTGCAGGTCGTAGGGGTCGTCGTAGGCTATGGGCAGGTTGTCGTCCACCCACAGGGTGATGGACTCGGGATTCTCGTCCACGTCCATGGCGGTGCGGCGAGGGGTGGGATAGTCCATCGACCTGAAGATGACCGCCAGCAGTTCGAACATCTCCTTCTGCTTGTCCCGGCTGCCCAGCCATCGGACCCGGTCCAGGGTCACCGGTCCCGCCTCGGCCAGACCCTGCAGGTCGTTGAGGGCCGCCCGCAGGTCGCCCCCGGCGTTGGCGGCCAGCTCGTCCAGGGCCGCTGGCTCGGTCTCCACCCCCTCGGCCTGGCAGACCTTCTGGAGGATGGCCTTCACCGTGGGCTGGCGGAGCTTCTGGAAGCGGACGGTCTGGGCCAGGGTGCGCAGGGGCCCGCCCGAGCCCTTGGTCAGGGAGTAGAGGTCGTTGACGATGAGGATGATGGGCTGGCCGGTCTGACGCAGGGTGCGCACGATGGCCGGCTTGCCGCCCCGGTCGGAGAGGTCCTTGTCCAGCTTGCGGCCCCCCTGGACCCGCTCCACCAGGCTATCGGCCTCGTCCAGGATGATGAGCTTGCGGGCCCCCTTGGAGGCCTGCTGGAAGGAGCCGTCGGCTCCGAAGGAATCGTACAGGGCGCCCCTCAGGGCCACCTTCTCGATGGCGGCGGCGTTGCGGGCGTCGGAGGCGTTGAGCTCGATGACCGACCAGTGGAAATCGTGGGCCAGGGCGTGGGCCGCCGTGGTCTTGCCGATGCCTGGGTCACCGGCCAGGATCAGCGCCCTCTGCTTGGGAGAACTGCCCGCCTGCCAGGCCTGGGCCCATTTGCGCAGGTTGTTGACCGCCGTGGGATTGCCCACGATGCCCTCGAGACTGCGGGGACGGTACTTGGAGGCCCATTCGAATGTGGAGACAGCGGATGCCGCGGATGGCGCGGGTGGCTGGGATCTCGGTGTGGACCCGGGTCCTGAACGGGGACCGGCGTTGGGCCCGCCCTTGGGAGTGGCCCTGGGACTGGCCGTGGGCTCACCCCTCCAGGTGGGTGATGAAGAACTTGCGCTGACGCCGCAGGATGGAGCCGGAGTTGGAGCGCATGATGAGGCCCGACAGGAAGAGCAGGAGGGCCACGACGCCCATGACAGCGCCGTAGGAATCGCGGAACTCGCGCAGGCCTGAACCGCCGGCCAGGGAGGTGAGCTTGGCGATGGACTTCTCGCCCTCCTTCTCCCCGTCAACGTAGAGGGTGATCTTGTCATTCTCGTTGTCGATGACCCCCACCACGTGGTGCCATTCATCGTCATCGTACTCGTGGGGCTCCGAGCGGACGCTCTTGCTCTGACCCTCGATGTCCTTGATGTAGAAGGTCAGCTTGCCACTGCCCAGGAGCAGGTAGTACTGGGCGGTGCCCGACTGCTTGAAGAAGAGGTACTGGGTGAGGTTGTCGCTCTGGGGTTTGAACCACAAAGCGAAGGTGACCGAATCGGCCTGCTCCACATCCAGGGAGGCGTGGTCGTCCACCCGGACGAAGGCCTCCTCGCCCCGAAGGTCCAGGGCACTGCCGAACTGCCCGTTCTTGCTCCACCAGGCCCCATTGGTCAACCGCCCGTTGTTCTCCCCCCGATTGTCGAAGGCCATGTCACCGTCGTTCTCGTCGAACTCCCATTCCGAGCGCAGGCTGGAACCCTGGGGCGGGGTGTAGGTGTAGTAGAGGGAGGTCACCTGGTCCCCGTCCAGGGCCGTGTCGTAGAACTGGAACTCGTCGATGAGGCCGTTGAAGTCGTCGGAGCCGTCCTTGGAGTGGGCCCCGATGTAGAGGTCGCCCGAGCGGGTCAGGTCGAAGACCGAGGCCGACCAGACCTGGTTGGCATGGAAGATGATGAGCCCCCCGGCGATGATGGCCAGCAGGCCCGAGAGGTAGAGCCCCCGGCCGCCGGTGCGGCGATGAAGGGTGACGGCGGGAGCCAGGAAGAGGAAGAGGATGCCCAGGCCCAGCAGGGTGAAGAAGACCTGCAGGAACCACTCCTGATAGTAGCCGATGACGGTGGCGGGAGCGTCGAAGGCCATGGCGATGGGGGCGATGGCCAGGGTGGACATGAGCAGGAGGGCCACCCGGGCGCCGGTGACCATGCCCGCCGGGAGCGTCTTCTCGGCCTCCAGCTTCTTGTAGCCCTTGCGGTAGGACTTGGCGATGTGCATGGCCATCCAGGTGAGGGGCATGAAGCCCACCAGGATGACGAAGAAGATCTTCATGATGGAGCCCTCGATGCCCTCGGAGTTGAAGCCTCCCTGGTCCATCACCGCGGTGACCATATCGTCCAGATTGTCGGTCCCGCCGCCGATTAGGATGGCCGAGATGACGAAGAGGACGGCGGCCAGGAAAGAGCCCCGCACCACCCGCTTGCCAAAGAGCCGGTAGGTGTAGGCATCGGGCTGGTTCTCCACCAGCTGCACCATGGGCTGAGACTATGGCGAGGCTGGCTATTAAGGTTGTTGGAGCCCGGAGGCCCATCCTGCCCATGGACCGTTCCAAAACGTATACCAAGCGTATAGCTAGCGTATGGATAGCGTATGACCAGCGTATAGAAAACGTATACAGAACGTATGGAAAACGTATAGTCAACGTATAGCCAACGTATAGCCAACGTATAGGGGGGGTATAGGTGGGATAAGTGGACACGGATTTCACAGATAACACAGATTTTTTTAATCCGTGTAATCTGTGTCAAATTATGGAGGAGGAAGCGGAAGAACGATGGTGGATCCGTCAGTTCACGACCTGGAAGCCGCCCTTCTTGGCCGGCTTCTTGGCGCCCGCGTCATCGGCGGCGCCATCGTCCACGACAGCGAACGACCCCTTCTTCGGCTTAGGCTTCTCATCGTCGTTCACCACGGCAAAGGAGGCTTTGGCTGGCTTTGCCGGTTCATCATTGATCACGGCGAATGAACCCTTGGCCTTCTTCGGCTTCGACTTGGGCTTGTCGTCTGGCGGCGGTGGTGGCGGGGCGGTCTTCTTGTCATCTCCCACCACGGCGAAGGATGGGGCTGGGGTCTTGGCAGGGGCCGGTTCGTCCTTGACCACGGCGAACGAAGCCTTGGCCTTCTTCGGCTTCGACTTGGGCTTGTCGTCCTCCACCACTGCGAAGCC
>CAYLMJ010000051.1:0-4544 GCA_964384995.1 uncultured archaeon | reverse complement strand
ACCACGGCGAAGGATGGGGCCGAGGGCTTGGTTGGGGCCGGTTCGTCCACCACGGCGAACGAGGGTCCTCCCTCCTTGGCCGGGGGCTTGGACACCACGCCGAACGTGGGTCTCTCACCCTTGTCCGCAGATGGCGGTGGCGGGGGAGGCGGCGGGTCGGCCATGCCCTTCTTGAAGGTGGAGAGGGCCTTGGCGGCCTCCTCGCGCACCTCGCGGTGGCTCTGGCCGGTCAGGGTCAGCAGCTGGTCCTTGATCTTCTGGGCCGTTCTCTGGGAGACTCGACCACCCAGGTGGCCCAGGGCGAAGGCCGCCGCGGCCTTGACCCGGTTGGAACCGTCATGGGTGAGCTTGAAGAGGGCCTTGGCCAGCTCCTCCAGCTGTTCGGCGTCCAGGGTCCCCAGCTCCTTCCGGGCCAGCTCCGTCACCGCCGGGATGTCTCCCGATTCAACGATGTGGACGAAGTTCTGCACCGGGCCCGGGGCTTCCTCCACGACCTGGAAGGCCGAGGGTGCCTCCTCCACCGGGGGTTCAGGTTCTGGTCTCGCGGGGGCCTTCTCGGCTGGCCGCTTGGCCGCCGGGGTCTTGGTCTTGCGGGGACCCTTGACCTGCCTGGTCCCGCCCTTGACGGTCTTGGTCCTGGTCTTGGTCCCGCCCTTGATCTTGACCCCGTTCCTGGTCTTGATCTTCTTGGCTCCCGTCCTCTTCTTCTTGGCGGCCTTGGGCTTGGGCCGGGTTGCGGGGGGAGCGGCAGGGGCAGGCGTGTGGGCTGGGGCGTGGGACGGGGCTGAGGGGGGAGCGGAGGCCGGGGTCTGGGCCGGCTTCGATGGACGGGCCAGTTCGCTGAAATCATCCAGCTCCATGGTGTTCTCGTCACCGGTCAGGCGGGCCTGGATGGATGAACCGTTCTCCGATTCGAGACCCCTGGGTTCGGCGGGCGACATGTCGAAGGTGGGGCCGTCGGAGACCATGCGCAGACCCGAAACACTGCCCATCCGGTCCAGCTCCAGGGGCGTGGGGTCGAAGTAGGGCGGCTTGACCAGCACGGCCCTGATGGTGGGGTCGGCGAAGGCCGAGCGCAGAAGGTCGTTGGTGGACAGCTGATGCTGGAGGGCCGGGGAGTTGTCACCCCGGGTCAGGCGTTCCAGGGCCACGAGCAGTCCCGGGTCCCGGTCCAGGTTCCAGTAGATCTGGGGGGTCAGCCGCTGCAGGGTGATGAGCTTCTCCTGCAACATGGGGTCGGGATAGATGGCCACCAGCTGGCCCGACATCCCCGGGTCTGGATGACCACCGGCGGGCGGTGGGACCGGTGTACTGGGAGGAACGTGAGGGGCAGGCACGGCGGGAGCCGGAGCGGGGGCCGGGGCCTGGGCCGGAGTCTGGGCTGGAGGCGGAAGCTCGTCGATGGCCCGTTCCCGGGGGCGGGGGGCGGACTCCCTGGGGGCCTCGGGCTCGGGGGGGCCCAGGGCGATGAGGGCCGGGAAGGACTCCTCCAGGAACTCCTGGGCCGTGAGGGGGCTCTCGCCCCGGTAGTGCTCGTCGAGACCCTTGGTGATGGCCGATTCGTGGAGGCTCATGACGAAGCAGAGCCTGCGGATCTCCAGGGAGCCGCTGATGAACTCCACCAGCTCCACCATGGCCCGGGGTTCCAGGGTGCCCAGGCCCTTGACCAGGACCACCAGCGGGGATTTGGTCAGGGCCACCTTCAGCAGGCCCTCCAGCTCGTAGTCCAGGGATTCCAGCAGGCGCACCTTGCGGGACTGTGAGAGCTGGCCGTCGATGAACTCGTCCAGTGAGCGCAGGAGGCCATCGACCTTGGATTCTAGGTCGATGTGATCGGCCACCAGGTCCTGTATCCGCAGCACCAGGCTCTGGACCATCAGGGGCCAGACCCGCTCCTGCCGGGCGTAGCGCTGGCAGTTGAAGGTGATGACCTTGCGTTCAGCTCTTTCGGCACCCTCGCGCAGTTCCTCTATGGCCTTGCGCTGCTGGGCGCGAGAGCCGCGGTAGAATGCCAAACGGTAGGTTGAGGGGTCCTTGAGGACCCTTTTCAAGGGAGTGGCAGGGGCATTGGGAGATGGTGGTCTCTTCCCAATCCTGTTTTTACCAGCCATAGGCTGCCTCGACGATATCGTATACCATGTTGGCGGTTGATAATTAAAGCTTTGGTCCTTATTTAACGGTCCTTTCCAGGCTGTCCTGACCGTTTCACCGACGATGGGGATGAGGGGTCGTTCAGAGCTGGGAACGGAGGCTGGTCAGCTTCTCGGTGAGCTCCTTTTCCCGCTGTCGCAGACGTTCAATGTGGCGCTCCAGCTCCTCCACCTGCTGCTCCCTCTGGGTCAGGTCCTTGAGCAGGCTGTCAACGTGGGCCTCCCGACTGGCCAGCTCCCCCTCCCTATCATCCAGTTTCGATTTCAGCTCGCCGTAGCGCACTCCCCGCTCGGCAATGGTGAAGGAGAGGGCGGCCAGCTCGGCCTCCTTCTCGATGAGGGCGTTGGTCTTGGCCTCCAGGTCCTTGTCCCGCTGGACGAACTCCTCGGCCTTGCGCTCCCGCATTTCCTGAAGCTCCTGTTGCAGTTCCTCCCGTTCCTTGGCCAGCCGCTCCACGGCCCGCTCGATCTCCAGGGTGTGGTTCTCCCGCTCGTCCAGCTCGCTCTTCCACTGGTCGAGGATGTTCTCCCGGCGCTCCAGGTCCTCCTCTCGCTTGTTGATCTGGGCCCTTATCTCGGCGAAGCCGTCCAGGGAAGTGGCGATCTCGGCGATGTTGGTCTCCAGCTTCTCGTTTAGGTCGGTGTTGCGGGTGGCCAGGCCCTTCAGCTCGACGTTGAGGTCGTAGGTCTTCTGGGTGGTATCCTCGATCCTCTGCTCCTTGGTACTGGCCTCCTTTTCGCGGGTCTCGATATCGTGGAGGCGGCTCAGGGTATCGGCCAGCTTCACCTCCTGCTGGTCGATGAACTGCTCCCGCTCGTCCAGAGAGGACTGACGCTTGTCGAACTCGGCCTGCAAGGCCTCCTTGCGCTCCTCCAGCTCGGCCTTGAACCGCTCCATCTGCTCGTTGAGCTGGTGGGTGGCGCCGGTGGCCTCCTGAAGGGCCTCGTCGAGCTTGGCGTTCTGGGCCTCCCATTCCAGGGCCAGCACGACCTTGTTGCGAGCCTGGCCATAGGCCTGGACCAGATGGGGTTGTTTCTTATCGATCTTGGAGCCTTGCAGTTCCCTCTGCAACTGGTCCAGCTGGCTGAGAAGTTCCTTGGGGTTGGCTGGCATGTCAATCGCCTGGTTTGGGTTCCTGGTCGGTCTGACCTTGTGATTCTACTGATGATCCTTCGGACGTTGGGGTCGGGTCCGGCCGTTCGTCGGGAGCGGGGGCCTCCTTCACCTCATCGTGCCCCTCATCTTTCCCCTTGTCTTGCCCCTTCTTTTCAGGGGCGTCCTTGGGGCCTTCCTTGCCCTTTTTGGCATCCTTGGCGGGTTCCTTGGACGAGAGTCCGTCGGGACCGGCCTTCTTGGCGCCCTTTGACTTGGACTTGGGTTTGGGCTTGGCCGTTCTGGCCTCGGGATTGCGCTGACGCATCTCGGCCTCGATCTCGGCCATGCTCAGGGCCAGTCGCAGCTGGGAGAGGCTGGCGGTGGTCTGACGGGAGAAACCCTCCACCTTGGCTCCCAGTTTATCCAGGGTCTCCTGCTGGGCCTGGGCCCGCTCCTCGAGGCTCTCCATGACCTCCTTGCGCAGTTCCTGGAAACGTTCCTCCAGCCCCTCGCGCAGTTCCTTTTCAAGCTCGGACAATCCGCCGGTCAGCTTCACCATCTCGTCGGTGAGCTCGTCCTTCAGGCGGTCGGCCTGCCGGGACACGGACTGACCTAGGTCCTCCACCGAGGGTTTGAGCTTGTTCAGCTCCCGCACGATGCGGTTCAACTGGTCCATGATCATGCTGTGGTTCAAGGACAGCTCCTGCTTCATGTTGGCCAGGGGATTGGCCTCCGAGGGAGGGGACGCCATGGTTGAGTGCCCCAGGACCAGGTAGGCTAAATTCCTTGGGGTGTGCTGAAGATATCATCACCATGGAAACCGTTTCGAGCTCCTTACCTCTGGGGTCATTGGATGGTCATTGGATGGCAGGAAAATGAAAGAACAAAAAAAAGCCCCCCTGCGAACCGGGGTCAATGGACCCGAGGCTCATCAGGAGGGGGCATGGGCTTTTGTATGGGTCGCGGGAGCAGGAATGGTGAGGGGGCCTAAGCCCCCTCGGTATGCCATGCGCCCTGCGATAGGGTTAACGTAATGGGGAAAATGACCTTGGAGACGATCGCGAGGGGGTCGGTCCAAGATCATGGGGGGCGTATGTCAGCCATTTACCCGGGGTACCGGACCGGCCCGTGTGGGCCACACAAGGCAGGTTGAGGGGGCCAAAGGCCCCCTCGGTGTGCCATTGCGCCCAAATAAAGGGGGTTAGCGTCGGGTGGGCTGATGATCCAGCTCGGGTAGCCGGGCTTCCCTTTCAGGTCTATCCGACCGTGAAGGAGAAGGTGATGGTACCGGTGAGCTG
>CAYLMJ010000050.1:6729-18924 GCA_964384995.1 uncultured archaeon | reverse complement strand
TCCTTATATATCGGCCACGGTTACATTTTCGAGGTTTTTCCCGTGACGACAGAAATAGGAGGGGACCAGACCCGCCTGCACACCGCCGTCGACAAGCAAACCCCGCCCCGGCCACTCCCGGCCGAGGAGGAGGCAACAGCCCGGGTGCCCGAGGAACTGGAGCGGGAAGAAGCCCAATCTCATGAGGAGGAGGAGCTCCCGGTCGAGCCCGTCACAGCCCCCACCGGTGACGAGCCCCTGATCCAGATAGCTCCCGAGATCGATGTGCCAGTCGGGGCGGACGAGCCCGAGCTGGAGGCCAGCGATGACATGGAGCCGGTGATCATCCCCGGCTCAGTGAACGAGGACGACCATCTCCTGGAGGAGGTCCTGGCCCAGCTCACCACCCAGATCATCATCCTGGGTTCGGGCGGCGCAGGCAACAATACCGTTCACCGGCTCATGGAGATGGGCATCGAGGGCGCCTCGGTGGTGGCTCTCAACACCGACGCCCAGCATCTGCTCCAGACCCAGGTGGATCGCAAGATCCTGCTGGGCCGCAACCTCACCAAGGGGCTGGGGGCCGGCTCACTGCCCCGCATCGGCGAGAACGCCGCCGAGGAGTCGCGGACCCTGGTGGCCGACGTGGTCAAGGAGTCGGACATCGTCTTCCTGACCTGCGGCCTGGGCGGCGGGACCGGCACCGGCTCCATACCCATCCTGGCCCGCATCGCCAAGGAGGCCGGGGCCCTGACCATCGCCATCGTCACCATCCCCTTCAAGTCCGAGGGTGCCGTGCGCATGAACAACGCCATCCAGGGCCTCAACCGGCTGAGAGAGGTCGTCGACACCGTCATCGTCATCCCCAACGACCGGCTCCTGGAGGTGGCGCCCCTGCAACCCCTCAACCAGGCCTTCATCTCCATCGACGAGGTCATGGGCCGGGCCATCAAGTGCATGACCGAGATCACCACCAAACCGGGCCTCATCAACATCGACTTCGCCGACCTGCGCACCATCATGCGCTCGGGAGGCGTGGCCATGGTGGGCACCGGCGAGTCCTCGGCCGAGAACCGGGCCATCCGGGCGGTGGACAAGGCCCTCACCTCACCCCTGCTGCCGGTGGACATCACCGGGGCCAAGGGAGCCCTGATCAACGTCACCGGAGGCAACGATATGACGCTCAAGGAGGCCGAGGCCGTGTTGCGGGTGGTCCAGAGCAAGATTAATAAAGAGGCCCGCATCATCTGGGGGGCCTCGGTTGACGAGTCCCTCGATCAGACCCTTCGGGTCATGCTTGTGGTTACAGGAGTCCAATCACCTCAGATACTCGGCCCTGTGACCAATATCGAGCAGGAACTCGAAAACCGGTTCGGTATCGACTTCGTACAGTGAAAACATGACGATAACAGAGACCTTCGAGCGCGTCCAACGCGTTATTGAGGAGAAGACCCGCACCCTCGGCAGGGGGAAGTACGGCCGCGTCCTGCGCATGTCGCGCAAGCCCACCCCCGAGGAGTTCTCCAAGTCCGCCTGGATCACCGCCATAGGCATAGCGGTCGTCGGTAGTCTGGGCTTCGCGATCTACTACATCTGGACCTACCTGCCTCCCTGGCTGGGTGGGGTCCTGGGACTCTGAGCAAATTGTATCTGGCAGGCGAATCACATGGTCAAATTCCTGGATGAAGGACCCGAGAGCGAGGTCCAGATCTTTACCATCAAGACCCAGATCGGGCACGAGCGATCGGCCACCGACGCCCTGTCGGGACGCATCAAGCGCGCCACCTCCCCCACCGGAGTGGTGGCCATCCTGGCCCCGGCCAAGATGCGCGGTTACATCTTCGTGGAGGCCGAGAACCCCGAACTGCTGAAGGAGACCATCCGGGGCCTGCCTCACGTGCGGGGCATGCTGATGGTCAACGAGTGGAAGAACGGCAAGAGCCAGCCCACCTTTGGCACCATCCCCTTCCGGGACGTGGAGCCCTACCTGACGCCAAAGCCCATCGTTCACGGGATCGCCGAGGGCAACATCGTCGAGCTCATCGCCGGACCCTTCAAGGGCGAGAAGGCCCGGGTCCAGCGCATCGACGAGTCCAAGGAGGAGGTCACGGTGGAGCTGTTCGAGGCCATGGTGCCCATCCCCATCACCGTCCAGGGCGATCATGTACGAGTCATCGAAAGGGAGATAGAATAATGGCCGAGACAGTAGAAGCACTCATCGACGGCGGCAAGGCCACGGCGGGACCGCCCCTGGGCGCCGCCCTGGGACCCATGGGGGTCAACGTGACCCAGATCGTCGCCGACATCAACAAGATGACCAAGGACTTCGATGGCATGAAGGTGCCCATCAAAGTCACCGTGGACCCCAAGACCAAATCCTACGATATATCGGTGGGAACCCCCCCGACCTCGGCCCTGATCAAGGGCGAGCTGGGCATCGAGTCTGGTTCAGGCGAGACCGGGACGGTCGTTGCCGGCAACCTGACCCTGGAGCAGGCCATGAAGGTGGCCCGCATGAAGGGCAGTGACCTCACCGGCGCCGACCTGGCCGCCCGCACCCGGGAGGTCCTGGGCACGGCCCATTCGGCAGGCATCACCTGCGAGGGGCGACCGGCCATGGAGATGGCGGCGGCCATCAAGGCCGGCGAGTACGACGACCGCATCAAGGAAGAGTGAGCGGTGCCTCCTGACCCTGCCTCCAACTCTTCACCTTCCTCAAAACCTGCCCCCCGATTGCAGTTGCATGTTGTCACAGCGGGAGTAATTCTGGAAGACAAGGGCCGTCTGCTCATCGCCCGGCGGGCACCCGGACGCTACATCCCCGGACTCTGGGAGTTCCCCGGTGGCAAGCTGGAGCCCGACGAGTCACCAGAGGCCTGCCTGGCCCGGGAGTTGCAAGAGGAGCTGGGCCTGGAGGTGAAGGTGGGCGAACTGCTGACGGCGGTCCATCACACCTACGCCCGATACCGCGTTCTCTTGCTGGCCTATCGCTGTGCCCTTGCCTCGCCCCGGCCCGAGGCACCCGAGCCCCTCACCGATGAGCACGACCGGGTGGAATGGGTTGACCCGCAAATGATAGAGGGAACGAGCGACTATCAACTGTTGGAAGCCGACCGGCCCATCCTGCGGCGATTGCTGGAACAGAACTGATCCTGGCCCCCCCGACCTTGGACAGACCGCTCCAAAAAGACCATTAAGTAGCACCCGAATGGTCCACCATGGTTCGAAGGGCCTGGGCCGTGATGTGCGCAGTGGTGTTGCTGGGCCTCTCCCTTTCGACCCTTTCCCATGCCTGGTCGATCGAGGACGGACCGGGACTTGAATTGACCGAACCTGCAGGTCCCGCCCTGTCGAACCTGAAGGACCCGGGATGGTTCACCTTCGGCCCCGACTGCCCCGAGAAAGAGGCCTCCTGCATGGTCTCCAATGATGGGCAGGCCACCTTCCTTTCCGGGGCGGTCAGGTTGCTCATAGGATCGGCCGGCTCTTTCCATCACATCAACCTCACCTTCCCTGGCTCCCGTTCCATCCCGCCCAAGGGCCTTGAGCCTCTGGACCATCACACCAACCACTACATCGGTGCCGACCCGGACCAATGGCGGACCGGTCTTGCCAACTACCGCCAGGTGCTCTACCCCGATCTCTATCCCGGCATCGATCTGGTCTACTACTTCTCCCCCCAAGGGCTCAAGTACGACTGGCGGGTAGAGCCGGGCGCAGACCCCTCCATCATCCGCGAAAGGTACGAGGAGACCCAGGTGGAGCTGGGCGATGACGGGAGTCTGGTTGTGACCACGGCGGGAGGAGGCCGGCTCGACCAGGCGCCTCCCCTTTGCCTGCAGGAAATTGATGTTGTTACTTGTAGTTATCAATTGAGCATCGACGAGCAGAACGGCATCGTCGGTTACACCCTGGGTGATTACGATCCAACCCAGGTCCTGATCATCGACCCCCTCATCTTCTCCACCTACCTCGGGGGCGACGACTGGGAACTGGGAGCCGATCTGGCCCTGGATGAGCACGGGTACAGCTACCTGACCGGCCAGACCGGGTCAAGGACCTTCCCCACCACGTTCGGTGCCCTGGAGCGTTCCCATCAGGGAGGCAGTCACGACATCTTTGTCACCAAACTCAGCTCCGATGGTGAGCGGCTGGTATACTCTACTTTCATTGGCGGTGATGACCGGGATGCCGCCACAGCCCTGGCCCTGGGACCCGATGGTGATGTTTTCGTCACCGGCTCCACCCAATCATCCGACTTCCCCACCACTCCCGGGGCTCACGACAGGGTGGATAACGGCAGCAGTGATGGCTTTGTTCTGAGGCTCGATCTCGCATCTGGGGAATTGGTCTACTCCACATTGCTGGGCGGGGCTAGCTACGAGAACATCTACGACCTCCAGGTGGATGAACAGGGGCACGCCTTTGTGACCGGCATCACCGGTTCCGCTGATTTTCCAGTGGCGGGCAATGACTCATCCTCGGGAGATGACCCACCCGACCTCTTCGTGAGCCGGCTCACCCCTGATGGAAAGGCCCTCAACTACTCCACGGTGATAGGCGGGGAAGGTTACGATGCAGGAACGGCGCTGGACCTCGATGGCGAGGGGGTTGCCTGGGTCGCCGGAACGACCGACTCCAGGTTCTTTCCCACCTCCCCAGGTGCCCATGATGATTCTTACAACGGAGCGAATGACCTCTTTGTCCTGGGGGTCAATCTCACCGGGGCGACCACCTACGCCACCTACATCGGTGGGACAGATGATGAGGAGGCCCACGGTCTTGTGGCTGGTTCCAGCTCTGAGCTTTTAGTCACCGGCTTCACCCGCTCCGATGACCTCCCCACGACCGAGGGGGTCCATTCGCGAGAGCGAGCAGGGAAGAACGATGGGTTCGTGCTTAGATTGACTCCGGGAGCTCCGGCCCTTGATTTTTCCACCTACATCGGTGGCACCGGTGATGATGGGGTGAGGTGCTTGATCCTCGATCCCCAGGGTCACATCATCGGTGGCGGACATTCCGATTCCCACGACTTCCCCTCCACTGGCAAGGGTGAGTATCCATCTCCCAGCGGTGAACACGACGGTGTCATCTTTCGCCTGGAGCCCGATGGTTCACGAATAACCTACGCCACCTATCTGGGCGGGGAGGCCTATGATTTGATCACGGGTCTCAAGCTCGATGATACAGGCTACCTGACCGCAACCGGAAGCACCTCCTCCCAGGAATTCCCCACCACTCCCGAGGCCAACGACACCACGGCCAACGGCAACTCCGACATCTTCGTCACCAGACTGGACCTGAACCTGCCTCCCACTGCTTCAATCAACAAGGTGGACCCGGAGCTGGCCCATGAGGGGGAGGCGGTGTCCTTCTCGGGTTCAGGGGATGATCCCGACGGTGAGATAGCCGGCTACCATTGGCGCTCCGACATCGAGGGCAACCTCAGCAACAACGCCTCCTTCTCGCGCTCCGACCTCTCTCCTGGCAACCATACCATCTACCTGGCGGTCATGGACAACTTCGGGACCTGGTCCGATGAGGTCAACACCACCTTGCGGGTGAACGGCCGGCCCCAGGCCACCATAACCAACATCACCGGGCTGCCGGCCAGTCAGGGGGACCCGTTGACCTTCAACGGCACTGGGATAGACTGGGATGGCCATATCGATCGCCACCGCTGGCGCTCGGATGTGGATGGCATCATCGGCAGCAAGGCCTCCATCACCACCTCCTTGCTATCAGGTGGCGAGCATCGCATCTACCTGGCCGTGAGGGACAACGAGGGGGCCTGGTCCCCGGAGGTCTGGGCGCGAGTTGAGATCAATTCCCGGCCCACGGTCACCATCGAGCCCGCCTACATGGACCTCATCAACGAGGGCGAGCAGGTCAACCTCACCGGGGTGGCCAGCGACCCGGACGGCCATATCCTGGATTATCGCTGGGAGCTGGACGATCAGGTCATGCCCCAGTACCAGTCCCGGCTGACCCTGGCCAACCTGACTCCCGGTCTCCACTTCATCAACCTGACGGTGGTGGACAACGAGGCCGCCTGGTCCGATACCGCCACCCTGGAACTGGAGGTCAACGCCCGCCCCCAGGCCGCCATCGACTGGGTCAGCCATGCCACCGCGGGTGAGGGCTGGGCCGTGACCTTCGCCGGAAAGGCCCAGGACCCCGATGGACGTGTCGTAGCCTACCTGTGGTCCTCGGACCTCAACGGCGAGTTCGGCGATGAGGAGAACTTCACGACCTCGTCCCTTTCACCCGGCAACCATACCATCACCCTGCGGGTCATGGATGATGATGGAGCCTGGTCGGATGAGGTGACGGTCACCCTGGTGGTGACACCCGTGGATGAGGATTCCACCATCTGGCCCTGGGTCCTCGGGGTCTTGATCCTGCTGCTGGTCCTGTCCATTCTCACCTTCCTCATGGTCCGGCGCCAGTCGGTGCCCCATGTCAAGGACCTGCCATCGGCCGAACCGGAGGATGAGGACGAGGACGACCTCCTGGATGGGTTCGATGTGGAAGATGAAGTGGATGAATTGGGTGAAGTAGATGAGGCAGATGAACGAGTGGAAGGGGGCACGGCGGACGATGCAGATCGGGCAGAGGGAGCAGAAGTTGAAGCTGAAGCCGACAAGGCGGACAAGCCGGACGAGGCAGATGCAACAGAAGGATCTGACGAGCTGATCACCTTTGCCAAGGATGAACGAGTGGACGGGGAAGATGAAGGTGTTGAGATGGATGTTGCATCAGTCATCGAGGAGGATGGGACCGAAGAGGGTGCTTCAGATGGGATCCAGGAGGAAGATCACGAGACAAAGGAATTAGAAATGGAGCTGGAAACCGAAGAGCCCACGCCTCCTGGAATGCCTTTGCCTCCTGATGCTAAAAAGGATTACCCGGTGGATGGGATTACCGACGTTGTGACCTGCCCCACCTGCTTCCAGGATGTCCCCCTCGATGGCACCCCCGGGCCCAGGCCGGTGACCTGCAAGAGTTGCTGGGTCCAGTTCAACATCGATTGAGTTTCTTAGACGGACGTTCATCGGACCACCTCCAGGGTTCAGTAAAAGGGCAGGTTCGAAGAGTTCAACGTTCATCCGGTCGATTCACACTTTTAAATATCCAAGGGAGTCCTACCCGAACGATGACCGACACATCCGGCGAGGAACAACAGGCCAGCGAGGCAGAGAACGAGGCCCCTGTGGCAGAGCCTGAGGCTGTCAAATCAGCGGCCGAGCAGGAGGAGTGGCCCCTCATCTCCCTGGTCGTTCCCACCATCGATGAGAGCCGCTACGTGCGGGGTCTCCTCAGGTCGGTGGACAAGCTCGACTACCCCCGTGACCGGCTGGAGGTCATCCTCGTCGGCGATCATCAGAACGACCATCTGGAGGAGCTCAAGAGCCGCTTCCCCGAGATGGACATGACCGTGCTCTACTATCCCCTGCGACCGGGCCGCAAGCGCAACATCGGCATCGACAAGGCCCGGGGCGAGTACATCGCCTTCGCCGACGACGACTGCATCGTGCGCGAGGACTGGCTCAAGAAAGGGGTCACCCATCTGCGGGACAACCCCGACTTCGTGGGAGTTGGAGGGCCCAACTTCACGCCTCCCAACGAGCCACCCTTCGCCCAGGCCGTGGGCCGCATCTTCGGCTCCCGCTTCCTCTTCTCCTTCCGCTACACAGCAGGAGGCACCAAGGCCCACGAGATCGACCACAACCCCACCTGCAACTACCTGCTCCAAAAGGACGTGGCCGCAAAGATCCGTTTCCACAAGACCCTCTTCCCCGGTGAGGACGTTGAGTTCGACATCCGCCTGCGCAAGGAGGGCTTCCGCCTGCTCTACGCCCCCAACATGGTGGTGTGGCATCACCGGCGCATGGGACCCGTCGCCTTCGCCCAGCAGATGTACTCCTACGGCAAGACCCGGGCCAACGTGGTGCGCATGCATCCCCAGCAGGCCCAGCTGCGCCATTTCGCCTTCTTCATCGCCGCCATATTCATGCTGGGCCTATGGGTGGCCGGGTTCATGGGGGTCAACTGGCCCGGTACCGTTGACATGATACCTTTCCACGACTCCATACCCGAATGTATCAAGGATGTGGGACCGGTGTGGGTGCCCCTTAGTCTCACCCTCTTCTACTTCATCGTCATCGCCCTGGCCGGGATCCTGGTGGGCTACAAGGACCGCTCCTGGAAGACCCTGGTCTACACGCCGGTGGTGCTGTTCATCCAGCACTTCATCTACTCGATGGGACTGCTGGTGGGTCTGGTCCGCAAGGTCTGATACCAGGTCCATCCCCATCTCAGACCAGGCTGTCGCGGGTCTTGACCAGGGCCCTTGCCCGCTGGGGGTCCACCGGGCCGGAGGTGAGGCCCTCTCGCTTGAGGCAGGTTCCCACCACACCACCCTGGGCCAGTTCCGCGTACTCCCTCAGGTTGTCGTGGTCGACGCCCGAACCCAGGAGCACCGGCACGGGCAGTCCCAGGTCGACCACACTCCTCAGATCCTCTAGCCGGGCCGGACTCCCGGTGGCGGTCCCGGACACGAGAAGCAGATCGGCGGCTCCCCGCTCCACGTTGTCAGAGGCCTCCTGGGTCAGCGAGGGAGCCATGGAGCGGCCGTGCTTGACCCCCACATCAACCCACAGCCGGACCTCTGGACAGAGCCGGTCCCTGAGCCTCACCGTCCGGTGGGCCTCTCCCTCCAGAAGCCCCTGATCGGTCATGACCGGCCAGGTGTGGACGTTGAGCCGCACGAAGGCCGAGCCGGTGGCGGCGGCGATGCCCAGGGCCGCCCGGGGGTCGCATCTCAGCACGTTGACCCCCACCGGGACCTTGACCGCCTTTCTCACACCATCGACCACCAGGGTCATGGCCGCCACCGTGGAGGAGGGCACCGGTCCGGGATGGAACGGGGTGTCGCCGAAGTTCTCCACCAGGACCGCCTCGAAGCCGGCGGACTCCAGGGTCAGGGCTTCCTTCACGGCCCTTTCGATGATGGTCCCAAGGTCGGGGCTCGCCTCCCTGGATTCGGGCAGTCGGGGCAGATGTACCATTCCGATGAGGGCGAACTCCGGTCCTTCGAACAGGGCTTGCGGGTCGTTGGCCATGGTCGGTCATTGGAAATGTTTTTATAAGTTGAAAGGTAAAAAATAGAGCAGGTGTGAGCCGCGGTGACATCGGACCAAAAGACACGCAGTCAACCCCCGACCAAGGGTGAGAAACCGTCCAAGGGTTCCATCAAGAAGATAACCAAGCAGCGCAAGGCCCTGAATCGCACCCTGGCCCTGGAGACCTTCGCCCTGCTGAAGGAGCTGACCCAGGTGCTCAAGGAGGAGGAGCTGGCCCTGGTCCAGATGGCCGACTTCATCGATCGTACCCCGGTCCGTTCGGTCAACGACGATTTCATGAACCGCATGACCCACAGCCTGAGGGAGAGGCGGGGCCTGCTGGAGAACCACCACCGCCGCACCACCCAGATGTCGGGCATCCTGAAGCAGCGCCTGGAAAAGGAGGGCATCCTCAGGACCAGACCCGTCGCCACCGGCAAGAAAGGCCCGGTGAGGAAGATGGCCGGAGGCACCGCCAGGACCGAGAAAGGCGCTCTCCCGGCTGGCCCCGGTGCCGCATCACCTGCGCTTCCGACCCTGCCCGGCTCAGGGACCACGGAACCGCCCGCCTGCTCGGCCTGCAAGAAGGTCCTGGTCAAGGGCGACCATTTCGCCCGCTGCAATCGGGAGAACCTGATCTTTCACGGAACCTGCATCGAGCCGCTGTTCGATTGCCCCAACTGTGGCGACAACCTCGCCAGCTTCATGGCCTATTATTGAGAACAGGCCCGACGGTCCGGCCGGTGTCGCGGTGGTTTCGACGCAAATGCTTTTATCAACAGGCTGGGCTGGGCTGACTCATGGGCTTCGAATATTCGGCCTTGCTCGACCGCGCCCGGGAGGGTCTTGACAGTCCCACCGACGATTCCAGATTCACCCTCCCCGTGCCTGAGGTGCTCTACGAGGGCAAGCGGACCCTCATCCGCAACTTCGAGGACATGGTGGGGCAGCTGCGCCGCGAGCAGAGCCATTTTGCCAACTTCCTCATGCGCGAGCTGGGCACCGCCGGGACGGTGGACGGCAAGCGCCTGGTCCTGCAGGGCAAACTGCCGGCGCGCAAGATCGAGGCCGTGGTCCGTGATTATACCAAGGGGTTCGTGCTCTGCGGTGAATGCGGCCGACCCGATACCTTCCTGGAAAGGGATGGCCGGACCCAGGTGTTGCAATGCGAGGCCTGCGGGGCCCACCGTCCCCTGCGAGTGGTCAAGGCCCAGACCGCAGCGGCCGCCATCAACGAGGTCAAGGAAGGTGAGACCTACGATGTCCAGATCGTCTCCATGGGACGACGGGGTGACGGCATCGCCAAGCGGGGCTCCTACGTGATGTTCGTGCCGGGTGTTGTCAAGGGCGCCCAGGTGAAGGTCGAGGTCGTATCGGTGCGGGGCAACAACGCCTTCTGCAAGCGGGTCTAGAACTGGCAACAGGCAATACACTGTCAGTGAGATTCGGCCGCCGACAGACCTTGTATATGTATTTTGTGGTCATATCTCGACACCATGGCTGACGGGATTTTCCCTTCTTTACGATCCACATCTCAGTTTCACAGCCCAAACCCTATATCCCCTGCCCGATTGGGGCTGTCATGATGGACGCCGCCCGCAAGGCCCTGGAGCAGGCCAAGGCCAAGGAACAGGAGATGAAGGCGAAGCTGGAGGTCGAGCTGGCCGAGAAGAAGGAGCAGGCCGAGGTCCTCAAGGAGCAGGCCAAGGTCAAGGAGCAGGAACTGAAGGTCAAGCTCGATTCGGGACTCCAGGAGACCAGGGAGAAGGCCCAGCAGGTCAAGGAGCAGGCCAAGGAGAAGACCCAGCAGGCGGTGAGCAAGGTGCGCCGGGAGATAACCCCGCCCCGGACCGAGAAGGTATCGGGGATGATCTTCGACTCCATCTACGTCATCTGCCACGGATGCGACGCCCGCCTGGGCCCCATGAAGCAGAACAAGTTCAACACCTTCTTCAGCCGGCTGGGAGGCGCGGCCAAGACCAGTGTGGGCACCATGATGGGCAGACCGAGGCTGGTGGTGGAGGGCCTGGCCCAGTCCAAGGAGGGCCTGATATCATCGGTCACCCCTGGCGATGGCTCCAAGAAAGAGGTCAAGGCCAAGGCCAAGAAGTGGCTGGACCAGTGCGACAAATGCGGCAAGTGGAACTGCCCCGATTGCTTCCATGAGACTGCCGGTCTGTGCACCAAGTGCCAAGCCTGAGCCCGCCTGCCTTTGCCTGCCTGCCTGCCTGCCCTTGCCAATTATTGCTTGCCGAATGCCATAAATTGTAAATGGGCCTGATAGATGCCCCCACTCCACATGCGGCCGTAGTCCAGCCTGGTTAGGACCGGAGCTTCCCAAGCTTCTAACCCGGGTTCAAATCCCGGCGGCCGCATCCATATTCTACCAGGAATGTCACAAGTCCAATACTGTTTCCGATAACCTTGTCTTTGAGGAAACGTGCGCCGGTCTTCGGAATGTGCCTTGTCAGTGAAACGTTCCGAAGTCCAAGCATCATTCATCCTAGTCATGAATGATGCGCCGGGGGAGGGATTCGAACCGACCTTTTTCTAAAAAGGTCGATCAAAAACCTCGGGTCCAGAGTCCTTCCTCTACCGGTGTCCATTAGCCCATCGCATGTATCTCGCCGGCTGCTTTGCAGCCTTGCTCGATACATGAATGGGCAGAGCGCCGGGGGAGGGATTTGAACCCTCGCGTCACGAATGTGACAACGGGTCTCGAGCCCGCCGCAGTGGTCCGGGCTATGCTACCCCGGCATTCACATGGCCCTGTCTGCTTGCGGGTCGTCGGGCCATGTCCCGGGGATTAAATAATCGATGGGCCGCCATGACTCTCTGAACTGTTGGCCGACAGTTGGAGGAAGCGGTGGGTCACTCTGAGGTCAGACCCTGGTCATGAGGTCTCTTGGTTCATCCGATACGACCCATACGCGCATCCCATCTGACCGGCATGCTCCGAGTACCCACATTGGATGAGCGATGTATCCACACCCTATACGTTCTGTATACGTTTTCCATACGTTGGGTATACGTTCTCTATACGTTCTGTATACGTTTTCCATACGTTGGGTATACGTTCTCTATACGCTGT
>CAYLMJ010000050.1:0-6629 GCA_964384995.1 uncultured archaeon | reverse complement strand
CTATACGTTCTGTATACGTTTTCCATACGTTGGGTATACGTTCTCTATACGCTGTCTATACGTTGTCTATACGCTGGTTATACGCTATCTATACGCTATCTATACGCTTGGTATACGTTTCCTGAACGGTAGCTTTGAGTTAGTTCCGAGGTAGCTCCAAGTCCACCCCTCCATGGGCTCTTTTCTCATCACTATATCCTGGGCAGGCAGGCATAAGAAGATTATCTTTTCCTCAAAGGTCATGACCCGGCATGGCTCTCGCTAAACCCTTATAGTCCTTGTGCCCCTCAAGGACCCGCAAGGTGAGCACGATGGCCGACACGAACGAAGAACTCCCTGGACCAACCGGAACGGACGAACAATGCCCCCATTGCCAGCAGGGAGCCTGGAGGGTGAAGCTCGAGATCGAACCCGACCAGACCGGGGACCGGCCCGAACTGCCACGGACCCGCTGGCTCTACTGCGCCCAGTGCAAGGCTGTCCTCATCGGCGCCCACGACCTGCGTCTCCAGCATGAGGGTGACAACCTCATCCCCCTGCTCATCCCCTATCAGCGGGAATAGCGCCGAAACAAAGGCAGGCCAATTTTAACCCCCAGTCCATTGGCCGGTCATGTTCAAGGGTCTTGACGATATCAAGAAGAAGGCCGAGCAGACCGCCAAGGATGCCGGCGACTCCCTGTCGGAGACCACCGACGAGCTGACCGCCAGCGCCGACACACTGGGCGAGCAGGCCAAGTCCCAGGCCTCAGAGGCCACAAGCGCCGCCACCGAGGGTGTGGACCAGCTCACGGCCAGCGCATCAGAGGCCGCCGAGTCAGCCACAGCCCAGGCCACGGCCACCGCAGAGGCGGCAAGCGCCAAAGCCGCGGAGACAGCGGCCGACACCACGGACAGGGCCCGCCGAGCCTCGGGGAAGCTCAAGGCCCGGTGGAGCGAGCCCGAGACCCGCGTCGAGAAGAAGTTCATGAAGGAGCTAATCTTCTTCATCTGCAATGATTGCCGCGATGAGCTGGGCCCCCTGGAACTGGGCAAGTGGAAGAAGTTCGTAAAGGACGTTATCGTCGGGGGGGCGGGGGTGCTCACAGGCAATCCCATCCTCATGGTCAAGGGCGTCGCTGGAGCGGCGGGCACCGCGGCCAAGGGTGACAAAGAGCCGGGGATGATGGCTAAGCTCAAGGGCGATTCCAAACGAATGGGTCAGGCCAAGGAGTATCTGGTCCAGTGCGAGTACTGCTCCCAGTGGTATTGCAGTGGATGCTGGGTGTCGGAGAAACGAATCTGCAAGGAATGCCACGATAAGGCCGAGGCGGGTATCGAACTGCCCAAGCTTGGTCAGTTCGGCACTGGCAATGGCAGTTCATAATGAGATATTGGCTTAGCATCTCGCACTTCCAGAGTTCCAGATTTGGTCGATGATATCAAATCCAGAAGATTTATATATCGTTGGCCTTTGGCTCCCCTGGTGAGACTTATCCGAATGATGGCAATGGATGATTGGGCGAATCAGGTGCTGAGCCGCTTTGACCGCGTCATATCACCGGGCTTGAACTTCGAACTGGTCAATGAACCCATTTGAAGGTCCGTTGAAGAATCAAGTACAAAGGTGAAATGATGGAAACTGGAACCAGTGAAGCGGCAGAGCAGAGCCCTCAGATAGACAAGGGCAATGAGATGAGACCGGAGTTGATGAGCAAGGTCCTGACAGGAGGCAGTGTGGTCCTCCTGATCCAGAACATCATCGTCCTGGTGACCTTCCTGTTCATAATGATCAAGGCCATGGGCGAGACCTTTGAGGCCTCGGATGCCAAGATCGTGGAGATCTTCTTCATCTCATTCTATATCGACATCATTGCCTTCATCCTGCTGGGTGTGGGTTTCTTGCTATGCAAGTTCCGTGTCGGTATCACACCCTCTCCCAATCTTGAGAAAACTGCACTGATGGCGGGCATCTTCACCATCGCATGGGCTTTAGTGGCCGCTTTGTGGAGGCATATCCTTCCCAGATTGGCCGCTGATTCCGCCATCAACCTGTTCGTTGGGGATGCCACTGTCGATGAATTTCTGCTGTATGTCCGGCTGACGGTCCTCCTGGCGGTCATCGGCGCGGTCCTGTTCGCCATCGCGTTCTTCTTCATCAAGAAGTTCTTCAACGAATACGAGATGGACAATCAGGTCAATCTGGTGCAACCAAAGAAGAATCCGGCACTCAACACGCTGTTTCAGGGTGCCGTGATGAACATGGTCTTCAATCTCATCATCTTTGGCCCGTTGCTGGCCGTTCTGGGCGGAAGCGATTGGGAAGGTTTTGCAGATGATGATACTGGAGCGATAATGGCCCTGACCTTCCTCATCAAGATGATCGCCATCCCCTTGATCATGATCATCGGCTGCATCGGCCTGCTCCGCACTTCCCAGGGCCTGGTCAAACCCTTCCAGGAGGGCGGATATCAGACCTTCCTGGAGTACTCAACGGGAGCAGGGGCGGCAGGGACATCAGCCACCAAGCCTTCAAAGCCAGCTGAGAAAACACCTGCCCAACCTCCCAACTGTGCATCCTGTGGCAAGCCGACAGATTACATCGAGCAGTACAGCCGCCACTACTGCCACCAGTGCAAGAAGTATGCCTGAGGCGAGAGCCATCGACCATCCAACAGACGGGAGTTCGCTCCTGGGTACCCTGGTCATCCCCACGCTCAACGAGGCCCTCTGCCTGCCCCATACCCTGCTGGGGATCGCCCGGGTATTGCAGGACCAGTTTGGTCATCGTCAGACCTGGGAGGTGTTGATAGCCGATGGAGGCTCACAGGACAATACCGAAGTTGTTCATTCAGTGGTCTCCAGAAAACTCGGTCTAAGGACCCGTTGGTTGCCTCCCCCCGATCCGCCCGAGGAACTTTCAGCCTCCCTTTTGAGAGCCCTGTCTGAAGCCAGCACCAGGCATTGCATCATCATGGATGCCGATGGGAGCCACCCTCCGACCTCGATACCCATCATCCATCGGCACCTGGTCAAAGGCGCGGCCATCGTCGCGGCGAGTCGGTACATATCGGGAGGTTCCAACAGCTCCATGGGAACGGGCAGGCGACTCCTCTCTTCAGCCTGTGCCAGATTGTCGCAACCCCTCCTGGGACTCAGTGACCCCCTTACCGGTCTTGCCGGGATCGACCTGAAGTGGATCGTGCTGCCTCAGAACCCACCCCGCGGTTTCAAGTTCATTGCAGAACTGGTAAGAACGAATCGAAACTCCACGATCGTTGAGATACCGCTGGATTTCCAACCACGGTCCGGGGGGACCTCCAAACTGAACCCTTTCACTTGCTATCATTTCGCCCGGCAATGGCTGGGATGGGCCCTATCCGATAGAACTGCCGGTGGTTACATTTAGTCTAAAACAAAGGTGAAAAGGTCCTATCGAGATGTTGGGACTATCCGGAACCTACCGCAACCTAACCCTGCGCTTAGAGCGCCAGAAGCTCTCGGCCGGCCTCTGCCTGCCGTAGCCCATCAGTCTGTCGCCGGCGATCCAGAGCCGATTCAACTGGGGCATGTGCCTGATGAACCACCGGACCACATCATGACCTGGGCCCTCCTCCTTGGTGAAGGGACAGCTGCGGACGCAGTTGGAGCATTCGTTGCCGTTCTCCACCCAGAAGCGGTAGCACGATTCCACGTTGACATACCACTTGCGGACCCCGGGATTGTTGGACCTGCAGACGCCCTGCCAGGTGGGCTCCTCATCGTGGGGGATGGAGCCCGAGGGACAGTCCTCGGCGCACCGCTTGCAGACGGTGCAGAAGCGGTGGACCCCGAAGCTCATCGGCTCATCGGCGGTCAGGGGCATGTTGGTGAGGACCTTGCAGATGCGCACCCGGGAGCCCCATCTTGGCGTCACCAGCAGACCGTGGCGCCCCGCCTCCCCCAGGCCGGCGTCGATGGCCAGGGGCACGCTGATGCCGGTGTCGTTACCGCAGGGGATGGCCGTGTAGCCCAGGTCGCGGATG
Source organism: uncultured archaeon (assembly GCA_964384995.1). GTDB lineage: Archaea > Thermoplasmatota > Poseidoniia > MGIII > CAYLMJ01 > CAYLMJ01. The sequence goes on along the minus strand of CAYLMJ010000050.1, from coordinate 2,626 downwards.
AACTCGGCCACGATGGCGATGGAGAAGGCCATGCGGGAGTAGCCCATGCCGGTGGCCGCCGAGGAGGTCCAGGCGGGCGAGGTGGCCATCCCGTCCTGGTCCATCTCGATGAGCATCACAACGGCCTTGTCCACCACCTCGGGCAGTTGGAACGCCTCGCCGTGGCGGTCGTGGGTGTAGACCCATCTCGGGTCCAGCGGCGCCACGCCCGCATCGCAGGCGCCGGCAAGCCGGGCCACCCGCTTCACCTGGCGGGCCAGCCGCTCAGGCTCGACCTCCTTCAAGGTTCCACTTCTGGCCAGGGCCTTCTTCCCCGACACCCCCTCCAGCTCGGTCCAGGAGAAGGCCTGCTGGTAGTTGTCGTACACCGTCCACGAGGCCGAGGTCAGGGCCAATTCCTCGCGGCCCCTGCCCTCTTTACCCTGCTCGATTATCCTTGGCGAGTGAGTGAAGATGCCCTTGCGGTAGTGGTCGAAACCGGGGTCCGATTCCACACGGGCGAAGACCATTTCCTGCTCGCTGAAGCGTTGGTAGATGGTATCGTCGACGGTGTGGGGTGCACCAGCATCAACCGGAGATCGCCCTGCATTCATCTTTGCATTGGTCTTGCTCGGGCCCTTCCAGGGGGCAATGGCCTCAAGGGGGCAGGCTGGGGCGCACAGGAGGCAACCGTTGCATCCAGCTTCATGGATGACCGCGCGATGGTCCTCTATGGCAATGGTGGGCTCACCCTTCAGGTTCCTTGGACAGACCGCAACACACTCCTGCCGGCAAGCCTCGGGGTCGCAGAGGCTGTCATCAAGCTCGACGTGGGGGGCCATCTACCCTATCATGGCAAACGTCGGTATAAACTTGACCAGCCTGAGATCCTGCCGCCCTACATTAAACTCTTCGCGATGACTATCTGCTGGACCTCGGAGGTGCCCTCGTAGATCTCGGTGATGCGGGCGTCGCGGTAGTAGCGCTCCACCGGGTACTCGCGGCTGAAGCCGTAGCCGCCCAGGACCTGCACCGCCTCGAACGTGGCCCGGTTGGCCAGCCGGGAGGCGAAGAGCTTGGCCGAGGCCCCTTCCTCGGGCTTAAGGGTGTCGGCCGAGCGCTTGATGGCGGCCTTGTAGGTCAGCAAGCGAGCCGCCTCCAGGTCCATGGCGATGTTGGCGAGCTTGAACTGGATGGCCTGCTGGGCCATGAGGGGACGGCCGAACTGGGTCCTCTGCTTGGCATGATCGGTGGCGGCGTCCAGGGCGGCCTGGGTCAGGCCCAGGGACTGGGCGGCGATGCCGATGCGGCCGTTGTTCAGGGTGTCCATGGCGATGTAGAAGCCTTTGTTCTCCTCACCCAGGAGCCGGTCGGCGGGGATGCGGCAGTCCTCCAGGACTATCTCGGTGGTGGAGGAGGCGCGGATGCCCAGCTTGTGCTCGATGGCCCCGATGGCGAAGCCGGGATCCTCCTTGGAGACGATGAAGGCCGAGATGCCCTGGTGGGGCTTGCCCTCCTTGGAGGTGCGGGTGAAGACCACGAAGTCCGAGGCGATGGCCCCATTGGTGACAAAGAGCTTGGTGCCGTTTAGGACCCACTCGTCACCCTTCTTCACCGCCAGGGTCTGCTGGTTGGCGGCGTCTGAACCGGCGTTGGCCTCGGTCAGGGCATAGGCCCCTACCCGCTCGCCCGTGGCGATCTTGGGCAGGAACTGCTGGTGCTGTTCCGGGGTGCCGTAGCGCTTGACCGGGGAGGTGAACAAGGAGTTGTGCACCGAAAGGGTGACGCCGGTGGAGGCACAGGCGCGGTTGATCTGCTCCAGGATCAGTACCAGCTCCAGGTCGGTCAGGCCAGTGCCGCCGTACTCCTCGGCGATGGTGACGCCCATGAAACCCAGTTTGCCGGCCTCCTTCAGGATATCCAGGTCCAGCTCCTCGGCCTCGTCCATGGCGGCCGCCTTGGGTACGATCATCGATTCGGCGAAGTCCCAGGCCATCTCCTGGATCATCTGCTGCTCTTCGGTCAGTTCAAAGTCCATGTTGATTCGCTCCACGGCTTGTTGTAATGTGCATTATCCTGTTCGTGTACGGTGCGTGTTCAGCCCAGCAGTTTGAGGATGGCCTCGGCGGGCTGGCCGTTGCAGGCCTTGAGGGCGGCCTTGGCCTGCTCGGCTGTGGAACCGGTCTGGTCCATCACCAGTTGGATGTCCTCCTCGGGGATCATCGGCTCGGCCGGGGTCGAGGACCCACCTGAAGTGGGACTGCGAACCTGGGGCTCACCGATGACCTGATAGGTCTTCTGGCCCGCCAGGTCCATGGCCATGACGGCGGGTTCCACAAAGTAGTACTCCTTGTCGGCGGTTCGGATGATGACCTCCAGGGCGGGTATGGTGTTCTGGTTCATCTGCTGTTGAAGCTTGCGCATCATTCGCGGGTTCATCCGGCCGCCGGGCATCATGACAATCACGCTCTGTTGCCCACTGCTGAGTGGGGGCTGTGGACAGGGCGGGAGGGGTAGATAGAGGTTTTGGGTATTCTCGAATCTGAAGGTTAGATCACCCTGCTTTTTCGAATGAACCGAATCATATTTCGAACTCGATAGACTGTCATCAATTTCATGTGAGACAGACTACCTGATTCCTCTCCAA
>CAYLMJ010000049.1:0-19402 GCA_964384995.1 uncultured archaeon | reverse complement strand
GACCCGATGAACCGGTTCGCCCCGGCTCCGGGCAAGATCGTGCGCTACGCCGAGCCCAGCGGACCCGGCATCCGCATCGACTCCGGCGTCTACCAGGGCTTCACCATCCCGCCCTTCTACGACTCCATGATCGCCAAGCTAATCATCTGGGCCGAGGACCGCCCCCGGGCCATCGAGCGCACCAAGCGGGCCCTGTGGGAGTACCAGATCGGCGGCGTCCGCCACAACATCCCCTTCCACCAGGTGGTGATGGACAACCCCCACTGGCGCTCAGGCGACTACGACACCAGCTTCATCCCCCGCTACAACATCATGGACCAGGTGGTGGAGCACGTCCAGGCCCAGAAGGCTCAGTCCTCGGGCGCCAAGACCGCCGCCGCCATGGCCGCCGTCCAGGCCGTCATCACCGCCGCCGGCGCCAAGTGAGCAGGTGAATTTCTTTATATAGCGCTCTTCGGTATCCACCGGCAGGTTCCATGATGCAAGGAGAGCGGTCCGAAGAGCAGTCAGGTCCCGATGAAAGGCCATCGAACCTCAGCAGGATCGCCTCTCACGCTCTCTTCCCGGCCATCGTGGTGGCCGGCCTGGCCCTGGTGCTGCGATTGTGGAACTTGGGGGCCGAATCCATATGGATCGACGAGTCGGCCACCCTGCGCCGCAGTCAGATGGGACTGGGTGAGATGGTTGCCAACTGCGCCACCCATGGCCAGCTGCCCCTCTACAACGTGATGGTGAACCTTTGGGTAAGGCTGGCCGGGACCAGCGAGGTGGCCCTGCGTCTGCCCTCGGCCCTGCTGGGCAGCCTCAATGTGCTCCTGGCGTTCATGGTCGTCCATCGCCTGCAATGGGACCATCGGAAGCTGTCCTGGCCCCTTCGGTCCATTGAGGAGGGAAAGGAGTCAGGCTCCGATGAGACCTCCCAACCATTGTGCCTTGGCCCATTGGAACTGGACTGGCCGCTGGTGGTGGCCCTGCTGGTGGCCACCCAGCCGGTCCTGGTCTACTTCGGCCAGGAGAGCAGGACCTACGCCCTGATGCTCACCGCCTGCTGGGTCGTGGCCCTGGCGATGCTGGTGCCCCTGCGCTGGGAACGGAGGTTGTACGGTCACGAGACCCTCCTGCTCTCCCTGGCCCAGGTCGTACTGGTGCTCTGCCACTACATCGGCTGGGTGGTGGCCGCCGGGACGTTGGCGGTCTACCTCTATCATCTGCATCGGCTGGCTCTCCTTGGGGGAGGCGAAAGAGAAGAAGGCAAAGAGGCGAATAATTTCGAGATCGGAGCGGCCGTTCAGTTGCCAAAAGCCTGCCTGCCTCTCATGGCGGCCCTCCTGCCCATCCTGCTGTGGGTGGCCTACATGGCCTCTGAAGGGACCTGGCCCAACTCCAGCTTCCATCGCAGTTCCTCGCTGGGTGAGACCATGGGTCAGTGGAAGAGCGAGGACTTCGCCCCCCTGGCCGTCTTCCTGGCTCCCCTGATCATCGCCGCCCTCCTGGGTCTGAGGGCGTTCCACAGTGATCATCGACCGCTGGCCGGGGCCTGCCTGCTGTGGGCCCTGGGCCTGCCCCTCATCGTCGTTGGTGGGGCGGCGGCCACCCGCAACTTCTTCGCCGCGCGATACCTGCTCCCCATCATCGTCCCGGTCCTGATCCTCACCGGCCGGGGCCTCTTCGAGGAACTGCCCGGCCGCCCATCGTCAGGGTCACCCGAAGGGGCCCGGTTGACCGGATCTCGACACGCTGGAACTATCCTGCTGGTCCTCATCTTGTTGCTGTCCCTGGGTCAGACGGCCTGGCTGGCCACCACTTCCCAGAAGCCGGAGTGGCGGGAGGCCGCGGCCATCATCGACGACAACGCCGAGATCTGGGACCTGGTAGCCGTGGCCCCCGACTGGGAGCGGGACACCCTGGACTACTACCTCAATGGTGATGGGCGACCACTGACCTTGGACCAGGCGATGGCCCAGCTCCAGGGTTCGGGGCCCGCTTCACTAGCCGACCTCTGGGTGGTCTTCAGGCATGACCGCACCGACGAGCGGGTGGAACTCGAGGAGCGATTGGGTCCCGGTTATCAGGTCGAAAGGGTGGACCGGGTCTATCAGCTGGAGCTCTGGCGCTTCAGTCCCGCATCTGCATGAAGCGGGTCACTCCACGCTTTCCATCAACTGCTTGTCGGCCATCTCCCTCAGCTTCCGGTCCATCAACTCGATGACCTTGGCCTTCAGTTCCCCCATTCCCTCCCCGCTCTCGGCCGAGACCTTGAACACCTCAAGTTCCGGCTCGACCGGTCCAAGGTCCTCGAGGTCGCTCTCTCCTGTCAGGTCGGCCTTGGCCCAGGCCTCGATCCACGGCTGGCCCGGCAGTTCCTCCCGCATGTCGGCCCGCAGTTTCATTTGCATTTTAAGCGGATAGCCGCAATGGAGGGACGGGTCGAGGACGAAGATGATGAGGGGGTCCAGATGGAACAGGGCCGCGGCGGCCTGTTGCTCCACCTCGTTGCGCTCCTCAACAGAGCGGTCCAGCAGACCCGGGGTGTCCATTACCTGGAGCTTCACGTAGCGGTGGGGGATGTGGCCCAGGCTCACCTCCTTGGTGGTGAAGGGGTAGGCCGCCACCTCGGGCTTGCCCGTGGATAGAGCCCGTACGATGGAGGACTTTCCCACGTTGGGTGCCCCGCAGACCACCGCCATGGGCAGGTCGGTGTCCACGCCGGGCAGGGCTCGCATCTTCTTGCGGGCCTCTTTCAGGAGGACCAGTCCGGGGCTCACCTGTTTGATCACCGATGAGAGGCGGCCATAGGCGTGTGACAGCAAGCCCTCGGCCTGCTGGGGGAAGCGCAGTTTCAGGGCCTTGTTGGAGGTCTGCTGGCCGATCTGGAGCACCTCCTTGCGAGCCCAATCCAGGCTTCCCAGGGCCTTTCGTACACCATCCAGCCCAACCGCGAGCTCGACGAGCTCTATATAAAAGGGATGAAGCTGATCGAAGCTGGGGAAGCCCTGGACCACCTTCGCCAGGGGCTGGTTCATGTTCTCGGCCGCCGACTGGAGCTTGGCCGCTGTCAGACGCCGGGCCTTCCACACTGCGTTGGGGTCCTCCTTGCTCAGCTTGGAGGCTCTGCCGAAGGCTCGGTCCAGCAGTTCCTGGGCCTCGGGGACGTGGGGCAGGTTGGCAAAGGGAGAGGCGGTCACGGCCGATAACCAGGGAACCTCAGGCATGGTCCTTCTTAATAGGCCCTCACCGGGCAGGTCCTGACCGATGGGGCACCTGCTGGTGGTGTAGGGGTCTGGGAGGCATTTCATCATATTGGAATGTATCTCCTGCTCCAGCAAGGGCCGCTGTCAACTCAATTAATAAGGATGGTTCGGCTGGGGTGGGTGACCCATGACCTACTCCGACCCCACCCTCCCCCGCTTCGGACTGGTGGCCAATGTGGAATCCCCGGTCTGCATGGATTTGGCCCGCAAGGCCATCGACACTCTGATCCTGGAGGGGCTGGTCATGGAGCCGAGCCTGGCCCAGGCCACTTCCTGGGAGGGGCCGGTCGCCCCCTTGTCCGACATGGAGGTCGAGGCCATCGTGACCATCGGCGGTGACGGTACGGTGCTGCGGACCCTGTGCCAGGCCCGGGCCCCGCTCTTTGCCATCAACGGTGGCGAGGTGGGCTTCCTCACCGAGGTGGGACCCGATGAGCTGGACGAGGGTCTGAAACGGCTTTTCAGCAGGGATCACCACGTCGAGGAGGTCCAGCGACTGGTCCCCCATCTCAATTCCAGACCCCTGGAGCCTGCCGCCAACGAGGTGGTCATCCACACCGCCAAGTTGGCCAAGATGCTCCATCTGGAGGTCGAGGTTGGTGAGGAGCAGGCCCAGAGCTTCCGGGCCGATGGGCTCATCGTGGCCACCCCCACCGGTTCCACCTCCTACGCCATGTCAGCTGGCGGGCCCCTGCTCCATCCCCAGGTCCAGGGTGTTGTCGTTGTGCCCATCGCCCCCTTCAAGCTGTCGGCCCGGCCCCTGGTGGTTCCCTCGAGCCTGGCGGTGAAGGTGAGACTCCTGCTGGACAAGCCGGCCGAACTGGTCATCGACGGTCACGCCCACTACGACATGAACATCGATGATACCCTGCTGGTGGAGGGGGCCCCCAACCCCGGTCAGATGGTCCGCTTCGGTTCCCGTTTCTATCAGCGCTTGCAGTCCAAGCTCAACGCATAGAGGAATTTCCCCCTTGCCGTTGGTGAGAGCCCGGGCTGTCGGGGAGAAGGAGCGGAAGGGTAGGGGTGTCGGCTCACTAGAGGGGGATGGGATGCACTCTAAAGACCAGTTCTACACACCAGACCCTCCCATTGATTATATGAAAATACCTACTATTTATCCCTTTCGTTATACACTTGGGTTTTTTTGCTTTTTTTGTGTTTTCGACCCCTAAAAGTCCCACCGGTCCAGATCATGCCATCAATGAAGATATCCCTATTCGTTTCGTTTTTCTCATACACTGACCCAGATCCATCAACGATGGGATCGGATAACGGTCCTTATTTCCCCGATCTGAGAGCCGGGATGGAGGTTCTGTTGTGTCTAAACGCTTAAAGGGGAGATTAGGTCCTAGCCGCCGCAATGGTCCTACCCGGCTTTGGCGATTTCGACCAGGAGGCCCTGGGTCAGCTCATCGGAGTGGCCGCGGTCAGTGGAGCCCTGGCTCTCCTGGCCTACCGTGAGGCTATCCTGGACCGGGTGGGTTCCATCCTGGCCTTTCTCATCAATTTCGTCATCGGCTATTTCGGCGATCTCACCTGGGTGGGCCTGCTCCTGCTGTTCGTTTTGCTGAGCTTTGTGGCTACCAAGTTCAAGTTCGCCCTGAAACGCAAGCTCAAGGCCGCCGAGGCCCATGGAGGCACCCGGGGAGGGCTCAATGTTCTCTCCAATGGCCTGATACCCATGTTCGTGGCCCTGGTATGGTGGAATGGTGATGGGCCGCTCAGCCAGACCGAGGCCACCCTCATGTACGTGGCGGCTGTCTCGGCCGCGGCCTCCGATACCCTGGCCTCGGAGGTGGGGGTCCTGGACCCCAATGTCTACTCCATCCTGCCACCCCATCCCCGGGTCAAGGCGGGTGTCGACGGGGGATGGAGCGTTCTGGGCCAGATATCGGCCTTCTCGGCCGCCCTGCTGGTCTCGGCCATTGCCATGGTGGTCTTCGACCTGACCCATCAGCTCGACTTTGCCTTCAAGTTCCTGGCCCTGACCACCTTCTTGGGCTTCCTGGGGTGCCAGATCGATTCGGTCCTGGGGGCCACTTTCGAGAAGTGGGGCTGGCTGGGCAAGGGCGGCGTCAACTTCTGCGCCATCGGGGCCGCGACCATCCTGACCTACTGGTTCCTGGGGCTGACCGGGTGGTGATCCTCGTCGTTCTGGACGGCTTCGGCCACGCCCCCCCCGGTCCCGGCAACGCCATCTCCCAGGCCCGTACGCCCCAATGGGACACCCTGTGGGAAAACTGCCCCCACACCCTGCTGGCGGCCCATGGCGAGGCGGTCGGATTGCCCGAGGGGGTCATGGGCAACTCCGAGGTGGGTCACCTCAACCTGGGTGCCGGACGGGTGGTCCACCAGCCTCTGGTGCTCATCAACCGGGCCATAGCCAGTGGCGAGTTCGCCGTGAACCCCGTGCTCGTCGAAGCCATGAGGGCCGCCGGCGAAAGGGGTCGGATCCATCTCATGGGCCTGGTCTCCGATGGCGGGGTCCACTCCCACCTGGACCATCTGCTGGCCCTCATCGACATGGCCGGGACCCACAGGGTCAAGCCTCTGGTCCACGCCTTCCTCGACGGCCGCGACACCCCGCCCCGCTCGGCCGGGCCATACCTGGAACGGGTGGAGGAGGCCCTGACCGGGGTCGAGGGGTACATCGCCAGCCTCCACGGCCGTTATTGGGCCATGGACCGTGACAACCGCTGGGAACGGGTCCAGAAGGCCCACCGGGCCCTGATGGGTGAGGCCCGGTTCCAGGCCCCCTCCGCCACCGAAGCCCTGGAGGCAGCCTATCTGCGGGGTGAGGATGACGAGTTCGTCAAGCCCACCCTGATCTGTCCCCTGGGAGTTCCCGCGGGAGGTCCCCCGGGAGGCGGCCCCTCGTCCATCGAGCCGGGAGATGTTTGCCTCTTCTTCAACTTCCGGGCCGACCGGGCTCGCCAGCTCTCGGCCGCCCTATCCCAGGAGCGGTTCGAGGGTTTCGAAAGGGCCGATGCGGGGCTGGTCAAGCTCACCACCCTCATGGAGTACGACCCCGACCTGCGCCTGCCCCACGCCTATGCCAAGGACCAGCCGGCCCTGACCCTGGGGGAGCTTGTGTCACAGGCGGGGCTCAGGCAGTTCCGATGCGCCGAGACCGAGAAGTACGCCCATGTGACCTACTTTCTCAACGGGGGCCGCGAGGAGCCCTATCCGGGCGAGGAGCGTCGTCTGATCCCCAGTCCCAAGGTGGCCACCTACGACCTGCGACCCGAGATGTCGGCAAACCAGGTTGCCCGAGCCACCGTCAAGGCCATCGACTCCGGCAGCTTTCAGCTGGTTGTGGTCAATTTCGCCAATCCCGACATGGTGGGCCATTCGGGCCATCTGGGACCGGTGGTGACGGCTGTCGAGACCGTGGACGCCTGTCTGGGTGATATCCTCGAGGCTGCCCGCGAGCGCCGGGAGCCCTGCCTGGTGACCTCAGATCACGGCAACTCCGATCGCGTTCTCACCGATGAGGGCGCCAGCCATACCTATCACACCCTCAATCCGGTGCCGTGCGTGCTGTCTGCGCCCTGGGAGCCCTGGTCGAAGGCCACACTTCGTCAAGCCGACGAGGAGGCGAGGCCAAACCTGGCCGACGTGGCCCCCACCCTGCTGGAACTGCTGGGTCTGGAACGGCCCGAGGCCATGACCGGTCGCAGTCTCCTGGTGGATGGCGGAGCCTGAACCTTTCCCTGAACCTGCCTTGGCTGGAACTTGAGCCGTTAGAGATGCCTTGCGGCTGCCTTTTACGGAAAGCTCGGTCCCAGATCCCCGGGTCCGTCGGGAGGCCGATGCTCGTGGCCGATATCGGGCAACGGCAGGTGGATCGAGAAGGTCGAGCCCGCTCCCTGCTTGGACCTTACCTGGATCTGGCCTCCATGGGCCTCGATGATGCTGCGGGATATCGTCAGACCCAGGCCGTTGGCCTCCTTGGTGGTGTAGAAGGCATCGAAGATGCGTTCCAGCTCACGGCGGGTCAGTCCCACTCCATCGTCGGTTATCTCAACCACGGCCTGATCGCCATCGACCCGGGTGCGGACCTTGATAGTGCCCAGCTGGCCAATGGATTCCGCCGCGTTGAGCAGCAGGTTCATCATCACCTGACCCACCTGTTCCCGGTCGCAGGCCACCTGGGGCAGTTCGCCAGGCTCGAAGATCACCGTGGCCTTGGACCTCAACTGCTGTTCCATGGACTTCAGGTTGCTCTCCACCTCCTGGTTGATATTCACCGCCGAGAGCTGGATGGGGGTCTCGGGGATGGAGGGGACAGGGAGGTTCTTGCCGGGGGTCGTGTCCGATGATATCTCGTTGGTCTTCGCTGTTTCGTCTGGTCGGCCGAGCTCCAGATCGACCTCGAAGGGCGGTCGTGGGATCTGCTGTTCCTCGGCCAGCGAGTCCCTTGTGACCCGGGTCCGCATCCGTCTCAGTGAATCCACCATCTCCTCCAGCTCGGGGGTCTGCTCCACCCGGCCGGCCAGTTGCTCGAACTGGTCTATGAGCTCATTGATGGTCGACAGCTTGTCCTTTAGGCCGGAGGTCGCGTCACCATTGGAAGCCGGGGCGGGGTAGGGATCGTTGAGCTCCCTGGCGATGGAGGCGACCAGTTCTCCCATTTCGGTGAGCTGTTCGCTGTTGGCCAGGCCCTCACGGTGGGCCGAGAGGCGCTCCTCCAGCCCGTTCACATTATGTTCAATCTCATCGCTGGTTGGCGGCAGGGCCTCGTCATGAGAGGCCGGGGTGGTCTGAGAGGTGTCCAAAGCGGGTTTCTGGATCTGGGTCTCATCCTGCCAGACCTCCACCCGTTCACCTTCCCTGGTGAAGACCTCGATCATCTGATCCACCTCGTCCGTGGACGGTCCGCTCATCGAGCGCTCCTGGTACTGCTCCATGATCTCCTCCACCGAACGTCCCAGGAGCTGTTTCCGGGTCATGTCCAGCAGGTCGATGGCGGCCTGGTTCACCTCGGTGATGAGACCGTCGTCGTTGGCCAGCAGGATGAGGTCCTCGCTGTCGGCCAGGACCTTCTGGAAGCGGGCCTCCGACTCGGCCAGGGCGTGGTTCAGGCGTTCCAGCTCGGTCAGGTCCTGCAGGGTCCCCTCGATGGCGATGGGGGTGCCAAACCTGTCGTAGACCATCTTGGCCGACAGGTTGTAGAAGGTGGGCTCGCCCTGGCAGTTGAGCAGTTCGACCCGCTGGTCCGAAACACTGCCCTTCAGCTCCAATGTGGTCATGAGCTCCCGGCCCGCCGCGGGGTCGAAGAAGGGGATGGAAGCGGTCCCGGTCATGAGACTGCGGGTGTCCTGGCAGTCCATCAGCCGGGCCATGGCCATGTTGGCGAACTCCAGCCGTCCCGACACATCGGCGCGGAAGACGGCCTCGTGGAGGTTGTCCAGCAGATGTTCGTACTGTCTCTGGGAGGTGGCCAGGTTTTCCTGACCGAGCTCCCGGTCCAGGGAGATGGCGAACTGGGGGGTCAGCTGTTCCATCAGCTCGGCCTGCTCGTCGGTGAGGCCCTCGGATTTCATGGAACCCAGGGCCAGGGCTCCCAGGGTCCGATCGCCCAGGGAGAGGGGCAGGACCATCATCTGGCGCAGGCCGTCGAGATAGAGCTGCTTCTCCAGGGCGTGTCCGCCCCTGGGCCGGATCCGGCGGAGGACCCGCTGTCCCGGTCGCATGGCCTTGGCCAGCCAGCCGCTGAGCTTCAGCTCCATGCCGGAGGTGATGCGGTTGGTGCGGTAGGAGGCCTGGGAGTTGTGCATGCTGGCCAGCCGTCCACCGGGTGAGAGCAGTATCAGGCCCATCCACTGGATGGAGGCCAGTTGTCGCATCTCCTCCAGGAGGGCTGAGAAACGGACCTCCCAGGGACCGGTGTCAGTGAGCAGATGGTTGATCCTCTGGATAACCTGCAATCTAGGCTCCTTCTCTTTGGAGCCCTCTTCGTTCCTCAAGGTGGCCACAACGTGAAATCCCCGGTCCTGATCGTGGAGCAGTGACAGGGAGGCTTCAACAGCCAACTGGTAACCTTGATTGTGTCTGGCGCTAACGTGGGTATCACCCACCTGACCCTCATGACCAGAAGCCACGGCCTCTTGCAGCTTGGCCAACGAGATCGGACCGAATCCGCCGATCAACAGTGAGTTCAGGTGGCGTCCCAACACCTGCTGGCGTTCATAACCCAAAAAGGCCTCAGCGGCGGTGTTGAAGACCACCAGCCGCATTTGGTTGTCCACAGCCAGAATGGGGTCCGGTGCGGACTCTGCTTGCAGGTGAAAATCTTCACCTGGATTTAGGGTAACCATGCCAATGGCTTTCCTGCCTCCCATCTTATTAAGACTTTTTGGCACCCCCGGCCAATCGAGCTGGGTGAGCCTCATTGGGTCTCGCAGTGTCCCGCAAGAACGATGCTGGCTCCTGGTCTAACCTTCATCCCGGGACCGAAGTCGCCCCGCCCGGCGGACGAACTCCAGCTCCCAGTTCAGCTCGGACTGGCGGCGCTCGGCCCACCTGGCGGCCATCGCGACACCGGGGGCGGCATGCCATTCCAGCTCCGGGTGGTCCACGGCCTCCAGGGTCAACCCGGCGGCCGGCGCGGTCCCCCATCCACCATCGGGATGGGGATGTTCCAGGGCCCCCCTCAGCTCATCGATGGTGACACGTTCCTGCCCCACCGCCATCAGGGCCGCCGTCAGACGACGCACCAAATGCCAGCGGAACGCGGGAGCCTTGAACCGCAGGGCCAGCCAGGGGGGCTGCTCTTTCAGCTCCACACGGTCCAACCTCAGGATGGTCGGAAGCCCGTCACTGCGGCAGAACGACCCGAAGTCATGCTGGCCCAGCAGGTGACCAGCCGCCTCGGTCATGGCCTGGCGGTCAAGACCAGTGGCGTCGAGCAGGTAGAGATAGGTCCGGGAGACAGCATGACGAGGGTTGAAATCCGGGGAGACCTCGGCCCAGGCGGTGACCCACAGAGGGTGACCAGCATTGGCAAGCAGTTCGTTGACCCGACCAAGCAGAGCTCTCGGTGAGGATACACTCTCGGGTCCCTGGATCCTGATGGAGACCACATTGACCAGGGCCGAAACACCCCGGTCGGTGCGGGAGCCCACCCTGTAGCCCAGTTCCCTCGCCGTTTCGCTGGCATCCCCGCTCTCAATACCCAATGCCCGGGCCAGGGCTTCCAATAGTACGCTCTCGACGGTCACCGTCCCGGGTTGACGGGCAAAGCCAGCGAAACCGGGGCCCCAGTAGGCCAGCCGCAGGGCCAGCCGGGTCGTGGTCAGGCCTCCTGGAGCAGCAGGTCCACAGCCGACAGAGGGTCGATCTCACGTCGCTGGACCCTCTCGGTGAGACCCTGCAGGGTGCCCTTGTCCAGCCTGTCCAGCAGGCCCTTGAGCAATCTCTGGCGGGCCAGTCCCAGCAGCTCGCCGTGCAGGTGCTGTACCTCCCGCTGGTCCAGGGCTCCCGAGTCCCGCATCTGCTGGCTGTGCTCCAGGATGGAGTCCACCGTTTCCGGCAGGCCCTGTCCCGTGGTGGCCACCGTGGGCAGGATGGGGGGCGTCCACTCCCGGGGCCGGGAGTCCAGGTCCAGCAACTGTTTCAGCTCCCGCTCCAGCCGCTCCACTCCGGGCCGGTCGGCCTTGTTGATGACAAAGGCGTCGGCGATCTCCAGGATGCCCGCCTTGAGGGCCTGGATCTCGTCACCCAGACCCGGGACCATCACCACCAGTACCGTGTGGGCCACCTCCACCACCTCCACCTCGGCCTGGCCGGCGCCCACGGTCTCGATGATGACCAGGTCACAGCCCATGGCGTCCAGGACCCGGGCGGCGTTGTGGGTGGCCACAGCCAGGCCTCCCAGATGACCCCGGGTGGACATGGAGCGGATGAAGATGCCCGTGCCGGCGGCCCGGGACATGCGCAGGCGGTCGCCCAGGAGGGCTCCGCCGGTGAAGGGTGATGAGGGGTCCACGGCCAGGATGCCCACCTTTCGGCCCCGGTCCGTCAGTTGCTGGGCCAGGCCCTCCACCAGGGTCGATTTGCCGGCCCCGGGAGGTCCGGTGACCCCCAGCAGCCAGGCCTTGCCGGTGTGGGGCCACAGCTGGCGCAGGGCGGCCGAGCCCACCGCCGTGGCATCCTCCATGTGGGTGATGAGCCGGGCCGCCGCCCGCTTCTCGCCTTTCAGCAGGCGCTCCACCAGCTCCCGGGCCCGCCGGTCGACCTTGTCGGTTGCGTTGCCGGTCGCATTGCCGGTTGGATTACCGGTTGGATCTCCGGTTGCCTTGTCGTCGGGGGTCGCCTTGTCCTGGGCCATGTGCCACCCGGGCCCCTCTCAATCCCGGACCTTGACGTTGGCCCGGATGTAGTCGACGATGTCGTTGGTAGAGGTGCCCGGCCCGAAGATGGCGTCTATGCCCAGCTCCTTGGCGGTGGTGATGTCCTCCTCGGGGATGATGCCGCCGGCCACCACCAGGACCTCGTCCAGAGCGCCGGCCTCCTTGACCTGCTCCATGACCCTGGGGAAGAGGGCGGTGTGGGCTCCCGACAGGATGGAGAGCCCGATGACATCCACATCCTCCTGCAGTGCCGCCTCCACGATGGTCTCGGGGGTCTGGCGCAGGCCGGTGTAGATGACCTCCATGCCCGCGTCCCTCAGGGCCCGGGCGACGACCTTGGCCCCCCGGTCGTGACCGTCCAGTCCCGGTTTGGCCACCAGGACCCGGATGGGGCGTCCCAGGTCGACGGGGGGTGCCGCCTTCTTGGCCTCTGCCTCCTGCTGGGCCTCCGGTTGGGCCTCGGTACTGCCGGTGTGAACGTCGGTGGGAAGCTTGTGATGGTCGGGTCCGTGGCCGCAATGTTGGGTGGGCATGGGAGGGCCTCGCTGTGATAACTGGTGAATTAATGGCGTTGCGTATAAAGGGTTGAGGGCATAATCGGGTTATCGAGGGCAGGCGAATCGAAGCAGTTATAACGCATCCTCCGTTGCGCATCGAGTATCATTCTTCGGAGTGGGGTACTCTGAAATTACTCGTAGTTGACGACAATGCCATCTTGCGGGAGCAGATGGCCAAGTACCTGCGCCGGGAGGACCACGAGGTCACCGCGGTGCCCAATGCCGAGCAGGCCCTGAGGACCATGGACGAGGAGACCTTCGAGGTTTGCATCACCGACCACAAGATGACGGGGATGAACGGCATGGACCTGGTGGCCGCCATAGAGGACAGGTATCCTGCGACCAAGGTCCTGCTGATGACCGGCTCCATCGCCATCCAGATGGCGGTCAAGGCCCTCAACAAGGGCGCCTACGAGGTCTTTCACAAGCCCTTCCAGATGGACCAGATCCTTGCGACCCTGGCCCGCATCCAGCAGGACCAGAGCACTCAGGGTGGCCGCAAGCTGGCGGCCTGAACCGGTCCTCCCCATCCGACCTCTCACCCCATAGTCACCGCTCATTGCGGCCGATATGCCTTATCAAGGAGGTAAAGCGATTATACCGGGAGGCGATAGTCACGCCGGCCATCCGCCGGGGCCGTAACCAAAGGGTCCCTGCATGGCGCCGCTCCCGGGGGCCCAGGACATCTCCTTCACCATCATCATCGACGGACCCAACTTCCTCAACAGCCTGACCCGTCACGGCAAGGATCGCGACTACCTCATGGCCTTCTGCTTTCCCACCTTCAGGCGCACCATCCAGGCCAGGCTCAAGGAGCTGGGGCTCTCCCACCGGACCTTCAAGGGCACCGAGTTCGTCTGCTCCAACAAGAAGCAGCTGGGCCCCTTCACCGGGCGCGACCGCCCCCGGTTCCTGGACAAGTTGAAGCGGGAGCAGGGCGTCTCGGTCACCGTGGTGGGCCTCTCCACCCCCACCTCGGGCCAGGAGAAGGGTGTTGACACCACAGTCATCACCAAGATGTTCGAGGCCAGCGAGAACCTGGGCCGCCAGTGCGAGATAATCCTGGTGGCCTCGGACCGGGATTACATCCCTCCCACCCAGGTGCTCCGGCGCTGGGGCTGTCACATCATCAACGTGGCCTTTGACGACGCCTTCCACTCGGCTGACCAGATCAACGAGTCCTTCATGTTCTTCGACCTCAAGGGCATCCTGAAGCAGATGGATGCCGGGGATGACCGCAAGAAGAAAGGCTGAGTCCGACGAAAAGGAGCGACCCCGCGCCACAGGACCGGCCCGCTGGCATCATTGCCGGATCTCCAGGAACGGTGTTAACGAACAGATAATAACGTGGGCTCCAATCTGAGCCCATGCCTCTGCTCACCCTGCGTGACGTCACCCGCATCTACGAGACCGGTGGCGAGACCATCGCCGCCCTGGACGGGGTCGACCTGGACCTGGAGGCCGGGGAGGTGGCCCTGCTGCTGGGCCCCAGCGGCTCCGGCAAGACCACCCTGCTCAACGTCGTGGCAGCCCTGGACGACCCCACCGCCGGTGACTACACCTTCGCCGATGAACCGGTGCCCAGGGGCAACGTGGAGGCCACGACCACCTTCCGCCGGGCCAACATCGGCTACATCTTCCAGTTCTTCAACCTCCTGGACGACCTGACGGTCCTGGAGAACGTTCTGCTGGTCCAGGAACTGGCCCACCAGCGGGACGAGGCGCGGGCCAGGGAACTGCTGGACCGGGTGGGCCTGAAGGGCCTGGAGGGGCGCTTCCCCACCGAGCTCTCGGGGGGTCAGCAGCAGCGGGTGGCCATAGCCCGCTCCATCGCCAAGCGGCCCCAGCTGCTCCTGGGCGACGAGCCCACCGGCAACCTCGACTCCACCACCACCGAGCAGGTGATGCAGGCCCTGGTGAACGCTTGCAGGGCCGAGAACATCACCGCCCTCATCGTGACCCATGACGCCTCCCTGCGCGCCTACGCCGATCGCATCATCCACATGGATTCAGGCAAACTGGTGCGGGAGGAGCCGGGGGAGGCCACCCCAAGGGACGCGACGACGCAAGAGGATACCGGGGACCCGGGACCGGAGGCCACCCCCGCGGAGGCCGCCTGAGCCAATGACCCCTTCCACTTCCTCCAATTCTTCCCATTCCTCCACGTCCTCCTCGGTCCCCTCCGCCACCGGCCTGCTGAGCAACAGCCTCCGCCAGCTGATGGTGAAGCGTCTTCTGCGCAGTCTCTGGAAGGCCAAACTGCGGGTCTTCGTCATCCTCATCCTCATCGTCGCGGCCTCCTCCTTGAGCCTTACCATGGCCGAGTTCAACCGCAACGCCGAGGCGGTCTACCTCGATCTCTACGCCGAGACCAACCTGGCCGACCTGGTGGTGGAGACCGGCGACTGGCCGGTGCCCGTGGAGAACCTGAGCGGGGCCTGCGACGAGCTCGTTGCCCGGAGTGCCTCCTCCTCCCTGCCCGTGGTCCAGTGCGAGAGCCGCCTGGTCCTTGACGGCCAGTACCTGAAGGATGAGCAGAAAGAGGACTGGATCCGGGCCACCCTCTACGGTTTCGAGACCCCCACCGGAAAGGTCAGCCGGCTCTGGTTCGACGAGGGTAATGGTCGCATGGCGATTGCCGGCGACGAGGCGGTCATCGACCTCCACGTCCATGAACAGCTGGGGGTGGACCTGGGAGACGTGGTCACGGTCAGTGTCAGTGGACATATGGTCAACCTCACGGTGGTGGGCATCGCCAGCAGTCCCCATCATCTCTACTACATCGGCGACACCCAGACCCTCCTGCCCGAGGAGGGCTCCTATGCCGTACTCTACATGCCGGTGGCCCCTGTGGCGGCCCTGGGCGGCCTGCCAGAAAGCGCCCGCAACCAGCTGCTGGTGGACGTGGAGGGGACCCCCGATTACGACCTGCAGGATACCACCACCGATGAGGGCAAGGCGCTCAGACCGGTCAAGCAGGACCTGGCGACGGCCCTGGATGGACAGAACGTCTCCAGCTACCAGGTCCTGGACCGGGGCGGGATATACTCGGTGGAGCTCCTGCGCCAGGACCTGGTGGGCTCCCAGAAGAGCCTGCCCGTCATCACCGGACTGCTCATCGGGGTCTCGGGTCTGGTCATCGCCATCAGCCTCGACCGCCTCATCCGCTCCCAGTCGAAAGAGATCGGGGTCCTGCGGGCCCTGGGTCTCAGCGGCGCCGAGATCCGCAACGTCTACCTGCTGGCGCCCCTGCTCCTGGGTCTGGTGGGCACGACCATCGGCATCCTGCTGGGCCTCTGGGGCTCGGCGGGCATGTCCCGCTGGTACTTCGACTACTGGGGGGTGCCCGTGGTGGTGGTCCGTCACTACTGGGACCTCATCGCCTTCATCTGGTGCCTGGTGGTGGGCCTGGTCCTGCTCTTTGGCCTGCGGCCGGCCCTGAAGGCGGCCAAGCTCATGCCCCTGGAGGTCATCGGCTCGAAGCAGGGCACCCGGCCCCGGGAGGGGCTCCTGCGCCTCACCGCCGGGCTGCCGGTGACCGTGGGTCTGGGACTGCGCTCAACCCTGCGCAAGCCCGGCCGCCTGGCCATGACCGTGGTGGGCCTGGGCCTGGCCCTGATGATCGTGGGCGGCACGGCGTTGATGATGTCCTCCATGATGGGCAGTCTGAGGGGCGGACTGGAGGATGCCGAGGCCTGGGACGCCCAGGTGAACTTCATGCCCGAGCAGGAGGGGGACCTGCGCAACTGGAGCGCCGACCATCCCGAGGTCAGGGCCGAGTGGTTCCTGCAGGTGGAGGGGAGCGCCGTGGGTGACGAACGCCTGTTCATGGTCATGGGAATGGAGAACTTCTCCAACACCGACCGCTGGGGGGCGATGCATGTATCACGATTGAGCCAGGGGCGTCTGCCAGACCCGGTGAGGAGCCCCATGGAGGCCCTGGTGGACCATGGGACCGCAAAGCTGCTGGGATGGGAGGTGGGCGAGATGGTGGAGCTCAACATCGCCGGGAACCGGGTCAGTGTCCGACTGGTGGGGGTCAGCGAGGAGCTCTCCCGGTCACTGTGGATGTGGCGCGATGACCTGTGGACCATCATGGGGGATGATGCGGTGAACGGGGTCTACCTGGTCGACCTTGAGCCCGGCACCCCCGCGGCCCGGGAGCTGGAGGAACTGGCCTACGTCACCTATCACGACGAACTGGTGGAGGGCTTCGAGAAGACCTGGGAGAGCCAGAGCGCGGTCCTGGGCATCTTCCTGGGAGTGGGCGGCCTCATCGGCATCGTGGTCCTGCTCAACACCCTGCTCATCAACCTGGCCGAGCGGGATTCGGAGCTGGCCACCCTCCGCGTCCTCGGTGCGAGCCGGCGCAGCCTGACCGACATCCTGCTGGTGGAACACGCCCTGGTGGGCCTGCTGGGGGGCCTTGGCGGCGCCGTGGCCTCCCTGTTGACGGCCGCCTGGTTCGCAGCCTCGTTCTCCACCTGGTCCTTCTACTTCGCCATCACCATCGACTGGGTCATCCTGGTCTACATCATCCTCTTCGTCCTGATCGCCAGCCTGGCCACCACCTTCATCGGCACCTGGCGCATCGGCCGCATGGACCTGGTGGAGAAGGTGGGCCGCATGTTCTCTTAGATTTCGCTCCTCTTCGTTTCGCTCAACTAAGAGCCCCTGCGGTTCAGTACTCAAATCGAGCCTCAAATTGATATTATTCATTTGAAGGGACTCAAGATAATTTTATGGATTGATATTTCATCAAATAGTTTTTAATTTTCATTCGTCGGGTAGTGTGGCCGTTCCCTCAACCATTCCGAGTTTATCCAATCGTGCCGATGACACCGAAGAACTGTTCGAATCGTTTTATGCTCTTTATCGCAGAAGGGACAATACATATTCGCTGTGACATTCTTCGGTCTATTCATCGTCTTTACCATCATCGCATTCCAAATCCTTCCTGGCATCGGATTGCCGAACAACAAGATCGGCTAACTGTTTAAGATGCAAAGGTTTCTTCAGGATTGAAAATTTATCATCGATCTCTTCACCTGAATGAAATCCATGTGTTGTTGATCTAGTCATTGGTACGATATCTATACCTGGATATTTCTTCTCAATTTCATTGACTAGCTTGAATCCTCTTCCATCGTTCACCTGCAATTCTATAAAACATAGATCAATGTTCAACATCTTAAGGTATTCCATGGTTCCATCGATACAACAGGTCGTCTCGACATGCCAGCCTTTCTTCCTTAGGTATCGAGCCATCTCGAACTGATGGAGCCTATTGTCGTCGACGATGAGGATATTCATCTGGTGCCCATAGATTCATTCCTGTGGATATTAAAGTACACACAAGTCAAGAGTACTTTACTAATATTCTATTTGAGACCAGCATTTGATAATAATCTTTAATACCCAACCAATTTACACATTGAGAGTCGGGAGTTCCACGATCAAACGTGTCTCACACTGCCGGTCCCAGTCGGGAGTGTCCGACTCTCACATTTCTGATGGCCGAAAGATGGCCATAGATTTTATTTACTCCAAATTCACTTGAATATAATGGCGCTCATGATAAGGACTCACCCATTGTCAGTTACAAAAAGTCCTAGTTTACCACCACCCTTCATGAGCGCCACCCCATCTCAAAGTTAATCGATATGAAAAGGTCCCTCCGAATTACAGCCAGCACAATGCTATGATTAGCTCATGTAATTCAAAGGGGAACATATACTTTCACTGTACGATATTTGAACCTTGTGACTGATTATTGCAGAAGTGTCGACCCCATCGCAGGGAGACACTGTTACACAGGGCGCTGAACAGCATAGTCGTGAGGAGGCCGACAAGATTACTTTCTTTTTTCCGATATTTATAATTTGTGAAGGATATAAACCTCGAATAAGGCAGAAGATTTAATATCAATCGCAATGGTGCGATTTATACCTGGGGACCTGGCAATTATCCTATGCACGATGGCGCTTTGGACATATTCTCCATTCCCCAGGACTATATTTCGGCTCCTTCAATAACAATTAGGTATCGTTATTTTGACGAGTGGCAATGAAGCCTTTGGGAGGAGTGTTTACATCAATCCAAAAACGACTGATCTCAAGAATTCGATTGGAGAGCTCGTTAAAATTGGTTGGTTTAGAGACATAACCGTTTGCTCCATCCGCATAGCAACGAGAGATATCATCTGGGTCCTCTGAAGTCGTTAACACACAAATCGGGATGGTTGATAACTTCTCATCGCCTTTGAGGGTCTTGATCACTTCAAGACCGTCCATTCCCGGCATTCTCAAATCAAGGAGAATGAGGGAAGGCAATGGTTGCAAGGTGTAATTGTCCGGAGATTTTCTGGTTAGAAAATGTATAGCTTCAGGACCACTGTTACAGATTACGATATGGTTAAGCTCATTAGCTTTGTGCAGCGCAATGCTAATGAGTTCAGTGTGATCTGGATCATCCTCAACTAATAGAATATCCAATGGTTGATATGATCTATCAACAGAGTTCATTGGTAAATGGCCCCCCCAGGTAAATCTGTTCAATGTTTGATTCTTTATTTGTCAGTTTGAAATTCGAACCAACTGACATCCAAATAGCTAACGCTGATTCATGATTTGAGTACCCCACGGCTTTCGCCGTGCTGGACATATTTGTATTGTTGCTTTGATTCTATTTGAACTTTTCGACCCACCAAGCTTCGATGATAATCGCCCCCCTCGGGGACTATTTGTTGGGGTACTCAAGGACAAGGGGGGCAACATATTCTCCGCCTTCGTTGTTATAAAGAACTTCGGCCATTTTTCGTCCGGTTAGGGCCGTCCTCACCTTCAGATCAAAATCGAAAGTTTTATACACACATTCCAGAAGAAATATTTGTGTAGCGCTCGATCACATTACCTCCCGCGAAGCTCAATCACCTGTAATCAATCCAGTTTCCACAGCCGATCATGAGCGCTACACCCATTCATTAAGCGATGTCTCAGGGCCGCCTCTCTACCACAAGCCGCCCATGGCCGGGGGCCGCCGTCCTCAGCCACGAGTAGCGTATGGACGCCGCCTTTCTACCATATGCAACCTATGGCTGGAAGAATCTCTCTCAATGATAAAACTTGAGTGATTTAGTCAAAAGAAGATATCTAAAGGTATCTAATTGTATCTAATATCACCAGGACATCTTATAAACCGATGTCCATTACTCAATATCGAATTCCCTTAGGTTCGATAT
>CAYLMJ010000048.1:0-19428 GCA_964384995.1 uncultured archaeon | reverse complement strand
GGTGACCCTGGGTTCCAACCTGCGCTTTGGACTGACGCCCGCCCCGGTGCCCAGGATGGTGGAGCTGGGCATCCCCGTGCGCCTGGGTTCTGACAACGCCATGCTGGAGCCCATGTGCCTGATGAAGGAGCTCCGCCTGGCCCATCGATTGTGGCCCGAAATGGGGGTTTCGGGATTGATGGAATTGCTGTTAAGAACGGCCCCTAAATGGTTAAATAAAGCTCCTGGCTACCCGCCCTTGGTGGGAGAACCCGCCGGACTCAGCGTCTGGAACGGATCGGGCTCAAAACCACTGGACAAGCTCCTGGCCCCCGATGGCCTTTGCCGGTTAAGGGTGGCCCACTGAGGAGGCAACAACCAATGCGGGTCAAGCAGATTATGACCAGGGATGTGATCACCGCAACCGCCCCCGGCAGCCGCCAGGAGGCCCTGACCAAGATGCTGGAGCACAACATCTCGGGTCTGCCGGTGGTGAACAAGAGCAGCGGAAAGCTGATGGGCATGGTCACGCGCAAGGATATCTTCAACCACCCCAGCGAGGAGCAGATCGCCATGCTCATGTCCTCCAAGCTCATCACGGTGACCCCCTACACCTCGGTGAAGTCGGCGGCCATCAAGTTCGTGGAGAACCGCATCAACCGGATCCCGGTGGTGGAGCGTGAGAAGCTGGTGGGGATCGTAACGCCCACCGATATGCTGAGGGTCCTGGAGGGCATGGACAACCAGCGCAAGGTGGAAGAGTACGTGAACCGCCCCTGCACCCCCATCTTCTCCGATACTCCCCTGGCCACAGTCCTCAGGATAATGCACCTTTCCAACGCCAGTGCCATGCCGGTGCTCAACGAGGACGGCCGGCTGGTGGGCATCCTCACCGACCGGGACATCTTCAACACGGCCAAGATCAAGGAGCACACCGTAATCAGCCAGTACGGCATGGGCGCCGACGAGGACGACTGGACCTGGGAGGGACTGCGCAACATCATGCAGGTCTTCCACGCCGAGGCGGCCATCAAGATGCCCAAGCTGCCGGCCCACAAGATCATGAACCCCAAGGTGGTGAAGGTCTACAGCAAGACGCCGGTGGACCAGGTGGCCGAGATAATGCGCCGCCACGATTTCGGACAGTTGCCCCTGGTGGATTCCAACGACCGGCTGACAGGGATGATCTACAGCCGCGACCTAATCACCGCCCTGGTGGAGTTCACCGAGGCCGGGTCCAAAGGCTCCAAGGGCTCGGCCGGGTAGCGAGGCCAACTGTGGACCACGAGGCCCTCCTTGCCCTGGCCCGCCGGCGCGGCATCTTCAGTCCAGCCTACGACATCTACGGTGGTGTCGCCGGGCTCTACGAGTACGGACCGGTCGGGGCTCGCATCAAGCAGAACCTGGAACAGCTGTGGCGGGCCCACTACGTGGCCGGCGAGGGCTATCAGGAGATCGACGCCCCCCTGCTGGCGCCAGAGAAGGTCTTTGAGGCCTCGGGCCACCTGTCTGAGTTCGACGATGCCCTGGCCATCTGCAAGGAATGTTCTAAGGCCCACCGGGCCGACCATCTCCTGGAAGGAGTGGTGCCTAACCCCGACGCCCTGAAACTGGACCAGCTGGATGAGGCCATCGCCCAGCACGGGGTGAAGTGTCCGGCCTGCGGAGGTGGCCTGGACAAGTGCCGCCCGTTCAACCTGATGTTCCGCTCCGACCTGGGAGCCGGTCAGGGTCGCCCGGTGTATTTGCGGCCCGAGACCGCCCAGTCCATCTTTGTGAGCTTTCCCACTCTGCTGAGGCAGGCCAGGGGCAAGCTGCCCTTTGGTGTGGCCCAGGTGGGCCGCTCATTTCGCAACGAGATCGCCCCCCGCCAGGGGCTGATACGCCTGCGGGAGTTCACCCATGCTGAGGTGGAACACTTCGTCCTGTCGGGCGAGAAGTACGCCGCCCGCTTTCCCGAGGTGGCCAAGCTGAAGGTTCAGCTGGTGCCCAACACCGACCCCGAAGGCGAGGGGGTGGAGATGACCATCGGCGAGGCCGTATCCCAGGGGGTCATCATCAACGAGCTGGTGGGCTACCATGTGGCGCGGGCCTTCCAGTTCCTGCTCAAGGCCGGACTGGACCGGGAGAAGGTGCGCTTCCGCCAGCACCTGGAGACCGAGATGGCCCACTACGCCGCCGACTGCTGGGACGGGGAGGCCCTGACCGGACTGGGGTGGATCGAGGTGGTGGGCGTGGCCGACAGGGGCTGTTTCGATCTGCAGGCCCACGAGACCCATTCGGGACTATCCATGCGGGTGCCCCTGCCCGGCCGCACCGAGGAGCGGCGCTTCATCACCCCCAACAAGGGCGCCATCGGCAAGCGGCTCAAAGCCCAGGCCAAAGGAGTGCTGGAGACCCTGGCCAGACTGGAGGCCGAGGGTGAACTGCCAGACCCAGGTAGCGATGGGTCCCTGACCTTGCCTCCTCCTGCTAATAGAGATGGAGACCCCGTTGTATTGCTGCCCGATGAGTTCGCCTTGGAGACCAGGGAGGTGGCGGTGGAGGTGGTACCCCATGTCATCGAGCCCTCGTTCGGCATCGACCGGATCGTCTACTCGATGCTGAGCCACGCCTACGAGCAGGGCGAGAAGGAGGGTCAGCCCTACACCGTGCTCAGGGCGCCCCACGAGGTCGCTCCCTACCCGGTCGCCCTCTTCCCCTTGCAGAGGACCGATGGACTGCCCGAGAAGGCCGAGCAGTACTGCCATCAGCTGAGGCAGACCGGGGTGGATGTCTACTACGATGACTCAAGGTCCATCGGCCGCCGCTACGCCCGGGCCGATGAGATCGGCATACCCATCTGCATGACCGTGGACCATCAGTCCCTGGAGGACGGGAGCGTCACCCTGAGGGACCGGGACACCACCGAGCAGAGGCGGGCCCAGTTCGAGCACCGGGGCCATGATTGTGACTGTGGACATGACCACGGACACGGTGATGGTGATGGCCATGATCATGGGCATGGCGATGACAGTCATGATGATGGTGACCAGTGTGGTTGCGGGCACGACCATTAGGTAGTGAAGAGTGGGTGTGGTGGTTGCGATTTTCACGGTGGCTGCTGCCATTGCCTAAGGTGCTCGTACCGTTAAGGCAATGAGCTACTGGACTGTCATGTCCTCTCTTCATCTGCCAAGCTCCTTAGGCCGCCGGCATCAAAACAACCGTCAGAATGATGTGGGTGGGACCCCTTGATTTCCTGTGGAGATGAGAGAGGGGTGTGAGAGGGAGTTGGAGGGTGGGAGGTTCAAAAAGGAACCCAGCTATCATCTCATCCCACTATCAGTTATGAGGAAAAAACGTTGATAACTTGCTTAGTTTAGTTCCAAACGAAGCCGGCTCTTTTTCTCCTTTCCTCTTCCTTTCCAATCAGTAATAATAATAATAAATATTAAAAAAATAAAATAATAATAATAATACGTACGTTTTGCGCTGGTTTACCACCCTACCCACACCCTCAAAACACTTCCAGACGAAATCTACCCCATGCCCCTTTGCAATTCTCTCGCATTTGAAACAGTCAAGATCGGCATGTTAACTGTGTAGTTAAGGACCGTTGATAGGCAGGAGAATGCCGCTTCCAATCAGCCGTAGTGATTTGCCAGCGGTCACCGACCCACACACCTCCAAATCCAGTCAGCTCAGATATTGTGAACCTTGGATAGAGCTATCCCACCAACTGAACAACCAAGCCCCTCACCGCAGTCTGCAGATTCTCCAGCGTTCCATCATTGCTGACGGTGTGCTCCGCGGCCTTGATGACCTGGTCCAGACCCCAATCCAGTTCCCGCTTGTCCCGGGCCCGGAAACCATCCTCATCGGCGGAGTCGTCCACCCTGCCCCGCGAGCCCATCCGGGAGGCCCGGACCGACGAGGGCGAGGTGATGGCGATGACCCTCAACCGCTCCCCGAAAGCCTCCCTGAACACCTCCAGCTCCGCCATCGATCTCACCCCATCTATGATGGCTGCGGGCGGTGGAGCAATGGGAGGCGAAAGGGGAGGCGTGGTGGTCTGTGAGCTTGACGATGCCTGGTCGTGGGTGGTGGCTCCACCATTGGAGGAGGAGGCGTGGTCAGCGCTCCTGCTGCCACTGGCAGCCATGTCAGCCTCTGCTTCATCCCCAACAGTCCCTTCCTTGTCATCCTCTCCCAACAGCTCCCGTATCCGTGCCACGGTTCCCCAGGCCCAGACATCCTTGCCTTGCTTTTCCCGTTCCTCATTGGCCACCCTGCCGACGTTCTCGGGTGTCAGCTCGAAGCCCAGCTCCTGGCAGCGCTCCCAGATCAGGTCGCCCATGCGCACCACAGGCAGTTCCTGGCCCGGTACAGCGTTTCTCGCGACGTTGACCGCCTCACCCTTCCCGGAGGCCGGCATGCCGGTGAAGGCCAATACCAATGGTTGCTCTCGCTTCTTGGAGGAGGAGGCAGGGGGAGCAACATCGGCGACTTTGCCTATGGTATCATCCTCCCCAAGCTTTCCAACCCTTCCATCCTCTCAGATTTGCCACAGGCGCCAACCAGGGCCATCCAGGCCCCATTCTGCACACACTGCTGGACCCAACCACAGGCAGGGGCAAGACCGGGCAGAGCGTCGTTCTGGACCATGTTCAGCCTCCCTCAGGCTCCTCCAGGGGATAAACCTTTTAGGTACCACCTGCAATATCGTTACTGATAATGGTGGGGTGTAATTTCATAATCCTTATACTATGGCCCCACCTATCATACATCGGCTCGCATCGGGGGCTCAGACTGAAAGCGGTCCCGGTCCGGTCCTGGGGGAACCAGACCACCGGAGGCCGGTTGGACATCTGAGACCGGGTCCAGAGCGGTTCGCAGGTGCAACATGAGGCTGAAACGGCTGGAGATGGAGAACTTCAAATCCTTTGGAGGCCGCAAGCTCTCCCTGGACCTGGCCGAAGGCTTCACCGCCATCACCGGGCCCAACGGCTCGGGCAAGTCCAACCTGGTGGACGCCATCCTCTTCATGCTGGTGCCCCGCTCCTCACGACCCATGCGGGCCCGGCGACTCCAGGACCTCATCTACAACGGCGGGGTCAAGGGCCGGCCGGCCAAGTTCTGCAAGGTGGGCATGACCTTCGACAACACCTCCCGCCGCCTGCCGGTGGATGCCGACGAGGTGACCTTCGAGCGGGAGGTGCGCACCAATCCCCGGGACAAGAGCAAGTACACCGTCCACTACCGCCACAACGGCAAGGCCTCATCGGCCGGAGAGTTCGAGACCCTCCTGTCAAGGGCCGGCATCTTCGCCGACGGCTACAACATCGTCCAGCAGGGGGACATTACCGGCCTGTCCGAGATGGGCGGCGCCGAGCGCCGGCGGGTCCTGGAGGAGGTGGCCGGCATCGCCTCCTTCGACCGCTCGCTGTCCAAGGCCAACACCAAGCGGGCCGGTGTGGAGATGGACATGGCCCTGCTCATGGAGCGCAGGTCGGAGATGGACCGGCTCCTGAAACAGCTGGAGCGGGAGAAGCGGGACGCCGAGCGGCTGCAGAAGGTCCTGGTCCAGATCGAGGAGGTGGCCGGACACCTGCGCTACCGCAAGGTGATGGACCTGGAGGCCGACATCAACTCCCGCCGGGAGATCATTGACGATTACCAGGGTCAGATCGAGCAGGCCCAGTCCACCCTGGTGGAACTGCAGGCCAGCATCGACGAGACCCGCACCAACCTGGAGGCCGTGGAGGCCCGCATCGAGGCCGAGGGCGGCGAGGAGGCCCGCCAACTCCAGGAAGCCCTGGACGAGGCCCGGGTGGCCCAGGCCAAGGCCCAGGAGACGGCCCGCTTCGCCCGCCTGCGCTTGAAAGAGCTGGAGCAGGAACAGCAGGCCGCGGCCCGGGAGACCACCAAACTGCGCAAGGAGCTGGGTCAGACCCGGCGCAAGGAGGCCTCGGCCAAGGAGAAGGTGGAGGGCGTCACCCAGGATCAGGAGGAGGTCCAGAACCGCTTCGAGCACCTGAAGCGGGAGGCCGCCGACTCCGACGATGCCGTGGCCAAGCTCCAGGAGGCCCAGCTGAAGATCAAGAAGGAGGTGGACGAGGCCACCACAGCGGCCCACCGCCTGGCCATGGAGGTGGAGGGCCTCCAGACCCGCTATGCGCGCCAGGAGGAGGAGGTCAAGCTCTCCAGGCAGAAGGCCGAGCAGGCCCAGGAGGAGGCCGAGCAGGCCCGCTGGCAGCTGCGGGACCTTCAGGCCGGCATCAACTCGGTGAAGGACAACCTGCGCAAGCTCAAGGAGCGGGTGGTCCAGCGGGATGGCGAGCTTCAGGATAATCAGGCCCGACTGCGGGAGTGCACCCAGCAGATCGAGGAGCTGACCCAGCAGCAGGTCCGCCTGCGGGCCGAGAAGGCCGCCGAGGACTCGCTGGTCAGAGGTTACAGCCGGGCGGTCCAGGGTATCCTGGAGGCCCGGGACCAGGGTCAGCTGGAGAACGTCTGCGGCACCATCGCCGAGCTGGGCAGTGTTGACGAGGCCCACCGCACCGCGCTCACAGTGGCCGCCGGGGCCAGGATGCAGTCCATCATCGTGGAGAACGAGGAGGCCGCTGTCGCGGCCATCGATTACATCAAATCCAACCGCCTGGGCCGGGCCCGCTTCCTGCCCCTCAACCGGCTCTCCCCCCACGGCAGGGGCCCCTCGGCCCCGGCCCTCTTCGCCTCCCGGGAGGAGGGGGCTGTCGGCTTCGCCAAGGACCTCGTGAGGTTTGACGATCGTTACCTGCCCGCCTTCATGGACGTCTTTGGCGACACCCTGATCATGAAGACTCTGGAGGACGCACGGAGGGTTCCCAAGGGCGGCCGTCTGGTGACATTGGACGGCGAGCTCCTGGAGCGGGGCGGCGCCATGGTGGGGGGCAACCTGGCCCGCGGGGTCCTTAGCTTCGGCCGCAGCGAGAAGGGCGAGCTGGACCGCATCACCAGCGAGTTGACGGCGACGCGCAAGGAGCAGGGCAAGCTCCAGACCCGCACCAACAAGCTGGTGGAGGAGCTGGACCTGCTGAGGGCCGAACACTCCAAGCTTCAGGGCGAGCAGGGCTCGATCCAGACCCGCGTGTCAAGTTTCGATTCCCAGTCCCATCAGGCCGAGGAGCTGCTCAAGGAGGCCCAGAGCGCCCACGAGCGCAACGAGGCCGAGCTGGCCGCCACCCGGAAGTCCCTGGATGGTCAGGAGCAGGCCCTGGTGGAGGCACGGGCCGACCAGGAGGTCCTGGAGGGCAGCCTGGAGACCAACCAGAAGGAGCTGGAGCGTCTGGCCGGGGGGGCCCTGGCCAAGGAGCTGGCAGGACTCCGGGAGAAGCTGCACCAGCTGAGGGAGCAGCTGGGCACCCACACCACGGCCTTCGACACCGCCCAGACCCAGGCCCGCCTGCTGGAGGAGCGCCTGGAGGAGCTGGAGGGCGGCCGGGCCAAGGCGGTGACCGAGCAAGACCGTCAGCGGGAGGTGGCCAAGACCTCCGAGCAGGAAGCGGCCCAGCTGGCCAAGCAGGTGGCCGAGTTCCGGCGCCAGGAGCAGGAACACTTCTCCAAGCTGAAGGGTCTGCGCCAGGAGCGTGACACCTTCCACGACAGCCTGGTGGAACAGCGTTCCAACCGGAGCAACATCCAGAACACCCTGGCCTCCCGGGAGCGGGGGGTGGCCGACCTGCGGCTGGAGATACGCCGCTTCTCGGAACAGCTGGAGGAGGCCCGCAAGGTGGTGCCCCTGGATTATGCGCCTCCAACCCAGTTGCCTCCCACCGCCGAGCTGCAGGCCCGCCTGGAGCGGCTGGAGGAGCAGCGCCGCCGCCTGGGCGATGTGAACATGCTCTCCCTGGAGAAGTTCGAGCAGGAGCAGGCCCGGTACGAGGAGCTGAGGTCCAAGATCAGGGAACTGCGGAAGGAGCAGAGGCGATTGGCCCGGGTGGCCGAGAAGCTCAACGAGCGCAAGACCACCAAGTTCATGGGGGTCTTCGACCAGATCAACGAGAATCTGGACCTGACCTACAAGGAGCTGACAGGAGGCGGCAAGGCCCGCTTGGAGCTGGAGAAGCCCGAGACACCTTTCGAGGCCGGCCTGCTCATCAAGGTCCAGCCACCGCGCAAGAAGGTCTACAACATGGAGGCCCTGTCGGGCGGCGAGAAATCACTGGTCTCAATGGCCCTGATCTTCGCCATCCAGAACTTCGGCCCCTCGCCATTCTACCTGCTGGACGAGATCGACATGAACCTGGACGGGGTCAACACCGAGCACATCGGCAACACCATCGCCGGTCACGCCGAGACGGCCCAGTTCATGGTGGTATCACTGCACAAATCGACCCTCAAGGAATCCAACCATCTCATCGGGGTCCACATGGACTCGGGAGGCCTCTCCCACCTGCTGGCCCTGCAGGATGTGAGCGTGGTGGACGAGGAGGGGAACTTCTCCATGGAAGGAGCCCAGCCGGTGGCCGCATGAGCGACTGGACAGCGGACATGATGACGAGCTTGATGATGAGCATGATGACCAACGTGATCACAGCCATGACGAGTATAACGAATTCGACGAGCATGACGAGAATGACGAGAATGACGATGCACGAACGTACCTCCGCAATGGAACGGGAGGCGAGCCAGTGACCCTGGCCGACATGCCGGCGATCCCGGCCTCCGGCGCCAACGAGCCCGCCACGCCCCTGGTGGACCACCTGCTCTTCCACAAGGCCATCCACACCTCGGAGGCCAATACCCAGCGCCTGGACGAGTACATCCAGCTGGCCACCACCATGGACACGCCCTACCACGTCCACACCATCCCCGACTCCTTCACCCGCACCGTGGGCCTGCTCTTCTCACTGGTGATGGAGAAGGAGATCGACCCCTGGGACCTGGACCTGATGACCCTCATGAAGGTCTGGGAGAAGGAGATGACCAAGCGAGAGGACATCGACTTCATCCTGGCGGGCAACCTCATCGTCTGGGCCTG
This sequence comes from uncultured archaeon, assembly GCA_964384995.1. GTDB lineage: Archaea > Thermoplasmatota > Poseidoniia > MGIII > CAYLMJ01 > CAYLMJ01. The sequence goes on along the minus strand of CAYLMJ010000048.1, from coordinate 10,445 downwards.
GAGCGTCATCAAGCTCAGGGTGGAGCAGACCCTGGAGGCCACGATGCCCGTGGAGGACATCCCCTGGGACGACGAGGAGGGCGAGGACTGGGGCGACTGGGGCGAACAGCAGGACTTCGTCACCCTGGTACAGCAAGGGCTCACACCGCCCCTGGACGAGAAGGTGCGCCACAAGGGTCAGCGCAAGGTCACCTTGATGGAACTTTTAGACTCCCTGGAGCAAGCCCGCCGCTACGTCAAGCTGCGCACCCAGCAGAAGAAGGCCCGGGAGCAGCTGCGCAAGGACCAGGCGGCCCGATGGGTCAGGTCGGCCCAGAACATCGCCGACCGGCTCCATGAGGACGATGCCGAGAACGACACCCACATGGCCTGGGCCCGGCTCTGCGAGCTCACCGAGCACAACGGCAAGGCCATCCCGTTCGCCTCCATGGTCTCGGGCAAGGACAAGGAGGGACTGGTACGGACCTTCCTGGCCCTGCTCTACCTGGCCGGCGAGGGCAAGGTCAAGCTGTGGCAGAGGACCCCGCCCAGAGGTAAGATAATGATCCGGCGGGTCGAGGGGAACGGTTCCAAACCGAACCAGGGCCCGGCTCTCGGTCAGGCTCCCCCGCCCAACGACAGCTCTTCCCCCGAGACCCCGGCGTCCGGTCTGCCCGGTCCCGGGGAGGCGGCGGCATGAGTCCCCGGGGTCGTCCCCGCCGCAGAAAGCGCGCTCTGCCAGATGTGCCCCCGGCCAGGGCCGTGGAGGCGGCCCTCTTCGCCGCCGGACGTCCCCTGACGCGAGCGGAGCTGGTGGAGGCCACGGGATTGAATCGGACCGCGGTCCGCAACGGTCTGAAGGCCATCCAGGCCGACTACAGCAAGGGGGAGACGGTGCTGGAGGTGGCCTCCATCGGCGGCAAGTGGGCCATGCAGCTCAAGGCCCGCTACACGCCATTCTCCCAGGAGCTGGCACCCACCGAGGTGTCGGAGCGGCTGTTGCCCACCCTGGCCCTCATCGCTCACGAACAGCCGATGCTCCAGTCGGAGCTGAAGGGTCTCATCGGCGACAAGGTCTACGAGCACGTCCGGGCCCTGGTGGAGCTGGGCCTGGTGCGCAAATGGCCCGCCCCCCCCACCTTCAAACTGGCCACCACCGAGGCCTTCCCCGATTACTTTGGCATCGACGCTAGGGACCCGGAGGCCATCCGCGACTGGCTGGACAAGGAGCTGGCCATTGGCGGCCGATAGAGAATTGCCCTGTTGAACCGTTGGACCGCCGTCTCCTGCCCCCAGAATTTTCGGTTAATGCAATTTTTATCATCGGGGTGCTCCAAAGTATATATAATAAAATTGGACGCTGCGACGTTAACTACATATAGCGCTCGTCGATGGAATTTGTAACAATAGGTGTAAGCATGAGCAATTCAGCCCGTCTTATCATCGTCTACCTGACCCTGACCCTGCTAATGGGTTCGGCCCTGACCTTCACCACCGTCACCGTGACCGGTGAGGAGCGCGCCGACCGGGACCGGGGTAACCTGCGCGAGATCTGGAACCTGGGCCTGGGAACCGGCCTGGGTGAACTGGAGGCTATCGTCGTTGCCGACGTGGACAACGACGGCGATGATGAACTGATCGTGGGCAACGGTCAGGGATACCTGCACATAATGGAGTTCGACCCCAACCGGGGTACCGACGGCGGCTTTGTCGAGGAGTGGCAGTCGGTGGACATGGGCGGGCCCGTCAGGGCCCTGGCCGTGGCCAACATCGACGATGATGACGCCCTTGAGATAGCAGTGGGCTACAACCTGGACACCAAGGCCGGACTGGTGCGGGTCATCGACGGCATCACCAAGTCCGACGAGGAGAACTGGACCGCCGGCGTGGGCTTCCTTGTGAGCGCCCAGGCCGCGGAGATAAAACCCTACGGGTTGCTCATGGAGGATGTCGACGACGATGGCGAGATCGAGGTCATCCTGGGCGGCGACCAGGGTTACGTCTGGGTGATGGATGCCAAGAACCCCGAGGGCGAGAAGGGCGACGGCGACTTCTTCGTCAAGGCCCATTACGACGAGGGCGAATGGACCCGGGACCTGTCATACGAAACCGGGGTCCGGGAGGAGAACACCTTCGGCGTGGCCGTGGGCTACTTCGATGACGACCCGGCCATGGAGATAATGGTCCCCACCAAGGATGGCGACGTGGTCATCTACGACGGCGAGGACCACGAGGCCGAGTACGAGATCAAGGCCGGGACCTCCAAGGCTCCAGGCTGGAACCCCTTCGGCGGCCTGGGAGCCGACCTGGATGGAGATGGCAATGACGAGTTCATCCTGGGCTCCGACAACAACCTCATCGTCTACAAAGGTGGCGAGAACCCCGAAACGACCGATCCGGTGAAACCCGACCCCGCCATCACCGAGGTGCGGGGCTTCGAGGCCATCGACCTCTACGGCAACAACGACCCTGAGCTGGTGGTCGTGACCAACGGAGGGATGATCTACATCCTGTCCTACGATGGCGACGACCTTACGATAGACCAATCCTGGGACAGCGGTGAGAAGTTCCGGGGCGACGGCGGCGGCCTGGCCTACCTGGCCGATGGCGGTGACAACGGCTGGCTCATCCACGGCGGCGACATGGGCGTCATTCGGGCCTGGGAGGTCACCTCATCATCCACCCACGAGCAGGTCTGGTCCACCGACCCGGCCGATCCCCTGACCCCCACCGGCGGCCCCTACTCCCTTGTGGGCGGCTACGCCTACGGCAACGCCATCGGCGACCTGGACGATGATGGGGTCAACGAGGTCGTCGTAGGCTCATACCAGGGTCGCGCCCTCATGTTCGACGGTGTGACCAGGGAGCTGGAATGGTTCTCCCCCATCCTGGAAGGTGCGGTGGTGGGCCTGGAGATAACCGATGTGAACAACGACGGCGAACCGGACCTGCTGGTGGGCACCGGCGACCCCTTCTCCTCCGATGACGAGGGGTCAGAGGTCTATGGCAAGCTTCACATCTACTACAACTGGAACGTGGACGATTTTGACGATCATTACCAGACCCCCGACGACATCGAGTCGGTCTGGGGCATCGCGGTGGGGGAGGTCGACGGCACCACCTACCCCGAGATAGCCCTGGCCGTGGCCCGCTCGTTCACCACCGGCAGCGGCGCCAACCAGCGCACCGACTGGAGCGGCTGGATGAAGGTCTACGGATATGACGGCAGCGATTTCGAGGAGGAGTACTCCACCGGCGACTATGACTCTCTGGCCCTGGGCGTGGCCATCGGCGACGCTGACAACGACGGCTCCAACGAGATCGTCGTGGGCGTGGCCAACAACAGTGCCACCATGAAGGGCCGGATCTACACCTACGACCACACCGGAAGCACCTACTCCCGGGACCTGAACCTGGCCACCGACAACCCCTCCCCGTTCGGTCTGGAGGTCGTCGACCTTGACGATGACGGCGAGGTGGAGATAATCACCGGCGATGCCGAGAACCCCAACGCCGAGACCTACGGGCGCCTCACGGCCTACTACTACGATGGCAGTTCCACCACCACCAAGGAGTTCAAGAACCTGGGCACCTCGGCGGCGTGGGGCCTGTGGACCGGGAACCTGGACCAGGATGTCCAGCTGGAGGCCATCGCCGGCAAGAAGAACGGCGCTCTGCTGGTCTTCGAGGCCGAGGAGGACCCCGAGGACTCCAACAAGATCATGCTGACCAAGGAGGAGAGCGAGTCCACCTCCCTCTCCACCGAGGCCGGCTTCTACAGCGGCATCAGCGTGGGCAACCTGTCGGGCGACGACCGCAACGAGATCGTCGTCGGGTCCTCCAGCTACATCTGGGTCTTCGGCCTGGAGGGTGACCTGGACAAGCCCGACCTGGAGGTCCACAACACCCGCATTTACTTCGATCCCGAGGAACCCACCGACGAGGAGGACGTGAAGATATCGGTCATCGTGCGCAACCTGGGCACCGTGGCCATCGACGAGTGGCGGGTGACCTTCTACGATGGAGAGCCCATCGCCCGCAACCAGATCGCGGTCTATCCCCACGCCGGCCAGGACCCGGGAGTGCTGGTCCCAGGAGGGTCGATGAACATCTCGCGACTGTGGTACGCCGATCCCACCCTGCCTCCTGGCGATCACAACATCACCGTGGTGGCCGAGGACACCCAGTCCCCCCAAAAGGAGACCCGCGAGACCAACAACCAGGCCTGGGCCCCGCTCTATATCGAGGAGATACCCAACGACGCGCCGGTGGCCGTGGGCTCCATAAGCAAGGATTCGGTGTGGAAGAACGAGGCCTTCACCCTCTACGCCGGGGAATCCCACGATACCGAGGACACGGGTGGCGACCCGGACAACGAGGACGGGGTGTCCGACCTGTCCTACAGCTACTTCCCCAAATCGGGGGAGAGCGGATGGACCACCTTCCTGGGAAAGCGGGAATACACCTTCGAGTTCGAGAGTTCGGGCATCAAGCAGGTCAAGTTCCAGGTGCGCGACAGCAAGAAGAAGGTCTCGGAGGTGCTGACCTTCGAGGTGGAGGTGGTCACCAACACCGAGCCGCGGTCCCACCTGAAGACCAACGCCACGCCCGACCCCTACTACGCCAACATCTACCACGACCAGTACATCATCCTGGACGCCTCCGAGAGCAACGATCCCAACAATCGCACCGACCTGGAGTACAAGTTCGCCACCGACAACACCGACGGGGGCGAGGCCTGGGTCTCGGAGTGGGGTGAGAACGGCGATTACGTCTCCTTCACCCGGATGGGCGTGACCCTGAAGGATGACAAGGGCAAGACCCGCCAGTTCCTGATCGATAACGGGATGCTGTCGTTCAACTACACCCTTGACGAGGGCGAGACCACCCGCACCTTCTTCCCCCAGGTGCTGGTCAAGGAGATCCCGCCCCCCATCTCACAGGACGAGCCCCTGGAGTCGGACTGGACCATCGCCGGCAACGTCTCCATCACCGTCTCGCGGCCTCCCAACCATCCGCCCACGGTGACGGCGGCGGTGATGAAGGAGGCCGACGCCTCCACCCAGACCGACGGCACCCTGGAGGTGCCCCTGTTCGAGGCCGTCACTTTCCTGGTGGCCAGCAAGAGCGACCCGGACGGGGACTCGCTCTCCTTCACCTGGACCATTCCCGATTCACCGGGCTCAGCCTCCACCCATACCTACGCCGGCAGTGCCACCGACGGGTCTTGGGGCTGGTCCTTCGACGAGCTGGGCACCTACACCATCATCCTCACCGCCGATGACGGCAACGAGGGCGTGACCACCGACACGGTGACCGTGCGGGTCATAGAGGCCGGACCGGATGACGATGACGACGAATGGCCGGTGATATCGGGCATCGCCGACAAGCTGGGTCTGCCCGAGCCGGTGGTGCTGATCATCATCGCCCTGCCCATCCTGCTGGGCATAGCCGGGGCGGCGGTCATGCACGGCCGGGCCGGAGGCGAGGGCGAGTACGACTACTCCGAGGCGGCCGCCAGCGGGGTCACAATGTTGACCTGTCCCACCTGTGGCTCCTCCATCGAGGTGGCCACACCCCAGCGGCCGGTCCGGGTCTCGTGCGGCGGATGCGCTTCCGAGTTCATCCTGCGTGAGTGAGGTCAGTGACGACCCGGGAGCTGAGGCTGGGCCGCACCACCCTGAGCCTGGGCGAGAGGACCCACCTCATGGGGGTGGTCAACGTCACCCCCGACTCCTTCTCGGACGGAGGGCGCTACCTCGATGGCGGGGTGGCCATATCCCACGGTCTCGAGCTGGTACGCCAGGGAGCCGCCATCCTGGACGTGGGAGGCGAATCGACCCGGCCCGGAGCCCCGCCGGTGAGCCTGGAGGAGGAGCTGGCCCGGGTCATTCCCGTGGTCGAGGGCCTGACCGACCAGGGCCGGACCCCGGTCTCCATCGACACCTTCAAGCCCGAGGTGGCCCGAGCCGCGGTGGAGGCCGGAGCCGCCCTGCTCAACGACATCACCGGCCTGCGCGACCCGGCCATGGTGGCGGTGGCGGTGGAGCTGGGAGTGCCGGTGGTGGTGATGCACATGCTGGGCGACCCTGTGACCATGCAGGGTTCGGCCGACCCGGCCACAGCCTACGATGATGTGGTGACCGATGTCATCCAGTGGCTCGAGGCCCGCCTGTCGGCCGCCGAGGCTATGGGCCTGGACCGAAAGCGGATGATAGTGGACCCCGGCATCGGCTTTGGCAAGACCGTGGAGCAGAACCTGGAGCTCCTGGCCCGGGTCAACGAGTTCCGGAGCCTGGACTGCCCCCTGCTGGTGGGCCCTTCCCGCAAATCGTTCATCGGCGCCATCCTGGACCTGCCTGTGGACCGGCGGCTGGAGGGAACCCTGGCCGCGGTGGTGGCCTGCGCCCTGGAAGGGGTGGAGGTGGTGCGGGTCCACGATGTGGCCCCAGCGGTGCGGGCGGCGCGGGTGGCCGACGCCATCCGGAAGGAGAGGGCCTCGGTCCGATGATCCAATGACTGTCGGTACGGCGGTACGGCGGTGCGGGTCTTGAGAACAATTCTTGGGCCCTTACATTTTTAGAGTGCTCACGTATCCTCGACCATGGCCGATTATCTTTGGTACGACTGGGACCTTCCCATAATCTACCTTCACCTGGTCACCATCCTGGTCTTCGTCTTCATCATCTGCATAATCGTCTGGATCATCACCATCTTCCTTCGCCCCCTTTTGGCCTTGCGCAGGAGGCCCAAGACCGCCAAGAAGGACCAGATAGAGGTGATGGACGAGTTCGAGGATGAAGGGCCCACCGGGGACTACGAGGAGCTGGTGTTGAAGTGCATCGCCTGCAATTCCAACATCGAGGTCCGGGCCACCAGCCTGCCGGTCAGCGTCAACTGCGGGAACTGCGGCACAACCAACACCGCCAAGTGAACGGCCAGTTCGAGGGGCCAGCGGTCAATTAGTTCGAGGCTTCAGGCAAGGAAGGGATCTGCCAGAGTAGCGGCTCTTTCTTTGGAACAGGGAGCACCATCGATCACCATCATCTCCCATCACTCTGGAGGCAGGGCCACCTTGCGCAGGTAGCGCAGGGTCACAACGGGTCCCATGATGGTGTAGGCGAACTGAAGGCCCAGCATGGCGAACCACGGCGCCAGGTACCAGCTGTGCTCGATGAGGAAGAGGGTCACCCCGACGGCGGCCAGGGCCAGGACGATGAGGCCCACGATGGCGAACCGCCCCCTCAGCTTGGGATATGGCAGTTCGGTGACCATGAGCATGGAACAGAGGATGAGGGTCAGGCAGACCAGCAGGGAGGTGGCCCCCACGTCGAACTCCAGCTCGCCGTCGGTCACCGTGGCCTCCAGATGGACGCTGGGCGCCCACAGCAGGACCAGGGGGATGACCAGCAGGGCCATGGCGGGGGTGGGCAGTCCCGCGAAATGGGGCCGCACATCCTCCTTCTTGAGGGAGAAGCGGGCGAGCCTGAGCATCCCCATGACCCCCACCATCAGGGCGGTGATGACGGCCATGGCGTTGTGCAGGTCGAAGCGGGGCTCGAAGGCCAGGTCGTCGTTGATGAGATCGATGGCGGGACCCCGGGAAGGGTCGTAGAAGAGCATGTAGATGAGGGCCGCGGGGGCCAGGCAGAAGGAGACGGTGTCGGCGATGCTGTCCAGGTAGATGCCGTAGTGGTGCTTGGTGCCGAAACGCCGGGCCACGGCGCCGTCCAGACCGTCGGCGAAGATCGCAAGAAGGAGCAGTCCGGCGGCGACGCCAAAGCCGGTGCGGTTGTTGTCGAGGATGTAGGTCACGGCCCCGATGCCCAGGATGCCGTTGGCCAGGGTGAAGAGGTCGCCGGCGGAGATGTAGGTGAAGGTGCGCAGGAAGGTCTTGATGGCCGCGATGGGGCCCTTGGGTCTTGCCTCCTCCCCCTGTGAGATGGATGGGTCCGATGTTGGGACTGATGCTGGTACTGACGCTGGGTCTGACGAAGGGCTTGATGCTGGTTCATCCGCGGTGGGTTGTGAGCCCTCATTTGAGTTGGAGGCCTCCTCCCCGTTGGGAGCATTCTTTGAACCGTCAGGCTCTGTCGGAGGTTCGGCCCCCCGTTCAGGCTCCCCCTCTCCCGCGTTCAAGGCGCGGCCTCCTTTGAGCTCTGCTCGTCTCCGTCCCCCTCATCGGAACGATGGGCCAGGCGGGTGCTTCCGGCCAGGACCTTGGCGCCCTTGGCCACGTCCACGGTCCACCCATCGGCTGGCAGTTCCACCTCCACCCGGGAGCCGAAGCGGATGAGCCCCAATCGCTGGCCGGCCTCCAGCCGTTGGTCCTCCTTGACGTAGGTGACGATGCGACGGACCAGGACCCCGGCGATCTGGGTCACCACCATCTGGCCGTGGGGGGTGTCCATGCGGGTCTCCAGCCGCTCGTTCTCGGCCGCCTCGGTCTGGTAGGCCGGGGCGAAGCCGCCGCGATGGTACTCCTGGGAGAGGACCCGGCCCGGCAGGGGCGAGCGGTTGACGTGGACGTTGAAGGGATTCATGAAGATGATGAACCTGAGCCGGCCGTCAACATGTTCGATGTCTATTAATGCCCCGTCGGCAGGGCAGACCAGGCCGGAGGCGACCTTGCGCTGGGGGTCGCGAAAGAACCAGAGCAGGAAGAGGCCCAGCAGGAAGCAGAGCGCGGCCAGGACCAGGAGGAAGGATGAGAGCTCCATCAACCGGGCCAGGTCCCAGAGCAATGCGCCGATGAGCCAGGGAACGACGATCCAGAGCGGCGTGCCCCGGGCCAGGCTCAACCAGAGGCCTCCCGGTGCGCCTCCTTCTCCTTTGCCTCAGCTTCTCCTTGTTCCTCTTCCGCCCCTTCCGCCATCTCATCATCCGGCCCATCGGTCCCCTGATCCTCAATATCATCAGGAGGCCCATCATCCACCGGGTCATTCATTGGGTCAACCACTGGGTCATCCACCTCATCGAGGGTTCCACGGTACCCCTCATCGAGCATCGGGTCGCTATACAGGTCCTGCTCCATGGTCGGTGGCGGGTAGTCCACCCCCCGTCTGCGCTTGGGCAGGTCGAAGAGGCCCAGGATGTTGTCATGGAGCTCGGGGAGGATGGAGAAGGTGGCCACGGCCAGGAAGACCAGGGCGAAGAGGGAGCCGCCCTTGCCCACGTAGTTGTGGGCCGGTTCGAACTCCATGGTGCCGGTGTAGGTGAGCCAGGTGACGATGCCGTTGCGCAGGAGGTTGAGCAGGTAGATGACGGGCACGGTGATGAGGAAGGCCCGGAGGCGCCGGGAGTTGGTCAGGTAGTAGACGATGACGCACGATAGGATGAACCAGCCGATGATGAGGAAGCCCAGAGGCCCCTCAAGGGCGGGGAGCAGGTAGAAGATGGTCAGCAGGAGGCCGAAACTGGCGGCGATGAGGAGCACCCACTGGTCCAGCTCCAATCGGAGCACATTCTTCTGGGGGTCCATGCGGGGCAGAAGCTCGCCATCAAGCACGGGCGTGGGGCGGACCTTGGTGCAGAGGATGCCGCCGATGAAGATGATCATGGACTGGAGGGCGGTGCAGGCCAGGACGATGTTGATGGTGGTGGGGGCCTCGTCGTAGTCGTGCTTCGCTGAGATCATCTCGATGCGCACCAGCTCGTGGCCCGCCCCCGAGCGGAACCAGAGGTTCTCGGCGTTGTACTCTATGAGGCCGGTCTTGGTGGGATAGTCGAAGAGATAGGTGAGCACCCAGGCCGACTGGTCGGCGACTATCTGCACCAGACCGCCGGTGATGTAGGGCACCCGGTCCACGGCGAAGTAGATGCCGCCCGCCACTACCACGGTGGCGCCCAGCCAGCGCAGGGGGGAGTAGACCTCGTCCCACTCGTAGGAGAGGTACTCATGGTAGGCCAGGTAGGCGAAGAAGGGCAGGGCCCCGGCGGCAAAGGCGGCGTTGACCACATCCTCTATCTGCAGGTAATGGTCCACCTGACCCATCCAGAAGACGCCGAAGGTCAGATAGCCCACGCCGGTGATGAGATGACCGGTGCGACGGGGCAGAAGGTAGAAGGTGTCCACCCGACCGCCTCCGGGGTCGTCCATCCAGCCGCCCTTGGGGTCCTTCACCCTGCGGGGATGGGAGCCCCAGCGAACGTGATGGTCACGGTTGGCCATGACATGGCCGATGGCCAGGCTGACCAGGCCGGTGAAGAGCATGAGGTCCAGGACGAGCAGACCGGTGTCACCCATTGTCGTTGCGAGGCCGGATGCTTAATTAAAGATATGGCCCGAAGGTGGGAAACGGACTCCAAGGTGGTGATGAGGAAGTCACCACAGAGTCACAGAGAGCACAGAGACGGCACAGAGAGGTGGGTGTCGGTGAGGATGAGGTGTATGTGCGGTGGTGTTGAGGAGGTCACCACAGAGTCACAGAGAGCACAGAGACGGCACAGAGGGGTGGGTGTCGGTG
>CAYLMJ010000047.1:0-19556 GCA_964384995.1 uncultured archaeon | reverse complement strand
CAGTTCGACAGAGTGGGCTTTTCCCCACAGAGGAAAGGGAGTGCTCCCATCGGGATTTGAACCCGAGTCCTTGGCTCGAGAGGCCAAAATGATGGGCCGAGCTACACTATGGGAGCACCGACTGGCCGTTAGCTATGGGGGGTATTTGGCCCTTTCGCCTTTTTCCAAATGCAACCCTTGACCAAGGGGGGAAGGCAGCAGCAGCAAGGGCAAGGCAGGCGAGTGGTCCCAGCTACCTCTTCCTCGGCACCCCTCTTTTCACCCTTCTCTCGAACAATCCTCTCAACGCCATGCCCATCAGGTAGGTGATGCGGAACGGGAAGCCCAGGGGCCCCCGGCCGTGAGGCACCTTGAGCCTGCGCTTGATGCCGACGCCGGCCCGGTTCAGCTCATCGATGCTGGGGGCCAGCTCGGTCATGCGGGCCCGGCGCTCGCTTTCTTCGGGCAGTTCCATGGCGGCGTCTATCTTGCCCATCAGCTCCAGATCCCGGGCCACCAGCTCCCGGGTGTGGGCGGCCTCCTCCCCTGTGGCCAGTCCGTGTTCGGCCTTCAGCTCCACCAGCCGCGCCTGGGCCTGATAGGTGGCCTCCACTATCTGCTGGCGGCTCAGCCACTGGGTCCGGTAGTTGAGCATCAGCTTCCATGAAGGCGCCTCCAGGGCCTGGCGATGCTCCTCCAGGGTCCGGCACAGCAGGGTGTAGCCGTGGCGCTCGGGCTCCATGAACACAGGACTGCCAGGGTCCATGAAGGGCGCCAGGGGCGAGATGAAGGGCACCAGGGGCGATACCCCGTCCACCTCGTGCTTGGCGAAGCGGTCCATCAGCTCCCCGGCGTACTCGGCGGTGGCCAGCACCGAGGCCATGTCCTGCTTGGGCAGGCCCACCATGAAGAAGAGGTCCAGCCGCGACACACCGGCGGCGAAGGCCGTCTCCATCAGCCCCTCCATCTGCTCGTTGGTGTAAGCGGCCCGGCCAAAGGCCTTGCGCACCGCAAGATCGTGGGACTCCATCGATACCTGAAGGGTCAGCCCCGGCAGGGCGGCCGCCAGGGACTCCACCACCTGGGTCTGGGCGGCGTCGAAGAACTCCATGGTCACCGGGCCGGCGAAGCCGGACACCGCCGCACAGAACCGCTCCATGTACGCCTCCCCGGCCTGCATCAGGTCCCCCAGGACGAAGATGGGGCCCCGGGTGAAGCGGCCGATGGAGCGGATGTCGGCGGCCAGCAGCTCGGGACCGCGGAAGGCCGGCCTCTTGCGCCCGTGGAGTCGGCAGTAGGCCGCCGCCGAGCCGCCGCAGGTGCGACAGCCGTGGACACAGCCCTTCACCGACAGGGCCGCGGTGATGGGGTAGCGCAGGTAGTCGTGGAAGGGCAGGGAACCGGCGATGTCGAGGTGCCGGGCGGCGGCCTTCTGCACCGCGCCGTAATCCAGCACCAGGTCGTTCAGGTCCTCCACCGGGGGCGCCATCTCGTTCACCTGCACCGTGCCGTCGGACCGACGCCAGGTCAGACCAGGCACCCCGTCCAGGGCCGGCGCGCCCGCAGGACCATCCAGCTGTTGCATCAGCTCCAGCAGGGAGGCCTCGCACGAATCGCCCCTGAGTACGTAGTCCACCTGGGGGTAGCCCAGCAGTTCCTCGTGGAAGAAGGTGGAGGAGAAGCCGCCGAAGACCACCGGGATGTGGGGATGGAGCTCCTTGAGCAGGGCCGCCACCGCCAGGGAGCCGTGGGCGTGGGGCAGCCAGTGCAGATCGATGCCAAAGAGCGTGGGCCTGAGCCGGGACAGGGCCCGGGCAGGGTCGAACCTGGGACTTCTCAGCATCCGCACCGCCAGGTTGACTATCCGGGTCCGGTAGCCGTTCCGCTCCAGGTGGCCCGCCAGGGTGGTGAAGCCGATGGGGAACATCTCGAACACCGGGTTGGAGGGGATGAGATCGGCGATGGGGCCGTAGAGGCAGGTGTGCTCCCGGAAGTCGAAGTGGCTGGGGGCGTGGACCAGGACCAGGTCGGCTTGGGCCATGACTGAGGCCGGTACCGCCCTCCTCTAAATAAAGTCACGATTGAAGCCCTGTACAAGGTCCTGTGCAACGCCCCACGTAGAGCCCCGGACCGAGCCGCCGCCACACCCGCATCACACCCATTCAGCATCAATGCAACACTCAGGTCACACCCCAACCTGAGGAGGCCAACGGTCCACTACAATATCCATACCAGATCCACATCATACCCACACCACGCCCCAATAAGGGGAGGCCAACGGTTGACGGTACCGTCGAGAAAGAGACCGAACGGAAAGGCATATTCCACCCAGTGAGCGCCTATTCTCCCATTCTCACATGCAAAAAAGCCTACAAAACTCCTTTAATAAGCTTGGAACCTGGGACATTGTGGAGATGACCATGCTCAGTCCTGCTCGCAGCCTCCCCATATCTACTTCTCGAACACCTTTTCTCCCGTTGATCGCGGCCCTCTTTCTGGTCGTGGTCCTGGCCCTCTCGTACGTTCCCTTGATGGTCAGCGGGGGAGATCATCCCGAAGTCTGGTTCAAGGATGAGGGCCACTACCTCATCGACACCGATGACGACGACCTCGACGACACCGTGTCCTTCCATTACGAGATGGACACCGACGCCCGCAACGGCACCGAGGTCCATGTGAAGCTCATCATCAAGGACAGCCACGGATATGTTGTGGACGACCCGGTGCAGGAGCATTTCGTCAACAACGAGACCCGGGAGTGGGAGATGTTCAACTGGACCGCCCCCAAGACCGACAACTTCACCGTCGAGGTGAAGCTATACCACGGTGACAGCCTGAGGGACCATTACACCAAGACCGTCAGGCTCCACGCCCTCGACGACACAAAGGAGGGCACGGTCCGCGTCTTCATCAAGAACGATTACGACGCCCAGTGGGGTGACCTCTACTTCGATCAGCGCAAGGAGGGCCGCTACAACCTCACCGATGGCCAGAACGACCTGGGTGAGTTCACCCTGGAGGCCGGCGAGCATCACGTGGCCATCAGCCTGGCCAACGAGGCCGAGGCCGGCGACGAGTTCGTTCTGGAAGAGGACGACTACCTGAACATCACCCTGAGGCCAGCCAAGGACGAGAAGGCCGAGGTCTGGTTCAAGGACGCCGACTACACCCTCTACGACACCAACCGCGACGAGAAGCTGGACACCATCTCCTTCGACTACGACGTCGACACCGACTCGGACGAGGCGGTGTGGGTCCACGTCAAGCTCTACGTCCGCGACGGCGAGGGCAAGGTCATCGACGACCCGGTGAAGGAACACCAGGTCGAGAACGCCACGGTGGAGTACTGGTACCATAACTGGACCGCCGAGGCCTATGACGATTACTCGTTCGAGCTGAAGCTCTACTACGACAGCGAGCTGGTGGAACGCCGACTGTACGAAGCCACCCTCAACGGCACCGAGGAGAAGACCGGCATCGTCCGTATCATCGTCCACAACGAGTTCGATGGTCAGTGGGGCGATCTCTACTTCAACGGTGAGAAGGAGGGTCGCTACGAGATCCCCACCGGTGAGAGCTCCCTGGGCGAGTTCGAGCTTGAGGCCGGCCAGCACGAGGCCTACCTCGAGCTGGACAACGACGCCGAACATCTGAAAGGATTCTACCTCGAGGACGACGACAGCATCAACATCACCCTGAGACCAGAGAAGGACGAGAAGCACGGTGTCCTGGAGCTCTGGGTGGACAACGCCTTCGACGCCCAGTGGGGCGACCTCTACATCGATGAGGAGCTCTACGAGGAGTACGAGGTGGCCGAGGGCGAGAAGCACCTGGAGGACATAACGCTGGCTCCCGGCAAGCACCACATCTACCTGGTTCTGGCCAATGACGCCGACGACGGCAAGGAGGTGGAGATCCAGAACAACAAGACCACCGAGCTCGTGCTTCAACCCACCCTCAATGACCGCACCATCAACATCGAGGGCTCGGTCATCTCCTGCCAGAACTGCACAGGACCCTACGACGACCTCCACTTCAAAGCCCGCATCAAGGATGACCCCGTGAAGGGGGTCGGGATCAAGGTCTACGAGGGCGAGGGCCGGGGCGAGCCTCTCCGCTCGGGCACCACCAACAGCCACGGCTACTGGCTCACCAAGGAGCTGGACCCGGGGCGCTACAACTGGGAGGCCTGGTACGAGGAGAGGAGCCTGGAGGAGGGTTCCCTGTGGGTCTACGAGGACCTGAACAAGACCGCCAGCGGCGACATCCACGGCGCCGGCGACGGTGAGGACCGCCACTGGGACATCTTCAAGGCCATCGTCTCCGGCGAGGGCGACCTGGACGGCGCCAAGGTCCAGCTGAAACAGGGAGACACGGTGGTGGCCCAGGGGGTCACCAACGATTACGGCTACTTCATTGTGGACGACCTGGACAAGGGCTGGTACAGCTACAACATCCACTGGCCCGCCGAGGGCCGCGGTGACCTGCGCCCCATGAGCTTCTCCCAGGTCTACTCCTATGGACCCGCCGGCGACGAACCCGAACCGGCCAGGCTCTTCGAACCCTGGCTCTACCCCGATGAGGGCGAGCTGGACAACCGCTACAACTTCTCGGTCTTCTACAAGGACCCCCAGGGACGCGAACCCGCCTGGGTTAAGGTCTACATTGATGGCACCAAGTACACCCACATGACCGCCTCCGGCGACGACTGGGAGCGGGGCGTCGAGTTCACCGTCAGCATCCCCGGCGAGGAGATCGGCGTGGGCGAGCACACCCATCAGTTCAAGGCCCGCGTAGGCGACGACTACCTTCACACCGAGACCGGCGACGGTCCCTTCATCAAGAAGGAGGAGGAGGCCGTACCCTACATCGAGATCATCCATCCCAAGGAGGGCGCCAAGCTCAGGGAGACCATGAACGTCACCTTCATCACCGAGGCCCGTACCGAGGCCCCCTACGACATCCGACTGGCCTACTGCGAGGCCAAGCGGACGGATGATGGACGGCAATCAGGCGGGGACGGGCCCGATGAGCCTTCGTGTGCCCCCAGGGACGGCGGTCGCCAGTCACCCTACGACCCCTGGACCACCCTCATGGATGATATCCAGAGGGAGTCGGGTGTGGTGACCTACACCTACGAGTGGAACACCCTGGAGCTGGAGGCCGGCAAGTACCTGCTTCGTGCCTCCATCGTTGACGCAGATGAAGCCCAGGGCGAGCACATCATCGCCCTGGAGAAGCCCGCTGAGGACCCCGACGACCCCAAACATGGTGTGGCCCTGGCCATCGACCCGCTGGTCCATACCGTCAAGGCCGGAAGCAGAGCGGTCTTCACCGTCACGGTCACCAACACCGGCGACGTGGACGACACCTACCTGCTGACCCACACCGAGCTCCATCTCAACTCCTCGGCCGACGGCTGGAAGGTCGTCTGGTCCCAGACCCAGGTGGCCGTCGAGGCCGGCACCTACGGCCAAGTGAAACTGACGGTCTCCGTACCCCTGGAGGCCGAGGCCGGGGACGTCATCGTCCTCAGTGTCACCGGCATCAGCATGGGCGACACCGAGGTCAAGGCCAGCGGCGTCGCTTCGGTCATCGTGTCCAGCGACCAGAGCGGAGGCGGGGTACTGCCTGCCGTGTCAGCGCCCATGGCCCTGGCGGCCCTCTCCACCGGCGTGGTGGTGGCCTCCTTTCGGCGCCGCTTATCTCAGTGACGGCGGCCGCTGGAGCTTCTGGCATTTCCTGCTCCTGCCGCTCTACTCCAGGATCAAGAAGGACAAGGTGCTGGACCACTTCGTCCGCGGTCAGCTCTACGGTTACATCACCGCCAATCCCGGCGACCACTTCACCTCCATCCTGGCCGCCCTGGAGCTCAACAACGGCACTGGGTCGTACCACCTGGAGGTGCTGGAACGGGAGGGGCTCATCAAGTCCCAGCAGGAGGGTATGTACCGCCGCTTCTATCCCACCGGCTACAAGGTGCCCGACGAGCCCCGCCTGACCCGCATCCAGATGCGCATCTACGACATCATCGAGCAGAACCACGGCATCCCCCAGAAGGACATCGCCCAGGCGGTGAAGGGCTCCCACCAGCTGGTGGGCTACCACCTGGGCATCCTGGAGCGCTACAAGCTGGTGCGCTCCGAGCGCTTCGGCCGCTGGAAACGCTACTATCCCGCCAGCGCCGGCGAGCTGGCAACGTAGGGGCCTCCATAAGCAGGCAACCGGGGCAAGTGGCAGGGGCAGGTGGCTGAGGTATTCGGGTGAGGCAGGCAACAGGCCCAGGCGGGAGAGTGAGGCCAACGACCGGCATCCGGTCTCCGTGTCATTACAGCCTTTTTAATCGGCCTCGCCTTTGGGGCCCCAGGTGAGACCATGACCGAATCGGTGCGCATCCACAACTACGAAGAACGGGACATGTCCGACAGCCTGACCCTGGTGGGCTTCCCCTCGGTGGGGATGGTTGGCTCAATCACCGGGTCCTTTCTCGTGAAATCCCTGGAGCTGGAACTGCTGGGAGCCCTGCTCTCCGACAGGTTCCCGCCCATTGCCGTGGTGCGGGACCGGAACCCCCGACCGCCGGTGCGCATCTATGGCGGGAAGCGGGTCTGCGAGCCCGGTGGGCTCTGCTCCCAGATCGGGGTCATCACCTCTGAGATGCCCCTGCCCACTGGCGTGGTCCACGGCGCCGCCCGGGCCATCCTGGAGTGGTGCCGCCACAACAAGTGCCGCAACATCGTGACCGTGGAGGGCATCAACGTCGCCGAGGCCCCGGAGGACGATTCGGTGTACGGCGTGGCCTCCAGCCAGCGCATGCTGGAGATGGTGACCGAGCACGGGGTCGAGCCCATCGACAACGGCATGGTGGGCGGCCTGTCGGGGGTCCTGCTTTACGAGGGCGCAATGGCCGGCCAGGAGGTGCTCTGCCTCATGGGCGAGGTCTCGGCCGAGAACATCCCCGACGCCCGGGCCGCGGCCCGCATCGTGGAGGTGCTGGGCCACCTGCTCCCCGAGCTGAAACTGGACCCCAAGCCCCTGCTGGAGGAGGCCCAGAAGATCGAGGAGGTCCTGCAGGAGCAGATCAAGCAGGCCACACCCACCGCTGGGCCCCCCGGGCTCCAGCCGCCGCCCTCCCCGTTCATGTATGGCTGAGCCGCATCAATCGCATATCAAAACAACAATCAGGGCCGGCTCAAAGGCTCAGAAGAAGGGAATCTGACCGGAGACGAAGGGATTGCTCCGCCGCTCCCGGCCGATGGTGGTGGCCGGACCGTGGCCGGTGAAGACCTCCACCTCGTCGGGCAGGGTCAACAGCTGGGTCTGGATGGAGTTCATCAGCTGGGGACCGTTGCCGCCCAGCAGGTCCGTCCGGCCGATGGAGCCGGCGAACAGCACGTCGCCCACCACCACGATGGACCCGCCATCGTAGAGGCAGACCGAGCCGGGGCTGTGACCCGGGGCGTGGAGGACCTGGAGCGCGGTCTTACCCACCATCAGACTGTCACCCTCCTGGAGGAAGCGATCGATGGCTGGGACCTCGGGCTGGCCCATGCCGAACATTCGCGCCTGCATGGGCAGACCCTCCAGCAGGTCCCTGTCACCCTCGTGGAGGTAGTAATCGACCTCGAGCTCCCGCTTGGCCTGGGCCACTCCGGCGGCGTGGTCCAGATGGCCGTGGGTCCCCACGATGTACTGAACCTCGGCCCGCTCACTCTCGATGAGCTGCAACAGCGCCGGCACCTCGTCACCGGGGTCCACCAGCACCGCCTCTCGCGTGGCCTCGTCGATGAGCAGGTAGGCGTTGGTGGCAAAGGGACTGACCGGGCGACAGACGACCTTCAGGACCATGGCGGCGGGAGGGGCAGGCCTAATAAAAGTGACCGGTCGAGGACTGCTGGCTGCCGCGCTTGGCCCGGGGCCGGGCCTTTGCCGAGGTCGAACCGCTGGCCGGCTGGGGTCGCGCCCACTGGGAGGAGGCCTGCTGGGCCATCACCTGTTCCACCTTGGTGGGGGTGGCGGATGCTGGTCCGGATGCTGATCCGGAAGCGGGTTCCACCACGATGAACTGGGGCAGGGTGGTTGGGGCTGAGGCGGGTCCCACACCGTTGCCATTGTTGTTACCGTTGCCGTTGGAGGGATGGGCCGCGACCTGGGGTCTGAACGAGGGGTTCGCCGCGGGGTTGATCCCGGGACCCGGCTCGACTATCTTGAAACGGGGACCATCCTCGGAGGCGGTCTGGGACTGCTGGCCATCGGGTAGGACCTTGAACTCAACCCGATCGGTCTCTGCGGTCTCCTTCTCGATCTTGATCATCTCGGCCAGGGCTTCCACCATGACCTCCGAGAACTCCAGCACCGAATCGGAATCGTCGGCGGTGATCAGGGGCCAGTCCACCTCCACGGACTCTCCGGTGAACTTGCATCCCGAGAGGCGCAGGATCTTCAGGTACTTGTCATTGGTCGGGCCCACCCAGGTTGTGGCCTTGCGACCCTTCAGCAGGCCGGCCAGGGCCAGGATGGAGGGGGCGGTGCTGATGGCGGCCACGATCTTATCCAGACGGTAGGCCTCCTGCACCAGTTTGTGAAGCTTGGGATGCTTGAAGTAGCGATCGATGCCGAAGCCACCCACCAGGATGAGGGCGTCGAAATCCACAGGGTTGACGTGGTCGAGGAGCATGTCGGGGGTTATCTCCGAGCCGAACATGCCTGTGGCCGCGCTCATGGAACTGCAGGCGAGGATGACCCGAACGTTGGACTTCTCAAGGTTGCCCTTGACCTGGAACAGCTCCTCGTCCCGGAATCCAGAATGGGGAAGGATCATGCACACGCGGCGGCCCGACACATCGGGCAGGTCCGGTACCGTGAGGCCGTTGGCCTCTTCCGGTAGTTCGGCCTCGTGGAATATGGGCGGCGTGGACACAGATCAACCTCGCGATTCACTTTGGGATTTCGATTTAAAAGGCTTCTTTATTTTTTGTCAGTACACTCACTAACGGTATTTTACTTCCTGCAGTGCAGAGCCCGCAATCCTAAAGTAAGGGGCCTGGCTCCGGCGGCCATGAAGGTCATATCCATGCTGTCCGGGGGCATCGATTCCCCGGTGGCCACCTACCTGGCCCTGCAGGCAGGTCTGGAGGTGACGGCCCTGCACATGGACAACCGACCCTTCACCGATGATCGGGAGGTGGAGAAGACCCGGACCCTGGCCGCCCACATCGCCAGGGCCGCCGACGCAGAACTGCCCCTCTACTTGGCCGCCCATGGGGCCAACCAGACCTCCATCGCCAGGTTCACCGACACCCACCTGCAGTGCCTGTTATGCCGCCGCCAGATGTACCGCACCGCGGTGGAACTGGCCCATCGCATAGGGGCCCAGGCCATCGTCAACGGCGAGTCCCTGGGTCAGGTGGCCTCCCAGACCCTCACGAATCTGCAGGCCATCGACGCCGCCTGCTCCCTGCCCATCCTGCGACCTCTCATCGGCCTGGACAAGATCGAGATCGAGCGCATCGCCCGCCGCATCGGCACCCTGGAGATCTCCACCCTGCCTTCCCTGTGCTGTTCCATCGTGCCCGACAAACCGGCCACCGGCGCCCGGCTGGGACGGGTCCTGGCCGAGGAGGCGAAGCTGGACCTGGAGCGGATGAGCCATCGGGCCCTGGAACACCTGTACGAAGTGCAAGCCGACCGACCGACCCCGGTGACCTTCGTTCCCGGAGGCTCATGATGGACGAGACCGAGGCCGCCGAGGCCTCCCCAGATTCCCTCCCCGATGCCTCTCTTGAGGCCCCATCAGATACCCCTCCCGCAGGCGATGATCCCGGCAACGGATCTCCCGAGGTCCGCACCGCCCATTACCTGCTCCAGCCCTGCCGCAACACTGCGGCCTTCGAGCTGAAACCCCGGCGCAAGGGGGGCGAACTTGACCTGAACGAGGCCAGGGAGACATTGCTGGGTCTGGGCTTCAGGATGGTCACCGACGCCCGGGTCCTGCTGATCCTGGAGCGTGAGTGCGCCATCAATCTCTGGCCCTCGGGTCGCATCCTCATCCGGACCCTGGACCAGGCCCTGGCCCGCAGACTGGCCGACACCCTGGTGGCCACCCTCTTTCCCCATTAGCTAGCGAGCCTTCATCCCGACTCCTCATCTGTTCATCAACGAAGCACCTTGACTTGGCTCACATCGTGGTTCATTCTCTAGGCCCTGATATCATGGCTCCTCATTCTTTCTGGCCCGGGAACTTAACCTCTCAAATAGGGCCATATCCCTGACCGAGAACATGGACCTTGTACGACTCCAGACCGAGCCCTTCGATGTGGCCGACCTGACCCGGACCCTGGGTGAGCAAAGCGTGGGCGCCATCGTCACCTTCACCGGCACGGTCAAGGGCCTCACCGAGGCGGGAGCCGTGGAACGCATCGAGTTCACCACCGATGAGCCCATGGCCTTGAAACAGATGGACCTCCTGCGCAAGGAGGTACTGGAGCATTTCGACCTGCACGAGGCGGCCCTGGTCCATCGCCTGGGCCTGCTGGAGGCCGGCGAGCCCATCGTGGTGACGGCCGCCGCCGCCCCCCATCGCGAGGATGCCTTCCGAGCCTGCCAGTGGCTCATCGACAACCTGAAGGAGCGGGTTCCCATCTGGAAGAAGGAGTTCACCCCCGACGGTGAGACCTGGGTCCAGCCCCAGCACGCAAGAGCGGAAACAGGAGGGGCTTGAGATGGCCCGCATGGTGCAAGTGGGTCCCAAGCCCATGGTGGACCGCACCGCCACGGCCAGTGGGAGGCTTCTCCTTGGAGCGGAGAGCCTGAAGGCTTTGAGGGAGAACGCCATCCCCAAGGGTGACGCCCTGGCCACGGCCAAGGTGGCGGCCATCCAGGCGGTGAAGGCCACCCCCGCCATCCTGCCCCTGTGCCATCCCCTGCCCGTGACCGGGGTCGAGGTGGACCTGAAGATACTTGACGATGCGATAGAATGCGTCGTGCAGGTGTCCACCACCTATCGCACCGGCGTGGAGATGGAGGCCCTGACCGGGGTGACTGCAGGACTGCTCTGTCTCTGGGACATGGTCAAACCCATGGAGAAGGATGGTGAAGGCCAGTATCCCGGCACCCGGATCGAGGCTGTGAGAGTTGTAACTAAATGTAAAGCGGAGGCCGATTGATGGGGCTCAAGGAGCACCGTCACGCCGCACCATCTTCGGTGAATATGGCCATCATCACCCTTTCGGACACCCGTTCGGCGGATGAGGACACCACTGGACAGATGATCCACGAACTGTTGATCGAGGCCGGTCATCGGGTCACCGGCCCCACCGTCGTTCCCGAGGACCGGTCGGACATGGAAAGGGCGCTGGAGACGGCCCTGGAGGATGAGAAGGTCCAGGCGGTCATCCTCAACGGTGGCACCGGGGTGGCCGCCCGGGATATCACCCCCGAGGTCGTGAGACCCTACCTGGACAAGGAGCTGCCCGGTTTCGGCGAGCTCTTTCGCCTGCTATCGTTCCAGGACATCGGCTCGGCGGCCCTCCTCTCACGCTCCCTTGCGGGTATCTCCAGACAGAAGGTCATCTTCGTTCTCCCCGGCTCGCGCAACGCCTGTCATCTGGCCATGGAGCAACTCATCCTGCCCGAGCTGGGCCACCTGGTGGGGGAGGCCACAAAGGAGGGGGCGGGGTCCGAACATCATCATCACAGTCATCATCACAGCCATCAACATGGCGATGGCAGCGACCATCACCACGCAAAGCATGAGGAGGGGACCTCCCGATGAAGATGAAGCCCTTCAAGGGACTCATCTTCTTGGAGGAGGCCATGACCCAAGTGCTGTCGAACCTGCTACCCATCGAGGACCTCGAGTCCGTCCCTCTTGATCAGGCCTCGGGCAGGGTTCTGGCCCAGCCGGTCGAGGCTGAGCTGGACATCCCCGGCTTCGACCGCTCGGCCATGGATGGCTACGCCGTGGTGGCCTCAGACACAGTGGGGGCCAGCGAGTTCGACCCGGTCTCCCTGGACTTGCTGGAGGTGGTCCATGCCGGCGAGGTGCCAAGCCAAAAGGTGGGCCCGGGCCACTGCACCCAGATCGCCACCGGAGCCATGCTGCCCCTGGGTGCTGACAGCGTGGTGAAGGTGGAGGAGACGGCCCTGGGACCTGAAGGTGAAGGGCGGAACATCCTGGTGCGAAAACCGGTGTTCGACGGCCAGAACGTCTCCCGTCGGGGTGGTGACATCACCAGTGGCGACCACATCCTGAACACGGGAGAACAACTGACCCCCGCGGCCATCGGTGTGCTGGCCTCGCTGGGCATCGATGAGGTGGAGGTCTTTCGCCGGCCGGAACTGGCCATCCTGGCCACCGGCGGCGAGGTGGCGCCCTTGGGCCAGCCATTGGAACCGGGCCAGGTCTACAACTCCAACTCCTACACCCTGGAGTCACTGGGACTGCAGGCGGGGGCCAAGGTCCAGCGTCATCCCATCCTCCCCGATGATCCAGCTGTACTGGAAAAGGCCCTCAAGCAGGCGGTAGAGGAGAGTGACCTGGTGGTCCTTTCTGGCGGTTCAAGTGTGGGGGAGCGGGACCTGCTGGTCCACACCGTGGCCAAGCTGGGCCGGGTGCTCTTCCATGGCGTGTCGGTCAGGCCCGGCAAGCCGGTGCTCTTTGGCCTCATCGATGACAAGCCGGTGCTGGGGCTTCCGGGCTATCCCACCTCCTGTCTGACCATCGGCTACATCCTCATGCTGCCCGCCCTGCGCAAATTGGACCATCTGCCTCCCGGGCATGAGCGGAGGATCAGAGCGACACTCACCCGGCGCATAAACTCGGTCTACGGGCGCACCCAGTACCACACAGTGCGATTGCTGCCAGCCGAGGACGATGAGGACAAGCAAGGGAGCCATTTGCCCCTTGCCGAGCCGGCCTTCAAGGAATCGGGAGCCCTGACCTCCCTCTCCAGGGCCGACGGCTTCGTGGTAATCGAGCCCAACGTGGACATGGTGGAGGCCGGCGAAGAGGTAGATGTGCTTCTGCTATGAATGACAGTTCACAACCCAGGTCCAAAAAGAATTACCATTGACCAAATCATATTAGCACCCCGAGGGCCCGCAGGGTGCGGGGGTGTTTGGAATTTGTTGTCAATTCCAAACTCCCTGCACTATCGACCCGCCGGTCATACGGCGGGTCGATAGTGCGGGGGACCGGATTTGAACCGGCGTAGACCTAAGTCACAGGGTCCTAAGCCCTGCCCCGTTGACCAGACTGGGGCACCCCCGCTCATTGGGGAATTGGTCTATCGATAGTACCGTTCCCATCATAAAAACCCCGAACCTAAATCGTGAGGGGGGTGCAGGCCGCAAGACCGAGCGGAGCGAACGTCTGCGGCACCTGTGCATCCGACTGAAGGGAGGGAGTGCAGGTCTTCGGAGCGCGCCTTGTCAGAGAAGCACTCTGAAGTCCAAACCACTTTCACCTCCGTCGTGAAAGTGGTGCAGGGGACCGGATTCGAACCGGCGAACCACTAAGGACTAGACCCTGAATCTAGCGCCGTTGACCTGACTTGGCTACCCCTGCAGGATCTCAGGTCGGCAGGCCTAACTTCAAAGGGTTCTTTAGTCTTGCGTCGGTCCTCCGGGAGCCAAGCGTTCCTTGAAATGCAAAAAACGGAAAAGGTTATAGCCTTGCGTCCGATTTATCATCCAGTATTTTCGGGGTACCTTCGATGTCAGAAAAAAAAAGAGACCGCCCTTCCAAGTTCATACTTCAGGTGCTGTCCGGCGGAAAAAGAATGAAGTCGGGTCAGATATTCGATGAACTTGAAAAGCTGGCACCCGGCCGCTTCAAGAAGACCCAGATCTACCAATCCATCATCAACCTGAAGAAATCGGGCAAGATCCAGAGCGAGGGCCGCATCTACTTCACCGAGGCCGAGGCCGTGGTCCACGCCAACGCCATCCGCCAGTGGTTCTACCGTCACCCCGACAAGCGCATCTACGACTCCTCGCTGGCCCGCCGGCTGAACATCCCACCCGAATCTACACTTGAGGTGCTAGGCGAGCTGGAGCAGGAGGGCTTCCTGGTGGCCGGCAAGACCTCCGATTTTCTGGGCCGCGAGTACCAGATCTCAGAGGACGCCCGCCGCGAGATACCCCCCACCATCCAGAACGCCGAGGCCATCCACGACACCATCGCCGACGTCCGTGAGCAGCTCACCGAGCTGGTCCATCAGATCCAGGCCCTGGAGGACACCCTGCTGAATGAACAGGCCGAATCCGGTTGAGGTCCTATCTCATGGCTAGCAGGCCGGCGCTTTTCAGATCCACTCCCTTCGACTACAAATATTATAAAGTCAGCGACCCTACTTGAGCCATGCTACGGAGGCTGAACCGGTATGTACTCGCCCATGCCCAGCGGGTCATTGCCGTTATTTTGATCATCAGCCTCCTGCTGGTGACCCAGCTTCCCAAACTGGAGTTCGCCACCGATGTGGACGAATTCCTCCCCGAGAGCGATGTGGTGGAGGACAACGAGCGGGTGCAGGATCACTTTGGCCATTCCAACAAGATCGCCTTCATCTACATAACTCCCAAGAGTCCTTATTCCAATACCGTTACCTTCCCCGCCCTGAGGGATACCTACAACCTGTCGCAGGCGATCGAACCCCGATATGATGAGTTCGGGATCGTTAACTCGGTCTCCATCGTACAGTTGATGAATGTGGCTTTGGACGATATCGGCACCGATATCCTGGACGAGGACCTCAACTGGACCACCATCTTCGATCAACTGTTCATCAGCGCCTCTCAGAATATTACCCAGCAGGACGTCATCTATCTCCTGAACCTGCTCATGCCCCGGGACCGTGATCTCGATCCGCTCATCAATCGCGAAAAGTACCCCACCCCCGACGCCCCCATCGCCCCCTCGACCCTGTTCATCCTGGAGATAGACGGTAACCTCACCGTTCCCCAGCGCAAGGAGCGCACCAACGCTCTGCGTGACTTCGTCAACGATCACAACCGCGACCAGAATGCCATTCACGCCGAGGTGGCCTCCGTCGACCTGCTGGCCTACGATGTGGACGAGAACACCAGCCAGACCAACCTGCTCATCGCCATCGGCATGTTCGCCGTCACCGTGGTGGTGCTCTTCTGGGCCTTCCGCTCCATAAGCTATGTCATCCTGCCCCTCTTCACCCTGGCCCTGGCCCTGACCTGGACCTTCGGCATCATGGGCGGTCTGGGCATCTCCTTCACCGCCATCCACGTGGCGGTCCTGCCTCTTGTAATGGGCCTGGGCATCGACTACTCGGTCCATATCTGCCGCCGCTACCAGGAGGAACTGCTGGGCGGTGCCAAGATCAAGGAGGCCCTGCTGGCCTCGGCCGACAACGTTGGTTACGCCCTCTTCCTCTCAGCCACCACCACCTCCATCGCCTTCCTCTCCAACATGACCGCCGGCGTCTCCCCAGTGCGCAACTTCGGCCTCCTGGCGGCCCTGGGCATCTCCTTCGTCTTCCTGCTGACCCTGACCTTCCACACAGCCCTGCGCTACCTGCTGGATTCCGGCCAGCTGCCCATAGGCGATCTTTTCAAGTCCCGGCCCGACAAGCAGGTCAGGTCCACCCCCCTGCTGGACCGCACCCTGGGCCTCGCCTGCAACAAAGTGGAGCGTTATCCCATGCAGATCGTGGCCGTTGTGGCGATCATCACGGTGGCCTCGTTCTGGGGTGCCATGCAGGTGGATTCCCAGTTCTCCCTTGACGACTTCCTCTCCGACGACCTGCCCCTGATGGTGACCCTGAGTGAGGTTCAGGAGGGCTACCTGGGCGCCACCTACTCCCAGTCCTTCATCCTGGTGGAGGGGGATGTGGCCACGCCCCAGTACCTTCACGACCTCGACACTCTCGCCGACAATCTCAAGGATGACGATCTGGTGCTCCGTCCCAATCCCCCCGAACCAAGGGTTGAATCCATCCTGACCCTGACCCAGGAGGCCATGGATTGGACCGATGACCGTTCCGAGCACAACTTCATGGTGAAACCCCAGCAGACCTACCATCTCACCTGGGAGACCGAGAGCTCGAAGAAGTACTTTGCCGAGGTCATCTGGCTCGACATCCAGGGTAAGGAACTGTCCAGAAGTCTGGTCTTCAATGGCACCGACGAGGAGCAAGATAAGGGAGTGTACGAGAGTGGGGCCGGTGGCGTTCAAACTGCCCAGGCGCCAGCTGGGGCGGCCAGGGCCCAGGTGAGCTTCACCTACTACTTCCTGGGGTCCGAATCGGTCCAACTGGACTGGGAGGTGGAATGGCTTGAGGTATACGTTGAGGATGCCAACGGACCCATGGTCTACACCAGCTCTTTCATCCATTCCTTCAAGCTGACCAGCGAGGGGTTGCCCAATACAATGGCCAACACCGAGAACATCAAGGCTCTGTACAACTACCTGCTGGGTCTCGATGAGATGGTCGATTCATTCTCCAACGTGACCTTTGCCCAGTCGGCCAGAGGTCTCATCCATCCAACCCCGGAGGGTTCCCACTTCGATGCCGGTCTGGTGCGGGTCTTCATCGGCGACACCAACGAGGATGAATGGCCGCCCAACAACAAGAAGCTGGAGCGGCTCCACGAGGACCTGAAGGATGACGTCAAGGGCCTCTTTGTTGGCCAGGAGGTCTCCATCACCGGCGGCTACATCCTCACCACGGTGACCATCAGCGCCCTCCAGAGCGCCCAGTTCTACTCCACCCTGCTGGCGGTCCTGATGGCCTTCGGCATCCTGGTGCTGATCTACCGCAACCTGGGCCTGGGCCTGGTGGCCATCTTCCCCCTGTTGCTGGTCACCATCTGGATCCTGGCCACGATGGCCCTGCTGGATATCACCCTGAACGTCATGACGGTGATGGTGACGGCGTTGACCATCGGCCTGGGCATCGACTACGCCATCCACATCATCGAGCGCTACCGGGAGGAGCGCGGGCACCACGACAAGTTGGAATCAATCTCCGAGACCATCGAGCACACCGGCTCGGCCCTGGTCATCTCGGCCGTGACCACCATCGCCGGCTTCGGGGTCCTGGCCCTGTCGCCAATGCCGTTGGTGCGCAACTTCGGCATCATCACCGCCGCCACCATCCTCTACGCCCTGCTGGTAGCCATCTTCATCCTGCCCATCCTGCTGATGTTCACCGGGAAGTTGAAGGGGTCCAATTTTGGCGGGTTCGTTGATGACAAGCCGATATCTGAGCCCTCGTCACCATCGCCTCCCCCCTCCCGGCAACGGCGGGAGACCAGAGAGTCCTCGGACAGGGAGACCAAGACAGGCGACTGAGCCTCCCGGCCGGCCAAAGTTTTCCAGACCCAAGGCAAGAGCTAAAGGAGGCCTGCTCCCCTTGTGTCGCAACCATGCCATTGGAACAAGCACCCAAGGCCTATGCCAACCGAGAGTTCCTCAACAGTCCGGCCGCCCGGACCCTGCGCATCCTGGCCGAGTACCTGGAGCCCGCCGACCGCCTGAACAAGGAGAACGTGGGCGATATCGTGGTCTTCTTCGGCTCTGCCCGCATCCTGCCCGAGGCCGATGCCAAGCAAGCCCTGGAGGAGCTGTGGGCCAGGGAAGGGACGCCAAAGGAGGTCGAGCTGAGAGCCGCCCAGGGTGCAGTGAGATCGGCCCACTACTACGACGAGGCCCGGGAGCTGGCCCGAAGGCTGGCCAAGCTGGGGATGGAACTGCCCGAGCCCAGCCGCTTCAACCTGGCCACCGGAGGGGGGCCGGGCATCATGGAGGCGGTCAACCGAGGCGCCAGCGATGCCGGGGCGCGCTCCATCGGCTTCAACATCTCCCTGCCCCACGAGCAGGACCCCAACCCCTACATCTCCCCCGAGCTGAACTTCGAGTTCCACTACTTCTTCATGCGCAAGCTCTGGTTCGCCTACCCCTGCCACGCTGTGGTGGTCTTCCCCGGCGGCTACGGCACGTTGGACGAGCTGTTCGAGATCCTGACCCTTATCCAGAACGGCAAGACCAAGCCCATCCCCCTGGTCCTGTACGGCAACGAGTACTGGGACGAGATCGTGGACCTGGAGGCCCTCGTCCAGTGGGGCACCATCTCCCAGGAAGACCTGGACCTGATCCATCGCAGTGACGATGTGGACGAGGCCTACGCCTATCTGGAGGCGAGGTTGAGACCGGAAGACGGGTGAATCAAAGGCAGAATGGTAGGTTATTGGTTCTCCCCGAATATCGCCTCATGCTGGCCCTGGACCAGTCCCATTCGTTTTGACCTGACCAGACCGAAGTAGACCGGGTTCTCCAGGACCCGCTTGACCTTCACCGCCCGCCACGGTCCGCCGCCCTTGGACGGGGTTCCCTGGCCGTTAAGCCGTCTGGCTATCTCGTTGAGCCCCTTGCCGTCATCCTTCCAGTCGAAGATGGTCCGCACCACCCTGGCCTCCTCCGGGTCGATGACCAGCTCCCCCTTCTCCATCTGGTAGCCGTAAGGCGGCCGGCTCAGCCACAGGCCCTCCTTGGCCCGCCGCACCATGCCCGCCTTCACCCGCACCTTCAGCTGGTCCAGCTCAAACTGGGCGAAGGAGCCCAGGATGTTGCGCATCAGCTTGCCCTCGGGGGTCTTGTCGTCGGAGGCCTGGGTCACCGACTCCAGCTTCACCCCCTCGTTGGCCAGGCTCTCCACAACCGTCACCAGGTCGGCCAGGTTGCGGCTGAAGCGGTCCCAGCGGTAGACCAGCACCACCTGGAAGACATCGGCCTCGGCGTCGGCCAGCATCTGCTGGAAGCCGGGGCGCAGGATGGTGCTGCCACTCTCGCCGGCGTCGGTGTAGGTCCGCACCATCTCGTAGTCGTTGTGCTCGGCGTGGCGCTGGAGATGCTCCAGCTGGAAGTCCAGGGTGAAGCCCTCCTCCGATTGCCTGGCGGTGGAGGCCCGCAGGTAGAAGGCGGCCTTGACCCGGGGGATCAGGTCCTCTTCGGCCTCTTGGACCTCTTCGTCCTTT
Organism: uncultured archaeon; assembly: GCA_964384995.1. Classification (GTDB taxonomy): domain Archaea; phylum Thermoplasmatota; class Poseidoniia; order MGIII; family CAYLMJ01; genus CAYLMJ01. The sequence continues at coordinate 569 of CAYLMJ010000047.1, read as the reverse complement.
TCAGCCTCATCGGCCTTGTCGGCTATGCTGGAGGCGGGAGCATCATCTATCATTCTCGTTCGCAGTGCAAGGCCATTACATTAGGTTGCTGGCATCATTATCGCATACAACTATTTTCAGATCGGTCAGATGCATCCAATATTGTTCTTCAATTTCAAACTTCGCCATCTTCCTTCCCACCGAGCCTCAAGGTGGACCATCACGGATATGTTGCCCCGATCTGGGGAGGAGGCATATCGAACATACACTGTCCCATTCAACCCTGGCGCTCCTGATGGGACCAAAAAGAAAGGGTGGTGCTCGGGGGCACGAACCGGATTGTTCCAAGGACTAAATTCAAAACAATCGTAAGGGATAGACTCCCCCGAACACCGGGTTATCGTCACTTGCAGGAACTTGCCTGTCGGGTCACCGTCTGGTTTGCTCCTGTTGGCGTTATTTTAGCCTGACGAAAAAGGGAAGAGCGGGGACCGGAGCCCCCGCTCAGTTGTTCTTGCCGGCTCACTCCTCGTCTTCTTCTTCCTCGCGGCGGGCGAAGGCCACTCCAAGGGCTGCCAGCAGACCGGAGA
>CAYLMJ010000046.1:0-19823 GCA_964384995.1 uncultured archaeon | reverse complement strand
CATGGAGGTGGCCATGTACAACTGGAAGGTCTGGTGGAAGCATCAGATGAAACTGAGGGAGCTGTACGTGACCCGCATGAAGGAGCTGGGTGGCGACCCGACCCTGCCGGTCCGAGACACATCGATGATGGGCGGGGCCGGTGCTGGCGGTGTTGGAGGTGCGGGCGGCGACCCCTACCGACCCAAGAAGCTGGAGCCGGTGCCCGAGAAGAGCAAGGCGAGCGAGGACAAGGGTGGACTGGAAGAGCTGGAGTGAACGCAACCGCCGGGCGACGGAGCGACCGAGCGACCGAGCGACCGAGCAACCGATCGATTGGGCGACCGGGTGACCGGGCAGACCCCATGGTCGCCACAACGACCGAGGCTGTGTCCATCGCCCACCGCCAGGCCCAGGCTCGCTAATCTCAAATAGGCCCGGCCGTTCCAAGGAACATGACCGCCAACGATACTCCAAAGGTCGATCCCGAGGGATTGAGCCTGGCCCGGGCCACCCTGGTCAAGCCCGCCATCTTCCGCGCGTACGACATCCGCGGTGTCTTCAACAGCGAGCTGACCGCCGAGACCGCGGCCCGCGCCGGAAGCGTCTACGGGGCCTACCTGGGCCATCAGGGGCGGGTCACCATCGGCCGGGACGCCCGCACCTCATCCCAGATCATGGCCAGCTCGGTGGCCGCCGGTCTCGCCGCCGCCGGGGTGACCGTGGAGGACCTGGGCCTGGTGCCCATCCCGGCCTCCAACTTCTGGACCTGGCAGGGGGACTTCTCGGGGGGCACCTACATCACCGCCTCCCACAACCCGGCCCCCTTCAACGGGGTGCGCTTCCGCCATCCCGACGGCACCGGCTACACCGAGGGCAACGTGACCATCCGGGAGTTCTTCTTCTCTGGTGAGCTGAAGCGGCCCGACTGGGACGCCCTGGGCACCATCGAGCGCGTCGACTCCCAGGAGGTGCTGGACGCCTACCGGGAGCATGTGGCCAAGTGCGTGGGCTCGCTGGAGGGGCTGAAGGTGGTGCTGGACCCCGGCAACGGCGCCGCCTCGGTGGTGAGCCCCGACATCTTCCGCGACCTGGGCGCCCGGGTGTCGGTCATCAACGAGGAGCCCGACGGCACCTTCCCCAACCGCCAGTCCAATCCCACCGCCGAGACCCTGGGACCCCTGGCGGACCGCATCCTGGCCGAGGGCGCCGACCTGGGCGTGGGCTACGACGGCGACGGCGACCGCTGCGCCTTCGTGGACGACAAGGGGCGGGTCCTGCAGGCCGAGAAGGCGGGCATCATCGTGGCCCGGGAGGTGCTCAAGAAGCGGCCGGGTGCCCCCATCGTGGTCAACGTGCCCTGCTCCATGGTCGTCGAGGATGAGATCGAGAAGGCCGGCGGCAAGGTGGTCCGGACCCGGGTGGGTGATGTCTTCGTCTGCGAGCACATGAAGGAGATCGATTCGCCCTTCGCCTTCGAGATATCGGCCCACTACTTCGCTCCGGGCATCGGTGACTACACCTTTGACGACGCCAACATCGTGGCCTCCAAGCTGGCCCAGATCGTGAAGGACAGCGGCAAGAGCCTGAGCCAGCTGGCCGACGAGATATCCTCCTTCCCCTACCTGGAGACCAAATTCGATTGCGCCGACGAGGTGAAGTTCGCCGTACTGGACAAGCTGAACGAGGACTTCGCCGCCAGGGGATACCGCGTGGACACCACCGACGGGGCCAAGGTGTTCTTCGACCAGGGCTGGGCCCTCCTGCGGCCATCCAACACCCAGCCCATCATACGCATGTTCGTGGAAGCCCGCACCGAGGCCGAGCTGGAGAAGCTGAAGCGAGATTTCACCGCCGAGTTCGAGAGGGCCCGGGCCGAGGTGGGCGGTTAGGTCTCTCGACGACAGAACGACATGTAGTTACGCATAAGCTGGATCGGGGGATCCAATGCTCAGCAGGTCCACCATGGGCAGATCGGGCGATTCAGGATTTGGTATCAGGCGATGGCGACCGGGGTCCACCACCATATCCATCAATTGAAGGGCTATCTGTCCGATCAGCGGCTGACTGCCCTCGACCTCTCCGATCACATCCAGGGTACAACCCCGATCCTGGATCTCTATGTAGCCTCCACCATAGATGCCTTTGCGTTCTGTGGTGTTGTTGGCATAGCGCACGTAAGCCTCGCGTATCCTTATCAAACCCAGTCTTTCGATGATGTTCACCGGAACTGCCACCATGGTGGCACCTGTGTCGATGAGGGCTTCGAACTCGACCGAACGAGTGGGGTCCAGGCTGTTGGTCAGCTTGACCTTTTCAATGACTTTTCCCATGCTGGGGTCTCCTGTTCTCAATTCATACATGGCCAATGGGATGGAGGATGACTGTACAGGATGTTCATCGGCCATATCGACCATGGACCTTTGACCATTCGGTTCGTTATAAAGTCTGTGGGTCTGCCTGTTGACAGGCTATTTCAAGGTATCCATCAGCGTGGCTTTGGGGGGTGGGGAGTTGGGAGTTGGGAGTTGGGAGTTGGGGATTCACTCCCGCTCGATGCTGAGGAACATCCGGCCCACGCCCAGCAGGGCGAAGGTGCACAGGGCCACGAAGACGATGCCGTAGATGGAGCTGAGCTCCACCGAATCGCTGATGGGTCCCATGCTCTGCCGGGCCACCCATTCATGGAGCTTCAGCATGGCGCCGGCCAGGGTGAAGGTGACGAAGAGGAGTACCGCCAGGAGGAAGAGGAACTTGAACAGGAGCCCATCGAGCCTGCGGGTGATGGTGTGCCTCTGCTGGTCGGTTAGCACCGAGCGGGCCTGCTCGGCGGGCCGGAACTGCATGACGTAGTTGTCGTACTTGATGGAGGCGAAGGCGATCTCGATGTAGAGCAGGAAGAAGAGGCCGTAGGTCAGGCCGGCGGTGGTGTTCTGCTCCAGGTCGCCGGTGTAGAGGAAGCCCAGGGCGATGAGGATGATGAGCGAGATGCCTATGTGACCGCCCTTGCGCCTCCAGATGCCGTAGGTGCCAAAGAGGGCGGGGCCGCAGAAGAAGAGGAAGAAGAGGAAGCCCAGGAAGGTCTTGTAGCGCCCCTCCACCTCCACCGAACTGCCACCCGAGAGCAAGGGCTCCAGCAGGTAGAGGGCCACGATGCCCAGGAGACCCAGGTAGGCGTAGCGCTTCACCCTGCGCTCCAGCAGGGAGAGGGCGTAGAAGCCCATGCCCAGGAGGGTGCCCACCGTCAGGTAGGTGGTGATGTCGGCGGCGAAGTCGGGGTCCAGCTCCTCGCCGTACTCGGTGACCAGGGTGTCGGCCGGGTCGTGGTAGGCGTAGTTGGCACCCATGACGTAGAGCAGCACTACAGTGGCCACGATGCGCAGCACCAGGATGCGGGGGTACTCGCCCCACAGGTCCTTGTAGTCGAAGTAGTCGGCCAGCTTCTTGGGCGGGGTGTAATCCTCCACCTCAGAGCCGAAGTCGACGATGTTGGAGCCCTCGGGGTTCACTGTTCCACCACCTCGGCCAGGACGTTGGTGAGGGACTCGTTGGGCAGCCAGTCGGCCGCCAGGATGCCGTAGCCGCGGATCTCGGAGAGCAGGTTGTCCCGCTCCATGCGGGCCACCTGGAAGGGCTCGGGCGGGATGCGCCCCATCTGCACCTCGATGTCCACCGAGGAGGGGCTGAAGACGAGTACCTCGAAGCCGGCGCCGATCATGTTCTGGAGCGCCGTGGTCACCGAGTCGTCGTTGTCCAGGCTGGAGAATATCATGATGGGGGAGCCGGGGGTGAAGTAGGGCAGCAGGTCGGACATCACGGCCTCCAGGGGCAGGTCACCCGAGGCCTTGGCCCCGGCCAGGGCGGTGAGGATGCGGTAGAGCTGCTGCTCGCCGTGATCCAAATTGATCTTCTCGATCTTTTCACCGTAGATGGCGCAGGCCACGTTGTTGCGGCCCTGCAGGAAGTGGGAAGCCAGGGTGGCGGCGGCGCGACAGCTGAGCTCCAGGGGATTCATCTGGGCCGTGCCCACGCCCGAGACGACCCGGGAGTCGACCACGATGAGGATGTCCTGGATGTCCTCCCGTTCGGTCTCGTTGACCATCAGGTCCCCGGTGCGGGCGAAGGCCTTCCAGTTGACCTGGCGCAGGCTGTCGCCGGGCAGGAAGTCGCGCAGGGAGTAGAACTGGGTGCCCGAGCCAGTGGCGTGGACCACCATGGCCCCCTGGTAGAGCCGGGGATAGCGGGAGTGGATGATGGTGCCCCGGACCTCCTCCAGCTTGGGGAAGATGGAGATGTCGTGGCGGGACTTCACCGTGTCTTCGGTGTAGAATAGGTCGAAGGCGTCCTTGACGCGCAGTTTCACCGGGCCCAGGTGGTAGAAGCCCCGCATGGGACAGCGGAGGCTGTAGGAGAAGGTGACCTTCTGGCGGGCTCGCATGTAGAGCAGGGCGTAGTTGGAGCCGGCCACCAGCTGGACCTGGGGTGGCAGCTGATCGTAGACCTCCACAAAACCCCGGCCCAGGCCCTTGTTGGCCAGGGTGAAGGTGATGGTTATCTCGCCGTCCTCGAAGGTGGAGTCGCCGGTGGTCTCACGGGAGACCTCGACCCTGGGCATCCAGAGGTTGAAGAAGGAGGCCAGGAGGATGAAGGTGAGCAGGACGATGCCGGTGGAGATGAACAGGTAGTTCAGGAAGAAGATCCCGGCCACTGCCAGGAAGAGGCCGCCTCCGGCCATGGCGGTGGACTTCTTGGTCCACATGGATTAAGTGAAACCCTGGACGGTGGGAACTTCCACGTCGGTGAGGATCTTGGAGATGATCTCCTCGGGCTTGACCCCCTTGATCCTTGGCTCGGGCTTGAGCATCACCCGGTGGCGCAGGCCGTAGATGGCCACCCGCTTGATATCGTCGGGGATGACGTAGTCGCGGCCGTTGAGCACGGACACGGCGCGGGAGAGCTTGAAGAGGGTCAGGGCGCCTCGAGGAGAGGAACCCACCTGGACCCGGGGGTCCTCCCGGGTAAGGTTGACCACCTCCACGATGTACTCCATCAGCGAGGGGTCGATGTGGACCTGTTCCAGGGCCCGCTGCATGGCCTGGACCCGACCCTCGTCGGCCAGGGGCTCCACGTCGTGATCATCCGTGGCCCTCAGCTTGCGCTTCATCAGGATGGCCTTCTCCACCGCCCGGCCCGGGTAGCCCACCGCCAGCTTCATCATGAAGCGGTCCAGCTGGGCGTCGGGGAGGGGGTAGGTGCCCTCGGATTCCAGGGGGTTCTGGGTGGCCATGACCAGGAAGGGGTTGGGGAGCTTGTGGGTGACACCCTCGATGGTGACCTGCTTCTCCTGCATGGCCTCCAGCAGGGCCGCCTGGGTCTTGGGCGGGGCCCGGTTGATCTCGTCGGCCAGCAGCAGGTTGCAGAAGATGGGACCGGGACGGAACTTGAACTCCTGCTCCTTGCGGTCGAAGATGTAGGTGCCGGTGATGTCGGCCGGGAGCAGGTCGGGGGTGAACTGGATCCGCTTGAAGGAACAGCCCAGGGCCTCGGCAAAGGTGTTGGCCATCAGGGTCTTGGCCAGTCCGGGATTGTCCTCGAAGAGGATGTGACCCCCGCCGAGGATGGCCACCATGACCATCTCCAGCACCGGTCGCTTGCCCAGGATGACCCCCTCCACCTCGGAGAGGATGGCGGCGCTGACACGAGCGGCCTCGTGTACCTGGTCGTCCACAGAGTAGGTGTCCACGCTCGACATGTCAGCCGGGGCAGGTTCGAGAGACGGGGCATCCTCTTCTGCTTCGCTTTCTTTTTTGGAAAATATGCTCATTTGCTCCACCGGTCCATGGCCTGTAATACGTCGGCCAGCACTATTTTGGTATCCTTATTTAACACGAACCCAACCAGCAACGGGTCCTTTCCGCTCCCCACCATGCGCTCTATCTCGGCGGGCGGGAGGGCGGCAAAGTCGTCGCGACCCAGGCCGTAGGTGATGCGGACCTTCTCCAGGAAGGTCTCGCGGACCAGGTCGGGTTCGATGTAAGTGGTATGGGGGACCCTCCATCGGGAGGTGCGCCCGATGGCGGGGTTGAAGGTGTGTCGGTAAAGGGTGGGATTGGCCACCCGCATGAGAATGAACTCCAGGCCCAGGATCAGCGTGGCCAGGATGATTATCTTCACCACCATGGAGCCGGTGCCGTAGGCCATCCAGCCGAAGAGCTCCACGTAGATGGAGTTGACGATGTTGGCCTGAAGATGGCGGGACTCCTCGAAGATGATGGTGGTCTGGGAGGGCGAGCCCTTGGCCATGTAGGCCACCATGTCCCTGGTGAACTCCCAGTTGTCGTCCTCGTCCAGCAGGTCGTTGATGAACATGGAGGGGTCGGCGATGATCATCAGCTTGCCACCGTTCTTGCCCACCTTGGCCTCCACGATCACGGGGATTCCCTTGCCGGTCTTGTTGGCCACCTCATCGGCGTCACCCTCGCCGTTCCCGTTCAGGTCCACGAAGGAGTGGAGGCTCGACCAGGCGTGCTCGGTGGTGGACTGGGAGGTCTTCAGGGCCGTGGCCTGGGACCACAGCAGCTCGTACTGCTGGTTCCCACCGAAGGCCGGGGTCGCGTGGAGGTGGACGATCGAGGCGTTGTCCCCTGGCTCGAAGAAACCCGATGGATTGTTGGGATTGCGCATGTCGTAAAGGGGCTTGTTGAAGAAGGAGACCCCCACCGACTGGAAGTTCGAGACCGCGGTGTTGCCGTAGCCGAAATCATCGGCCAGGACGATGGAGCCGCCGTTGTTCATGAACTCCTGGAGGGCGCTGGCCTCGAACTCGGAGTAGCTCTGCTCGACACCGATGATGAAGAGGATGGAGTTGTTCTGGTCGCCCTGCTCCATCTGGGAGAGCATGAGGGGCGAGGAGAAGAGGGAGGCGATGCTGTAGCCTTCGTCCTCCAGGTTCTCCTTGAGGTCGGATAGGTCATTGGGATCGTCGTCGTAAGCCGACAGCTGGGCGGGATGGGTGGCCTTGGTGACGATGAGGGGATAGAGCCCGGCGATGATGACGATGATGACCGCCAGGACCACCAGTTTGCGCAGCAGGCTCATGTGTCCACCCGGCCCTTGCCCATGCGGGTGATGACCTTGCCCGACAGGGTCCGCTTCAGCTTCTCGGTCAGGTCGTTCTCGATGGCCACCAGCCGGTCCAGGGACTCCTGGCACCAGATCTGGTAACTGCCATCGGCCCACTTCATGCCCATCTCGTCCACCATCTGGTCCGAGGTCTCCGAGTAGCGGGCGATCTCGAACACATCGGTCAGCAGTTCCACGTTCTCGGGCTCCAGTGGCAAGGCCCTAAGGACCACCTTCTTGAACTCCCGGGCGGTGTGGGCCGGCTGGCGCATGAACTGGTAACGCTCCAAGATGGTGCAGAACTGGTGATAGGCCTGGATGATGATGCGGCGGTAGTCGTCGGTCTCGTTCATGTCCCGGCGCATCTGGCGCAACAGCTCGATGACCTCGTACTTGTGGCGCTGGGACCACCAGATGTAGTAGATGGTGACCAGGAAGGCCACGGGAAGGCCCAGGAGCAGGTAGAGCCACTTTTCCAGAAAGCTCTCCTCCTCGGGCGGGGCGGCCACGGCGGTCACCGTCTTCACCGCGTGGGAGGCGAAGTGGGTCTCGTCGCCATCGTAGCTGGCCTGGACCGAGACCACCGGATACTTGGGCCACAGCTCCAGCTCGTAGATGTAGATGCCGTCCTCGATGGGGCGGCTGATGGTGTCGTTGATGTCGGCCAGACCCGAGCCCGCCTCGGCCTGGCGGTAGATGGTCAGATCGATGTTGGCCGTGCCGTAGTAGAGCTCGGGCACGACCCCCTTGGTAAGGCGGATGGTGACCTGCCAGGTGGTGTTGAACTGGGCGGCCGAGGGCAGGCCCTGGATGGCCAGCTGGGTGGGCTCGCGGATGACCAGTTCCCGGGTCAGGGAGGCACTGTCGGGGTGCAGGGCGTCGCCGTCGAACTTCACCGTCAGGTCGTGGAGGCCGTTGGCGTTGTCGGCCACCCGGCTGGAGAAGTTGAACCGCCCCTGCCCGTCGGTGGTGGCGTTGGCGATGGCCTGGGTGTCGTAGAAGAGCCGGACCTGGCGGTCCGCCAGGGTGTGGTTCAGATCGTCGGTGAGATGACCTACGATGTTGTACTCGGCTCCCTGGACCAGGATCGGCCAGTCGTCCTCCAGCACCTGGACGCGGCTCTTGCCCTTGAGGGTCAGCTGACCCGGGGCCGTGGAGCCCAGGAGGGAGCCCTGGCGCAGGAAGGTGGCCAGCAGGGTGTAGTTGCCCACCGGATGGGCTGGGTCGATGGTCAGATTGAACTGGAAGGTGCCGTTGACATCGGTGGTGGCCTGGAGGCTGGAGGGCAGGGATAGGTTCCCGGGCTCGCGCCCCTCGCCGGCGGGTCCGGCCCCGGTCCAGTTCAGTTCGATGGTCACGTTGCGATCGGCCAGGCGTCCGCCGAAAACGTCCAGCAGTTCACCCTCCATGGTCAGGTTGCCCACCGTGCGCTGGCGGGAGAGGTTGGTGAGGCTCAGGACGGTGGCGGTGAGGGGGGTGTAGGTGGCCACGGTGGAGGTGGGTCGGTAATGATCCGAGCCCTCGTAGCGGGCTTCGATGAGCCTTGGCTCAGACCAGGTGTGGTTCCACAGGTGGGAGTAATCGAAGCGCCCCTGGGGATTGGTGATGAGACCCTCGTAGAGCGTCTCTCCATCCAGGAGCAGGGTGATGTTCTGATCGTTCAGTGGCATACTGTTGTCGTCGGTGAGGTAGCCCCGGATGACGAAGTACTCGCCCCTGATCACCTCGGCGTCGGGAAGGTCGATGGAGGTCTCGGCCTCCAGGGTGAACTGGGTGGTGGCGTTGGCGGCGTGGTACACATCAGTGCCGTTGAAGAGGACCCGCAGGGAGGCCGGGCCCAGGGGTTCGGACCAGTCCACCGGCAGTTCGACGGAGTAGTTGCCATCCGCGGTCTCGACCCAGGCCAGATGCTCGTCGCGCAGGAGCAGTTCCAGGGTCCCGGCCAGGCCCTCCTGGGTGGCCTGGTTGTCGTGGATGCGTCCCGAGATGGAGAGGGTGGTGTTGCGGGTGGAGAGGGTCGGGTCGACCTCGATGGTGACGAAGGAGGGGGCGGTGATGAAGACGGTCTCCAGGATTGAGCTGGAGGGATGGAAGGCGGTGTTGAAGCTGACGAACTCCAACCGCAGGGTCCGGTTGCCCGCCTGCACGGTGGCCGGCAGGGTGGCGTTGAAGGAGAAGTTGTGGGGTGAGGTGGGAGTGTCGACGCCCTGGACGAAGAGGTTGGGGGAAGAGCCCACCAGGGCCAGGATGAGATTGCCCTGCAGGTCACTGCCGGTGGTGTTGGCCTCCAGGGTGCCGTTGACGGTGAAGGTCTGCCCGGCCTCCAGTTCCGCGGGTAATTGGGCGGTGAAGTTGAGGTGGGCGACGATGGCCTGGAAGGAGCCGTTGGCCGCCGAGCCGTTGAGGTAGGCGCCGCCGTCGTACTCCAGCCAGACCGTGTAGGTGTCGGCCTCGTCGATGGACAGGGTGAAGGAGAAGGAGCCGTCCTGGATGGTGTCGGCCCCGGTGAACTCGATGACGGCCTCGGTGGAGTTCTTCAGGGTCAGGTTCACCCTGGCGCCGGGGAGGGCCAGGTTGCCGGTGTCCTTCAGGTTCCCGGCCAGGTTCACGCTCCCTCCGGCGGGCACGAAATCGGGATGGGAGACCCCCAGGGTGGTGTTGGCCCGCACCGTCAGGTTCCAGGCGTCCGACCAGGTCTCCTTGTAGACCGTGGAGTTCACGGTCTGGCGGGGCAGGCGGTAACGCAGGATGAACTCGCCGGCGCGTCGGGAGTTGGGTATCTTGAGACCGGTGAAGGTGAAGGCCCCGGTGGCGTTGGTCTGGGCCGTCCCCAGGCGGGTGCCGGCCTGCTCCAGGGTCTTGTTCAGGTAGGTCTGGATGGTCAGGCCCTCGATCTCGGCGGCCAGACCGTGGGACATGGTGAAGCGCTGGTCCTTGGTCACCAGATCGGGATTGGTGGGCTCGTCGCCGCGACCGCCGCCAAAGGGGTCGAACTCCACCTCCTCCACCTCCTCCTCGACGGGGATCAGGGGGTTGTCCTCCTCCTCGTCCCCATCCTCCAGCTCGTCCTCGTCGGTGTCGGGGTCGTTGGGATCGGAGGTCGACCATCCCGGCTGGTCCCAGTCCTCTTTGGGCTCGGACATGTTGCGGTCGGTGGTGTTCCACCACCAGGTCATTTCGTACAGGTCGGTGAACCCGTCCTCGTCGGTGTCGTTGGTCCCGGGGTCGGTGGGTGCCCCGTCAAAGGGGTTGAGGACCCCGGTGACCTCATGGGTGTCGTTCAGACCGTCGCCGTCGGTGTCATTGGTCAGGGGGTCGGACTCGTAGTTGCCGGGGTTGTCCACACCGTCCAGGCTGAGATAGAGGGGCCGGACCTCGTCGCCGTCCCACATGGTGTCATCATCGGTGTCGGTGTCGTTCCAGCGGGTCCCGCGAACGAGCTCCTCGTTGGAGTTGGAGAGGCCGTCGCCGTCGTAATCGTCGGCCCCGTCGTGCTTGCCCAGGCCATCGGTGTTCTTGCGCACCGGATCGAAGAGGTCCTCGTATTTGCGGCCGTCGAACTCCATGTCGCCGAAGTTGACGGTCAGGTTCCACTCCCAGCCGTCGAGCAGGGTGTCGCCATCGGTGTCCGGGTCGTGGGGGTCCAGGTTGGGAAAGAAGGTGCCCTGGTAGTAGAGGTACTCCTGGAGGTTGGTGAGGCCATCCTCGTCGGGGTCCTCGTCGGCATCGTCCACCAGGGGGTTGAGGCTGTTGTTCACCTCCCAGCCGTCCCACATGCCGTCGCCGTCGGTGTCCACCTTGTTGGGGTCGGTCTCGCCGGGACCCTCACCATCGTTCCAGGGACCGAGGGTGACGTTGCCGTCGCCGTCGCGGTCCTCGTCGCCGTCCACGATGCCGTCGCCGTCGGTATCGATGTCGTCGGGGACGGTCAGAGGGTCGGTGAGATCGATGCGGATCTCGTGCCAGTCGGAGCGGGCGCCGCCATCGGTGTCCCGGTTCAGGGGGTCGGTCTCGCCGGGTCCCAGGCCATCGTTCCAGTCGCCCGGGTCCACTGCCCCGTCCCGGTCCCGGTCCTCGTCACCATCCTCGATGCCGTCACTGTCGGTGTCCACATGGTAGGGGCTGGTGCGGGTGGTGTTGTCGGTGTCGTTCTGCCAGATCACGGCGGTGTCGTTGTGACGTGTGGCCCGTCCCAGCTCCAGACCGTCGGAGAGCCCGTCGCCGTCGGTATCATACCGCTTGGGCAGGGTGAAGATGTTGTTGAAACTGCGGTTGGTGAAGTTCTCGCCGTTGTAGACCTTGACCGTGAGGTTGAAGATCTGGAACTCCTCGCCGTCAAGGAGACCGTCCTCATCGGAATCGGCGTCCGAGGGGTCGGTGCGATAGGTCCACCCATCCCCGGGATGCTCCCTGCCCACCAGCTCGGAACTGTCGTTGAGCCCGTCGCCATCGGTATCGTTGGATAACGGGTTGGTGATGTAGTTCTGCTCATTGTCGAAAGAATCCAGTTGAAGGCTCTCGGGCTGAACCTCGTCGCCGTCCCACAGGCCGTCGCCATCGGTGTCCTTCTTGGTGGGGTCGGTGCCCAGGTTGATCTCGAAGTCGTCGTCCAGACCGTCCTGGTCGGTGTCGGGATTGGTGTTGTTGGAGCCCGGGTCAGTGGCATTGCCCTCGACCACGTCGTCCTCGCCGGTGGAGTTGGTGGACTTGTTGGCGGCGTCGCCCTCGCTGGCGTAGGGGGAGGTGGGCTCGAAGCCGATCCAGCCGAAATCATCGAAGTAGGTCTCGGCCCAGGCGTGGCCGTTGCCCACGGTGACGTAGCGGGTATCGTTCTCCACCTCGCCCAGGGCGTAGCCCACCACGAAGCGGGAAGGCAGGTTGTTGAGCCGGGTCAGGACCACGTAGGCCGAGGCGAAGTTGGTGCACTTGCCCTCCTGGGTCTCGAAGAGGAAGTGATCGACGCTGTCCTCGCCCTGGGGCGCCGGCGCGGCGTGGAGGCTGTAGGTGTAGGTTCCCGAGGTGCTTAGGTGGTCGTTGATGTACTGGGCCAGCTGGTAGTCGGAGGCCTCGCCGCCATGGAGGGCGCTGGCCTCGTTGTACAGCTGGTCGGCCAGGTCGCGGGTCCGGTTGGACATGTCGGGCAGATGGATGTATCGCACATCGGGGGAGTCTGGGGCCTCGGCCTCATCCAGGCGCGTGGGGAGGAAGATGTACTCCTCGGTGCTGAAGCTGTAGCTGGAGATATCGGTGTCGGTCCAGAAGGCGTCCTCTGAATCGACGTTGATCTTGTTGAAGTTGAGGTCGGGGGTCTCCGGGTCCAGGTAGAGAGTGTGCAGGGCCGTGGGCAGGAAGGATGAGGTCCCGCTGGGCTTGTAGAGGCTGTAATCGATGCGATAGGTGTAGATGACCTTTGAGGTCGCTAGACCCTCGGCGATCTCGCCGCCCTCGTAGGTGCCCCTGGGATTGGGGGAAGCCTCGTCCAGGTATCCCAGACCATCGGAGATGCGCCACTGGGCCCCGTTGTACTCCTCGTACGCCGCGGCCCGCCAGTAGCGGGGGTTGGCGGTGCGGGCGGCGGGGTCATCCACCGGGATCCCGTCCACATGGGTCAGCTCCACAGTGAAGAGCCGCTGGGTCAGATCGGTGGGGTCCTGGTTCTGACCGTAGAAGTTGTCGATGGGAGCCTGATCGCTGAACTGGTTGGGATTGACGAAATCGGGGTCCTCGTCGTTGGGAATGCCATCGCCGTCGATGTCATCGTCCTCGGCGTTGGGTATGCCGTCGCCGTCCAGGTCGCCCTCGGGCCCGTACATGTCCTGAAGCCAGGGCGGTATCTCGTCGGAGCCCGAAAGGTCCTCCCAGAAGTCCTGCTCCTGTCCGTCGGGGATGCCGTTGCCGTTGGTGTCCATGTCGAATGGATCGAACCCCATCATCAGCTCGTAGGAGTCGTTGAGACCGTCGCCGTCGGAGTCGAACTCGGGGAAGGTGTCGTCGGGATTGTCCCGGGCCTCCTCCTGGGTGACGTGTTCGCTGGAGCGAGTGGATTGCAAGGGGGTGTAGGGCAGGGCTGTGACCAGCAACAAAACTAGGATCAAGGCCACATACTGCTTACCGCGCACGAGTTTCACCTTGACGGTCGGAGGGGACCGTTAGCCTGATGTTTAGTCCAATGGACCTATAAAGGTTCTCATAAGATTCCATATATATGAAAATGAGGGTTTTTTCCCAAAATGAAACATCATCGAGATGATGGCGGACAGAGCTGAAGCGGATCGAAGATTTCTCGCAGTAGAACAAGAAGGAACTTTCGAGGGTTCTTGACCGTTCAATCGAAAGGACGGAACCCGATCTTGATTGGCTCTGGAAGTGGATCTTCCGGGTCCTCGGGGTCTTCCGGGTCCTCGGGGTCTTCCGGGTCAATAGGTTGGATTCCATTGTACGAATGGTCGAGCCCGTGACCAGAGTCATCCATGTCTGGAAATGTATGATCGGATGTTAGGTTGTTCAATTCCTCGGTGGCATTAGGCCGGTTCGAATCAATTTTAATGAAGAGGCTGAAGGCCAGGAATATGGCCATGGCGAAGCACGCCATCTTGAGCTTTGATGTCATGGACCCACCATCTTGATCGGGCTCACTTTACCCAATTTACATGCCTGTTCAAGGTAAAGAACCTTGTGATTTCAGGGAACCGGTAGAAAGTCGTAATCATTCATCCTTCAAATGGGTCGAGAGCTTCAGGATGACCACCGGCAGGACCACCAGGGCAGCCACCAGCGAGTAGAGCACCATCAGGGCCGTGAGCAGACCGAACTGGCTGAAGATGTTCATGGGCGAGAAGTAGAGCACTCCGAACCCCGCCATGGTGGTCATGGTGGCCCCAACCAGGGGCTGTCCGGCGTGGCGGACGGCTTCGGACATGGCCGGCTCGGGTGCCAGACCCGAGGAGCGGGCCTCGCGATAGCGGTGGAGCAGATGGACGGCGAAGTCGACGCCCACGCCGATGGTGATGGCGGCTATGGAAACGGTAACTACATTTAACGACCAACCCAGGGCCCAGATGGTGCCGTAGACCCATGAGGCGACCAGGAGCACCGGCAGGATGGCCTCCAGACCCTCCCTGGGGGAGCGGCGCAGTACCATCAGCAGGACCAGGCAGAGAGCGATGCTCACCACCACCGAGTTCAGCATCCCCACGGTCATGGAGGTGAGCATCTGGTAGCGTTCGATGGGCACTCCAAAGGGGGTCACCTCCAGTCCCAGCTCCTCCAGCGGACGGGTGTCGCCCTCAAGGTCATCCAGCAGGTCGCCGCCGCCCAGGGTGCCGATGTTGGCGCTCACCACAAGGATCAGCAGGCCGTCGAAGTCCCCCTTTCCATCGGGTCGCGCCAGGGCCCGCAGTTCCATGGGCGTGAAGGTCCCGAGGCTCTCATGCTCCAGGCCGTTCTCCAACAGCCAGTTCAGCAGCAGGCGGGTCTCGTTGGCGGTGTCGGGGAGTCCGTTGGAATCCGCGTCGGTCAGGTTGTTGGCCAGGGCGAAGGCCGGGAAGGCGGCCAGGGCGTGATCGGCGATGGAGAGGGCCCGTGGACGCCCCTCCAGTTGGGCCACCTTGGTATCGTCGACCATGTTGGCCTCCACAGCCAGCAGGGCCTCCAGCACCTCGGGTCGCGCCAGTTCGGGTCCGGTGATGAGCAGGCCCGCCGATTCTCCGGAGGTGGTGGTGAAATCCCTGAGGAAGATGGAGTACCCGATCTGGATCTCGGAGTCGGGCTGGACCAGATCCACCATCTCCAGCTCCTGCTCCAGGTCCCGGGCCACCCAGAGACTGCCGGCGGTGAGCAGGCAAGCCACCAGGATGACGGCGGTGCCATGGCGACTGGTACGCTCCACCAGCCGCTCCAGCAGGGGCGCCACACGGCTGGTCCGGTCCAGGGGCTGGAGCTCGGGATCCAGCCAGCGGTCCAGGAGCAATCTGGAGGCCGGCAGGAAGGTGGTGGTCAGGAGGAAGGCGGCGCCGATGCCCAGGGCCACGTGGATGCCGAAGTCCCGCAGGGCCGGCACCTCGGAGATGCGGTTGGCCCCGAACGCGGACATGGTGGTGAGGGTGGTGAGGAGCAGGGCGGTGCCCACCATGCCGATGCTGGTGGTCATGGACCGCAGGCGGCCCCGGCCGTAGTCGGCTCGGTAGCGATGGAGGATGTGGATGGCGTCGTCCACCCCCAGGGCCAACACCAGGATGGGGGCAATGAAGGTGTACTGGGAGAAGCCCAGGTCCAGCAGGGCCCCGGCCGCGAACATCCAGACCAGGGCCAGGAGCACCGTGAAGAGGCTCAGCACCATGTCGGTGACCCGGCGCAGGGTGACGAACAGCAGGAGGCCCATCAGGCAGAACGATATGGGCAGGAGGGTGGCCAGGGTCTCCTGGGAGGCCTCGTCCATGGCCTCGGAGGCGGCCGCCAGGGTGTTGAGCTCCAGCCGTTCGGTCTGGAAAGCGTGGATGGCCTCCTTGACGATGAGCTCGCTGGATTCGTCGTTGTACTCCCCCCGCTTGTCCAGGGCCACCGACACCAGCACCGAGCGGGCGGTCCAGGCGCCTGAGGCGTTGGAGGCCCGGCCGAACACCCCCGCGGTCTGGGGGTCACTCACCAGCTGACCCAGGACGGCCTGCAGGAGCGGTTCCGGGGCCATAGCCAGGGCGGTGGCCGGATCGTAGCCCGACTGGTTGAGGGCTCCCACGACCAGACTGCCCGGCGAGGAGATGGGCCGGGAGGAGTTGTAGAGCCAGGGTCGCAGGTCGGGATAGCCGGCCAGGTGCAGTTCCAGGGCCAGGAGCTCGGCGAGACCCTCCCGCCCCAGCAGGTTGCCTCCGGGATACTGGGCCATGGTGATGACGGTGGAATCCAGGGGGAACTGGCGGTGGGCCTCCTGCCCGGCCTCCACCTCGGGGGTTGCGGGTATGTAGTCCTCCATGGAGGTCTCGGTCTCCAGGTTCTGCAACGGTATCAGGGCCAGGAGGGTCAGCAGGAGGGTGAGGGCCACAGTGGCCATGGGCCGGTTTACCACATTGTCGGCCAGGGCCACCATCCTGGGCGAGGCCTCGGAGACCTTTGAGGTGGGTTTCGGGGATGAAGTCCCGGGCCC
Organism: uncultured archaeon; assembly: GCA_964384995.1. Lineage (GTDB taxonomy): Archaea > Thermoplasmatota > Poseidoniia > MGIII > CAYLMJ01 > CAYLMJ01. The sequence goes on along the minus strand of CAYLMJ010000046.1, from coordinate 3,585 downwards.
TTTGGCTGAGGCGCTCTCACGCTTTTCTCCAACCTCGTCGCGGTCGGGTTTTGCCTCATCATCGGACCCCTCGTCACCATCGGTCACAATTTCGTCCCCTTCATTTTTCGCCTCACCGCTCACTTCATCGGTCCCTTCATCCTCCACTTCTTCGATATATTCCCTGTTCTCTTTTTCGGAGTGTTCATCTTCCGCGGTCTCCGGGTCATCATCAGGTCGGACCTTCTCGTCCCCGGAATGAGGCTGTCCCAGTTCATCGTCGGCCATCGCGGGGCCAGGGAGGCCGGGGCCCTAAAAAGGCAAGCTCCCACCGGCGGATGTCCCACCAAAGCATTGGGTAGAGGTGCTCATGTGCCCACTAAAGCTCAAGACCCACCCGTTCCTTTCACCAAGGATGTCCCAACCCCCTTCATCGCCGAACCTCAATGCAGCAGGTTGCATGCCTCCCGGCCAGGGCTACCGATTGGTGGTCTTCGACATGGACGGCACCCTCACTGTACCCCGCTCCTGCTGGGCCGAGATCCACGCCGCCTTCGGCTCCAACAACGACGAGGGGCTGGGGCTGTACCTGAAAGGTGAGATAACCGATCAGGAGTTCGTGGAGCTGGACCTGAGACTGTGGCGCGAGGCCCTGGGCGGAGGGCCCATTCCGGGGGCCAGGGTTAGGCAGGTCCTGGAGGCCATCGCCCTGGACCCCGGGACCGTGGAGACCCTACGTTCCATCCTGGCCGGGGGTCTGGACATCGTGATCCTCACCGGGGGCCTGGACCTGCTGGCCCTGCGGATAGTGGACCTGGTCCTCAAGGAGATGGACCTGCCTTCCGACCAGGTGGTGGTGGCCCTGGACCATGCCCTTGAGCCGGGAGTGGTCACCGGGCTGGAGCCCATCGGCAGTCCCAGGATCGAGATCCACGCCAACAGGCTGGTCATCGACAAGGAGGATGTCATCAGCGGCCGGGGCCTTGTGGGGGTCATCGCCAAGGACAAGGGCACCCTTTTCTCCAAGATCCTAAAGAGGCGGGGACTGGAGCCCGAAGAAGTGGTGACCGTGGGTGATGGGCCGGTGGACATAGTCATCCTGGAAGCCGCCGGCCTGGGGGTGGCGGTGGCCGATTCCCATCCCAGGGTGGTGGAGGCCGCCGACGTTCAGCTGGACGGCGACCTGACCCGCATTCTGCCCCTGCTGGGACTCTGAAAGCTTTTTGGCGACCTGACGCTGGGGAGGTCGTGCCCGAACCGCCACGTACAGCATCCTCGCCACCCTCGCAGACCGGTGCGCGGCCGACGGCCCCCTCCACGACCCGGAACTACACCCGCCCGGTGGCCCCCCAGAGGAGGCCTTCGCGAACCTCCGAACGGCGAGCCCCGGCCAGGGACAGGATCAGGGAACGGGAGGAGCGGAGCAAGGAGGAGCGGACCAAGCAGGAGAAGCCCGAGCCCGAGCCCGAGCCAAAGGATGGTGATGGGGAGCGGGAGGAAAAGGAGCGGGATGATAGGGAAACCGAGTTCGATGACCAGGATGAGGAGGGGCTGTTGGGCCGGAGCCGTGGCAGACGCCTGCCCCTGAGCCATTCCACCCTGACCATCCTGGTGGTGGTGATAGTGGTCACCGCCGGCCTCTGGTGGGGCCTGGACAGGCTGGCCGATGATGATGAGCCGACCCCGGGCCCGGATTACCTCCTGGAGGTGTGGGCCTCGTCCCTGGACCGGCCGATATCGGTTTCCGCGGGACCCGAGGGCTCGATGTTCGTGGGCCAGGGGGGCAGCCCCGGCGAGATCCTGAAGCTGTGGGAGGACCATGGCAACATCACCGCCAGCCAGTGGGTGACGGGCATATCCTCGCCCATGGGGATGGTCTGGACCCCCACCAGCTGGCTCTACGTGAGCCATCGCGGGCGCCTGAGCGCCTACCAGGATTCCAACAGCGACGGGGCCGTGGACAAGGATGTCACCCTCATCGACGACCTGCCCACCAACGCCGGGATCCATCTCAACAACGGCCTGGCCGTGGGGCCCGATGGCTTTCTCTACCTGGCGGTGGGCTCCTCGTGCAACGCCTGCTCCGAGAAGGACGAACGCTCGGCCACCATCCTGCGGGTCAATCCCACCAACGGCAACCACACCGTCTTCGCCACCGGCCTGCGCAACAGTCTGGACCTGGCGCTCAGGCCCACCTCGGGCGACCTCTTCGCCGTCGACAATTGCAGGACCGACAAGGAGTACCCCGAGGAGCTGAACCTCATCGTGAAGGACCGGGACTACGGCTGGCCCGATTCCGCGGGGGGAGAGATCCCAGGGACCACGGGACCCGACGTCACCTTCCCGGTCCAGTCAAAACCCTGGGGCCTGGCCTTCACTCCCGACCACCGCTTCACCGGCGCGGCCGGGGAGGCCATCGTGGTCCTGAACGACCTGGGCAAGGTGGTCAAGGTCAACCTGACCCACGATGCCATGAACGACAGCTACACCGGCCGGGTGGAGGACCTGGTGACGGGCCTGGAGAGCCCCACTGACCTGGCCTTTGGCGATGACGGGGCGCTCTACATCACCGATTCGAAACTGGGTCAGGTGTTCAAGCTCACAAGGCGCTGATCCACCCTACTCAGAGTCGCCGCAGAACTGCTCGTAGTCCATCAGCTCAGTGATGGCCGGGTCCTCGCCGCAAAGGGGGCAGGTCGGGTTCTTGGGGATGCGCACCTCACGGAAGTCCATGTTCAGGGCGTCGTACAGCAGGAGGCGGCCCACGAGACCGCGGCCCAGGCCCAGGATGAACTTCAGGGCCTCGGTGGCCTGGAGCGCCCCGATGACACCCGGCAGGATGCCCAGGACCCCGCTCTCGGCGCACGATGGCGCCAGCTCGGGCGGCGGCGGCGAGGGGAAGATGCAACGATAACACGGCCCCTCCTTGGCGAAAAAGAGGCTGGCCTGGCCCTCGAAGCGGTGGACGGCGCCGTAGGCCAGGGGCTTGCCGGTGAGGACGCAGGCGTCGTTGGTGAGATAGCGGGTGGGGAAGTTGTCGGAGCCGTCGAGGATGACGTCGTAGTCCTTGAAGATATCAAGGGCGTTGGTGGAGTCGACGCGCTCGGGATGCTCTTCCACCTTCAGATGGGGGTTGAGGGCTGTCAATCGCCGGGTGGCCACCTCCACCTTTGAGCTTCCAATTTCGTCATCGTTGAAGAGGAGCTGGCGCTGGAGATTGGACAGTTCCACCCTGTCATGGTCGGCGATGCCCAGCCGCCCCACCCCGGCCGCCGCCAGGTAGAGTGACGCGGGAGAGCCCAGGCCTCCCGCCCCCACGATGAGCACCGAGGCCTCCTTGAGCCTCTGCTGGCCGCCGGGTCCCACCTCGGGCATGATGATGTGGCGGGCGTACCGCTCTATCTCGGGACGGGAGAGCTCGACCATGGTTTCCGGGACTCCGGGACTTTCAGGGCCTGGGTTTCTATAAGGCTTTAGGGTGGTGGATGGCGGGGGGACGACCGAGTGAGCCTGCCTTGGCCGATGCCCATGTCGATGTGACCTTCGCCATCGCCTCCAACGGTTCCCGGGATGGCTGGTAGTCTTTACCTTTCACCCACAAGGCTA
>CAYLMJ010000045.1:0-20096 GCA_964384995.1 uncultured archaeon | reverse complement strand
GAAGGGTGGAGCACCCAGCAGCTACGACGCCCCCCCGAGCCGTGATGAGCCCGAGACCGACGACAAGGAGAACGACTGATACCGAACCATCTGAAATCTCAGACCAAACGGTAACCTAATAAGCCCAACCAAGGAGGACCTGAGCATGCTTGTCCTGCGAACGTCCTTCCAGGCCATCCTGGTCCTCCTTGCCACTTTTTTTGTGCCTGCCCTAGCGGCAGAGGTCCCAGGACCAGAACTGGAGGTCGAGGACCACTGGCTGGATATCTACCAGGAAGTGGATCGAGAGACCCTGATGGTGGAGGAGACCCTCTGGTTCAACAACACCAGCGACCGGACCTTCAACGATACAATGTACGTCTGGTTGCCCGAGGACGCCACGGTATACTCGTTGAGCGTCGAGGAGGGGGCCGCCGAAGAGACATTCATGATGCCCAGGTTCATCGATGATCACATCGTGAAGTTCGATCCCTTTGCCGATTACACAACCCTGCTCACCTATTACGGTCAGACCGAGCAGATAAACCTGACCGCCTCGGATGATAACGGTACCGTGATGCTCCCTCTGCAGGTGGTGCTGAAGAAGGATGACAGCCAGAACCCCGCGAATGCGTCCCAGGACGATCTGACCCTTTCCACCGAGCAGGATACCTTAAGTGCCAGCCTGGGCAACCAACCCGATATCCCCAAGAAGATAACCGTGCTCCATTACCTGACCCTCAAGAACGAGGAAGGGCTCAACCGCACCCTGAACCTGTCGGTCTCGAACCTTCCAGAGGACTGGGTCGGCCTCCTCTTCGACGATGAAGGGAACACCACCATTACCCTGGGGCCCGGGGAGACCGTGAATCTCACCTTGCACCTGCATGTTCCCTCCTACCTGATCAAGATCAAGGTGGGATATCTCTACACCCTGATGACCACGGGGGACAAGGTGCTGAGCGGCCAGTTCGATAAGGAACTGCTCTATCCGACGGGGAAGGTGGAGGTCTACACCTACGCCCAACCCACCACCACGATGACCATGGAGGGTGGGTTCGAGGTCACCATGTTGCCCCCCATCACGGACAATCAGCAACGTCAATGGAGGATCTTCCGGGGAGAGGGCAACGATCTGGCGGTCAACAGCACCTTCTCCATCGACCTCACATGGGACAAACCAAAGGACCCCGGTCAAGATTCCGATTTCGATTGGGCCTGGCCGGTGGCCCTCCTGGTCATCGCCATCATCTTCGGCATCCCCATGCTTCATCGCAGTGGGTTGTTGCGGCTCAATGAGGACCAGATACCGGAGGAGGATGAACTGGACCGACTGGACGAGGCACCACCCGAAGACGCTTCAATGGCCGATCCGGAGATAGAGCGAACCAGGCGAGAATTAAAGGAACTGCGGGACCGATTCCAGCTCGGTAACGTCCCGATATCCGAGTTCACCCAGCAGGAGTGGGAGCTGAAGGAACGGCTGACCGCCCTGGAGCTTGAGACGGGCGGGGATCGGGACCCAGATTGACCGAGGGTCATCCAACCTCACAGGTTGATGAGAACGACATGCCCATCCATCACCGGATCATCCACCAAAGTGCGAGGGTACTCCAAACAGCGGGGTCCGCAGGATTGGGAACTGGTATGGTGCTTCCAATTGGCAACAATGATGTCGGTACTGTAATTACATCGTGGATATATATTGAATTAGCATCACAGTTATCCGCAAAAAAAGTTTCTAGAGGTAATCACATTGAAACTTCCACGTGACCAGGTATTAGCCAGCGTCCTGTTTTTCGGGATAACCCTGCTCTTCTTCGTCGTCAACGGCGAGGTCGGTGAGACCGGCAATGGACGCGCGGCCAGCGACAACAGTTACATGGACGGTGCAGACTACATTGGCTCCGACCTTTGCGCTGGATGCCATCCGGACAAGGGCAACACCTGGATGGAGACCAATCACGCCATCACGGTCATTGCCCCGACCGCCGATACGGTCCTGGCCGATTTCTCGGTCCAACCCTCCATCGACGAGGATGTCACCATCTACCATCAAGAGGGGACCGATGACTACTATATCAACCTGGCCGGGAACAACTACACCGTGGACTGGATCCAGGGAGGGGGAGGCGCCTGGCGTCAGCTCTACATGGTGAACATCGAGAATGGCACCTACATCCTGCCCCTGCAATGGAACACCGCCACCTCCGAATGGGTGGCCTACAGCCCCGAGGACTGGTTCGACCCCGACGGCTCTCCCGCGGCCCACGACTGGGGCTTCGGCGGCGAACCGATCAAGCAGATCGACATGGACAAGTCCTGGCAGAAGAACTGTGCCGGATGCCACACCACCGGTAACACACCATTGCAGAACGGGAACGATGAGTGGGTGGACAACTTCAACGAGCGAGGCATCACCTGCGAAAGCTGTCATGGGCCCGGCAGTGAACATCTTGACGGTTTCGGCGACCCCGAACGCATCTGGGTTTCGACCAATGCCAACGTCTGCTCGCAGTGTCATGTGCGGGGCACCAGCCTGGATGGCAACCACCTCTTCCCGGTGGGCATGTTCCCGGGAGACCGGATCCAGGACCACTTCAACCTGGCAGAAGATTCCTTCTGGCCTGACGGCACCTCCAAGCTCGACGCCCAGCAGTGGGTCGACTGGAACCACAGTGCCCATGCCGATCCAACGCCCTCCTTTGCCCGCAAGGCCTCGTGTGCCAACTGTCACACCCCCGAGGGGGCCATGGAACTGTTCCAGGACAGCGAGTTGGAGCAGGTCCCGGGGCGGGTGACCTGGAATGTGGCCTGTGTCTCATGTCATGGCCCTCATGGTACCGGGAACGAGCAGATCCTGAGGGTGGAGAAGGAAGACCTCTGCGTTGCCTGTCACACCTACGAGGATGCGGTACCGGGTGACACACCCCACCACCCCATGCAAGAGATGCTCATGGGCAACGGGGGTGCAGACCAGATCGGCGACCTGCTCATGGGGGGCGCCATCACATGCACCGACTGTCACATGCCCTTCACCTCCCAGAGTGGGGTGGCCTTCGATATTGCCAGTCACACCTTCGATCCCATCGAACCCCAGCTGTCCATCGAGTATGGCATGCCCAACTCATGCACCGGCAGCTGTCACAACGGCGACGGCTCCGGCAACCGGCTCACCGACGCCACGGCCCAACGGGTGATCGACACCTGGCACGGGGAGATCGATACCATGCTGGTCTACGTTGAGGACAACCTCACCGGAGCCCAGACCAACATCAACATCGCCAAGTTGCAGGGTATCGACCCGTCGCTCATCACCCAGGCCGAGGAGCTCCTGGTGGTGGCCACGTTCAATCACCAGTTCGTGGACAATGACGGCAGCCGAGGGGCCCACAACTTCGAGTACGCCAGGGTTCTGCTCTACGACTCCTATCAGAAGACCCAGGAGATCGCCACCATGCTGGATGTGGAACCGGTGGAGAATGTCCCGCCGCTGGTGGACCCGGGCGAACCTAAGGTGGCCCTGGTGGATACATTGCTGACCTTCGAGGCCCAGGCCTTCGATCCCGATGGGACCAATCTGACCTTTCTGTGGGAGTTCGGTGATGGGGCCCAAGCTACGCAAGCGGTGGCCAAACACGCCTTTGCCAGCCCCGGTGAGTATCTGGTGACCCTGACCGTCACCGATGAGGACAACATGACCACCACCGAGACCGTTCCAGTCTTCATCGTGAACAGCGCGGAGGACATCGCCGGGCTGAAAGAGCGCACCGGAGACCTGGAGGACCGCACCGATGAGCTGGATGAGCTGACGGAACAGAACCAGGATGACCTGGCCAGCAAGATCGGTCCAATGGCCATCCTCGGGGTGCTGGTCGTGACGCTCATCATCGTGGCCGGGGTCTACTACCACCTGAACGAACAGCTAAGACGGTTGCAGGAGACCCTCGAAGCTCCACCTCCGGACAGCGAGCAGGATTGAACCGCCCGCCCTCCTGCCCGGTGAACGCACCCAATACCAGCTCCAGCGATGGGGCTGCCAGTTCCTGGTGAGGCCCACTTGCGGCGCCTATGGATGACCCGGGGGTTTGGCGTCTGGGATCTGGGGACCGGGAGGTCGGGACCCTCCCGGATGACCGCCGCGGTCCAGGCGGGTTGGGTCTTCAGGCAGGGCCTCCATCTCAAGGTTGGCGGCGAAGTTGTAGGGACTGGAATACTTGATGTTGGAGAGCAGGAACAGATGGCTCACTGGTTTTGAGGCCAGGTGACCGCTGCCCTCGAACAACCGGCTCAGAGTGGTAAGGGTCCGGTCGTAGGTCTCCAGGTCCCGGTGGAGAAAGATGCCCACCGCCTCCTGCTTCTTCTCGAAATAGACCAGGGGTGCCAGGGGCAGGACCTGGGAGGTCACCTCACGACGCTGGTCGATGGTGGAACCGGGGCGGAAGGGGAGGCGCACGTAGGCCCAGATGGAATAGCCCAGGGGCCGCGGCGAGAGTACCACCCGGGGGATGAGCAGGCCCTCCTCCAGCAACCACTCACGGATCTTGGTGGCGGTCAGGCGGCTCACCTTGGCCAGCTTGGCTATCTGCCCCAGATTGGCCTCGGGCTCCTGGACCAGGGCCTTCAACACCGCCATCTGCCGCAGGTTCAGTTCGGGTCCCGGCTGGGGGTCGAGGGGAGGCGCCCGGACCCGGGACAACTCCAGGCCCAGGTAGGTGCGCATGATGTTGGTCCAGTCCAGATAGACGTGAAGCTTGGACAGGGCCAGGGGGAAGAAGTAGAAGTCCAGGGTGGCCGAATCGAGGAACTTGCCCCGGTCGTACTGGTACTCGAAGAGGTCGACCCGGTGCTGGAGCTGGGTGAAGTTGCGACCAAAGACCATGGTCAGCAGCTTCTCTGGGTCGGACAGGGTGAAGAAGTGGGCGTGGGTGCCGTGGACCCCGCGCCACGAGTGGCGCCGCACCTTGTAGTCGATGGAGGCCGACAGGGAGGCCGAGGCCACCATCAGCAGTTCGAAACCCAACTTGCCGTAATTGGGGAGCATGATGGTGCGAAAGGCCTTGCGCTTGCGCAGGGCTGATTTGGTGGAGGCGAAGGTGGAACGGTTGAGGTCAAGGTGGGCCGCCAGACGGGTGTCGGTCAGCTGGGGTTGCTCGATGAGACCCAGCAGGACCTGCTGTTCGGTGGGGTTGAGCTCGTCCATCTTGACCACTATACTATTGTGAGCTGGTGAATTTTCGATATATTGCAACATTATTAAACGGTATCTATAAATCATTACGAATAATGTGGGCTAATTTACAACCAAGTTTAAATAAGGATGACCCAACTTTTACAAATCCTTGCCCGGCCAGAACCGTGAAATGAGCCCCATTGGTAGCTCCGACAAGGAGCCTGGATCAGGTCGAACGGGAGTGGTCCTGCACCAGATGGGAGGGCCCCGGAACCTTACCGAGATCGAACCCTTTCTCGTGTCGCTGCTTGGGGACCCGGCAATGGTGAGACTGCCCTTCTTCATCAAGCCGTGGCAAGGGCGCCTGGCCGCCCGATGGGCTCGCAAACGCACCCCCAAGGTCACGGCTCGTTACCGCCAGATCGGAGGTGGCTCACCCCTGATATCCCACACCGACCAGTTGGCCGAGGATCTGCAGACCAGACTGCGGGACAAGGGACTGGAGGCGATGGTCAAGGCGACCTACCGCTACAGCCGGCCCGGGGTGGACCAGGCCCTGGAGGAGATGGAACGAGAGGGGGTCCGGAGGCTGACCCAGCTCTCCCTCTATCCCCATTTCAGCCACACCACCACCGGTTCCAGCCTGGCGGCCACCGATACGCTCCTGAACGGGGACCGGGCCGGCTGGCAGGTCACCACCATCGACTCCTGGGGCGAGGAGAACGGATACCTCGACCTGCTGGAGGAACAGGTACGGGAGGCCCTGGCCCGGGGCGGCGGGACCTCCTCAGATACCAATATCCATGACGATGAACGACCAAACACGGCCTTGCTCTGCTCGGCCCACGGACTGCCAAGGCGCTACGTCGAGAACGGCGACCCTTACCTGGACCAGGTGACCGCCACCTTCCGGGCCCTGAGCCGGCGGCTGGACCCTCTGGAATGCAGGCTTGGTTTTCAAAGTCAGATGGGGCCGGTCAAATGGCTGGAGCCCACCTCCTCCCAGATGGTGGCACAGCTGGCGGAGGAGGGATACAGCAGGCTGCTGGTGCTGCCCCTGGGTTTCGTGTGCGACCACATCGAGACCCTCTACGACATGGACATCTTGCTGTTCGAGCAGGCTCAGGAAGCGGGCTTTGAAAGCTTCCGGCGCCTGCCGGCCTTCAACGACCAGGAGACCTTTGTGGAGTTCCTGGCCGAACTGATCATCGGGAAACTGGAAACCACACCCACAACGAGGAACGAAGATGATACATAGATTGCAAGTCGCCACCTGGCGGATACCCCAGAGCGATGCCGGCCAGCTGGAGCTGCTCAACCGATTATCCAGCCAGGAACAGCCACTGGAGAACCTGAAGGAGCTCCTGGATCTGGAGAAGCTCTACTACCTGGCCACGTGCCAGCGGGTGGTCATGGCCTTCTCGGTCACCGAGCCCGCGCTCACCGACGAATCGATCCGGGACCGTCTGGCCGCGGAGCTGAAGATACCGGCCGAGGGACTGAACCTTCCCGAGGTCTTCAAGGGTGAGGCGGCGTTCACCCACCTGTGCGAGGTGGCCTCCTCCCTGGATGCCCTGGTGCCAGGGGAACCCCAGGTCCTGGGTCAGTTCAAGGAGGCTTTCAAGGCCTGCAAGAAGGCCGGGGTCATCGGCAACGACCTCGAGCGCTGGATCACCCGGGTGCTCAGGGTGGCCAAGCGGGTCCGGACCAAGACCGACCTATTCTCGGGTTCGGTCTCCCTGATCCCCCTCACCACCCGCTTTCTCAAGGAGGCAATAGAAGAGGCCCGATGCGGTTGCGGCCAGGTTGCGGTGGTGGGTACGGGCCCCATCGGACAGGCCCTGCTGGCCAAACTGGCCCAGGACCGGGAACTGCAGATCTACTGTGTCTCGGGCGATCTCGAGCGAGCCCGGGAGATGGTCCAGAGCGTTGATGAGAGGGCCATACCCCTAACCCTCGAGGACTTCCTGAACCAGCCTCCCTGCCTGGAGGCGGTGGCCCTGGCCACCCGGTCGGAGGCGCCCTTCTTCGGTGTTGACCACATCCAGAGGATAATCGACCAGCGCTGTCCCGACTATCCTGGAGGAGATGGGCTCAGGGTCCTGGATCTGGCCATGCCCCGCAACGCCGATCCGGCCATCAGGGATATGGAGAGCTGCCGGTTGGTACAGATGGACGATCTGGTCGAACTGTCTGAGCAGAGCAAGCGATCGCGACAGGAGGCCCTGGATCACGCCCGCCAGGTGCTCACGCAGGAGTTGATGAGCCTGCGCCGGGAGCGGTGGAAGGCAACCCACCAGGAGCGCATCATGGGCCTCAGAGGGGCCCTGGAGGAGGCGGCCAAGGAGCGTCTGGGCAGTTACCCCGGCGATCCCGATCAAGACCCCAGGCTGAAGCGGTGGATGGAGCAGACCCTGAACAACCTCATCCATGTGGCCCAGAGCACCCTGCTGGATACCCTGGAGCGGGCCGAGAAGGCCCACCGGACCCACCACGTGAATCGAGCCATGGCCGCCATGATGGGAGGCGGACCCCCTGCGGGTCATCCGGGCCATCCAGGTCATCCTGGCCAGGGTGACCAACAGAGCCATCCAGGTCATCCAGGTCACATGGTCCATCCGGGAGCATCCCCTCCCACCGAGCAAGCGGTTCACGGCGTACCCCCTGGTCACCCGCACCATATGGGCCATCCCCATTCCATTCATCAAGAACCCCCGCCTTCAGAAGGTGACAACGAAGGATCCCCAAAGGACGGGGAGGCAAAAACCCAATGAGTTCGCCCTGTCGCATCGGAACCAGAGGCAGTCCCCTGGCCAGGGTCCAGGCCGAGTCTGTGGGCACCCTGATCGAAAGAGAACTGGGCTGGGACTGGGAACTCGAGCTCGTCTCCTCCAAAGGGGACCAGCAGCTCCATCTGCCCCTGCATCAGGCCCAGGAGCCGGGACTCTTCACCCGGAGCCTGGAACGGGCATTGAAGGCAAAAGAGGTGGACCTGGCGGTACACTCCCTCAAGGACCTGCCCCTGGCCCAACCCGAGGGTCTGCCGGTGGTCGCCATCCCCGAGAGGGAGGCGACAGGCGACCTGCTGCTGGTCAAGGAGAGCCATCATGTTCCCGAGATGGAAGGCCTGCCCCTGAGTCCCGGGACCCGGGTGGGAACCTCGGCACCTCGGCGGCAGGCCTATCTGCTGGCCCTGGCCCCGGAGGTCGTGCCAGTTGACCTGCGAGGCAATGTGGGCACCCGGATGAGCAAGTTGGAACAGGGATGGATGGACGCCCAGATCATGGCCGCCGCTCCCTTCCAGCGCATGGAGCTGGAACTTCCCGAGGAGGTCGTGTCGGTCCCTCTTGATGGCTCGGTCTGGCCTTCGGCGCCGGGACAGGGAGCCCTGGCCATCCAGACCCGGACCGACTGGTCCAGGGCCCAAGAATTGGCCCAACTGGACCACACACCCACCAGGGCCGCGGTGACGGCCGAGAGGGACGTTCTGGCGGCCCTGGGCGGAGGCTGTGGCCTGCCCTTGGGAGTCCATGCGACAGGCGGCACCGACGAGGAATGGAGTCTGACGACCCAGATGGCGGCAGAGGCCTGGCGCATCCAACAAAGGCCGGTCTTGGCCTGTTATCAGGGCCATGGTCAAGACCTGAAGTGGCTGGTGCAGGAGGCGGCCCGAACCCTGAAAAGGGACCTGTCATCCATCACCGAAAGGACAATTTGCATTTCACCGGGCGATACCAAGGGATCTCCCGTGCGATACCCGGAGAGCCCAAAGTGGCTGGTTGCCGGCAGTGGACCCACGGCCTCCAGATACGCCGCTGAACTCATGGCGGCCGGCTTGCCCACCCTGGCCTGGAACCTCATCGGGATCAGGGAGTTGATCGGACCCGACGACCCCCTGCCCGAGGGCTTGACAGCGGCCTGGCGGGAAGCCCGCTGGGTTGTGGCAAGTTCGGCCAGAGCGATTCCCATACTGTCCCGTCTGGATCGGGAACACCCTCGGTCGGATCTTCAATGGAGTGGCGTGGGGCCTGCCACCGCCAGGGCGCTCAGGGCGGCCGATCTGCCCCTCCATCTGCTGGCACCCCACGGCACAGGAGTGAGCCTGGCCAATGAACTGGTCCGGCTGAAGGGGAGGGATGCCTCGCCAATCCTCATGCCAGGAGCCGAGCAACCCAGTCCCGAGGGTCCAGCGGTCCTGGAGGCCGCCGGGTTGAAGGTTGTCCAGTGGCCCGTTTACCGCACCGTTGAGCTGGAGGTCGCGGCCTTCCCGAGAACACCGGAACTGGAAGGGGTTGTTCTGCTGAGCCCTTCGGCGGTGAACGTCCTGGCGGGCACCTCTCCACCCGAGCAACTGAGATTCCTGGCCCTGGGCCCCACCACCGCCCGGGCCATTGAGCAAAAGGGTTTACCCTGTCATGGCGTGGCCCAGCGGCGGGACCCCGCTTCCATCATCAAGCTTATCCGTTCATTGTGAGGTGACCATGAACCCATCCGAAGAATCCCCCGAACCTTTCATCCCCATCGACCAGCGCTTCCGACCCCGTCGACTCAGGGCTACCTTGGCCAGACGGCTGATGGTGGCCGAGACACGACTGAGTCCCCATCAGCTCATCGTGCCCCATTTCGTTCTCCCGGGCAAGGGCCAACGCCAGCCCATAGCGGCCATGCCCGGCCAGAGCCGGGTCAGCGTGGACCTGCTGGTGGAGCGAGTGGGCCGCCAGCTGGAACTGGGCCTTTCCAACCACCTCTTCTTTGGCATCGTGGAAAAGGGAGACCCTCTGGGAGCCGCCGCGGCCGACCCGAAGGGGCCAGTGCCCATGGCCCTGAACGCTCTCAAGGAAGCCTTCGGCGAGGAGGTCGAGCTAATGGCAGATGTATGCCTATGCGAGTACACCGACCACGGTCATTGCGGCATTCCAGATGGCCAGGGAGGCATCCTCAATGACGAGTCACTGCCCCGGCTTTCGGCGGCGGCGGTGGCCTATGCCGAGGCCGGGGCTGATTGGGTGGCGCCGTCGGACATGATGGACCACCGGGTGGGACACATCCGGGCCAGCCTGGACGAGGCTGGTCTGGCCGACACGGCCATCCTGAGCTACTCGGCCAAGTACGCCTCGGCCTACTACGGCCCCTTCCGGGAGGCGGCGGGTTCGGCTCCCACTTTCGGAGACCGCAGGGCCTACCAGATGGACGCGCCCAACGTGCGGGAGGCGGTGAAGGAGTCAATCATGGACGCCGAGGAGGGTGCCGACGCCCTGATGGTCAAGCCGGCGCTGGCCTACCTGGATGTAATACGGGCGGTGAAGGAATCCACCGATCTGCCCCTGGCGGCCTACAATGTCTCGGGCGAGTATTCCATGGTCAAGCTCATGGCCCGGGAGGGTCTGGGTGACGAGGGGCTTCTGGTGCGGGAGAACCTGCTGGCCATCGCCAGGGCGGGAGCGGACCTGATCATCACCTACCACGCCGAACAGGCAGTGAAGGAGGAGTGGTTGCAATGAATGAAAAAGAGAACCAGACCGAACTCTACCAAAGGGCTTGCCAACTGATGCCCGGGGGGGTCAGCTCCCCGGTCAGAGCCTACAAGGCCGTGGGTGGCAGTCCGCCCTACCTGACCTCGGGCTCAGGTTCCCGGGTGAAGGATCTGGAGGGCAACCATTACATCGATCTGGTGAGCGCCTACGGTCCCCTCATCCTGGGCCACGGTCATCCCCGGGTGGTGAAGGCGGTGCAGGATGCGGCCTCCCGGGCCCTGGGTTTCGGAGCCCCCCATACCGATGAGGTGGCTTTGGCCGAGAAGGTCATCGAAAGCCATCCGGGAATGGAATGGATGCGCTTCGTCACCTCGGGCACCGAGGCGGTCATGTCGGCCCTGCGCCTGGCCCGGGGCTTCACCGGCCGGGACAAGGTGCTGAAGTTCGAGGGATGCTACCATGGCCATCACGATTCACTGCTGGTCAAGGCCGGCTCGGGCCTGGCAACCTTCGGCACACCCACCTCGGGAGGCGTACCAAAGGGCATGGCTGAACTGACGGCGGTGCTGCCCCTGGATGATGATGGAGCCCTCGAGGAGTTCTTCGCAGCCCACGGGAGCGAGCTGGCGGCCGCCATCATCGAGCCTGTACCGGCCAACAATGGCCTCCTGCTCCAGCGCCCTGAATATCTCAAATTGCTCCAGAAACTGTGCAATGAGAATGGTGCCCTGTTCATGCTTGACGAGGTCATCAGCGGCTTTCGTCTCGGCTGGGGTGGGGCCACCGAACTCTACGGGTTGAAGCCCGATCTGGTGACCCTGGCCAAGGTCGTCGGAGGCGGTCTCCCCGTCGGTGCTTACGGCGGTCGCCGGGAGCTCATGGAGCTCATGGCACCCCTGGGTTCAGTATACCAGGCCGGGACCCTTTCAGGCAATCCCCTGGCCCTGGCGGCGGGCAAGACCACCCTGCAGGTCCTGGCAAATCACACCGACGCCTACGGCCACCTCGAGACGGCCGGAGCCACCCTGGCCGATCATCTGCGGGAGGGGCTGGAAGTGGCGGGCAAGACCGGCAGTGTGATCCAGCTGGGTTCCCTGGTATGGCTCTACTTCAACGAGACAACACCCCGAGCAGCCCATCTCATCGATGGTGACATGTCCACCTTCGGCAGGTTCCACAAGGGAGCTCTGCAACGGGGGGTGATGCTGCCGCCTTCGGGCTACGAGGTGTGGTTCCCCTCGTTGGCCCACACTTCCGAGGTCATCACGGAACTGGGTCACAAGCTAGCAGCCACTCTGAAGGAGGCCTGACTTGAACGGTCGAGAGCGGTTCCTGGCGGCGGCCACCCATCAGTCGGTGGATCGGGTCCCTGTGTGGCTCATGCGCCAGGCTGGACGCTGCCTGCCCGAGTACATGGCCCTTCGGGAGAAACACAGTTTCTGGGAGCTGGTGACCACGCCGGAACTGGCCTGTGAGGTTACCCTGCAACCCGTAGAGCGGTTGGATTACGACGCGGCCATCCTCTTCTCGGACATCCTGGTGGTGCTGGAGGGCATGGGTGCCGGTGTCGAGTTCCCCGAAACGGGCGGACCCCGGATGGAACAGCCCCTGGACACCCCCGAGCTCATCGAGGGCCTTGAAGCACCCTCTCCGGAATCTGATTTTCCCTATGTCACCGATGCGTTGAAGCTGGTCCGCAAATCCCTGCCCCACAAGGCGGTGTTGGGTTTCGGCGGGGCTCCTTTCACCCTGGCCTGTTACCTTGTGGAAGGAGGGGGGTCCCGGACCCTGGCCCGGACCAAACGCCTGGCCTATTCCCATCCCGAGGCATTTCAGGGCCTCCTGGACCTGCTGGCAGAGGCCACGATCTCCCATCTGGGGGCCCAGATCGAAGCGGGGGCCGACGCGGTCCAGCTCTTCGACACCTGGGCTGAACTGCTGGGTCCCGCCGAGTTCCAGGTCTGGGGCCTGCCGGCTGTGACCCATATCTTCACCAGTCTGAAGGAGCGCTTCCCAGAAACGCCTATGACCTACTTTGCCCGGGGCTCACCCCACCTGATGCCCTTCCTGGGACTTCTGGGATGTGATATCGTGAGCCTGGACTGGCGGGTGGGCCTGCGCCCTGCAAGGGAGATGCTGGGTGAGGGGGTGGCCCTTCAGGGCAACCTCGATCCCACGGTCCTGCTCGGTCCACCCGAACTGGTCTCCCGCCGGGTACGTGAGGTCCTGGAGCTGGGTGGTGGCATTGGCCACATCTTCAACCTGGGTCACGGGGTCTTGCCCGAAACACCGGTCGCCTCCCTGGAGGCCTTGATGGCCACCATCCGGGAATGGAACCCGCAAGTTGATAAAGAGGGAGCCGAGAGCTGATGGTAAACGAGATGGTGGATGATGGCCAGGAGATCGAGCTTTCTCCCGAGCTCATCCTGGAACTGGACCGGCCGGGTCCCAGGTACACCTCCTATCCACCGGTGCCCTACTGGTCCGACAGCTTCGGTCCGGAGGACCACATCCACCATTTGAAACTGGCCGCCAACAAGGCCGATGAACCGTTGAGCATCTACATCCATCTGCCTTTCTGCTCCCACCGTTGTCTCTTCTGCGGATGCAACACGGTGATCAACCGCTCACCCAAGCGCACCGACGATTACCTGGCCCTGCTGGCGCGAGAGACAGAGGTCGTGGCCGAACATCTGGGCGACCGGAACAAGGTCTGCCAGTTCCAGCTGGGAGGCGGCACTCCCACCCATCTAAGCCCGGATCAGCTCTCCACCATGATGGGGTCCATCAACGAGCATTTCAGCTTCACAAGCGCGGCCGAGCTGGCCATCGAGGCCCACCCCACGGTGACCACACCCGAGCATCTGCGGCGGCTGGCCGAGCTGGGTTTCAACCGCCTCTCCCTGGGGGTCCAGGATTTCGATCCCCTGGTACAGGAGACCATCAAGCGTCCCCAGACCGTGGAACAGACCCGGGGCCTGGTAGAGCTGGCGCGGGAGTTGGGCTTTGGCGGGGTCAACCTGGACCTGATCTACGGGCTGCCTCATCAGTCGACCACGGGCTTCGATGCCACCATGGACGAGGTGCTGGACATGGCGCCCGACCGACTGGCGCTATACTCCTTCGCCTACCTGCCCGAGCGGATGCGCCATCAGCGGCTGTTGCCCAAGGAGGCCCTGCCGGGACCCAGGGAGAAGATCGAGCTCTTTCTGCTGGCACGGGAGCGGATGCTGGCCGGTGGCTATCGCACCATCGGTTTTGACCACTACGCCCTGCCTGAGGACAGCCTGACGGTGGCCCTGACCGAAGGGACCTTGAAACGCAGTTTCATGGGTTACACCACCCAGGAGGGGACCGACCTCATCGGACTGGGAGTCTCCTCCATCTCGGAGGTGGCTGGCTGTTACGCCCAGAATCACAGCGGGCTGAGGGTGTGGGAAAAAGCCATTCGGGAGCGGGGCCTGGCCACCAACAAGGGATTGGCCCTCAGCGCCAGGGACAAACTGGTGCGTCAGGCGATCATGGACTGGCTCTGCAAGTTCTACATCGACCCAGATGAGTTGGCGGCCAACCACGGTCCGGCGGGCGGCGAGCTGGTGGACCAGGCCCGCCCAGCCATCCAACCCCTGCTGGAGAAGGGGCTGGCAGTCCCCGAAGGAGGGGGGTACCGGGCAACGCCACTGGGGCGGCTCTTTGCGCGAGTGGTGGCCATGACCCTGGATTTCAGGCTGGACCCCGAACTTGACGATACGATCAAGGTAAAATTCTCACAAACGGTGTGAACATGGCGAACAAGGCACAGAAACCCGAGAACGTGACCATCATCGGCAGCGGTCTGGCCGGGCTCTCCCTGGCCCACTGGCTGGCCACAATAGAACCGGAGGCGGCTCCCAAGGTGAGTGTGCTGGAGGCTGGACCGAGGACCGGAGGGCTGATCTGGACCCACAGCCAGGATGGCTATATGGTGGAATCGGGACCCCAGGGCTGGATGGGGGAAGCCCCCGGTCTGACCCGATTGGTCACAGACCTTGGTCTCGACGAGCAGCTTATAAAGATAAAACTAACCGACCACCCTCGTTTGATAGCCCGAAAAGGCAGGCTCCACCCCATCCCCCAGTCACCCTTCAAGGTGGCCCTTTCGGGGCTGGCCAGCCCAGGGGCCAAGTTCAGATTGCTGAAAGAATTCAGGATCCCGGCGGTGAAGGAACAGGGGTTGAGCGTGGCCCAGTGGGCCTCCCGCCGCTTCGGGACCGGATTGTTGGATGTTTTCGACGCCATGGCCACCGGCATCTACGCCGGCGACATATCCCGGATCAGCGTTGACCACACCTTCCCCACCCTGCGGGGCCTGGAAGGCCGTGAGGGCTCGCTTTTGCGTTTTGCCATGAAGAACCGCTCCCAACTGACCAAATCGCGTCTGGTGGTCCCAGAGGCCGGAATGGGGGACATCATGGAGCGACTGGCCAGGGGACTGGCCGACAAGGGCGTGGCCATCGAGACCGGCCAGACCGTCAAGGCGGTGGCACCCGAGGGGGATGGCTTCGTGGTCACTGCTTCGGATGGCGAGCACACGGCCGATTCTGTGGTGATGGCAGTGGGGCCGAATCAGGCCCAGTCCATGCTTCCCCGGCCGGATCGAACCGGCTGGCCCGAAAGGAGCAGTGCCCCCATCGCGGTGGTGGGCCTGGGCTTCCCCGAGGAGGCCTTTAACCCGCCCCTGCGTGGCTTCGGCTGCCTCATCCCCTATTCGGAGGGGGCTTTCGGCCTGGGAACCCTCTATCCCTCGGCCATCCTGCCGGGTCGGGCACCCGGCGGGTCTCATCTGCTCCAGACCCTGGTGGGCGGGATACGCCACCCCGACCGGGTCGAGCTGTCCGACGAGGAGATGCTCGATGGCTGTCTGAAGGACCTGGGCCGCTACCTGCGCTTCGTGGGCGGCAAGGCTCCCGAGCCCAGCTTCACCCACATCATCCGCCATCGGGTGGGCATCCCCCAGCTGGAGCTGGGCCATGAGGCCTTGGTGACCCGGCGGGCCGAGCTGGAGCGGCAATACCCGGGACTCCACTTCACAGGCATGGGCTACGAGAGCGTGGCAGTGGCGGCCATCGCGGACAAGACCCTGGCATTGGCTCAGCGAATGCTGGGTTCGAACGGACAAGATAATACAAACCAGGAAGGCAAATCTGGGTCCGGAGGCAGTAGCCAGTGAGCTTTGACCTGGAACGGCTGAGAGACCTGCGTGTCACCGGCAGGATCTTCATCCTCTTTGGGGCCGCGGCCTGGTTCGCCTACGGCCTGGTCTGGCTCATCGCCGGCAAGCCCGAGACCATGCCCTTCCTGATCTGGCATCTGAGCGGAGTTGTGCCCGGCGCGGTGCTGAAGGCCTTTGGCCGGCAGATAGCAAAGAGGAAAGCTGAATAGCTGGCGATGTTCTGATCCCGCAGTATCGGAAAGGGAACGATATTAGGAAGTTACCCGAGCCGCCGCTTCCAGTTGGCCCTGCGGCTGGGACGCAGGTGCTCGGCGCCCTTGCCCTTGTGGGTCAGGCCCCGGCCCTTCTTGCCGGCGCTGGTAAGGCCCCGGTAGACCCGGCTCTTGTGAGCCCGGCCGCAGATCCAGTTGATCTTGGGGTCCGATTCGATGACCGGATGGTGGGGGTCGACCATGATGATCTCGTACCATTTGTGACGGCCGTCCTCGCCCACCCAGTAGGAGTTGAGCACCTCCAGGTTGGGGAACTTGCGGGCGGCGCGCTCCTCGCCGATGCGCTGGATGGACTTACCCATGGTGATCTTGGAGATACCCTTGCGCTTGGCCCGGCGCCCGCCCTTGATTGTAGGCTTGCGCAGACCGCCGCGCCGAACACTGACCCGGACCATGACAAAGCCCTGTTTGGCTTTAAATCCCAGTCGTCGGGCGGCGTCCAGTCGGGTGGGTCGCTCGATCCGGGTGACCGTGTTCTCTCTGCGCCACTGGATGAGCCGTTCCTGGTACATGGCCCGGTGGGCGTCGTCCTTGGGACGCTTCCAGGCCTCGGCCATATAGGAGTACATTGACCTTGACATCGCGATAGCCTCAGTTGTGCATTCGTTGGTTTGAGCCTCGCTTCCGGGTTCAGCATCGTCGAGCGCGCCACATTCCCGTCGGGCGACGGCTCCATCAGGGAGGGGTAGATAAAGGTTGGGCTTCAAAACCCTGTACACCAAGCGTAAGGGAGGCCCCTAAATGGGGGAGGCGGAATCGATGAGTTCCCTGAGCTTCTCGTTCTGGTCGTCGTTACCCAGGACGATGATGATGTCGCCCAGGTCGATCTTGAGCTTCTCGTCTGGGTTTGGTATCTGCTCCCAGCTCTGGGGGCTGTCCCGGTCAACACCCGTTTTGGGCCTGTACTTGACCAGGCTCACCAACAACGGCCCATCGATGGGGTCCATCTTGTCCCTGAACTGGGCCACGGTCAGCCCGAGAGCAAAGAAGCCCTCGGTGACCGGGTACTGGAGCAGATCGAAACCAGCGGTGGCCGAGGTGATGTCCTCCACGAAGCGGGCGACCTGGGGCTCAAAGGCGGCACTGGCCACCAGTCGACCAGTCATCTCGGCCGGGGATGAGACGTAGGTGACGCCTGCGGAGTAGAGGGTCTGCTTGAGCTCCTCCTCCCTTATGGAGACGATGATCCGGACGGCGGGATTGCGACCCTTGATGGTCAAGGCGGTGATGAGGTTCTTGGTATCCTCTCCGGTGGCCACTATGACGGTGCGTGCCTCCTCGATGTTGGCCCGTTCGAGGATGACAGCGTTGGAATACTCGCCAAAGACGGTGTATACCTGCTTCTTGGTCCCAAGGTCCTGGATCACCGGGATGTCATCCTGGTCGTTGGTGATGACCACGACCTGTTGTTCGGTGGCCAGAAGCTCCTGCAGGCTCACCCGGCCGATGTTGGTCCAGCCGCAGATGACGATGTGGTCCTTGAACTTCGTGCCGTCCATGCCGAGCTCCTCCCGTCTGCGGGCTTCCATGACTGCGTCGCTTACCATGCCTATTAACGCTCCTAAGAAGGTGAATGTGAATACGATCAAGAAGAATCCGGTTATCTTGCCGCCGGTGGTGACCGGGAACTTGTCGCCATAGCCCACGGTGGACAGGGTGACGATACCGTACCAGAAGGAATCGGCCAGGCTCTCTGGACCGGAGTAATCGGTCCTCAGGCAGTAGACATCCATCTCTGGTTCCTTGATCAGGTAGGTCTCGGAGCTCGCCTCGATGAGCCAGCTGTCGTCGTTGAGCCTGGATATGGGGGTGCCATTGACCAGCTCCTCATCCTGGCTCTCGAAGGCTTTCACCACCGACTCGTCCACGGCCCCCGAATCGAGCTCCTCACGGTACTCATGGCCCAGCTGAAAGAGATGGGTCTCCTCCTCTACGTACTCGAATTGATAGAAGAGCAGCGAGCTGACGATGAAGACCACCATGAACAGGGCGATGAACTTCCAGGTCTTCTTGATGAGGAAGTCGAACTCCATACTACCGGAGTGTTATTGACGATGAGTATTTAAACCCCATTGATGGAGAACTGTTTGATGGTCTCCATTGTTAGGATATGATTCCACCTATTTTCGTCAACGCAACCCGAGGGCTCGCAGGGTGGGAGAGTATGGAAATTGCCGTTGTCAATTTCGTGGCCCATCCCGAACGCCCGGAGGGTGCGGGGGCCTGGGGATTCTTCAGTCAAATTCACAGGCACCAGCACTAATTCCC
Organism: uncultured archaeon; assembly: GCA_964384995.1. Classification (GTDB taxonomy): domain Archaea; phylum Thermoplasmatota; class Poseidoniia; order MGIII; family CAYLMJ01; genus CAYLMJ01. Next base: position 1,718 of record CAYLMJ010000045.1, on the reverse strand, counting down.
GCCTCCGGCGGGAATTAGTGCGGGGGGAGGGATTTGAACCCACGAACCACTAAGGAGCAGATCTTGAGCCTGCCGCCGTTGACCTGGCTAGGCTACCCCCGCACGTGTCGAGGCCACCAATGGCCCCTATGGGGTTATAAATCTGGGGGCAGTCGAAAGAGGGTCAGAGCACCAACACGGTGTCGACGGAGATGAAGAACCGTTCATCGGTCAGGGTCAGACTGACCGGCTCGCGACCCTCGAGGGGTTCTCGCAGGGTTATCAGGCTGCCTTTGTGGGTCCAGCTCTGCTGGATCCATACATCACCTACCTTGCGATAGAGCTCGAAGATAACAGCGATGTCGGGCCCTTCTTCGGCCCCGTAATCCTGGCTGTACTTCCTCTCGCCCTTGGGAGTGCCTTCCCAGTCGTATTTACCCGAATAGGCCTTCTGCTTCCAATCATTGACGTCGTCATCGACGCCTATCTTGATCTTGACCTTGCGAAGCTCATCGCCGCTGCGCAGATCCCGAAATACCACTTTACTGTTGAAGAATGTCTGGGCGGGAACATAGATGACGATGATGCCATCCACGCTCACCTCGTAGGCACCATGGGCATGAGTGTTTCTCGTCGGTGCTTCCCGGGGTTCCATCTCGTTCAGACCCATGAAGCCTGCCAGGAGCATGGTCAGCACCAGGAAGACCGTGAGCCGGGTACGGATGTTCAATTTCTTTTCGTTCATGTTCGATACCTTTGGCTGATGATCGCGGTGGTGGTGGAAGATGCAGTCGGCAAGGCGGGGTGCGATGAGGACTGCACCGTCCACTCAGATCACTGGTGTGTTTGTGATGTGCGTCAAGGGTGGCAGAGGACCGACCGATCCCGACCGTGCACAGGGGGCAAGAGGATCGTGCAATATCCCAGGATGGAACGCAATGGTCTCGGACGGCCTCTACCTTGGGTTGGGGGGATGATCGCGGCCTGGACGGATTGGGGTGATGGTCTCCAGACTCACGATCTGTTGTTTGTTAGGTTAAATCTCACTGTGTTGCTCTACTCCAGATCGTCGGGGTCGATACCCTGGTCCACAGATAGCTGGATGAGGTCGTCGTCGAGTATGACACTGGCCGGTTCACCATCGTCGTAGGGCCCCGCCAGGGTGAAGACATGAGCCTCCTCGCCGACCTTGGCGTAATCGTCCTGGACCCACTCGCCATCTTCCTTGTGGTAGAGCTCGTAGATGGTGGCGATGTAGGGGGTGTCCTCGCCGGTCCCGTACTCCTGAGTATATTTCTTCTCGCCCTTGGGGTTGCCTTCCCAGTCGTACTCACCAGAATAGGTCTTCTGCTTCCAATCTTTAGCGTCGTCATCGACGGCGATCTTGATCTTGACCTTCCGAGTCTCATCGCCGGAGCGTTTGTCCTCGAAGGTAACCTTGTTGGAGAAGAACACCTCGGCTGGCAACATGATCACCAGCGGATGGTAGTCATCCGAGTAGTAGGAACCAAAATCTATGGTCACGTCATCGATGTAGTAGAAGGTCACCGCAACCTCCACTTCATACGTTTCGGCACAGGCACTGAAAGGAACCATCACCATGGCGGCAATGGCCACTAGAGCAAGCATCATAGTCTTGCGTATTTGGATAGCACACACCATGCAATCACCTGGTACATCTAGTGTCAGATGTATTAAAAGCACTTTGACACTTTATCTACGTCTATTTAAATCTAACG
>CAYLMJ010000044.1:0-20422 GCA_964384995.1 uncultured archaeon | reverse complement strand
GACCTTAGGATGACCTTAGGATGACCTTAGGATGACCTTAGGATGACCTTAGGATAGTCTGGGCTTGAACTGAGTATCACCTTGGACAATACGAGAGGGCACATAGAGTGAAACGAAGGTGATGCCAAGGCAGACAGGGAGTGGACAACCTCCGGTCCCAGAATCAGACGTTCTGGTGTCCCTTTGGATCGTTCGCTCTTTCTCAATGGTGCCAAGTTGCGAGGGTGCGGGAACCGGCTCCCATCACCGGCGCACGAACAGGTGGTACTTCTGGTTCTCGTCCTTCAGCTCCAGGACGATGCGGGAGGCGACCAGCTTCTCAGGGGTGTGGATGGAGGGCACCCGTTCCTTTATCTCGGCCAGGGAGGCGTAGTCGCCCTTCTTCCGCTCGGCCACCACCATCTCCATGGTCTTCTTGCCCAGTCCCGGCAACAGCTCCAGCATGTGGAAGCGCATCGAAACAGGCTGGGCCCGGTTGAAGAACTCCAGGAACTCGGGCTCCCGCTTGGTGATTATCTCGGCAATGATGTAGGGCAGTTCGGCCTGGGCGGTGGTGGTCAGGTCGTTGTAGTCGATGCGGGCCCGCACGTGGGCTATCTTCTCCCGCTCTTCCACCTCCTTGCCGATGTAGACCCTCTCGCCGATGATCAGCGAGGCCCCCTCCTTGGGGTTCAGCTCGAATATCTTGAACTCGTTCTCGCCGATGGCGTAGCACACCGGCTCCCGGCGGAACATCTTCTTGGCGTCGTGACGACCTTGCGGTAGGAAATCCAGGATGTATGCGTGATCTTCCATTGCTATCCCTTCCGTCACTTGTATTTGGCCACAGCCTCCTGAATGGCCTCGATGTCCTCGGTGGGTACCGTGTACCGCTCCTTCACGAAAAGCGCCCTGACCTCCTCGGCATCGGCGGGCAGGGTGTCGGCTATCTTCACGGCGTAGTGCTCGTCCACGCTCTCCAAGGCGGTCAGCTCCTTTATCAGCTCCTGGGTCTGCTCCAGGGTCAGTTTGGCGGTCCGCTGGGCATGGTCCAGGGCCAGTTTCTGCTCGTAGAGCACCAGCTCGGGGTCACGCTTCTCAACCTGCTCTTCCAAAAGGGCCTTGACCTCGGCCATCGGTACCGGTCGGGGGGATCTCATCATCTCACCTGTCAGAGCCTCTGGGGCCGGAGATGCTCGGGGCGAACTATGAGCTGTTTGGGCATCTTGCCCACCTTCACCTGGACCACGTAGGCGTCTCCCTGCTTGGTGACCACCTTGCCGGTCAGGCCGTGGAACCTGGGATGGGGCTGGCCCTTCTGGATCGAGGGGTCGATCACGATGTTCACAGAGTTGCCTTCGGTGAACTGCTGCAGGGCTCTGGTGATGGGGCTGAGACCCCTTTCGCGCTTGGAGCGGGAGAGCTTGTGTCGGGTGCTGTTGCGCATCCCCTGGGAACGTCTGACCATGTTCGTGGCTCGCGTGTCTTTATTGTTCGTCGTGAACGGCCAGGACATCCAGGGCCGTTACCTGACAGGGCGTCTCGAGCAGGGCCGCCAGGTTGGGAACCGTCCGGTCTTCATCGCCGTGGACCAGCTCCTTCACATAGGTGCCATGCTCGCAGGTCAGCTCCAACTCGCACCCCCCCTTTTCGCAGGCCACTATGGAAAAGCTCCTTAGATTCCGTTTCCGGACCTTGGCCGCTCTTCGATGGGCTACTCTAGAGGGGGTCTGTTGTTGAATGACCCGGCTCGCCATCATTTCCAGGGCCTTCTTAAGGCTTTCTTCGTCAACCGACCCTTCGAAGGCCACCTTCACCCGGTAGGTCTTGTCGTTCTGGGCCTGCTTGATGGCCGCCACCTCGTCGCGACGGCACCATTCCAGGCCCTCCACTTCGACGATATCCCTGGCCCCCTCGTTCACCGCCTCGGTCAGCTCCTCCAGGTCCAGCTCTCGCAGGCGGGGCTGGCGGAACTCGATGACGAAGGGCCTGCCGGTGCCCAGACAGCGCACGTCGATGTCCTCCCGACCCGCGCCGTGGAACTTCTCTTCCACGGCGTTGGTGGCCTCCATGAACGGGCCGGTCACCAGCTGTTCCACCGAACTGCGGTAGCGGTAGCCGGTGCCCTCGCACCTGTGGCACCCGAGCCCCTGGCAATCCCGACAGGGCCACCGGGTCTGGGGCAGGTTGCGCACCAGCTTGCGGTAGCGCCCCTTGATGAAGAGGGAGGCCGCCTGCACCTTGACCGTGTCGTAGCGCGTGTCCAGCAGGATGAAGAGATGGGGGTCCTCGGGGTCGGGCTCCAGGCCGCTCAATGGTGCCAGGCGATGGCTCAGCTCCCGGTTCAGATGCTGTTTCAGGTTCTCGGTGATGTTGGAACCCAGCTCCTGGACCAGGGCCGCTTGGGCCTCCACCAGGTGGTCGTCCACCATGCACCCCATCTTGAAGCTGGAGGCCTCGTAAGGTCTCAGAGCCTCGGTTATCATCTCGGCCAGGTCGTCCAGCTGGGTGAAGAGCCCATCACACAGAGGGCAGTTCCGGGCCCGGTCATCGGCCTCGGCGGCTCCCTCGCTGGCGCCCCCTCCCTGCTCCTCGTCCAGGTGCAGGTAGGGCAGGTCGAGTTCGGCCAGCCACGGTGGCGGGTCCCGCAGGTACTCTCGGGCCATGCTCAGGGTGATCAGGATGGCCTCCCCCCGGCGCCGGTTGGTCAGGCCATAACCCAGGCGGGCCGTCTGGCGGCCCAGGCAATCGACGCACAGTCCCCGCTCCCACAGGGTGGCGTTCCGGCGCAGAAGATCCTCGATGGTCCGGGACACTTGGTCTGCGTCCTGGTCCGCGCCCTGGTCCATGTCCTGACCTTCCGGTTCGGCCTTCGGAGTACCATCTGGCGAGCCTTCAGCGGATGGTCCAGGTGCCTCGGGCGGGGCTTCGAGCGGGTCCTCCATAATGATGAATACCCCTGCCACTTATAAAACAGGCAACAGGCGACTGACATATCCGACAAATAGCCTTATATAAAATCGAATCCACTCGACGGAGGATTAGCATGGTCGATTTGCCCCTCTTTGGACCGGACTCCGTGGTATCCATGGAACCCCGGCTGAAGAAATATCACGATCTACTCGAAGAGGCCTGGGAGGACGGCTACTTCTCCCCCCACGATGAGGAGCGAGCCGAGGAAGCCCGGCAGGAGCTTGGCATCACCCCCTCCGAGCACGAGCGCATCAACAAGCTGGTACACCTGACCCCTCAGCAGATACCCGATCTGTGGCAGGCCGAGGATGTGGTGGGTCTGATGCACGGTCTGCGTTCCGCCGACGCCGAACTGCACAACGCCTGCCTGGAGGCCCTAACCTACAAGGGACGGGACCGCCGGATCCTCCTGAAGAAGATCAAGGAACCCCTCATGCGGACCCTGGAGGCCCCTGAATCGATCTGGGCCCACCGGGGAGCCCTGGAGGTCATCTCCCAGCGACCGTTCCGGGAGTCCCGGGACATGGTCTTTGCCGCCCTTAACAACAAGAACAAGTATGTTCGACGTTCCGCCGCCGGGGCCATGGAAGGCCTGCTGAGGCAGTTCCAGGACAAGGGTGCCGCCAATCTCGCCGTCGAACTGCTCAAGGACGAGGACGCCGTCATCCGCCGCCACGCCCTGAAGGGGCTCTCTCACATGGCCGGCAAGCACGAGGCGGTTGTGGCCCAGCAGCTGGTGGAGGCCATCGATGACGAGAACCCCAAGGTGCGCAAGGAGGCCCTGGACGCCTTCGAGATCATGGGCGAGGGAGCCATCGAAGAGCTGGTGGAGAAGGGTCTTCAGGACAACGACCACAACACCCGCCGCCTCTCTGTGGACGCCATGGGACGATTGCAGACCGACAAGTCCATCCCCTACCTGGTGGAGGCATTGAGGTCGGAGGATCGCTATCAGCGCTGGCAGGCGGCCAAATCACTGGCCCGCCACCCCCAGAGCAACCGGGCCCGGGAGGCCCTAATCGAGGCCATGGGCGACCACGACCCCTACATCCGAAGACGAGCGGCCAAATCCCTGGCCCTCCACGGCGAGACCGCCCAGGAGGCCCTGCTGGACCTGACCAGCTACGGACTGCCCAAGGCCCAGCGCAACGCCTGGCGCGCCCTTAGTTTGATGGAAGGCTTCCCCGAGCTGGTACAGCCCTTCCTCAAGGCCGTCACCAACGACGAGCCCAAGATACGCCTCTGGGCCGTCAAGGGCCTGAACAACACCGGCGACTGGTCCGAGGAGGTCCTGTACACCCTGAAGAAGCTGGCTTCCGAGGATAATGACCACATGGTCAGCCGCTCGGCCAAGGAGGCCTTGGAACAGCTGGACCGCCTACGCCTGGCCGAAGAGAGCGGCCTGGACAAGCAGATGATGGACCAGGAATCGGCCCCTTCCCCCGAAGAGGTGGGCGAAGAGACCCTGAGCAGTTCGGGACTGGTCTGAGACCTGTCTCAAGGAGTAATTGGACCACAGTGAGCCCAGTGCCAACTCTCTCGGTAGAGGGAGTGTTGGCTCATTCACTTAGCCACTCAGCCACTCACACAGCTATTCAGCCGCTCAGCTGAGCCCTCGCCGCCTCCACCATGGCGGCCACGGCGGCCTCGATACCCTCAGCCGGGCAGGCTCCCTGGGCGATGTTGGGTTTGCCGCCGCCCTTGCCCCCTCCGGCCCGAGCTCCCGCCTGCATCAGCTTGCCGCAGTGGAGCCCCTGGGGAGCGTCGTCGGCGACGGCGGCCAGCAACACGCCCTTGGGTGAGCCCTCGGGTGTGGCTCCCAGCAGGGCCAGGCTTCCCGGCTTTTCGGTCAGCTCACGGGCCATGGACTGCAGTTCGGCCATGGCGGCCCCTTCTCGCACGCCCCAGTGGACAGTGACCCCGCCGACCTCCTCGCTGGTCAGGCCGCTGCCGCCGCCCTTGGCCAGCTGCTTCTGCAACCGCTCGACCTCCTTGCCCCGCTCCTTCCACTCGCCAAAGAAGCGGCGGGCGGTGGCGGGCAGCTGGTCGGCCGGGACTCCCAGCTGGTCGGCGGCTTCGCGCAACCAGGCCTCCCGCTCCTGGACCCGGGTCACGGCGGCGGGTCCGGCGGCGAACTCCAGCCGCTCGACCCCCTCCTGGACCCTGGTGGTCCCCAGCAGTTTCAGGTAGCCCACCTCGCCGGTGCGGGCGGCATGGGTCCCGCCGCAGGCCTGGACATCGACGATGCGCTCGTCGTCCTCGCCGATGCGCAGGACCCGTATCTTCGAGCCCGGCGGCACACCCCCCTGGTAGAGCACATGACCGAAACGGGCATCGGCCTCGGCCCGGGGCAGTTCGACATGCTCCACTGACTCGTCGGCCAGGACGATCTCATTGGCGATGCGCTCGATATCGTCCAGCTGTTCCGCTGTCAAGCGCTGGTAATGGGTGATGTCCAGCCGGGCCCGCTCGGCGGTCTTGGAGGCTCCCGCCTGCCAGATGTGGCCGCCCAGCAGCCTTCGGGCCGCGGCACCCACAACGTGGGCTCCGGTGTGGTGCCGAACGTGGGCCATCCGCCGTTCCCAGTCCACCTCCCCCTTCACCATGGAACCAGCGGGCGGGGCGGGGCCATCAAGGGTGTGGACGATAACTTCACCGAACTTTTTCACATCGACGACCTTCGAGCCCTTCCCATCACCGAAGGCGAGATGGCCCAGGTCGCAGGGCTGGCCCCCGCCCTCGGGATAGAATCCGGTGGCATCCATCACCACTTCGTGGCCTTCGCTCCACAGCACCTTGCTCTCAAAGGTCCGACCGGGTGGCCGGGAGTAGTAGAGGGGGACCGTGGGCGGCAGGTCGAGGCTCCGTTCAGCCTCGGCTTCCGGGGTCTCTTCCGTGGAGTGGGCCACCGCCACCTGGGCGGTGAAGTCGGCTGGCACCTCAACCTCCACCCCATGGCTCGCGGCCTCGTTGGCCACCACCTGGGGCGGAAGACCCGCCGACTCGTAGAAATGGATGAGCTGATCGATTCCGACACCGCTCTTCGGGTTCTCGGCCAGGTAGCGCGATACCGCTCGGCGTCCCCGGGCCAGGGTGTCCCGGTACCGGACGACCTCCAGCTCGACTATGGCCTGGATGTGGTCGCGTGCCTTCACCAGCTCGGGAAAGTTGCCCAGTCCCTTCAGATGGATGTCGATGAGCTCGGGCAAAAGGTCGGGACAACCCAGCTGTTCCAGAAGTCCCAGGGTCCGGCGGGCCACCATCCGGGCCAGATAGCCGGACTTCACCGAGGACGGTACTATGCCGTCCCCGAACATGAAGGCCAGGCACCGGGCGTGATCGGTGACGGCGAAGACCCTCTCCAGCGGCTCCACCGCCGCCAGCAGTTCATCCATGGAGAGCTTCAACCCCTCCTGGCGCAAACGGGCGAGAACCTCCTTGCGCAGGGCCGACAGGTTGGTCCCCAGGTCCACGTTGAGGACCCCGGCGATCCTGGCGTTGAGGCCGATGATCCTGGCCGTTGTGGGGTCGGCCAGCAGTTCAGCAACGCCGGCCTGCTCGCTGACGAACTTGACGATGTCGGGATAGATGGCCTCGTAGAGCGTGGGGGTGCCCGAGGAGGCCCAGACCATGCGCTCCAGGCCGTAGCCGGTATCAACGATGGCCAGCTCCTGCTCGCTGAATCGCTGTCCCTTCAGTTCGATGGGGCCATTGGGGTCATCGGTCAGGTTCATGAAGACCAGGGTCGCCAGCTCCAGGCCCCCGGCCAGAACCTCCAGAGCCTGCCCGCCATTGCCCCCTCCGACCCAGGGATTCTCCTTGTAGGTTATCAGCTCGGGCTTTATATTCAGCTCGTCGGAGTAGAGCTCATGACAGAGCCTCACGGTCTCGTTCTGCCAGTAGACCTTCTCGGCCGGTGAGTTGAAGGCGTGATGGGCCATCATCTCGAAGTTGGTGAGATGGCGTCCGGAGCGGCCCACCGAGGCCATGTCGTTGAGCCTGATGCAGGGCTGGGAGATGGTCAGGGGATTGGCCGGCGGCGGCACCAGGCCCGAGGTGACATGGGGCTGAAAATCGGCGATGGAGGCGATGGTCAGGTAGATGTCGGCTCGCCACCGGGCCACCACCGGGTAGCGGACCATCCTGGTGTGACCTCGCCTCTCGAAGAAGCCCAGATAGAGCTCCCGCATCGAGTCGAGGTCGTAAGCATCAGGGATCACCGGGGCTCCCAGGAACGAGTATTCGACGCAGGGGCTGTCACCGCAAAGCTCCCCGTGGACATACTGCCCCTCATCATTCGGAAGAGCCCAGAAATTGTGGCCGCAGGCCGGACAGCGCCGACGATGGAAGTCGTTGCCGACAAAGAACTCGAGGTCGAGGGGACCGTCACCCATGGGGCGGGCAGAACGGCTGGGAGTTAAAGTATTTGTCAGCTCCATCCTTCATCTGATAATCTGCCGCCTCTTCCCAACCTCTTCCCATATGGTGGTTCTCGAGCGCCCCTCAAAAACGAATGAGAGCCATGATGACGGATATGGGGTACTCAAGTTGGGTGCCATCATGGCTCTCGATAATCCCGATCGTTGTTTCAATTACCTCCGTTCGACCGCGAGATAGCCTTCTTCATCGCCAAGGGCAGGCGCGGGGCGTCCCCGTCGTTGGTCTGGCCCGACTCCGTCTGGTAGTCTTTGTTAAGATCATCTTCAGCTGGTTTTGAGCAGGCCGGGCAATCGTATTCAGGGCGTCGGCCCCCACCGATGCGACCCGAGCCGCCACATAGATGGCATGTCTTGCTGGTTGAATTCGTGTTGCGTCCCATTTTGAGTACCCACCTTTTGATCAAGATTCCTCCTGTGTACTAGGGGTCTGGAATCGGGTCATCGTCCTTGTAAACATGGGCGGCTTTCCCAAGACTGATATCTCCCTCTTCGACCCAACCGTGTATCGGGTCTTCCTTGAAGATCTGAAATTTGGTGCGTACCAAATATGTCTCTGGATTTGCCCCATCTGAGGTTATCTCTTGTTCAATTGATGGTATCCCCACCCAAACAAAGGGTGTTTGATACTCTGTTGAAAAATATTCCTCAAATGATTCGCCTACACCGATGCTAACTACCAATTTGTGCTGTTCATCATCGGTCCTAGTGTCTTGAAAACTCGCTATATTCCGAAAGGTCACGGTGTCTGGCGGAGTGACCGACAGATTGTGATAAAAAAAGTTCCTCTGGGCTCCACTAGTAGTGCCTTCATCGTTCTTGATAACGAACGTATCGGCAACAAGTGTATCATCTCCCCATGCCTCTGAAGCCCTTGCCATTGGGGCCAAGGCCACTGCCGGCAGGATGAGTACCCCGATTAGCAGCAGCAATAAGGAGATGTTGCGTCTCTTTGCTGGCATATGGGCGATTGATAACGAAAGTTTAATAATCCTCTATGGCCATTTTTAGCCCACAACTAACAATCATGTTCAATTGGTGATGGTGTGCCAGGTCATCTTCGTCTAATGCTCGTCGCGTTGTTTGCAATAGCAATGTCGCTCTGTGCCATTACCGAGGTTTCAGCCGTTACCATTTCAGATGACGGTGAAAAGACCACCCTTCCCGATAAGACCGTTACGTTCATTGTGACCATTACGAATACCGACCCATACGATCTGGAAGTAAGGGTCACCTGTGATGATGAGTTTGATCCTATCATTGACCCCGATGACTTCACACTGGGCGGTGGAGAAAGTAAAACAGTGAATTTCCAATTATCGATACCACCTGTAACAGACCCCCATTTGCGAGAAAGTCAACTGATTGTGTACAGTGAAGCCTCGGACGCTCCGATACCATCTCAGAATGAAGATACCCACTCCCTTTACACCGATATCATCCAACCCCAGAATGAAGTGGATGAAACCACTTCCAGTGATGACCGTTCCGTCGCCCCGATAATCATCATCGGCATGGTAACCACTTCCTTTCTGCTGTATCTGGGGGCTATTCGACATTTCAAGATCGCGGGACTTGCCATCGCCCCCCTCTACATGGGCGAACGATTGACCACATCTTCCTTGGAGGAACAAACTGTCCGCCAGCAGATCTTGAACATCCTGACCGACCGGCCCGGGGTCACCACATCGGATCTGACCCGTGACCTGGAGGTGGGACGCTCAACGGTACGCTACCATCTCAACCTGCTCAAGGACAACGACCTTCTATCTGAAGGTCCCCGGGGAGGCTGGTTCCCCATCGGCTACGACGGACTTCAGCTCAAGGAACCCCAGAGGCGGATCCTGGTGGAGATCCAGAACCACGGCTACACCAGCACTCGCGATCTTGCCAAACGCCTTGGCATCTCTCGAACGGCCCTGCGTTACCATATTGCAAAATTGGTCGAGGGTGGTTGGTTGACCTTGCCCTCCAGTTGAAGGAAAAAACGGACCTTCACGGATTCAGCTACCCAGGGCCTTCCGCAGTTCGTCCAGCACCTTGGGTTTTTCATCGAACGATTCACGCACAGGCCCCAGCAGGCGGGAGAGGGCGGCCGCCCCTCCGTTCTTCAGGTCCAGGGGATGGAGCTGTCCCGACAGGTAGGAATCCTCCAGCTCCCTGTAGGTGTCGAAGGTCAGGTCGCCGCCGAACTTGTCGGGCCGCTCGATGACCAGTTTCTCTCCCCCGCGAGCCGCTCCAGGGGCGAGCACGTACTCCCACAGGTCCAGCACCGGGTTGCCGGCCCGCTCGGGCGGGCAAAAGGCCTTGCGCAGCTTCTTGGCGATGGCCTTCTGGCCGTCGTGGATGAGCAGGGCCGCGTTGGGGTCCGATTTGGACATCTTGGACTCCACATCGGTCCCCTTTCCCTTGTCCGGGCCGTCTCCAGGTCCACCGCTCTCACCCTCCATCTCCATGCGACCGCCTCCGGACAGGCTTCCCAGCAGGGGCGTGTGCAGGGCGATGGGCTTGGTCCAGCCCAGCTTGTCGGCCACATCCCGGGCCAGCATGTGGGCCTTGCGCTGGTCCATGCCGCCCAGGGCCACATCCACCTCCAGCTCGAAGATGTCGGCCACCTGCATCGCCGGGTAGAGATACATGGAGGCGTCAGCCTCGGCCTCGGCCTCCGAGCGGCCCATGATGGTCAGGGCCCGTCTCACCCGGGCCACCGAGCAGGCCTTGGCCACTCGCACCACCCGCTCCCAGTAATCGGCGTCGCTGATGAGCTGGGTGGCGGTCTTGAACTCGAGGCCCTCATGCAGTTTGTCGGGCACCAGGGCCTCGAAGCACTGGGCCAGATAGCGACCGCCGGCGCGAATGGTCTCCATGTCACCTCCCAGCTTGTCGTTGATGCGGGCATGCCAGTCGGCCAGCAGGATGGTAACCCTGAATCCCTGGGCCAACAGGTCCGTCACCTTGCCCGCCGTGACCAGAAGGCCGATGTGGGCCAGACCCGAGGGCTCAAAGCCGATGTAGGCTGCTGGGGAGTCGGTGGTCTCAAGGCAGGCTTCGAGTTCTCGCTGGGTCACGCACTCCGCCGTGTGGGCCAGTATGGACTGTAAGGAGTTGGCATCAGGGGCCATGGCCTTCCAAACTGGCTGGTCTATTAACGCTTAGGATGGAATATTTATAAGGGGGGAGAATCTGGGCGGTTACTTGTGCTGGTGATTCATCCATGCCCGTGGGAACCCTCAAGCCAGAAGAGGCCGATCAGAAAGTGGTCGAGGCGGCCCGCCTGCTCGTAGGCAATATGGTCCGTGCTCGCCCCTACATGATGGTAATCGAAGATGACACCCGGCAGACAGTTGTCGGTCACTTCCATACCCTCCATGATATTCGCATCTACGCCCGACGCAACAAACTCCCCAAGTTCACCGTCTGGACCCAGGTCAGCTCCTCCCGCATCGAGATGGAGGAGGATGAGCCTGACGAGTTCGATGAGTATGAAGACGAATACGAGGACGAGGAGGATGACGACGAGACCCTCGAATCCTCTGAGTCGAAAGATGAGGATGATGCAGAAGAGGAAGCAGATGATGATGAGATAGAGGATGAGTACGACGATGACGTACCCCCGATGACCGACGATCTGGACGACCTGCTCGGCACCGATCTCCCGGACCTGGAAGAGGGAGAAGAACTGGACACCGACGACGGGGTCCTCTGAACCCATGAGTGATCCCGAGCGACCCATTCGCATCGTCGACCTCGAGAAGCGGGACCTGAAGGGTGCCACCGTTATCGACGGTTTTCCCTCGGTGGGTCTTGTATCTACCATCGCCGCCAATTACATCATCAACACCCTTCAGCTGGAACAGATCGCCCTGGTGGAGTCTTCCCAGTTCCCCTCGGTCTCGGTGATCCGGGAGGGTGAGCCCCTCAACCCGGTACGCATCTACGCCGGCGAGCAGGTATGCCAGGATGACAAATGCAACCAGATCGTGGTGCTCATCTCAGAGTTCTCACCCAAACCCCAGCTCATCAACGCCCTGGCAAAAGAGGTTCTCGACTGGATGCAGGAGAAACGTTGCGACCTGCTCATATCACCCGAAGGGCTCTCACTGCAGACCGTCGACAACAAGCTGAGCCTGGAGGAGGACCCCGAGGATATCGCCGATCTGACCCCACCCACCGAACTGGATGGCAAGATCGAGCTTCCCGATCTGGATTCCGACACCTTCAGGACCTTTGGTGTGGCCTCCACCCCACGGGCCCGGCAGTACATCGACAAGTACGATATAGTCCCCTTCAACAACGGCACCGTGGCGGGAGTGTCAGGGGTATTCCTGACCGAGGGCACCAAGCGCAATTACGATGTGCTGGCCCTGCTGGCCGAAGCCCACCAGGAGTTCCCAGACGCCAAGGCCGCCGCCCGGATCATCGATATCATCAACCTGGTGCTCCTTCAGATACCCCTGGACCCGGCTCCCCTGTACAAGCAGGCCGAGACCCTGGAGGCCCAGATCAAGGCCATGCGCTCGATGGCCCAGCATCAGAAACAACCGGGTAAGAAGCCAGCACCCCATCCCTCCATGTTCGGCTAGGGGGCTCCCCAATGGCCCATCACGACCCGGTTCAAGAATATCGGTTGGCCGCGGAAGAGGGCTTGAACACAGTCCTTGACAACCTGGAACTCACCAGCCTGGACCAAGAATTGCTAAAATGGCAACCCGGCAGTGTGGGCAAGGGAGATCTGGCCCTGCCGTGTTTCGCGGCCGCCAAGGGGGCGAACATGGCTCCGCCTCAACTGGCCACGAGATTGGCCCAGGTCCTGGACGACCACTGGCAGGGTGTCCAACCCAACTTGTTCACCCAGGTGCGAGCCGAGGGCGGCTTTGTCAACCTTTCCTTTGACTGGACCCGTCTCGCCAAAGAGGTCCTGGCCGGCATAATCTCCAGGAAGGCGGAGTACGGTCGCGGTCCTCCCACCCGCCGGCGCATCCTGCTGGAACACACCTCGGCCAATCCCACCGGCCCCATGCACATCGGCCGGGCCCGCAACCCCCTCATCGGTGATAGCCTGGCACGCCTGCTGGCCTTTGCAGGTGATGAGGTTACCACCGAGTACTATGTCAATGACGTGGGGCGGCAGGCGGCGGTGCTCACTTACGGCCTGGAGCATTTCCCGCCCCCCCAGGATGACCGCAAGGTCGACCATCGACTGGTGGAGGCCTATCGCAAGGCCAATGAGGAGATGGAGTCGGACCCGGCGGCCAAAGAGGCCATCTACGCTCTTCTGGAAGCCTGTGAATCGGGAGATCCCAAAGCCCTGGAACAGGTCAAGCAGGCCACCTCGGCAGTCCTGGCCGGCATGCGTGAGTCCTTGCTTGAGATGGGGGTCAGCATCGACAGTTTCTTCTTTGAATCTGACCTGCTTGCCAGCGGTGCGGTCACCAATGTGATCGAGCGGTTGAAGGACCTTGAGTCTGCCAGCACCGACGAGGGAGCCCACTATCTGGATTTGACCCCATTCGATCTGCCGGCCAAGGAACAGCGCTTCTTCTTCACCCGGGCCAGCGGCCTGAGCCTCTACACCACCCGGGACCTGGCCTACCACATCGACAAGTTCTCCAGATGCGAACTGGCCATCGACGTTCTTGGTGAGGACCACAAGTTGCAGGCCCTTCAGTTGGCGGCGGCCCTGGAGCTGTTGGGCGAGCCCGTCCCTCAGGTCCAGTTCTACTCCTTTGTCAACCTGCCCGAGGGCCGCATGTCCACCCGCAAGGGTCGGGCGGTCCATTTGGACGACCTGCAGGAGGAGGCCTGCCATCGGGCCGCCACCGAACTGGCCCAGCGCCGCCCCGACCTCGATGAGACGGAAAGGGCTCGACTGGCCTCCGCCATCGGCCTGGCCGCCCTGCGTTTCAACCTCCTGAAGGTCCAGCCCGAAAAGCCCCTGACCTTCCGCTGGGAGGAGGCCCTGAGCTTCGATGGCTTTGCGGCGCCCTACATCCTCTATTCCCATGCCCGGGCCAGTTCCATCCTTCGCAAGGCCGGTGTGTCGGTTCAAGATACCTCATCAGAAGGGCATCAGGATGATATCGAAGGGACCGGAAGCCTGCTGGAACATCCCAGCGAGCTGGAGCTGATCAAGCTCCTGGCCAGCTTCCCCTCCCAGGTCCAGACCGCCGCCGGGAGCCTGCGACCCCACATGGTACCCAACTTCCTCTACCAGCTGGCCACCTCCTTCAACCAGTTCTACCGTGACTGTCCAGTGCTCACGGCCTCTGAAGAGGATATCAAGAAGCTCCGCCTGTGCCTGGTGGCTTGCGCGCGGCAGGTCCTGGCCACTGCGCTGGACCTGATGGGCATCGAGGCCCTGGATAGGATGTGACCCCGGTCCTGTCAGACCAGTCGGTAGTCCACGATGTATATCTGGGCCTCGCCATTGTCGAACACCCTCCAGAAGGGGGGACGTTCGAACTTGGCCTGGGCCGCCTCGCTGATGCCCACGGCCGCCTCCCATTGCTCGAGGGCCACATGCTTACGGACCTCCTCGGATAGCGCAACGTAGTGGGCAGGACCTGAACCCGCTTCGGGGGTCTTGACCCGCAAGTGTTCGGTGGTGTTCTCTCGCAGTTTCGGGGCATGGATCAGATCGCCGGCCAGGTCCCAGGTGGGAGTGGCCCCTCCGATGCCAAAGAGGAAGGTGGAGAGGCGATGGTCGGTGGCCACCCGCTGTCCCGCCTGCATGGGGTCGTGAGTTCCGGGAATCCCCTCCCTGGCCCACAGCACAAGGTCCAGCTCTCTCTGGCTGGTGCCCTCCTGAAAGCCTCCGAAGAGCTCGGGTGGTGGATAGGAGAGCAGGGCGGCCCCGAACACGGTGCCGATGAGAAAGGCGGTCACGAACTTGCGACGCGCATCCAACGGGCTGGTGGAACGCAGTTCGGGCAACGCCAGGAACCCCACTATTCCCACTCCCACCAGCAACGCGATGGACTCCATCAAGTAGGGCATGTGGCGATAGGAGATCAGTTCGTGGGAGGCGCTGGCCGCGGCAACGATGAGCGAGAGGAGGGGCAGCAGGAGCCACCCGATGACCAGGTGACCGCGAGGGTAGTACAGCACCAGTCTGGGAAAGGTGCAGAAGGCCAGCAGGGCTCCCAGAGGGAGGATGAAGAGGAACACCTTCGGTGGCAGTTCGATGGCCGTTCCCGGCAGTCCCCACAGGGTGGCCACGATGACCATGAGCAGCAGGAAGGCCACAAAGCCTCCCACCTTCAGCGAGCTCATCATGTAGCTGTCCACCTTGCCCACAAGTTCCAGCTGTCCCGGCCAGCGGTTCAACAGGACCGCCAGCGATCCCAGGCCCACCAGGGGTCCCACAATCAACAGGGCCGTAGGACCCGGTTGGATGGCCAGGATCCGTTCTCCAAATGGCTGGGCGAAGACCAGCCAGTAGTAGGCGGTCAGCAAGGCCACCACGGTGAACCAGATCACCCCTTCCATCGTCGGTGCCCTCCGCTCCACTCGGCTCAGGACCAGGCAATGGACCAACCACATTCCAAAGGCTCCCAGCAGGTAGAAGTACAAGGAAAGATGGTGGGTCACCAGAAGTGCCAGAAAGGAGGGGATCAGGGGCAGATACCACTTCCTCTGTTCCAGGGCTCGCAGGTGGAGCAGCAGGCACAGCAGGGCCAGGGTCTCTCCCGGTGTTCCGGGCATGGTATGGGAGGTTGCGGCCACATGGGGCAGGGCCACGGCCACGAACGCCGCCGCCACCACCGCGGCCAGTCGATTGCCGTTCAGTAGGTGAAGGGCCAGGAGACCCACAAGGGGAGCCACCAGCCAGGCGGTGAAGGGTGCCGCTAGCCACACGCTTCCGGGCACCTCCCAACCCGTTATCAGGGCCAGGGTGCCAGCCCACAGCTCAAGACCCTGAAAGTAGGGATAGGCAAACCCGAATCCCAGGTAGCCCTTTTCCGTGAGCAGATGTCCCTGATCCACCAGATGGCGGGTCAACAGCAGGTACTCCCCGCTGTCCGAGCCCCAGATGGCGAAGCGGTAGATGGGCCACAATCTCAGGATGAACGCCAGCAGGCCGGCAAGGGCCAGGGCGCAGGCCAATGGTCTACCTCGGGCTGCCACGACCCCCCAGCGTTGAAGCATTATTAAGTTCGGCACTCCCGCGTGTTCCCTTTCTGGTGCCCCCACCTTTTTAACCCGTTGCATCCCGTGGCCCACTATGGCCGTGAAAAAGGACCTCACCCCCACCGCCAACGCCAAATACGCCGATTTCTCCAGTTGGTACAACGACCTGGTCGAGCGGGCCGAGCTTTCAGACAAACGCTACCCCATCAAGGGGATGAACGTCTGGCGACCCTACGGATGGAAGGCCATGAGCCTCATCGATGGTCTCACCCGCAACCTCCTGGACGAATACGACCACGGCGAGGTCTGCTTCCCGTTGCTGGTACCCCAGACCGAGTTCCAGAAGGAGGCCGACCATGTCAAGGGCTTTGACGCCGAGGTCTACTGGGTCAAGCACGCCGGACTCAACGAGCTGGATGTGCCTCTGCTCCTCAGGCCCACCTCCGAGACGGCCATGTACCCGGTCTTCGCCCTCTGGGTCCGCTCCCACGCCGACCTGCCCCTCAAGACCTACCAGATCGTCAACACCTTTCGCTACGACACCAAGATGACCCGCCCGTTCATCAGGGTCCGGGAGATCCATTTCTTCGAGGCCCACACCTGCCATGCCGACGAGGCCGACGCCGAAAGGAACGTGGACGACGACCTGGTAATCCTGGACAGGCTGTGCCGGGACCTTTGCCTGCCCTACCTGATGTCCAGAAGACCCGAGTGGGACAAGTTCCCGGGAGCCCATTACACCCTGGGCGCCGACGCTTTCATGCCCAACGGACGCACCGTCCAGATCGCCACCATCCACCAGTACCTGGAGAACTTCAGTCGCCCCTACGAGATCAAGTACGAGGACGATCAGGGTGAATGGCAATACGCCCACCAGACCACCTACGGCATGTCCGAACGGTTGCTGGGGGCCATCGTGGCCCTTCATGGCGACGATCAGGGTCTCATCCTGCCTCCAGCCATCGCCCCCTACCAGATGGTCATCGTGCCCATCCTGGCCAAGGGCAGGTCGGAGGAGGTCCTGACCGCCGCCACGGATCTGGCCCAACGGCTCAAGGATTCGGGTTTCAGGGTCCACCTTGACGGGCGTGACCGCCGACCCGGTGACAAGTTCTATCACTGGGAGGAGCGAGGTGTTCCCCTGCGCATCGAACTGGGCCCCCGCGACATCGCCAATGGCGTCATCATGCTGGCTCGCAGGGACAGCAAGGAAAAGTGGACCGTTCCCGACGATGAGAATTTAAAGCAAAACCTCAGCGAAACCCTGGATGCCATCGCCGTCAGCCTCCATCAGATAGCCGCCGACAACCTGACCGCCAGCCTGGCCCGGGTGGAGGATATCCGCGACGAACCGCCGGAAGGCAAGATACTCTATTTCGGCTGGTGCGGTTCCACGGACTGCGCCGATGAGATCGAGAAGGGCTGGGACATCAAGTTCCTGGGCTACGCCGAGAAGCGCGACAATGTGGGGCCCGAGGCCCTCGGTCTCCAACCAAGGGACACCGAGCCGGGACCCTGCATCAGCTGCGGAGTTCCCTCCAATACCCTGCTCACCTTCGCCAGCAAGCAGATGTAGGATCGAAGAACCCCGATGTTCGTATCGTTCCTCGGTCAGTAGGGGTTACCACTCGAATTCGTCGTCAGAAGCCTCGGCTTCCGGCTCCACAGGTGCCTCGGCAACAGCTGCAGCCGGTGCGGCCTCAACTCCGGGCGGAGCCGCCATGGTCGAGGCCAGAGGGGTCATGGAGGTGGCCAGCTCGCCAAGGAACTTGGCCTTGGCCGCTGCCTCGTCCATGCCTCCCTTCTTCAGCTTCTTGACCTGTTTGTCCATCTCCTTCTGCTTCTCTTTCAGCCACTTCTTCTTGGCCTTCTTGTCCAGGTCGGCGGGTGTGAGCTCCTCCAGGCTGGCAGGTGCGGGAGCCGCCACCGGTGCCGCCACGGCCACTGCGCCTTCGTCGGCGACCACTGCAACCACTGCGACAGCCCCGTCATCTTCCGCGGCCACGGCTTCAACAGCTACCGCTTCGACAGCCACGGCTCCGTCATCCTCTTCGGCGACCACTGCAACCACTGCGACGGCCCCCTCATCCTCGGCGACAACGGCCACCGGTTCGGCACTCGTTGGCTCGACGCTCACGGTCTCTTCCACGGCGACCACGGCCACCGCCTCCTCCTCGACGGCGACCACCGCCGGTTCGGGTTCTGCGGCCACGGCCACCGGTTCGGCAGCCGCCACGACGGGTTCTGGTTCGGCCACTACTGCGACAGCTTCCACCGCCGCAGGCTCGGCCACCGCGGGTTCGGCGGTCGCAACCACAGGTGCGGGTGCAGCCGCTTCGACCTGGGCTGCCACCGGCTGGGGTTCAGGTGTTGTCACCACCGGAGCCGCAGGTTGGACCGCTGCCGGTGTTGCGGCCGGAGTGGCCGGAGCCGGAGCCACAGGTGCGACGGCAGGTGCCGGTGCTGGGGCGACCTCCGGGGCGGTGGGAACAGCTACAGGTTGAGGTTCCGGTGTCACAGCTGGAGCCACCGCAGCCGGTTGGGCAGGAACGGGGACTTCGGCCACGGGAGCTGCAGGCTGGACCGCCGCTGGGGCTACAGCCGGGGCTACCGGTGCGGGAGCCACAGGTGCGACGGCGGGTTCGGCCATCGCTGGGGCCGGCTGGACCTCCGGAGCGATCGGGGCAACCGCCTCGGTGGGTTCTGGAGCCAATTCGCCCAGGGAGGCCACGATCTCGGCCAGGGCCTGTGCCTTGGCGGCATCCTCCTCCATGCCTTCCTTCTTCAGCTTCTTGGTCTGCTTGTCCACCAACTTCTGCTTCTCTTTCAACCATTTCTTGGCGGCCTTCTTCTCCAGCTCCTTGGGCAACAGTTCTTCCAGTGATGCAGCTGGGCTGACTGCTGGAGTCGTAGGGGTTTCGGCCATTGGGGTCGGAGCGGCCGGGGTGGCGGTCTCCACGACGCCGGGCAGGGCCGGCGCCGGCATTGGTGGTCCGGGAGTCGCTGGAGGCGCCTGGGCGGGGGGCATGGCCGGTGGAGTTCCAGGCACACCCTCCATGGGCATTGGGGGTGATTGTAATGGGGGAGCGCCAGGAGCTGTCTGGACCGGAGCCTGAGGCATCTCCGGAACCTGGGGCATCGGCGCGGTTGGTGCGGGAGCAGCGGGTGCCGGGAGCCCTGGGGCTGTTGGCTGGGGCGGGGATTGCGCGGGAACCTCTGGTTGCGGGGCGGGCATCTCGGCTTGAGGCGTCGGCATCTCGGGTGAAGGGGTTGGGACCGCAGGTGCCGCTGGGACCTCTGGTTGCGGGGCGTCGGGTGCAGGAGGGGCAGCTTCCGGAGCCGGTTCGGGTGAGGTTTCCTCTGGCTTTGCCTTCTCTTTCTTCTCCTTCTTTTCCTTCTTAGCTTTGCGTGAGGGTTTGGCGGGTTTTGCCGGCTTCTTGGGCAAAGCGGGTTTTGCCGCACCGGAGGGCTTCACATCAACAGGAGGCAGGGCCAGGCCCTGGCGAACGTGATTGCGAAAGCGGGCGTCCAGGTTCTCCAGATGGTGGGCTCGCAGATTGGCCTCGAAGGGACCGTTGCTCTCGGGAGGCGTCACCAGACCGGCGGCCTCCAGCAGACCAAGCTTGCGCTCGTTGCAGTACTGGCTCAGTTCCAGCAGTTCGCCCAGGACCACATCGGCCGCGAAACCGGCCTGGTTCAATCGCAGGGCCAGAGGATGGACGTTCTGCTGCAGGTAGGTCTGGAAGGCGCTGATCCATTCAGCCGGGATGTAGTAGCCGGTGGCCTTCTCGGCGCAGAGCTTCTGGGGCATGGCCTCGGCCAGGGCCGGTTCGAAACCGGGAAGCCCCTCCAGCAGGGTGGAGGTCTCCATCAGCATGCGGGAGATGGAAGGATCGATTATCTGGGCCCAGTGGGTGAGGCTCAGGTCTTTCATGTAGAAATGGCGATACTTGTAAGCTGAGAGCCGGGCGCCCCCAAAGAGCACTGAGATCTGCATCATGGTCCCCCGCCAGTGCACCACCGCCTCCCGGTAATCCTTGGCCTTGCGGGCGATGAGCGATTCCACCACATCCACCGGCAGTTCGAACTGGTTGGCCCACTCCCTGGCTGGCTGAGGCTGACCGAGGGCGGTTCGGGCCACCACCTCCATGTAGGAACGCATGAAGGCGGGGTCGAAAGGGTGGAAGGTGACGTGAAAGACCATGATGGTCCCCGGGGCAGTGAGGGCCCTCTTCTTAAAGCCTAACTGGCACAACCCCCAATTAAGGGGTTGATTGTGCAACCATTATTCACATTGTCCAGCAAGTGCAAGCTTATTTGGTTGCCGCCACGGCTTCCAACTCGACTGCCACTCCCTTGGGCAGTTCACGCACCGCGACAGCGGCACGAGCCGGCGGGTCGGAGGGGAAGTAACCGGCGTAGACCTCGTTCATGGCACCGAAGTCACCCATGTCGGTGAGATAGACATTGACTTTCACCACGTTGGCCGGCCCCAGGTCCCGGGCGGCCAGCACGGCCATCAGGTTATCCAGGCACTGGGTCGTCTGCTCGGCGACTCCACCCTCCACCATCGAGCCATCGGGCCGCAGAGGTATCTGCCCCGAGCAGAAGAGCAGACCGTTGGCTTCGACCGCCTGGGAATAGGGGCCCACGGCGCCGGGAGCCTTGTCGGTCGAGATGATCCGCTTCATGTTATCCTGCGTCCATCCTCCCCGAGGCTATGAGCCTTGCCCCAGCCTGTCCTGTCTCCGTTCCCCTTCGCCCGAGAACCCATCCACCTGCGCCACCGCAAAGGCTTAAAAAGCGCCCCCCTGCCTGGGCCGCCGGTGCTCCCGTAGTGTAGCTCGGCCCATCATTTCGGCCTTTCGAGCCGAGGACCCGGGTTCAAATCCCGGCGGGAGCAC
>CAYLMJ010000043.1:0-20681 GCA_964384995.1 uncultured archaeon | reverse complement strand
CATAGCCGGCGATGATCTTCACCCGCATGTCGGGGTTGTGGATCGATTTCACCCGATGGCCGATGCCCTGGATGTTGATGCCCTTCTTCTTCCAGTAGACCACGAACTCCTCGGGGGTCAGGCCCTCATCCACGCCCTGGGAGAACATCTGGGCCGCGCCGTCGATGGCCCCGCCAAAGCGGGGTCCGATGGTCAGCATGCCCGAGACCATGGACGATATCAGGTCCTTGCCGGCCCGGGCGGCCACGATGGTGTTGTGGGCTCCCGACACGGCGGGACCGTGGTCGGCGGTGACCATCAGGCACATCTCGATGAACTTGCAGGCGTACTTGGGCAGGAGCCGTTTGAACCAGAGCAGACTGACCACACCGCCCATGCCGATGTCCCTGGAGAAGACCTTGGTGATGGGCATGTCGCCATACATCAGCTCCTCGCCCCGGTCGTCGGAGATGGTGGAGATGAAGTTGGCCGGCTTGCGTACCATGCCTGCCTTGAGGGCCTTGGCGTAGTCCTCGGGCACCGTGAGCGGCTCGGGCTCGGGGGCGGGCTTGATCTTGCCCTGCTTGACCAGCCGGTTGTAGGTCTGCTTGATCTTCTTGTCGTAGTCGTCGAAGGACTTGGGGACGATGGCGCCGGCCTTCTTCAGGGCGGCGTTCTTGGCGTCGGCGGTCTCAATGTCGCCACCGGCCTTGGCGCCGGCGTGACCGAACTGCACATCGGTGGTGAAGGCCTTGGCGCAGGTCCCGGTGACCCACACGACGATGGGCTTCTTGATCTGCTTCTTCTTCAGGGCCTCGACGATGTTGTACTCGTCGACGCCGCCCACCTCGCCCAGGCAGACGATCATCTTGACCTTTGGGTTCTTCTCGTAGCGCACGATGTGGTCCATCAGAGTGCTGCCGGGGTACATGTCGCCACCGATGGCGACCCCCTCGTAGAGCCCGTCGGTGTTGTCACCGATGATGCGGTAGGCCTCGTTGGACAGGCCGCCCGACTTGGAGACGAAGCCCACGGAGCCGGGGCGGTGGAGCTTGGAGGCGACGATGTTGTCGATGGTGCCGCCGGTGTTGCCGATCTTGAAGGCCCCGCCCTGGATGCCTCCCACGGTGGAGGGCCCGATGAGCACCTTGCCCAGCTTGTCGGCCTGGACGATGAGCTCCTTGACCCGCCGCTCGGGGATGCCCTCGGCGATGATGACGATGGTGCGGAACTGCTTGTACTTGAAGGCCTCCTCCACCGACGCTGGGGCCGAGCGGAAGGAGGCGAACGAGATCATCACGTCCACGTTGCGGTGCTTCCTGCAGGCGTCGCCCATCAGCTTGTAGACGGGCACCAGGATCTCCATGGGTCCGAAGAAGAACTTCTGCAGGGAGTCGCGGCCGGTGGGGTTGATGATGGCCGCCACCGAGGGTTTGTCCCGTCCAGCGACGTAGTCGAAGTCCAGCATCCGCTGGACGGCGTTGCGCTGCATGTTGTAGATGAAGGCCTGGGTATCCTTGTTGAACAGCTCGTATGCGGGAAGGGCTTTGGATTTCTTGGCCATTTACTTACCCCCCTTCATGGCGGTAGAGACAATGCGGGTCATGGGCGCCTCGGGTCCGTGGACCTCCTCGATGGCGATGCCGATATCGTCCCTGAGCGCCCGCATCCGACGCAGGCCCTCCTGGTAGTTGGGACCGCCCCGGCGGATGTAGATCTTGATCTTGTTCTTCTTGATCTTGGTGGCATACTCGCGCAGGGCCCGGATGATGCCTGTGAAAGTGTTGGCCACGTCGGTGAAGTTGGCGATGCCGCCACCGATGAGCAGGACCTTGCCCTTGGCGTGCTTCTTGCGGGTCATGAGGTCCAGGATGGTGCGGGCGTAGAGGTAGGTGAACTCCTCGTTGGGGTCGCCCGAGTACTCGCCGTAGTTGGCCATCTCGCCCATGTAGCCCAGGTCGGTGATGGTGTCAGCGTAGATGACCGAGGCGCCGCCGCCGGCCACCATGGTCCAGATGCGACCCTCGGGGTTGAGCACCGTCAGCTTCAGCGAGGCGCCGGTCTTCTCGTCCAGCTCGTCGATGTAGGCCTCCTCCTTGGTCCGCAAGCGGCCGAAGGGGGCCGGGAACTCGATGGGACCCCAGAGCTTGCCCATGGCGTAGTGGGCGGTATCGTCCAGCTTGGCCGCCAGGTCCAGGGGTATCACCTGCTTGCCCACCACGACGATGGGATTGATCTCCAGGTAGGCGTAGTTCAGCTCGGCGTAGAACTTGTACAGTCCGGCCACGAAGTCGGCCAGGAGCCCCTTGCGCGCCTTGGGCACCTTGGCCATGAGCTTCTTCTCGATCTCGGCGGCCGTGGGCATCTCACCGATGTCGATCTCGATGCGTTTGGCCTTGGCGTCGATGTCACCCACGTCCACGCCCCCCTCATGGTAGAAGAGGATGGTGTCACCCTGGCGGGTGGAGGTGATGGCCACGTAGTACTCGTCACTCTGCTCGTGGGGGGTGAAGGGCTCGATGATGAAGTACTCCAGCAGACCGGTGGTCTTGCCCACGGTCATCTTCTTGTTGACCCGGGCCTTGAGCCACTTCTGGGCCTTGGGCCAATCGACGTTGAGCAGGAGCAGCTTGCTCTTGCCCCGTCGCTTGATCAGCTGGTCGGGTTTGACCACCAGCTTCTCCTTCTTGAGCCACTTGTACTTGTTGGGCAGTTTGGCCAGGTTGGTGTCGGGCCCCACGGTGACGTAGCGGTCCTTGACCTTGTAGCCGCCCTTGATGTAATCTCCCAGCAGACGGGACATCATTCGCTTCCCGTCCGCCTCGCGAATCGCTTTCTGTGCCATTTCATCTACTCCGTTTCAGCTCTGCTCCTTCATGAAAGATAGGGTCCCTCCGGCGAGGATGATCTGCTTGGCCCTGCCGGACAGACTGTAGTCAACTTCGAACTCAACACCCTTGGTGGTGTTCTTCACCACCAGGGGTTCGTCGTTGGTCAGGCGGTCACGCACGCCGGGGAGCTCCAGGCTGTCGCCCTGCTCCACCTTGTCGTAGTCGGCCTCCGTCTTGAAGGTCAGGGGCAGGATGCCGAAGTTGACGAGGTTGGCGGTGTGGATCCGCTCGAAGGACTTGGATATCACCGCCTTGACCCCCATGAACATGGGGCAGAGGGCGGCGTGTTCGCGGGAGGAGCCCTGGCCGTAGCTCAGGCCACCCACGATGACGTTGTGCTTGCCACCGTCCCGGATACCCTCGGCCCGGTCGTGGAACTCGGGGTCGACGACCTCGAAGAGGAACTCGGAGTACTTGGGCACGTTGGACCTGTACTTCATCCGGGCTCCGGCGGGGATGATGTGGTCGGTGGTGATCTTGTCTCCCACCTTCAGGGTGATGGTACCGTCGATGAGCCCGGGGAGGGGGTCGTTCCTGGGCGGGTCGCCGATGTTGGGACCACGCACGATCTCGACCTTGTCGGTCTCGGCGGAGGGGGGCAGGAGCATGGAATCGTCGATGTCGAACTTGTCGGGCATGGGGACGTGGGGATAGTCCATGTCCAGGTCCCTTGGATCGGTGATCTTGCCGGTGATGGCGGCGGCGGCGGCGGTCTCGGGACTCACCAAATAAGCGTCGGCCGACTTGGTGCCCGAGCGACCCAGGAAGTTGCGGTTGCTGGTGCGCAGGCTGACGGCCTCGGTCTGGGGCGACTGGCTGTTGCCGATGCAGAAACCGCAGGCGTTCTCGGCCATGCGCATCCCAGATTCGATGAGGTCCGACAGGGCGCCGTTCTTGGCCAGCATGTTCACCACCTGGCGCGAACCGGGGGCCACCACGAAGCTCACGCTGGGATGGACCTTCTTGCCCTTCAGGATGCTGGCCACCAGCATCAGGTCGCGGTAGGATGAGTTGGTGCAGGAGCCCACGCAGACCTGGTTGACCTCCAGGCCTTCCAGCTCCTTGATGGTGGAGATGTTGCCGGGGCTGTGGGGGGTGGCGGCCAGGGGGATCAGGCTGCTCAGGTCGAGGTCGACGACCTTGAAGTACTCGGCGTCGTCGTCGGGCAGGATCTCGGTGAAGTCGCCCTCCCGGTCCTGGGCCTTCAGGAAGCGCAGGGTCTCGTCATCGCTGGGGAAGACCGAGGTGGTGACCCCGCACTCGGCGCCCATGTTGGTGATGGTGGCCCGCTCCGGCACGGTGAGGGTCTTGACCCCAGGTCCGCCGTACTCGAAGACACAGCCCACGTTGCCCTTGGTGGTGAACTGCTCCAGGACCTTGAGGATGACATCCTTGGCGGCCACCCAGGGGCTCAGCTTGCCGGTGAGGTTGATCTTGATGACCTTGGGTGAGGTGAGGTAGAAGGCCCCGCCGCCCATGGCCAGGGCCACGTCCAGGCCTCCGGCGCCCATGGCGATCTGGCCGACGCCGCCGCCGGTGGGTGTGTGGCTGTCGGAGCCCAGCAGGGTGGTGCCGGGCTTTCCGAAGCGCTCCAGGTGGACCTGGTGGCAGATGCCATTGCCGGCCCGGGAGAGATGGACACCGTACTTGGCGGCCACCCCCTGGAGATACTTGTGGTCGTCGGCGTTCTCGAAGCCGATCTGGACGGTGTTGTGGTCGATGTAGCTGACGCTCAGGTCGGTCTTGACCCGGGGCAGCCCCATGGCCTCGAACTGCAGGTAGGCCATCGTCCCGGTGGCGTCCTGGGTCAGGGTCTGATCGATGCGGATGGCGATCTCCTCCCCTGGTGCCCACTGGCCCTCGATGATATGCGCCTCGATGATCTTCTGGGTTACGCTTTTTCCCATTTTAGCCCTCCTAGGTTTCATAACTTTGGTTGATTCGATGCTGAGCGGGAAGCCCCTCCCCGATGACGTGACGACCCTTGAACGGTCTTTCCTTTCCCTGACTACTATTAGGTCTAAAACTCCACGTCCCCGCCTGCAATGCGGACATCTACACTCGATATCAGTTGTGATATTTAATCTATCGGGCAATCGTAAATACTGCCCTTATGTTCGATACCAAAAAATGAAATATGGAGGACTGGCGCACCCCGGGATCGATTATGGAGCATTGCCTCTCAGCTACGCTGTGTGGAATCACCGGGGCGAACGATAAGGCCAACGTGGTCCAAGTTGGCGGCAGGCTGGGGGAGAGCTAATCTTCTCTTTCTTCGTCGAAACCTGAATCGAACATCTGCTCGGCATCTTCCTCAAAGTACTCGTCCGACAGATAGTCATCTACATGCGGCACACGGCGCTTACGCCTCGGGGGACGATGGGAAACCATGCGATTGCCTCCAGAAACAAGGATCTGAGGGGTTTTCTACCCCATGATGAGATGTGAAAAGTCATAGATAAATTTTGCGACACGGGTATCAAAGGAGGCCTTGAGCACTCCCCTATTCCAGCAGACCAATGGGCCCTATTGTTCCGAAAAGATGAGGTCTGACCCGCCTCTGTCCTCTCATGGCCTCCCGCCTTCCGCCTCTGGTCCTGAGCCTGGGCGCCGTAGTAGTCCTGCTCGGTCTGCTTGCGGTCACCAGCCGTACTTCTCGGTTATCTTGAAGTTGGCCTTGATCTTCAGCAACTTGGTGGCCAGGGGGATGAGCCCGGGATTGCGGGCGAGGACCTTCAGCATGCGGCCCCAGGGCAGTTTGTCGTAGTTGTTGCCGTCGTAGATGTCGCCGATGTGGTTCATGACCTCCAGCGGCAAGGTGTAGATTATCTTGGACTCGGCGATGAACTTGGGGTCGCAGTAGGCCTGGGCCCGCAACACTTTTTCGTACCAGGTGTGGGGCTCGGTATCCTCGGACAGGAAGGCGTTCACTCGGGCGGCCTTGCGGGTCTCGATGGCATGGGGGGGCACCTGGCTGTCCGTGTCGGGGCCTTCCAGAGCGAGGCGGCAGGCGTGGACCGCCAGCTGGGCCGAGAGTAGGGCCACGTGGATGCCACCCTTTGTGATGGGATTGGTCAGCCCCGCGGCATCGCCCACCACGTAGGCGCCCGGTACGCTGAACTCGGGTATGGGACCGGCCCTGGGGATGAGCCCACCGTTCTGGTCGATCTTCTTCTCGGGGTCCACCTTCAGGAACTCCTTGCAGAACCGATTCAGGGGAGCCTTCATGTCGCCGTCACAGCAGATGCCCACGTTGACATCGTCTTTGCGGGGGAAGACCCAGACGTAGCCGTTGGGGAAGTCGGAGGCGAGGTAGAAATCGAGGTAGGGCTCGTCGTGAAGCTCCACATCCTCGGGCTTGAACTTGTACTGGATGCCCGGCAGGAGGGTCTCCTTCTCGTTGCCCCTGAGTCCGATCTGGGTCACCACCATGGGCTGGCGGCCCTCGGCCACGATGACCTGGCGAGCCTTGTACTCCTCCAGGCCGGTCTGGATGAGCCAGAAGTTCTCCCGGGTGCCCATGCCCTTGCCCCGATGATGGACCTTGTCCACCTTGAGGCCGGTATGACGCTCGACGCCCGCCTCCACCGCCAGGTCCGACAGATGCTTGTCGAAGAGATGCCGATCGATGGTGTAACCTGTTCCCATGAGCCCCACGTACTTGCCATTGGGCATTATGATGCGGTTGCCCTCGACGGTGGTCTGGTGCCAGGAGTCGTCCAGCTTCAGGCCGGTATGGTCCAGGGCGATCTTGCCCAGCCCCTCGCCACAGTGGATGGGAAGGCCCACCTCCTGCTTGCGATCGATGGCCAGCACTTTGTGACCGGCCCGGGCCAGCTCCAGGGCGGCCAGACCTCCACCGGGGCCCTGACCGACGACGCAGACATCGTACATTTCCATGGGAACTGGCCAGCCAGGAGGCGTTAATAAAGGGTTTTCCCAGGGTATGATAGGGTCAGGAGGGGAGGCTCAGATATCTACCTGCAACTGGCCTCCACAGCTGGGACAGAGAATGATCTGAGACTTGCCGGCGGGGACCACCTGGAGGAATCCCGAGCATATGGAGCAGTGAATGATCATCATCGATTGGGAAATCATGTGATGCTGAGGTGGAGGTGGAAGCGGAGGTTGAGGCTGAGTCGTCGGACCCCCGATCGAATCGTAAACCGGCTGTTGCTGGGCCCTTGCTTGGGGTTGTTGGGCTTCGGGCTCCACTGCACCACGCGTGCGGTTCAGCCACAACCCACCTATCACACCTCCCGCCACCAGCAGCAGGCAAAGTCCCACCCAGGTCCAGAGACCCAGACCTAGGGGTCCCGAGTCATCGTCATCGTCCCCGGTGCTGACCGACCCAGGTCGGACCACAAGGGTCGCAATATTGGACTCGGACCAAGTACCATAGTCGTCCTTCACCGTCAGGCTTATCTCATGCTCCCCCACAGAGAGGTTTTCCAGCTTCAAGATGATATCGTTGCCAAGAGGTCCGTCAAGGTCCGAGGTCCAGCGATAGGAAACCACCGTACCATCGGGGTCGAGAGCCTGGCAGATCAGGGTCACCTCCTGACCCTCTCTGGCGGGGTTTGGGGAAATGTCGGAGATGATACCCTGGGGTGCCTGGTTGGTGGAGAGTTCAAGGGTTAGCAGATAAGTTTCCCAGTCCGACCAGACACCGTTGGCGTCCTGGACCCTGAAACTCACGAGATGGGAGCCGGCTTCTTTGTTCCACACCTTGGTGGTGAAGGTGGCCTTGTCAGAGAGATAGGTGCCTGAGAGGTACCATTCACTGCCGATGATGGCCGAGGGACCATGTCCGATGCCGGAGAAGGTGACCTTCCTGCCGAGTTCTACCGGATCGGGAATGATGGAGAGGATGGTGGCAACGGGCCTTGCGAGCACCTCCAGTGTGATCTGGTCAGGCTCGGACCAGTCACCGGAATCGTCCTGCACCCACAATCGGATGGTGTGATAACCAGCAGTGAGGTTGTTCAGCATGAACTCAGCGTATTCGGTATGTCCCAGGGAGCCATCCCGATCCGATGACCACTGATACTGAACGATTGAACCATCAGGATCGTTACCGCTGGCGTTCAGGTAAAGTGGTTCGCCCTCCACCGCGGGATAGGAGATGGATTCGATGTAGGCGGTGGGCCTCTTGTTCTGGCGCTCGGTCAGGGTGTAGACCAGCGGCTCGAAAAAGGTCGCACGCGGGACCACCGACCTACCGCTCAGCGTGATCTCGAACTTGAGCTGCAGCATACCCCCCAGGTAGGTCTCTTTGAGCCGACCCCCCTCGGACAGCTCCTTCACCGCACCAAGTTCAGCATAGTAGGCGAAGATGGTCCGACCTCCGTCTTCGGAGGACCAGCCGTGGAAGTAGGGTCCCTGGGTCCAGGCGGTTTGATTACCTTTCCAATTGGTATCACTGTAGAGGGTCGACTCCTGCCTGACATCGCGCCAGCGCACGTAGTACCATGGCGTCCAGTCCTCCTCCCGCTCCTGGGCCCTGACCAACAGTTGGATCTCGTGCCCATCAAGATCTATGTGGGCCTCGGTCAGGTAAATGGGCTCCAGGTGGTCGATGGTGAAGGGCTCGCCGATAAGTTCGCCCGAACGTTCCTCCTTCAACCGATATATCCCACGACCGGAAGCATCCGGTTCCCAGCTTGAGCCTCCGCTCCAGTTCTGGCTTTCCATCTTGAGGTAGCCCACCACCAGTGAGAGATTGAGGTGATTGCCCAGGGGCGATTCGTCCACTTCATCGCTGGGGTCGTCGGCCAGATGGGTCTTGAAATGAAGGTAGTAGAGGCCGGCTTCCAGATCCTCCCCCCACCGCCAGTCAGACCACTCGTCCTCGGAGCCGTTGAGGGTGTAGTTCTCGGCCCTTGCCAGAGATTCGGGCACCACCCCCTCCAGCCATTCGGCGTCTGTCGGCCATACCTTTTCACCCTTGGCGTCCAGGAGCCGCGCCTCGACCATCGCCTCGCTCTGCTCGGTCTTGCCCTGGTTCTGGATGGTCACCACCAGGGGCGTGGAGCCTCCGGGCTCGATGACCTTCTGGGTAGCGTGACCGGTAACCTGGAGGTTGTTATGATACTCGGCACCCCTGACCCAGATGTCGTCGATGAGGACCCCCTCGCCTACATCATCGTTGCCATCGGCGGTCAGTCTGAACTGCAACCAGACCCGGTGACCCCGGTAATCGCTGAGGTCTACGGCGCGCTGTTGCCATTGGAACGAACTGCCCCATCCGGGGGTACGCTCCGCTCCCGTTCTCTCGAAAATGGTGATCCAGTCAGCCTCATCGGGAGCTTCCCCGTCATCGTGATGGGTGCTGACCTGGACCCGGAAGCGATCCTTGAGCCCCAGGTCGAGCTGGTACCAGAAGATGAGTTCGGGCTTGTAGGCCGACACCAGGTCAATGGCCGGAGCCAGCTCGTAACGCGTGTTGTCACCATCCCGGTCGAACTCGTCGGGGGTTACCATGCCCACGTCAGCCCCAGGTTCATACTCCTCACCCTCGGGAGGGGCTGTCAGGTAGTAGGCTTTCTGGCCGCTGTGGGCATATCCACGGCCGTAGTCGCGAGGGTTCACCTGGTACCAATGGGTGTCGGTGGTCGACCACTCGATCTGATTATCGGTCAGGTCCAACTCCTCGTCCTCGGCGTCATCGTAAAAGAAAGTGTCATGGACCTGGAACTCAACGGTCATGGAGTTGTTGGCCGGTGCCTGGTCCTTTCCCGCCGGGGTGCGGGCGGTGAAGGTGGCGAAGTAGACGTTGGTCTCGGGGGCCAGGAACTTGATGAAGAGCTCCCTCTCGGCTTCATGGTCCTCAGCCTCGATGTCGCCAAAGAAAGTGTGACCCGACAGTGTACCCGGAATTGTCAGGACCTCCGAATATACTTCCTCCCCTTGGAGATTGGTGATGGACACTTCTACTGGTAGTTCAGTCCAGGAGCTGGAGCCCACGTTGGTCACAGTGGTGTTGAGCTCCCGGTCGTAGGCATCGGTCTGGGTGTGGACCCTGAAGTTGTCGGCCCGCATCGACACATCGGTGACCGCCACGTCGTGGGTGATCCGTTCGGCGCCCATCAGCGCCAGGGTGTCCAGGAGGATGCCCAGGTGAGGGTTTCCATTACCGTCATCGGTATCTTCGTCACCATCGGCCAGGTACTGGAAGCGGAACTGCACCTGGTTGTTCTCGTGACCATAGAACGGCTCGGGAACCTCCAGGCCAACATAGTTGGGATGGTCGTCGTTCGGGGACAGCCAGCTCCCTTTCGTTGACCTATGACCTTCCACCTCAAAGATGGTGTACCAATCTTCGTCACTTTCGTTCTGTACCTGCACCCGCCAACGTTCATCATCATCCATCCTTCCTGAGTACCAGAAACCCAGTATGGCCTCCTCCATGCTGCTCAGATCCATCTCGGGGGAGACGATGGCGTCGTCCTGGTTGGGTTCGGGGGTGTAGACCCGGTCACCGTTGGATTTCTTCCAGCCATCGGATTTGAAGTAAGCAAAGCACGATTGACCACTGTGCACGACATTGCGACCAGTCTCGTTCGCTGAGCTTGGGTTCATATCCCAGTCGTATCCTTGTGTACGATGGGCATTGATGCGGTCCAGGCTGGGGTCGTTGTCTTCGGTGTCCACGAAGGTGATGGCAGGCCCCAGCTCGTCCTCGGGCCACTCCCCACCTTCCACCCATTTAGCGACACCAACCGAGGGCAGGAGTCGATCGTTGAAGGCGTACTGATCGGCATTGGCCCCTTCCTTGTCCCCGCCGTAGTAGAGGGTCGTCACCTCCAGGGAGTTCATCCCCGAGCTGGAGAAGAAAAATGGTGCGCCCGCATTGGGGTACTCGCCATCGTCCTCGGCCTGAAGGCGGGCGTTGGTCAGGTTGAAGGTGGCGGCCCAGGTCTCGCCTGGCAGAAGATTGCCGGGGGAGCCCTCGTTCTCCTCGGTATCTGGGTCATCTTCGAAATCGGTATTGGACCACAGGGTGGTATCGTATAGGAGCCTGTCGTACTCATTGAAGATACGAACGTTGACCCCCACCTGATTCAGGGTCTGGTAGCCGTAGTTGACGACAAAGACCCTGAGGCGGTCCTCGACGTTGGCCTCCACCAGACGCCTGTAGGTGCCATGAAGGGGGATATCGAGACCTCCGATACCCACATCGACCTGCTTCTGGGTCGCGGGGTCCACCTCCATCCAGTCCAGGACGGTGGCGATGAAGTCGGCCCTGTCATCCCGCTGGCCGAATACCCCGAACTCGTCGGCAAAGAGCACCGATTTGTAATCGGTGTCTTGGGGGGTACCGCTCTCGGTCTCTGGATACTGGATGGCATGGTACTTGTGGGAAGCATGGCCGGGATCCATCCACAGGCAACCCATGGCCTCGGCGTCGGTGGGGCTCTGTCGCAGAGGCCGTGATGGATAGACCTGTCCAGCATGATCGGTCGAGTAGGACCTGCCATCGAATATGGAATCATCTACCCCATCCACCGGTCTTGCGGTTCCACCTATCCCCGAGGCATCGGCATGGAGATAACCGGCATAGAAGTCCCTGGAGTATGATTCCATCCAATCGGACATCTGGGTCATGAAGAGGATGTTCCGATTGTCGGTGTGGAATTCATCCGACCCTTCCTCACCGTCCAGGTAGTCCATAAGCACCTCCTCCTCGTTGTCGGTGAGGATGGCGGTGTTCCAGCCCGAATACCAGATCACCACCTCGTAATCATCAAGGAGGGAGAGGCCTGCATCTCCCGCTGGTAGCTCATAATTGATACCATGCCTGCTCCCGGCACGGAAGACATCGAAACTGTACTGGTTGTCGTTGAGAGCGGTCAAAATATGGGTGGACTCGATGTAAGGGCCGGAATACCAGCGTTCCATGTCGTCGTCCACCACCAGAACACTGGCCTCGCCTGCCGGATTCCGTTCCGGGGCGAAGTGGCCTTCGGCATTGATGGTGACAAACTGTGGGAGAGGACCGCTTGGAACAGGCATCTGAATATCATATCGTCCCTGCGAAACACCATCTCCGAAGGCGATATGTTCTGGCTCGGCCGCCCCCTCCCTCATCATCGCCGCATGACCGCCCCACAGTAGAATCACCGCTAACAGCACTGCCGAAGAACGTCGCCAAGTCCCTGTACCCCATCTTCGAGCGACCATTGAACCACCTGAGTTCCAAGATCGATGGATACCATCGACCAGATTTTTCAACCCTCCTTGCTTAATAAACGTGACCCTAGGTTTGGCCAATTTCTCTTAAGTGTTTTGGAGCGGCACTTTGACAGTTCCGTGACTGTTTGAGCCCAACTGCAAGGAATAGCACCACAAATGATCAGGGATGACCTGGCGGCCCGGTCTCTTTTAGCCTCACACGGTGTTATCGACCCAGTCAATGGAGCACGGTCAAGCCAAAACCCCAGCCGAGACCTCAGCCGCGTCCGAGGGCCCTGCCAATCGCTGGCCCCGGGCCATCCTCCACCTGGACATGGACGCCTTCTACGTCAATGTCTACCTGCTGGACCACCAGCAGGACCGGGGTCTGCCCCTGGCGGTGGGCGGTCGACCGGGCAGTCGCGGGGTCGTCATGTCGGCCTCGTACGAGGCCAGGGCCTTCGGTGTCCGCTCGGCCATGCCGGCCAACCGAGCGGTGCGACGCTGTCCCCAGCTCAAGTTCGTGAGCACCGACTGGGACCGCATCCACGAGTGCTCGAGGCAGGTGAAGGAGGTCATGGGGGAGTATGGGCCCACCCAGCCGGTGAGCGTCGACGAGGCCTTCATCGACCTGTCACGTCAGGAGGTTCCGGCGGACATGGCTCGGACCGTCCAGGAACGGGTGATGGAGGAGACCGGCCTGCCCTGCTCGGTGGGCCTGGCCACCTCCAAGCTGGTGGCCAAGGTGGCCTCGGACCACGAGAAGCCCCAGGGCTGCACCATCGTGCCACCGGGCTACGAGGCCGCCTTCCTGGCACCCCTGTCCACCAGGGCCATCTGGGGCATCGGGCCCAAGACCGCCGAGCGGCTGAGGGCCCTCAACATCAACACCTGCGGCGAGCTGGCGGCCGCCGACATCCAGGAACTGCAGTCCCTGATGGGCGGATACGGGGTCGAACTGCAGGCCCTGGCCCGGGGGGAGGACTCCCGGCCTGTGCGACCAGAGCGGGGAGCGGCCAGGTCAATCAGCGCCGAGCGCACGTTCGGCCGGGATGTTACCGATGACGAGGTTATCATGGAGACCCTGGAGGAGCTGTGCGCCAAGGTGGGACGCCGTCTGCGGGAGTCGCGACTGCTGGCCCGCACCCTGAAGGTGAAGCTCAGATGGCCCGACTTCACCACCATCACCCGCCAGCGGAGCCTGAGAGCGGGTTTCGACCGGGACGAGGTCTTGCTTCGGCTGGCCCGCGACCTGCTGTCGGCCAATCGGACCTCGCGACGACCGGTGCGGCTAATGGGCGTGGGAGTGGGTCAGCTGAGCCCCCTGGCCGGACAGCGGCTGCCCGTCTACATGGAGCGGGAGGCGGGAACCTGAGGGGACGCCTCGCCATCCTGGCGGCGGCCATCTTCTGGTCCACCAGTGGCTTCTTCGTCAAGAGCCCCACCCTCTCGGACATCGAACCGGTGGGTGACCGAGGCCTGCTCATCGCCTGCTGGAGGTGCTTCTTCGCCGCTCTGGCCCTGCTGCCCCTGATGGCCTGGCAATGGAAACGGAACGGTCGGGATCGCGACCCAAGAGAGGCGCGCACCGAGGAGCGAGGTCGGGATGAGGCGGGAGGAAAGGTCGGGCCACGCCAGGTCACGGGTCCCTCCCAGATGGTCAAGAGATGGCTGCCCCTGCTGGCCTCCTTCGCCGCCATGAACGGTCTTTTCGTGGCGGCCATGACCCGGGCCGACGCCGGGGATGTCATCTTCCTGCAGTACATGGCGCCGCTGTGGGTGTTCATCGGCAGTGTCATCTGGCTGGGTGAGCGAGTGGTCAAGGCCAATCTGGCCGCGCTGGGCCTGGGACTCGGTGGCGTGCTGGTCATCGTCTACGCCTCGTCGGGTGGCGACGAGCTGACCGGGGCTCTGCTGGCCCTGGGGGCCGGGGTGGCCTACGCCGGGGTCATCCTGAGCCTGCGGGCCCTCAAGGGTGAGGACCCCCTGCATCTCATCCTGGCCTGCCTCGTTGCCAGCTGGCTGGTCCTCCTGCCCCTGGCCCTGCCCCTCACCGTGGAACTGGGATTGGCCCAGTGGGCCTGGATCGCCATCCTGGGCGTGGTCCAGATGGCCACCCCCTACGTCCTGTTCGCCTGGGGCCTCAGGTCCATAACGGCCCAGGAGGGGGCCCTCATCACCCTGCTGGAGCCGGTGCTCAATCCTTTGTGGGTCTGGCTGGTCTGGGGCGAGGCCATCGCTGGTCACACCATCATGGGCGGCGGACTGATAATGGCCGGGCTGGTGCTGAGGTACGGCCTGGGAGAGGGGGAGACCCTCGGCCGGGTCGATGAAACGGGATGATGGGGCGCTTCACTACTTGCCAGCGGTCTTGGACTTGGGGGGTCCCCGGCGCATCTTGGCCTTCTTGATGCAGCCTTCCTTGTTGACGTAGTAGAGCCATCCGGTCTCCCGCTCGATACCGGTCTCGGCCATGAGCTCCCTTGGCCCTGCCGGCTCTGGACCCTTGGCCATCAGGTTGCGCGAGATGTTGCCCTCTGAGTCGACGTAGTAGAAGTATCCGGGCTCCTTCTTCAGTCCGTAGTCTTCCAGGCATAGCTTGGGAGGGCCGGGGGTTGGGGGAGCCTCCGGCTTTGGCTTTGGCTTTGGCTTGGGGGCCTTCTTAACAGGGGCCGGCGCCGGTGGGGCAGCCTGCTTCTCCGCCTTGGACTTGGGGGGTCCCCGACGCATCTTGGCCTTCTGGATGCAACCTTCCTTGTTGACGTAGTAGAGCCATCCAGCTTCACGCTCGACGCCGGTCTCGGCCATGAGCTCCCTTGGCCCTGCCGGGTCGGGACCCTTGGCCATGAGGTTGCGGGAGATGTGCCCATCGGAGTCGACGTAGTAGAAGTATCCGGGCTCCTTCTTGAGGCCATAATCAGCAAGGCACCACTTGGGAGCCGCCGGCGTGGCAGGGGCGGACGGCTCGGGCTCTGGCTCCGGTTCTGGCTTGGGTTTGGGGGCTGGCTTGGACCTTGGTTTGGGCGGCCTGACCCTCGGTGCCTCCATCTTCGGCTCGGGATAGTAGTGCAGAACGAAGTAGCCGTGGTCGGTGTCCTCCAGGACGGGGATGACGACCTCGCCCTTGCCCTCCAGTTCGTGACCATCGTGGATGAGGCTGCTGACGATGCTGCGGTTGGCGTCCAGGGAGTAGAAGCGGTCGGGTTCCATCCAGACCCCCACCGAGGTCACCTTCCAGGGCTCGATGCCCGCCATGGGAACCAGCGAGGCAGGCTCATCATCCTCTTCCTCCCCCTCCAGTTTCATGACCTTCTCCTTGCCGCCCTTCACCCTGCGGGTGCGGGAGATGTCGCCGTCCTTGTCGATGAAGTAGAACCAGTCGGGTTCCCGGACCAGTCCGACCTTCATGATCAGCTCGCGGTCGCCTCCCTCCTCGGTTCCCCGGGCCATGCGGCTTCGGGAGATATCGCCGTTCTTGTCGATGTAGTAGAAGTAGCCGGGCTCCCTCTGCAGGTTCAGGGTGGAGACCTTGCCCTTGCCCATTGGCCTTGGCGCCGGGGCGGGCAGGATGAGGTCGGGGTCGATGTCCTTGTAGTAGATCATGCACATGGGACGGGGGTCGAGCCCGATCTTCCTGCGCAGGTCCACCTGTCCATCACCCCTCTGCTCGGGCGTCAGGTCGTCATCTGTGACCCGGGATATGTTGCCGTGCTCGTCCACGAAGTAGTAGAAGCCTCCTTCCATCTGCTCACCCACAGAGGCCAGCAGGTGGGGCATGGGGGGCAGAGCTGGCGGCGGGGCGGCGGCGATGATCGCCGGTTTTCTGTATAGCAGATAAAGTATGATTATCGCAAATAGTAGCAATAATAACCAGGGGCACCAAGCAAGAGGTATACCCAGGAACACCTCATCGTCGTCATCATCGTCGGCCGCCTCGATGGGGATCATCGTGACAACTGGGATTCCCTGACTGTCGAAAACAATGAGAGTGACCTCTGTATCATCACCGCCGATACCATCCCGGTCGACCCTCACCGTCTGACCCTTTTGCAGGGGAAGGTCCTTGATGACCCCGAAATCGACCCTAGCGATCTGGGCGTCCTCATCCCAGTAGAATATGGTGATGGTCACGTTCTCTTCGTCCCTTGTGGAGGTGATGGTCAGGGGCTGAACGTCGGCCGTGGTTTGGGTCCGTCGGGTCACGTTGGTACCGTTCAGGATCAGATGGATCTCATGGTCACCCAGGCCTGAGTGGTAGGGCGCGGTGATGGTCAGAATGTAGGAATGCACAAACGCTTCTCCGGTCTTCTCGGTCCCGTCCAGGTCGTAACTTCCATCTGAGGCTCGAGCCCCCTGCTCCTCGAAATCAAAGGTCCAGTCCTCCTGGCCGTCCCAGCCCAGCACGAGCACCCGCACGTCCTGGGGCTTCAGCGACATCCCCAGGTCCAGTTCCAACCTCGAGCCCGTGGCCGCGGCTCCGATATCGCCAATGTTCCTCCAGGCCCACTTTGTGGGAGCGTCGCCGCCATCGAAGCGGCTCAGGGTCTGTTGGGTGATGCGGCCGCCCACGCCCTTGAGGGTGACCAGCCTGTCGGCGCCAATCAGTTCGGAGGAGGTAGAGTAGCCGGTCCCAGGGTCCTGGTCGGTGTCAAGGAAGATGAAGATGGTGTCCTCGCCGGTGAGCTCGGGCAGGTCCGCCGGTTTTGAGGGCTGGGTCTCTGGGGAGCTTTTCTGACCCTGCTCCCGGGGTCCGGTCTTGGCCTCGGTGACCGGGATCCAGGCACCCTCCAGCATGTCACCTTTCACCTCAAGGTAGACGAAGGTCCGCTCATCGTCAAGGTCGGAGACCGTGGCGTGGCGTCGCAGGTCGCCGTCCGGGTCCTCCACATCGTTGGGTTCGTCGGTCTCCTTGTGGAGCCCGGCCCAGTCACCGAAAGCGCCGTCGATGACGATATCGGCCGAAACGCTCTCGACGTAGGTGGGTTCCAGGCTACCGGAAAGGGTGGGCAGGGCCTCGGTGTTGATGGAGGTGAGGTCCAGTCCGAGAGCCTTGCCCGGCTCGAGGTCCGGGTCCAAGGTCAGTCTAAGGGGCAGTTCAAGTTCCTCGCCCGCCTCCAGGGAGATGTGGAGGTTGGTGAAGGTCAGACCGCCATTGGATTCTCGATGGTCGCCCAGCCGGGCCGCGGTGATGGCCTCCCCGGTCGCTGTGGAGGTGTAGGAGAAGGTCACCGAATCGAGGGAGACGCCGGACTGGGGAGCGACAAGTCTCAGCGTACCCACCTTGGTGGTGGCCCCGGGGGCCAGGAAGTCGATGTCGTAAGGTACGAACGTGGCGGCGAGAGGCTCCAGGAGGTTTGACACCAGAAGATCGGAGGTGTCGCCATTGCCATTCTTGTCGGTGGTCTGGAAGGCCACCGCAACCGCCTGGCTGGCTTCCAGGTTGAGGTCGAACAGGGGCACCTGGGTCTCGATGGCGTTGCCACCGGCCATGGCCGAGATGGGGGTCAGGGCCTCGAAACCGTTCCAGTCGTGGGGGCCGCGGGAGCCGTCCTCGAAGGTGTACAGCATCCCGGTGTAGACCACCTCCCGCTTGCCGGCGATCTCGATGAGGTAATCCGCCCCCAGACCCTGGAAGGCAAACCCGGTGTCGGGATCGAGGTCGGAGTCGATAAGGATCCGGGCCGTTCTGATATCGGCACCGAACAGAAGGGGCTCGTCGGTGGTCAGATAGACCGACAGGTAGAGGCCGTCGGAAATGACACCGTAGCTGATCAGGTCGACGTTGGGATTGGCGGTGTCACCACGCTCATCGTTGGCGAGGGTCACTCCCTCCCAATCTGCCATGTCCCCATCGATGCGGATCCTGGAACCATCATCGGAGGCATTTAGGATCAGAAGGAGGCTGGTTCCCACCAGCAGGGCGACCACGGCCACGCTGGCCAGGATCAGGGTCCGCTTGCTTGGAGGCTCACGATAATGGCGCAGACGATCCGAGAGCGGGCTACCCTCGTCGATGAGTCCATTGCCATTGGTCAGCCCATTACCGTTGGTAAGCCCATTACCGTTGGTAAGTCCATTACCATTGGTAAGTCCATTACCGTTGGTAAGCCCGTTCCCATTTGTGAGTCCATTGCCGTTGGTCAGACCGTTGCCATTGGTCAGCCCATTGCCGTTGGTGAGGCCGTTACCATCGGTAAGGCCCAGTGTATCATTATCGAGCTCTGGCATCGAGGCGTACTCCCAAAAATATATCACCAGAGAGCATCCATTGTTGCGATAGCAATAATGGCGATAAATATCCCTGGCAACCCTGCGACAGGGCTTTCAAGATAAAAATGTTGGCATTCCGAAGGGAAATCGGAATTTGGGACCTTGTTCGACCTCCCCTGAAGCGAAGAGATACCACTGCTGAGCCTGTTTTTCGAGATATTTGGCTGAGCGATGCCCCGTCACCCCATGAGGGTTATATCGGGAGGCTCCATGACGGTCCCATGGTCGACGCCCCCTCCCCTGGTGGTCAGGGACTCCTGGACATGAACGGGGTCTTCACCCCCGATGAGCGGGAGCGGATCCTGGCTAGGCTCAACTCCCTTTTCGCCTGGGTGGGAGCCCGGGTCCCGGAGATTGTGGAGCTGGAAGGGCGAGAGGTGAGACTGCGCCGACTGCTGAACAAACTGATCAATGATCCCGCCCTGGATGATGAGGACCTGGAGCTCGCAAGAGGGCTGGAAAAGGCCCTGGTCCGGAAGGAGCAGGAGCTGAAACGACAACTTCGGGAGGCAGAGCTCACAGAGGATGAGGCCCTCCTTCTCTTCCAGGAGGCTCGGGGCCTCCTTCGGGCCATGTTACGCCTGCGTGAGCTTGGCAGGGAAGAACGAAACCTGGAGGGAGCTCGATTGAGACAGAAGCTCGATGATGAGAAACGATGGGTGGCCCTGCTGCGCTCGGTGGGAAAATTGAAATAACGGCGACCCGTGTTAACCGATAATTAGATTTTCTTTATATAGTATTCGTCGAGAAAATGGAATGGGTATGATCAGGCACAGGATTCCAGGGCGCAACATACGGTCTTGTTGCTGGGGCATTCACCATCCCGTTCGAATTCATCGATCTGGCAGCAATGGATCTCACAGAGCTCACTGTGGCGATGGTAAAGTTCTGTGCTCAGGTACTTCATGCCGGTATCGGGGATCAGGGTGACGATCCGGGCTCCCGGCGCCAGGTCCCGGGCTACTTTCAGGCAAGCGTACACATTGGCTCCGGACGAATAGCCACCGAAGATGCCCTCCAGCCGGGCCAGACGGCAGGTTGTGGCCTTTGCTTCCGCGTCGCTGACCTTGACGACCCCGTCGAAGAGGTCCCGCTCGAAGAGGTCGGGAATGAAACCTTCCCCAATGCCTTGGATACGATGGTAGCCAGGCTCCTCTCCCGAGATGACAGCTGAGTTGGCGGGCTCCACCACGTAGATCTTGATCTTGGGATCCAGTTCCTTCAGCCTGCGGCTTAGACCCACCGCGGTGCCCGAGGTTCCCACCGCCGCTACGACCGCGTCCAACCTTCCTTCGGTCTGTTCCCAGATCTCCTCGGCCGTGGTTCGCTCATGGGCGATGGGGTTGGCGGGATTGGCGAACTGGTTGGGCATGTAGTGGCCCGGCCTCTCTGCTATCTCCTGGGCGGTCTCCAGGGTCTGTTCCAGGTCCTCCAGGGTGAACATGCCCGGCTTGGCATTCTCGTCGGCCTGACACAGCACCAGCTCGGCTCCGAAGGCCCTCATCATGTCCTGGCGCTCACGGCTCATCTCCTTGGGCATTGTGGCGATCATGCGGTAGCCCTTGAGGGCGCAGACCAGGGCCAGGCTGGTCCCGGTGTTGCCGCTGGTGGGCTCGACGATGGAATCCCCGGGTTCGATAAGCCCCTGCCGTTCGGCCTCCTCGATCATGGCCAGGGCGATGCGGTCCTTGACACTGCCGCTGGGATTGTAGAACTCCAGCTTGGCGAGGATCTCGGCCTCAACATCGCTCGCTACTCTGTTCAGGCGCACCATCGGGGTTCGGCCGATGAGGTCCAGGATGCTGTCGTACGGTTTCAAGGTCACGCTGTTCACTCCATGGGTCACTGAGGCGGAAAGGTGGGCTCAAGACGTAAGCACGGCGAGGAAACCTGGGACCTTTAAGCTTCCCATCAAGAGTATGTAACATGCCTGCAGATATGTCATCCGGGTATACCAAAAGGAAGAGGATAATCCTTTAGCCCCTGAGTGCCATTGGGCGATGGTTTGACCCATGAGCCGAGTGTGCAATCAAGACGAGAACGCCGCCAACTGCAGCTGCACCTATTCCTGCTCCCGCAAGGGCCTCTGCTGCGAGTGTGTGATGTCCCACAGGGCCAGGGGCGAGATACCGGGCTGTTTCTTCCCTCCCGAGGTGGAACGGACCTACGATCGATCCATCCGGGCCCTGGTGAACCATTACCGTTGAGCCTCCTGTGGCGGGGGGCCGATGGGTCCCGGAAGTGTATGGACAGCGGATAAGATGGACGCCGAAAGGCTCACCACTGGCCGTGCAGAACGTGGGGCCGTGTTCCAGGAACAATGCCTTTTTGAATTTTTAAAATAGTGTACCACAGGCTATTAATAGG
>CAYLMJ010000042.1:0-20714 GCA_964384995.1 uncultured archaeon | reverse complement strand
ATTGAAAAAAATGCTGGAACCTGCACAGTATTGGGAATCGCAAGATCGAGAAGAATGAAAAAAAGAAAGGGTAAGGAAGCGACCGGAGCGGCCACTTCCTTAATTTAGCCTGGAAGGTCCCAGGCTGGTAGCGTTTGCGTTGTTGGGTTGCGTATTGAGCGCTTACCAGGTCCAGGTGTTGAAAACCACGTTGTCGCGGTTCCAACCGTTGCC
This sequence comes from uncultured archaeon, assembly GCA_964384995.1. Lineage (GTDB taxonomy): Archaea > Thermoplasmatota > Poseidoniia > MGIII > CAYLMJ01 > CAYLMJ01. The sequence continues at coordinate 20,501 of CAYLMJ010000042.1, read as the reverse complement.
CTCGTTGAGCTGGTTGGTGTCGAACGTGTTACCACCGTAGCCAGCATAGCTGTAGCCGCCACCGTAGTCAACCGTGTTGTAGTTGAGGTTGAAACGGTCCCAGCCGTCGCCAACGTTGGCCTGGTTCACATCGATGTCGGCACCGGTGCCGTACCAGCCGGTGAGGCCGTTGTAGCTGACCTGGTTGTCAGCGATGTTGGTCCGGTTCCAACCGTTGCCGAAATTGGCCTGGTTGATGCTTATTGTTGGGCTCGAAGCGCAGGGGTCGCCGCAGGGGGTACCGCACGGGTTGGTGCATTGATACTGGGGTGGGGGCTGGGGTGTCCAGCAGCCGCCCCAGGCACATCCGGATCCGAGGACCAGGATGGACCCGACAAGTAACCAAGCGGGCAGAATTGCTAGTAGTTTTTTCATACGCATGGCAAAACCCTCCTCAAAGGGTATGGCAGTACGATGATTTTTGCTATTTAAATCTTATGCCTTATAGCTCCATCTGCATCGTCGGAAAACCCTCCGGAACGCAGAATCGCTTATCAGTTTTGATAGTTCCGTTCCTTGGACCTTGAATTGTGGAAAGAGCTCAAAATACTTTGAAAATCGTGTTCCCACTCCCCGCATCATCCATCACGGAACCGAACGGAGCAGAAGAATCTTTAAGACCACCGGCGGGGTACGCCGCTCGATATCCCATGGCCGCAATGGAGAAGCTCAAAGCCTGGCACAAGGCCTTTGCCAAGGAGTACACCTACCAGACCTGCGTGATCGGGATGATGGTGGGCTGTGTCCTGGCCTTCTACGGCCTGCTGACCTATGCCTTCCCCGACCACGACCTGACCCCCGGGTTCCTCAGCGATACCCTGGGCGCCTGGTCCATCTGGCTCCTGGTCTTCGGCGCCCTGCTGGCCATCTTCTCCATCTACTTCTTAAGCCAGGTCATGGAGAAGATGAACCGCTTCATGGAGCTCATCGACACCACCTCCAAGCGCAAGTTCAACGAGAACCTGGAGAAGCTGGACAGCCTGGCCTACTACTACCTGCCCGAGCGTTTCAGCCGGCGTCTCCAGAAACAGAAGGACCGCTTCGGCATCAAGTGAGCCGGGCTGGGAGCTGAACTCACTCTGGATACTGTATTGGACCTCTTCAAGCCCCAGCCTGCCCGATACCGGTCCCTTGTACCTATTCTTCTGTCCCCGTTGCCGTTCCCGTCGCGGCTGAACTGCCCCGCACCATGGTCCGGGCCATCAGATGGGCCAGGCGCACCGGTTCGGGCAGGGCCCCCTGCACCGTCGCCTTCCGCACCATCACTCCCAGCTGTCGCGCATCGAGGCCATGACCGTGGCAGAACAGCTCGAACTCGCCATTCTGCACCCTTTCGGGCCGGCCGGCCTCCAGCAGGGCCAATCGACGCTCCCAGTCATCGAAATGCTTGGCCAGGGCGGCCCGGACCGCGTCCATGTCGGGCTCCTCGCGGTTGACGGTTATCAGCGGCACCCCGGTAGCCGAGTGAATGGCCCCGCCATCCAGCACGTTGAAGCCCGCAAGAGAGGCTCCCTTGACCATCAGGGCCCTCAGCTGACCAACATACCCGCTCTCCCGCACCATGTCGATGACCCGGGCCGTAGCGTTGTCGCCATCCACTTCCACCCGGGTGGAGAAGAGGCCCTCCACGTAGCCCGGCAGGCGCACGACGGCCCCCACCACCACCGTCTCCTTGTCCTCCCATGAGAAGGGACCGTCGGCCAGGCCCATGACCCGCACCATGGGTTTCACATCGGCCCCCGCATTGGACCGTCCTGGTTCGGGGGGCATTTCATCATCCGGCACGGCTTCCACAGGCGGGCCCATGGGGGAACAGGCTCCCATTGGTTTTAATACTCCTCGTTGGGAACGAGCATCACGGTCGCGGCCCTGTCGATCCTCACGTTGAGGACTACAATAGCGACAGCTCGCCGGTGATGGCGTCCAGCCGCTCCACCGTCGCCGGTCCCAGGCCCAGGCAGGTCACCGTGCCGGGAGCCACCTCGGTTAGTCCCGCGTCGCTTATCATGGCCGTGGTCAGGCGCGCCGCCCGGGCCTGGGCCTGCAATTCCCGCAGGGTCGCAAGGTCAGCCACCTTCACCACCACTTTCTTCTGACCCTCGGCGAACCAGGGTCTGAAGTTGCTTTTGTCCTTTTTGGCCGCCTTGTGGGCGCAGGAGACGGCGGCATGGGCCACCTGGACCGCCAGCTTGCCCCGGCTGAGTTTCAGATCGGTCCTGACCGCCACCACCAGTTTGTATGCAAAATCCATCCTGCGCTCCCCGAGGCCACCTCAGCTCTCGGGCTCGGCTGGACTTGCCGGCTCGGCCTCATCTGCGGGAAGGGGCTCGTCAGTACCGCTCTCATCCACTTTCGAACCCTCATCAAGTTCAGGTTCTGGCTCAGGCACCGTTGCAGGTTCAGGCTCTGCTTCTGGCTCCCCTTCAGATCCCTCTTCGGGCGGCTCCTCAGGCGGCTCCTGACCCATCTGGGCGGCACCGCTCTCAAGGTCGGCCAGCTGACCGTCGATGTCGGCCAGGTCCTCCACCAGCACCTTCTGCTGGCGGGTGTAGTAGGCCTTCATGGAGCCCGAGGCGGCCTTCATCTTCCGCTCGGTGAGCTTAAGCTTGTCCTTGACCCGCTGTCGCTCGGTCTTCAGGCCGTGGATGCGGATGAGCTGTTCGGGGATGACCACGTCGGCCACCTCCTCCTCGGCCGGGAGGGATACGCTTGGAGGGGCCCGGGCCAGCTTGACATGGAAACGGCCCATCCAGGGATAGGCCCCCCGCCACCAGCCGCCGATGAAGAAGAGGGCGGTGATGGAGATTAGGGTGGGCACGATGTAGCGGAACTGGAAGTAGCCCTTCACCTCGGCCTGGGGGGTGTCGTCCTCGGCGTCGACGATGCCATCGTTGTCGTCGTCGCGGTCCTCGCCGGTGATGGAAAGCTCGGTGCTGGTGTTCCTGATCTGGTAGCGGTGGTTGCCATCGTTGATGCGCCAGATGTTCTCGTCGAAGGGTACCATCCGGGCGGCTTCACTGAGAGTGTAGCCGTTGGTCTCGAAGGCCGCCGACAGGTTGGCCTCGATGGCCCCCTTCTTGAGGTACTGGTCGTAGTCCTGCACCGGTTGGAGCAGGAACAGCCCATCCTCCTCATTGGGCAGGCCGTCACCGTCCACGTCGTCGTCCTCGTCGTTGGAGGCGCCGTCGCCGTCGATGTCGGGGTCGGGATGGGGCGCGTAGCCCAGGCCGGGATTGGCCAGGACGAAGCCCACCAGGATCACCACGGCGATGGACATGGCCATGCCCAGGGTGGCCCGGTAGAGGTTGTCGAACTCCTCGTCCAGCTCGCCCTTGCGGGGGAACATGAGGTTGATCATGGTCCAGCCGGGGAGAAAGAGCACGAGCAGGGAACCCAGGATGACCTGGATGATATTGACGGTCATGGAGGCGGTCGGAGCGGGGAGGTGGTTATAAAGATTGCAGGATGGGAGTTGAGTGTGGATGCCCCTCGTTCGCACAGAGGAGGCCCGGGGAGTCTGGGATTTTGTTGGGATATCCCACCCTGCGCTTATATACCACAAGAGGCGAGCAATACCCATGACCTGAACTCTCAGAATGAACGGCTCCTGATCTGAACGGCCGATCCTGACCTGTTCATCCTGCATGAAACGGAGGACCTGGATGAACAAGGATGAGCTCCTGCAGATCCATATCGTCCTGGTGATCGTCAGACGCCACCTGGAGCAGAACGGCGGTCGCAAGGACGCATTCGCAGAGTACGATGCCCTGAGGATCGCCCCCCACCACTTCCAGCGCTCCAAACTGGAGCACGAGATGGCCGTCTTCACCCTCTCTCGCAACATCGCCGACAGCCTCTGCTCGGGGGAGCGGAGCAACTCACGGCTGAAGGAGGTCCTGGGAGCCATTGCCGACCGCATCGCCCGGAACATCACCTCGTTGCCAGAACGGTCTCGGGTCGACGGGCGAGGTTGAGGTTGAGGTTGGCAAGGTAAAGGAACCGAGGTTGGTGGTTGGTGGTCACCAGTTTTTACCAGCCTCCCCCTGTCCGATAGTGTTCCATGGGCCCCCTCTATCGCCTCTTCCGCCGCCAGCCTGAAGCTCTGGGAGAGCGCTTTGGACCGCTGGCCCACCTGCCCACCCTGCTGGGACTGGGTCGCGGGCCGAGGATGGGCACGGGCCGGCCCTTTCCCGGTTTCGATGGAGAGCGGTCCTCGCCTGGCACCATCGAGGTCCACGACATCCGCTCTCTCTCACCCGAGGCCGAGCTCCAGGCCCGGGTCTGCCAGGGACTCCGGAACCGCGAGGGTCCGGTAGTCTACCTGGTCCAGGACGAGGCCGACGAGTTTTGGCTGGAAGGGCTGAAGGGTGAGCAGGGCGTGAAGGTGACTCGTGGGGAACCGGACCTGGCTGAAAAGGGGCTCAAGCGCATCGGCTACGACCCCGGGTCCCTGCTCCAGTCCCATCTGGCCCTCACCCTGGCCGGGGTCCATCGGGGCCTGCCTGCCAGCGGGGCGGATGAGGTGGACATCGATCTTCGGGGACTCTCCAGGGAGGAACTGCTGGCCCAGTTCCGCAGGGTGGCCGGTCTGACCCATCCCCATCTTGTCAGCTTCTCGGACAACCTGGTGCCGCCCTTCGCCGACCTGGTGGTCAGGTACCGGGTCCTGAGCTCGCCGTTGGCCCTCAGCGGTGGGCCGAGCCTCCTGCCGGTGAAGCGCAGGTCCTCGGCTGAACGCAGGGTCGTGGACGATATCTTTGAACTGAAGGGGGCCGGATGCGCGACCTTCGGCTACAACGTTAACCCCGAGATAGCCGGGGAGTACGAGACCATCAACTACCTCTCCCGCAGGGGCTCCTTCTCCATCCCCACGCCCAGGGTGGCCAATCTCTCCTTCTTCTGCGCGCTTCCCAGGCCAACCATTGCGGGAGGCAAAGGCAAAGGCAAGGGCAAAGAGGCCAACGAGAATTCTCAAGGACCCCAGAACAAGGTCTACCTGACCTTCGCCTTCTCCGACGGTGACAATATAAACATCTCCTATCGCAGATACGATCACTTCGGCCAGCCACACACCACCCCCGTCGCCTGGTCCCTTTCACCCCTGCTCTTCGATCTGGCGCCCAACCTCCTGGCCCAATACCGGGAGGGACTCCAGCCGGGGGACACCCTGGTGGCGGGCCCCTCGGGAGCCGGCTTCACCTATCCTTCCCGCAACCCCGAGATGAGAGCCTATCTGGACCATACAAAGCGCTACCTGGAGGCCTGTGGCCTGGATCACCTGTGGGTCCTGGACCTGCCCTGGCGGGGCTATCATCCCGATATCATGGCCCGCTACGCCGGCATCTGCAAGGGCATCCTGGCCGAATTCGCCAACCGCCGACCCTATCGGTCATCCATCGAGCTTCACGGCGACACTCCGGCGGTCTTCAGCTCGGCCTTCATCCAGCGCGGAGACATGATCGCAGAGATCGTCAGGCGGCGCACACCCAGGGTCTACCCCGTCTGCCTCTTCTTCACCCTGTCGGCCTGGCACATATCGCCCGAGGAGCTGGACCGGGAGGTGGCCAAGCTGGGAACGGGCTACGAGGTGGTGAGCCTGCCCAGGTTCTTCGATCTGGCCGCGACGGTGGTCGGGACGAAGCAGAGAAGGTAGTGCGGTGGCTCTTACTGCTCTTCAGCCTCGGCCAGTGGCACGGCGGGGCGGAACTTCGTTCCGTAGTAGATGATGCCCGAATCCGAGTCCTCGCCGATCTTGCGGAAGGTGTCGGTGACCGGCATTCCCTCGTACACCTGGTCGGCGGAGCAGTCCACGATCTGGGTGGTGAGCCGCGGGCCCTCCTCCAGCTCGATGATGCCCACGATGTAAGGGACTTGGTCCTCGTAGCCCGCCTGGGCGGTGTGGACCTCGGTGTAGGAGGTGAGCTTGCCCTTGCCCGAGAAGCGGTGGGGCTCCATCTTGCCCACCGAGTGGCGCCGGCACTTGCCGCACATGTCCCGGGGCGGGAACTCGTGGTTGCCGCAGTTGCCGCACCTGGCCCCGATGAGATTGTAGCGGGTGGCCAGCTTCCGCCAGTACCTGGGTACCGCCATCAGCGCACCTCCAGCAGATGGACCACGGCAGTTGCCGCCGTCCCTCCATGGTTCTCGCAGAGTCCCAGGGTCGCTCCATCCACCTGGCGCTTGTCGGCCCGTCCCTGCAGTTGATGGGTTATCTCCACCGCCTGGGCGATGCCGGTGGCGCCTGGGGCGTGACCCCGGGCCTTCAGGCCGCCCGAGGAGTTCACCACGACCTTGCCACCGTAGGTGGTCTCTCCCGACTCGGTGGCCGGCCCGGCCTTGCCGTGGGGGAAGAAGCCCAGGCCCTCCAGGGCCATTATCTCGGAGATGGTGAAGTTGTCGTGGACCTCGGCCACGGCCACCTCGGCCGGCTTGCGTCCCGCCTGGAGGAAGGCCGCGGCGGCGGCGTGCTCGATGGCCGGGAAGTGGCACAGCTTGGGACGGTCGTGGAGGGCGATGGTGTCAGAGCCCTGACCCGAGCCGGATATCAGCACCGGGTTTTCGCACAGCTCCTTGGCCCTCTCGGCCTCGCACAGCACCAGGGCGGCGGCACCGTCCGATGAGGGGGCGCAGTCCATCATCCGCAGTGGCGAGGCCACCAGGCCCGAGGCGGTGACCGCTTCCGGCTTCATGGGAAAGGGGAACTGGGCCAGGGGGTTGTTGGCGGCATGGTTGTGGTTCTTGGCCGCCACCGCCGAGAGCTGTTCCCGCGTGGTGCCGTGTTCGTCCATATGGCCCCTGGCGCACATGGCGTGGAGGGCCGCGAAGGTGGCGCCGTAGAAGGCCTCCCACTCCTCGTCAGAGCCGGCGATCACCGAGGTGCCCGTCTGGGACTCGGAGGAGTCGGTCATCTTCTCGGCGCCTCCCACGACGACGGTGTCGTAGAAGCCGCCGGCGATGGACATGTAGGCGTGGCGAAAGGCCAGGCCGCCCGAGGCCGAGGCCGCCTCCACCCGGGTGGTGGGGATGTGGCGCTCGGCCAGGCCGCAGTAGTCTGCGATGAGGGCGCCGACGTGCTCCTGCTGGAGCAATACTCCAGCGGACATGTTGCCCACGTACATGGCGTCGATGTCCTCGGAGCCTATGTTGGCCTCGTGGATGGCCTGCAGACCGGCGGCCAGGCCCAGCTCCCGCAGGGACTTGTCCCACAGCTCGCCGAACTTGGTCATGCCGGTGCCGATGATGGCCACCTCGCGCAACTTGGGACTCATTCGGCCACCCCCAGCAGGAACTTGCCGCGATACTTGGCGTAGGTGGCGTAGTTGACCACCTCCATGCGGTCGATGAGCTGGTCCACCTTGGGTGGCACATCGCGCAGGTTGGCTATCTCGTCGGTGACCGTCAGGTCGAAGCCGTCGGAACCGGCTCCCGAGCCGTAGGCCACCGCCAGGATGCGCTGACCGGGCTGGGCCACGTCCAGGATGGCCGAGAGGCCCAAGGGCACGGCTCCCGAATAGGTGTTGCCGATGCGTGGGGTCAGCAGGCCCGCCGCGATCTGCTCGCGGGAGAAGCCCAGGACCTTGCCGGCCCGCAGGGGGAACTTGCCATTGGGCTGATGGAAGACCACGTGATCGTAGTCCTCGGCCTTGGTGCCCGCCTTTTCCATGGTCTTTGCGCCGCAGGTCTGCACGTGGCGGAAGTAGGCCGGCTTGCCGGTGAAGCGACCTCCGTGGCGGGGATACTTCTGTCCCTCCCGGCGCCAGAAATCGGGGGTGTCGGTGGTGAATGAGTAGGTGTGGTTGATGGTGGCGATGATCCTCTTGGCCCCGATGAGGAAGGCCGCGCCGCCGGCCGAGGCCGAGTACTCCAGGGCGTCGCCGGGAGCCCCCTGGGAGGTGTCGGCACCGATGGCCACGCCGTAGTCGATGAGGCCCGACCCCACCAGGCCCATGCAGGTCTGGATGGCCGCGGTGCCCGCCTTGCAGGCGAACTCGTAGTCGGCGGCGGTCAGGTCCGGGGCGGCACAGATGGCCTCGGCCACCACAGTGGAGGTGGGCTTGACCGCGTAGGGATGGGATTCCGAGCCGGTGTAGATGGCACCGATGTCGGCGGCGTCGATGTCCACCCGGTTGAGGGCCTGACGGGCCGACTCGACGCTGATGGTTATGACATCCTCGTCGGGGCCGGGGACCGACTTGGAGGCAACGTTCAGCCCCCTGGCCATGGCCTCACCGTCGGCGCCCCATACCGAGGCGATCTCCTGGGTGGTTATCTTGAAGCGCGGTACATAGGCACCGTAACTGACAATACCAACGTCCATGTGTTTCACTTGTCCTGATTTGGTCTGATGGGTCGAGAAGAACTATAGCTTGCTGAAGGCCTGGTTGACCATGGTGTGGGGCATCTCGGTGGTGGCCAGGATGATCCGCTCCAGTTTGGACAGCTTGCGGGCCAGGTCGTCCACCCGCTCGGGCTGGATGTAGAGCACCAGGGCGGGCTTGAGATGGTGGGCCCGGATGGCGATGAGGGGCGACCGGCCGTACTTGACGCCAGTGAAGCAGAGGGCCCGCTCGTTGGACCAGCCGTAGATCTGGGCGAAATCGGAGCCATTGAAGGTGGTGATGGCCTTCAGCGAGTCGATGAGTGTGTATCCATAGAGAGGTTTGTCCAATCCCTCGGGAGCGTAGAGGACCTCGCCCTCCACCGCCTCCACGAGCTCCTGGGCCTGCACCCCGTAGGAGTACTCCTTGATGCCCAGGATGGCTCCCTCCACCTCGGTGGGCTGGGAGAGGGATTTGGTCAACCTGAAGCCGTGACGCTCGTCGTACTCCATCAGGGCCTTGACGATGCGTCGCACCGAGGTTATCCCCGGGGAGGCCCGTCTGCCGCTCTCGTAATCGGAGATCACCGAGGGGCTGACGCCCACCAGGCTGGCCAGCTCCTTTTGCGTGATGTCGAAGAGCTCGCGCCACTTTCTGAGGGTGGCACCGGTGTTCTCCGACATGGTGATCTCGCCTGCGATCTGCTGAACTAGGTCATGTCCCATGGTCAAGCGCCGGGCCACACCCTGGAGGGGTACTTAAAGTATCGTGTCCGGGTACGGCATTTGTCGATTCAAGATGGAACTGGCCCTTCCATATGGCCCCACAAATGACCGTTGACAATGGCCCCGAGCCAATCCTTATCTAACCTGCAAGATTGGCGGCGCTATGGCCAGCGCGTCTGTCCCCGACCCCGAGCGCAATCCCTGGGTCCCGCGTCACGTCTTCCTCACCAAGGGCGTGGGCCGCCATCGCGAGAAGCTCTCCAGCTTCGAGATGGCCTTGCGGGTAGCCCAGATCCATGCCTACAACCTGGTCATGGTGAGCTCCATCCTGCCTCCAGGATGCCAGGTCATAACCCGACGTAAGGGATTGGAGCGGCTTAGTCCCGGCCAGATCACCTTCGTGGTGATGTCCAAGGCGGCCACCAATGAGCCCAACCGACTGCTGGGGGCCTCGGTGGGGGTTGCCATCCCGGCCGACAAGAAGCAGTTCGGATACCTGTCGGAGCACCACGCTTTCGGCCAGGCGGAGGCTTACATGGCCGATTACGCCGAGGACCTGGCGGCCGAGATGCTGGCCCGCGCCCAGGGGGTCGAGTTCGACCCCGATGCCTCGTGGGACGAGAAGCGGGAGCTGTGGCGCATCGATGGCCGGATCGTGCGCACCCGCAACGTCACCCAGACCGCCCGGGGAGACAAGGAGGGGCGCTGGACCACCGTTGTGGCCGCCGCTGCTTTTATACTTTAAAAAAAGGGGGCGCCCAACGGCCATTTTTTCACTGTTTCGAAAACGTGTGAAAAGGTTTTAATACGCCGACGGGCTCCTCAGTTTGTCGCTCAGAAGATCATAGCAGAGCTTGTGCTGGCGCTTTGGCATACCTCCTCTGGACAGCGTCCTCTCTGCGTTTTATTTTCTCTGGGCGGCACCCATACAGCCCAGCTGCCATGCTGGATCGCCATTTCTTGAGATCACATCTTGACCCCCGGATCCCATGGAAACCGGCGTGGGGCGGTCAGGGAAAAGATGGAACTGGCCGATGGTCGGTGAGGGTTCAATCGAGCCAGTGATAGCGCGAAAGATACTCCGCCTTGAGCCACCCTGGAAGGAAGCCCAGGACCACCCCCGCCAGGGTCACCAGCAGGTAGGAGGCGGTGAAGAGGTTGGTGTCAAGGTCCTCCGCCGGATCTCCGGCCAGGAACCGGCCGAGGCTCAGCAGGCGCACCAGGCCCCCCGCCACACCGCAGGCCAGACCCGCCCGCCAGCCACCGGCCAGGGAGTAATGGACCATCAGGACCAGGAAGATCAGGGTCATGAGCACCATCATGCCAGTGCGACCCCCTTGGTCCACATCGGCCATCTGGGGTCTGGTGAAGAGGGCCACGAACATGGTGAGCAGGATGGCCCCCACGGTCCAGGGGGTCCCGTAGCCGTAGATGTCGCGATAGCGCCGCACTACGGCCTCGGGCGGCTCGGCCAGGGCCACGGCGGTGGCCTGAAAATCTCGACCCTCGCCCCCCTCCTGCCGGGCCCGCTCCATCAGCGAATCGGACAGCTCGTCCATTATCTCCTGGCGCTGACCGCCATCCAGGCTCAGCAGGCCCCGTCGGATCCGCTCAAGGTAGCGTTCCATCGCCGGGTCCCGGGCCGCCTCAGCCATGGGTCTGGGCCTCCCCCTCTTCGGGATCCGGTTCGGCTTCCCCCTCCTGGCTGGGGGCGAGGTCCGGGGCGAGGTCCAGGACGTGGTTGCAGGCCGTGGTCATCCTCTTCCATTCCTGGCGGGCGTGGACCAGGGCCTTGCGGCCCTCTGCTGTCAGGGTGTAGTACTTGCGGGGCGGGCGGTCCTCCTGGATCACCCGCTCGGAGGCCAGCAGGCCCCGTTTCTGCAACCGGTGGAGGGCCGGATAGAGGGTCCCCTCGGCCAGATCGTAGTAGCCTTCGGACCGGGTCCGCAGTTCCTTGATGATCTGGAACCCGTACATGCGCCCTTCGGCCAGCATGGCCAGCAGGCAGAGCTGGATCGACCCTTTCTTCAGCTCCCGCGTCCAATCGCCGGCCATATCGACGGGAGCCTGGCTTTGGGTTAAAGGTTTTGGGAGCCGGATATCAAGATGGGATTTGGAACTGGGATTTGGAACGGGGTGGGGAACGGATATGGAAGGGGATGAGAACCCCAGCGAAGGCGCAAACGGCAGCTGTTCATCCCGGCGCGATTATGTCCACCACATCGTGGGATCTCAGGCCCACCTGGCCCACGGTCTTGTTGAACGGCAGGTACTTCCCCGAGGACCTCAGGCGGTAGCGGTGGGGGGGCAGCTGGTAATGACTGCGCGCCGATTCCAGCAACTGGTAGAGCGGCAGGCTCGTGGGAACCTTCACCCTGGTCTGTCGCTTTCCGGGCCCCTGCAGTTCCAGGACCACGGCCTCGGTCCCTGGCTGGCCGGTCGATGGATGCCCCGACCCGGGTTTGGGTGTCGGTGCCGGCCGGGTCCCAGTTGGCTTTGAGGGTTTGGAGGGCTGGGCTACGGACCTTGGATGGGGAGCTGATCGGGAAGCGGGAGCCGAGTGAGGTGATGAACCACGGGGGGGATGGCCCGCCGAGCGTGGGTGGCGCTCATGACGACGCTCGTGACCCGTGTAGGGGTATCGTTCGTGGGACCCGGTGGTGTGGGGAGGGGGAGGTCGATGGTGAGGGTGGCCTCGTCCATGGCCTTCAGGTTGACCGTAGCCATTGTAGCCTCCATGGCTGCCGTAGCCACCGAAGCCGCCGCCATGGCCTCCAGGGTAGCCCCCGCCACGACCATATCCCGGGTGATTGCCGTACGCCGTCTGGGGGCCCACCACGCCGCCCTGGAGGTCATCCAGCTCGTGGATCCGGCGTCGGACGAAATCGGTGGCGAACCAGGCCAGGCCCAGCACGAAGAAGAAGGAGAGCAGAGAGGTACCGTCGCCTCCCATGACCTCGCCCACCACGGCGGCGCCGTTGAAGGTGGCATGGAGGCCCACGGCCACCAGGTAGTAACTGTACTGCACCCGCTTGGGGTCGCCGGCCACCAGGACCCGGCCCACACCGTAGCCGGCGATGGCCGAGGCGCTGGTGTGCAACAGAGTGGAGGAGATGGCCCGCACCATCACGGTGGCGATGGCCGCCGCGGTCCCCGCCTCATCCAGGGCCATGTAACCGTACAGCAGGTTCTCGGTGGCGGCGAAGCCCAGGCCGATGGCGGCGCCGTAGATCATGCCGTCCTCGATCTCGTCGATCTCGTCCCTGATGCCCGCCCGGCTGGAGACACCCCACACCTTGACGGCCTCCTCGATGACGGGGGCCATGAGCACCACCACGATGACGAAGCCCACCACGCCGACAGCAGGATCATCGGTCTCGGTCTCCTCGTACTCGGTCTCGAGATAGCCTCCCACTCCGGCGAAGATGGAAAGATTGATGATGGTGACCCAGAAGATGGAACCGATGGCGCCCCAGATGAAGGCCCGCAGGACCTTCCGGACCGGCTCGGGGTCGTGCTGCTCCATGTTGCGGAACCAGCGCAGGTAGAGCAGGGAGGGCCCAAAGGCCAGGACCAGCAACACCACGAAGGTGGTCAAAGGGGAGGCCATGTGGTTTCGCGGCCATCACGTCCGCCGGTTTACTTATGACTTTGGGCCTGTAGGGTCCCACACCCCTTTTGGTCAGAATTGCCTCCCTTTGTTGGGCCTTGAGCCGAGAGGGAAGGGTGGGTGATGCGGTCGGTTGAACTTCACAGAGATGGCGCAGAAAAGAGGTTCCCGCAATGCTACGTGGTCCGGCAGCGGCCCTCGTAGATGTGGACCAAGCCCCGGCGAATGAGCTTGTTCAGGTTCAGCTCGGGGCTCTGGATGGAGTTGGACCGGGCCTCTGTCAGCACATCCTCCCGCTCGATGCCATCCCGCTCCACGTCCAATTGGCGCATCAGTTCCAGCAGCTGGTACTTGGGCGAGGCATGGGCCGGTATCTGGACCGCGGCCGCGGTGCGGGGTGCGGTTCGGCGGGGGGCGGTTGCCGGCGGCCCGGAGGTCTCGGGCTTCAGCGGGGGCAGGGAGCCCGGCTGAGGGCGCGTCACGCTGGTGGTGGATAGGTCCTCGGTCTCCAGGGAGGGCAGCTCGGGCACCTTGGCCGGACCCTCCGGGGCTCCCGGGCCCTTGGTCGTCCTGCGTTTCCGGGGACCCTTGCGACGGGATGGTGGTGAACCCTTGGGTTTGGCGGGTTTGGCGGATCTCGCGGGTTTGGAGGCCTTGGTAGCCTTGGAAGTCTTGTTGGTCTTGGTGCCTTTGGCAGCTTTGGTGGCCTTTCGGGCGGGCGCGGTTCGCTTCTTCTTCTTGGAAGGTCCCTTTGCAGGGCCCTTCTTGGCCGTCTTGGGCGGGGAGGGCTCAGGCTCGGAACCTGCCTGGCTGGCTGAGGCCAGGGGCGAGGCCATGGTCGGATCCGGTTCGGTGGGCGGGGAGGGGAGCTCCCCGGTCCCGTTGTATTCGGCCACCAGGGTCTGGATCAGCTTGTCGGGGGTCGTGCCCTGCTTCCTGCATTCGAGGACGAATGCCTCCCATTCGGGTTGGAACTCGGACTCAAAGACCAACCGATACTTGGTCGTGGACTTCTTAGCCACCGGTGTTCAAAACCACAGGACCGATTTAAACATTGCACTCAAGGAGGCACTCCGGCCAGCAGGCGGCGGTACAGGGCCTCCACCCGGTCCACCACGCTCTCCCAGCTGAATTCGGCCACGACCCTCTGGCGGGCCGTTTCACCCATGCTTCGGCATAGATCGGGATCGGCCAGCAAACGACCCAGGGCCTCCTCCAGTCCCCGCACGTCGGCATACTCCGCGATGAGCCCGGTCTCACCCTCGACGATAACCTCGGGCACGCCCCCCACCCGGGTGCCGACGCAGGGCAGTTCCATGACCCCCGCCTCCAGCAGAACGATGCCGAAGGCCTCGTACTCGGAGGGCAGGACGAAGATGTCGGCGGCGCCAAAGGCCGATCGGTAGAGGGCATCGTCCAGGTGGCCGGTGAACGTTATCCTGTCGTCCACGCCAAGTTCCCGGGCCAGTTGGAGCAGTCCCTCACCCTCTCCGGTGTCGGCCCCCACCAGGGCCAGTCGGAGGTCCGGTTCCTGCTTCAGCAGAGCGGGCAAGGCCCGCAACAGGTAGGTCAGTCCCTTGTTGGAGGCCAGGCGACCGGCGTAGAGCACCAGAGGCCCCTGCTTCTCGGACGTCCCCCAGAGGTGGGGGGCGAATGCGGAGAGAAAGGGCTCGCCCGAGGGTGGCGGCTGCCAGTCCCCCAGGTGGATGCCGTTGGGGATGACCACCGAGCGGCTCTCGTCGAAGCCCACCCACTCCTGGAGCAGTTCCAGCTCGTGGGCCGAGACACCCACCAGGGCGTCCACCGCGTTCACCGACCAGCGGCCCAGGAGCGGGTCGAAGATACGCTCGCGGATGGCCCGGCGCTGGTCGCCGCCCCACATGGACCAGGGGGGGTGGAAATGAGGCGTGAAGACCAGCACCGGCCGGTTGCCTCCCCGATCCGAGCTACCATCGTGCAGGCGTCTTTTCAGGGCCCCGGCCAGGGTCTGGAAGTAACCGTAGGAATGGACGTGGAGCACGTCCATCGGCTCTCGGAGCAGGGCCCTCACCATTCCGGGCATGGAGGGATAGTGGAGCTCTCCCGACATGGTGGAGGCCCGGTACCGGCGGACCCTGACCTTGCCGTCCCACTCCTCCTCTTTGGTCATCTCTCGTCGATGAGGGGGGTCGCTCGAACCGTTCTCACTGTCTCCGGAAGTGGGTCCCTGCGGCTGGCAATGCTCCTGGGACAGTCTGACCAGGGGCACCTCGGTGTAGAGGTCAGATGTGTGGACCGTCACCCGATGGCCCCTGGCGGCCATGAGCTGGGCCAGGGCCCGCACGTGGGTCTCGGCGCCTCCGGGGGCCGGATGGTAGCGGATGCAGGCATAGGCGATGCTCAGGGAGGGGGGCTCTGGTCGGGGCTCGCTGGAGGCTGGGGTGGTCATGGTCGACCGTGGAACGGGTGGCCATTGGCCAGGGGTTACAAATACCAATCCAATCACAAGTGGTGAGGACCCCCCGATCTGAATGGGATTGGCCGAGACCGCCCCTGCCTGCTTGCCTGATTTTGATCTGCTGATTAATGGGGATGTGACATGAATTGTGATATCATGATCTTTTGGATATTCAGCCCTGTGAGCGATGGACCGAGAGGTGAACTGGGGGATTGTCGCGGTCTCTTCGATCCTGGCCCGAACGGCAATTGTCGCCTCGATGTTTTTCAATGTTTTTTGTCTGTTCATTCGTCGTGAAAATGAGAAAGGCCAATAACCGTTATAGTGAGGCCGGGGCTTCCGGGTCCTTGAAATGCGATATGGCCTGGATGATATGAAAAATACAAGCTTTACTGTATAGAAATGGTCAAAAAGGATGTTGAATTGATTGGAAATCAAAATCAAATGGGTAAAAAAGGCCAAGACTATGGCCGCAAAACGCAACCCTTATATTCACTGACACCCATATCATATTGCCAGATAAGGTGAGTCGTTTGGTGAAAATCCTAGAATTCGATTCCGACCGGGAACTGGGCTTTAATTCCCATCGCAGTCTATGGTTCGACCCCAGTGATGGACTGTGGTTCAATCCCGACCGGGCCCGGAGCTTCGATCACGATCGGGGGCTGCCGTTCGGCAAGGAGGGCATCCTGTTCAGGGGTCTTCAGTGCTCGGCCTGCAAAAACGTGGACTTTCATTTCGAGGAGCGGTGCACCAGGTGCGGCCGTCACTACACCCAGGCCGAGGTCACCCAGGCAAAGGCTCGGGCCAAACCGGATATTTCCGAGCTGACCCCCAAGAAGCCACAAGTGTTGCCGGCCAGGGTGATCTCCAAGACACCCCAGCCTGCCAGACAGACGGAACCGCTCGTCAAACCGGTTCCCAGGGTCAAGCCCAAGGTGGCCGCCCGGCCGGTTCCGCCCCAGCCCCGGGTGCGCAAGGTGGCCCAACCGGTCTTCAAGGTCAAGCAACGACCGGCGCCCCGGCCAGCACCCCAGCCCCGCCAGGTCCACCGGAAACCACCGGCCGCCAGGCCGAAACCCCCGGGTCGTGTGAGGGCCCAGGGCGAGAAGGCCCACTGCGCCTCATGCGGCGTCAGGGTCAGCCTGCGTCATCCCTACTGCTGGAACTGCAGCAACCCCATCCGTCCTGGAGGCCGGTGATGAACATGGATCGGACCGGATCTGGCCGAGCGATCACAATGAATGAGGAAATGGAAACCGAGGTCTGAAAATGGATATCATAATGCTCTACCTGTTCATCAGCGTCATGTGTGCCATCGTGCTCCTGTTCACGTTGATCTTCGGCGACTTCATGGACGCCGATTTCGACATGGACCTGGATCTCGATGTTGACGTTGATGTCGACTATGGTGATTTCACCGGTGCCGGTGTATCGCCCCTAAGCCTGCCGGTGATCCTGATCTTCTTTGCCAGCTTTGGCGCCTTTGGGGCCATTCTCGAAGCCCTCGAGGTGGTCCACTCCCTCATCGTGCCAGTGCTCGCGACAATCGGCGGCTTCATGATGGCGGGTGGGATGTACCTTCTGCTGGTGAAGGTCTTCATCAAGAGCCAGGCCACCACCCAGGTGACCAAGAAGCAGCTCATCGGCAAGATCGCCCAGGTGACCATTCCCATTACGCCGGAAACGACGGGTCAGATCCTGGTGATAACCGAGGCCCGGGGGCGGACCCTTAAGAACGCCGTGGCCACGGAGAAAATACCCTCCCAGGCGGAGGTCAAGATCATCGGCTTCAGCGGGAACGCCGTGCGCGTCGAGAAAGTCGAGAATTAAAGTATCAAAATATCAAGGAGACAGGTGAAGAAAAATGGATTTTGTAGCAGTTGTGATGTGGGCTTTCGCCATACTTGTATTCGTCGCCCTGGGCGGCGCGGCCGTGTATGCCTCGCGCTACAAGAAGGTCCCACCGGACCGGGCCATGGTGGTCTACGGTCACAAGGTGGAGGAGGGGGCCAAGGGATACAAGGTCATCTCGGGCGGGGGCAAGTTCATCATCCCCATTATCGAGAGTTTCGAGTACCTGCCCCTGGACGTGCGGACCCTGGACATCATCGTCAACGACATCGTCACCGATGTGGTCAAGAGCGGTGCCAAGGTGAACATCCAGGGCGTGGTCCAGGTCAAGATCGGCAGTGACAAGGCCATCCTCGACACCGCCGCCGAGCACCTGCTCCACAAGACCAACGCCGAGATCAACGAGATCGCCCTGAAGACCATGGAGGGCCACGTGCGTGGCATCTGCGCCACCCTGACCATCGAGGAGATCAACTCCGAGCGGGACAAGGTGGCCGAGAAGATCCACCACCAGGCCGCTGTCGATCTGGAGAACATGGGCATCGAGATCCGCTCGTTCGTGGTCAAGGAGATCGAGGACGAGCACGGCTACCTGGACGCCCTGGGGGTCAAGAAGACCGAGGAGGTCAAGCGGGACGCCCGTATCGGCAAGGCCAACGCCAACCGCGAGGCCACCATCCAGGAGGCCGAGGCGGCCCAGGAGGCCGAACAGGCCAACGCCGAGGCCGAGGCAAAGGTGGCCATGTTCCACCGGGACCGTGACATGACCCGCCAGAAGGCCGAGGCCGAGGTGGAGATCGAGCGGGCCAACCGGGAGATATCCTTCGAGCTCCAGGACGCCAAGCGCCGCCAGGAACTGGTGGTGGAACAGCGCAACGTCGATATCCGCGACAAGGAGAAGCGCATCGACCTGCAGAGGCTGGAGGTCGAGCGCCGCGAGCAGGAGCAGAAGGCCGACGAGGTCGTGCCCGCCTCGGCCCGCGCCGACGCCATCGCCGCCGAAGCCGACGGTGACAAGCGCCGGGCCATCATCACCGCCGAGGGCGAGCGGCAGCGCTCCATCCTGACCGCCGAGGGCGAGAAGGAGCGGGCGGTCCTGCTGGCCGAGGGCGAAAAGGAGCGCCTGACCCGCACCGCCGACGGTGAGGCCTCCCACATCCGCCAGACCGGTACCGCCGAGGCCGAGATAATCCAGCTCAAGGGAGATGCCGAGGCAGCGGCCATACAGGCCAAGGGACTGGCCGAGGCCGAGGCCATGAGCAAGAAGGCCGATGCCTGGAAGCAGTACGGCAGTGCCGCCGTCACCGAGATGATCGTGGAGAAACTGCCTCAGATCGTCGGACAGGCCGCCCGCTCCCTGGAGTCCACCGAGAAGCTCATCGTCATGGGCACCCGCGGACCCTCGGAACTGGTGGGCAGTGTCGTGGACGTGGCCGCCCAGGCCCCGGCTCTGGTGAAAGCCCTCTCGGGCATGGACCTGACCGAACTGGCCGGGAATATCACAGATACAGTCGGGAGAAAGAAATAGGGCAGTCGAAGTTGTTGAAGACGACGACGTACGAAACCAGGTCGGGTGGTCCCACATCGGTGGGGTCGCCTGGCCGCCTCTTTGTTTCAAGTCCGGGTAGCCTCAGCCACCTCGTTTCGGTGGCCTCGGCTGCCAGAAAAAGTAGTCGTTTTCACTCCCTCAAGTCCGGGCGGCCACTACCTTCACCACGTCACCGTCCTCCAAGACGTGGTCGGCGCCCACCACCCGCTTGGTGCGGCAGTCGACGGCGCGGATGAACCGCTCGCCCAGGTCGGTGTGGACCTTGAAGGCCAGCTCCCGGGCCGTGGTGCCCCTGGGGACCAGGTAGACGTCGGGCAGGACCCGCTCCTGCTTGTCGGTCAGATGGGTCTCGTCCTCCACCGGGTACACGGCGATCTGGTCCAGGTCCTTCAATACCGCCCGCTCCAGCAGGGACTGGACCCCGGTGGAGCCGTGCTCCTCCAGGTAGCCCGCTATCTTCTCCAAGGCCCCTTTCTGGGCGGCGTTGAGCTTCTCCTTGGCCGCCTCGGTGAGCTCGAAGGCCTCGGCTCCCGGCTCGTAATCGACAAGACCCGCCTGGCCGGCCAGTCTCAGGGAGCGCTCGTAGTCGGCGCAGGTGCGGGTGGTATCACCCTCCTCCCGCTCCACTAGCTGGTCCATCAGCTCGGCCGGGGCCAGGTCGCCCTTGTTGGCGGCGATGAGGATGGGCATGTGGAGCTTTCGCAGGACCGAGGCGAAGGCCTTCATCTCTTCGTCGCTCCAGTGGGTGGGCTTGTCAACCGACAGGGCCGTCTCCCGCAGGGTGGCGGCGATCACCGCCTCCGAGACACCCAAGCCCGAGAGCCGGTCCAAGAGCAGGACCATCAGGGGCGCGGTGCCCGATTCGGCCCGCTTGGCCAGCCGCATCCAGTCCTTCTCCAGGATGCCCGCCAGCCACAGGTCCAGCTCCTGCTCCAGCCAGCTGATATCGTCGGTGGGGTCATGACTGCCGGGGTCGGAGGGATTGCCCTCGCTGTCGGTGGCCCCGGCGCCGTCCACCACGTGGATCAGCAGGTCGGCCCGTCGCAGGTCGTCCAGGAACTGGTTGCCCAGGCCTCGCCCTTGATGGGCTCCCGGGACCAGCCCGGCCACGTCCAGGAGGGTCACGGGAACATAGCGGGTGCCGTTGCGGCAGATGGAGTTGTTGGGGGTGCAGGTCACCTTGAACTCCTGGCAGGGGCAGGGTCGTCTGATGTAGCCCACGCCCTTGTTGGGCTCCACGGTGGTGAAGGGGTAATTGGCGATCTCGGCTCCGGCCAGGGTCAGGGCGTCAAAGAATGTGGTCTTGCCGACGTTGGGTTTGCCGACCACACCCACCAGCATCAGAACCCACCTATGCGGACCCCGCCGCTCATCGCCTTCGCCAGCTCCACCTGGTCCTTGTACTCCTGCTCCGGGTCCACTGGCGGCTTCTTCTTTGGAGGCTTTTTGTCCTTCTTCTCGGGCTCCTTCTCCTCCTCGTCCTCCAGATCCCACTCATCGGCGTCCTCATCGGCGGCCTTGTCCGCCGCCTCTTCCCCTTTCTTGTCGGCTGTCTCGTCGGTCTTCTTGTCGTCCTTGGCTGGCGCCGCCTCTTCCTTGGTGGCCTCCGGTTTGGGGGCCCCCTTGACCAGGGTGACCTTGCCGTCCTCCGCCAGGCGGGAGATGGACCGACAGCTGGGACAGCGGAACTTGCCCGGCTTGGGAACCTTGACCTGGGCCTCGCAGACCGGACAGCCAACCGAGCTGGGTTCGGCCGACGCGGGCGTCTCCGGGGCCGGGCTCTCGGCCGCCGTTTCGGCTGGTGGTGAAGGCTCCTCGGGAGGCTTGCCGTCGGGCCCTTTCACCAGGGTGACCGAGTCATCCTCGGCCAGGCGGGAGATGGATTTGCATTCGGGACAGCGGAACTTGCCCGGTTTGGGCACCTTCACCGAGGCCCCGCAGGAGCCACAGCTGGCCGACCTGGGTCCAT
>CAYLMJ010000041.1:0-21060 GCA_964384995.1 uncultured archaeon | reverse complement strand
AAAATGGTGCGGGGGACGAGATTTGAACTCGCGGACCACTAAAGGACAAGGCCCTCAACCTTGCGCCGTTGACCTGGCTTGGCTACCCCCGCACGGGTTAGTGGTAGTATTATCAAGTGGACTTGGCCAGTGATTTAAGAAGCTAATGGTGGAAGGAGGCCTACTCGCTCTTCTTGGCCTTTGGTTTTGCCTTGGGCTTTGCCTTGGCCTTGGGCTTGGCCTTGGTCTTGGCCTTGGTCTTCTTGGTGTCCTTCTTGGCCTTCTTCTTCTCTTCCTTTCCAGTCTCGGCTTGGGCCCCCTCATCCTCGGCTTCATCCTTGGCGGGCTCGGGTCCTTCGACCCACTTCTCCATCGTCGATGCAAGCTGGACCTGGAAGGTCTCGAAGCGTCCCGACAGCACCCGCAAAGAGTAGACCAGGGCCTCATGGGCAGTCAGCGACCCGTCGGTCTCGAAGCGCAGCAGGAAACGGTCCGCTTCCTCCTTGATGTCGATATGCTCTCTCAGCTCGGCATCGTCAGGGAAACGGCGCAGGATCTTCAGGAAGTCCACGGTCCTCAGGGCGTCGTTGAGGATGAAGGTGGAGCCCTTCTTCTGGAAGTTCTCCTCCCCGAACAGCTCGAACAGGGGCTTCAGCGAGGCATGGTTCTTGATGGTCACTGTGTGACAGTAAGTGTAGCCGACGCCGGAGCAGACCTGCCATTTGGCATGGTCGCGCCCCTGACCCAGCCTGGCCCGGGCGTAGAGCAGAAGGCCCTCCTGGGGTGCCAGGGTGACGATGGGTATCCGCGGGTCCAGAACCTTGAGCTCCTCAGAGCCCATCACCGGTTCCAGATCGCCTGAGTAGACCGTGCAGGGGCCCTTCTTGTTCAGCGAGTACATCATGGTGCAGCTGGGACAGCCCTCGCCGCCGCAACCGCAGTAATGGGAGAAGGTGTAGGTGGTAAGGTCGGTGGGTATGGGCAGCATCCCCAGGCGATGAGCGATGATCTCGTCGAACAGGGGGGAGAGCGACTCGTAATCCACCAGCTTGTGGGTCTCGGTGTCCTCCTCGGTTCCCAGATGCCCCAGGTGGAAGTCCACCTCGTCGATGGTCATCTTGGGCACCTCAGCGATGAGGGTCCGTCGCAGGGAGTTGACGAAGGTGTGGTCAGCGTCACTAATCTCCAGCTGGGCTCGATTGGGCTCCAGCAGAAGGACCTTCAGTTCCACCTAGACCCGCCTCCCTCGGCGGCCGCCCTTCTTCTTGCAACCATCATGGGGGATGGGGGTGACATCGTCGATGCGTGATATCTGGATCCCGGCTCGGGCCAGGGCCCTGATGGCGGCCTGGGCTCCCGGACCCGGCGAGGCGTTGCGCTTGCCCCCGGGACCACGGACCCGTACCTGCACCGTCGAGATGTTCCGCTCCTTCAGCTGCTGGGCCACCCGTTCGGCGGCCATCATGGCGGCGAAGGGACTCGATTCCTCCCGTTGGTTGCGCACCACCATGCCGCCGGAACACTTGGTGATGGTCTCGGCGCCGGTGGCATCGGTGACAGTGATGATGATGTCGTTGTATGAAGCGAATATGTGAGCGACGACCCAGCGTTCCATGGTCAGGCCTCCTTGGTCTCGGCCGCCGGCTTGGGGGCCGGTTCTGCGGCAGGTTCGGCTTTGTTTTCAGACTCCTTGACCTGCGCGGCCTTGGGCTCGGACTTCGGCTTCTCCTCGGCCTTGGGCTTATCGTCAGCCTTGGGCTTCTCCTCTGCCGGGGCCTTCTCTTCGGCCTTGGCCTTTTCCGGTTTGGGTTCCTCGGCCTTGGGCTTGTCGGCCTTCTCGGCCTTCTCCTCCTTGCGTGGCGGGCGCTCCCTGCGGGCCGGGGGTTCCCGAGCCTCTGTGCGCTCCTCGCCTGGAGTGGCCTTGACCCGCATGGGGTGTTCCTCGTCGATGAGGGGTGAATACTCGTTGATGGTGATGGTCTCCTCGAGACCCTTGGGCACCAGCTGGGAGGGGGTGCGTACGACCCGTCCGCCCATTGTGATGTGGCCGTGAACGATGAATTGGCGGGCCTGTTTCATGGTGCTGGCCAGGCCCCGGTGATAGACCAGGGTCTGGAGCCGACGGCTGAGCAGGTTGCCCAGCTCGAGGGTGAGGATGTCACCGATGTTGGAGCCCGAATCGAGCATCCCCATCCGGGTCCGGGCGGTAAGCTGCTGCTGCTTTTCCAGCTCGACCTGCTCGGCTCCGCTGGCGGACTGGGCGATGATGCGGCGGGCGTTGTGGCGCATGCCGCGGAGCTTGGAGTTGGCCTTCCATATCTCGCGCTTGTTCTTCAGGCCGTACTGCTTCTTCAGCTCGTTCTCGCTCTGGATCCGCTCGCTCTCCCAGGGATGGGAAGGGGTGGTGTACTTGCGGTGGGTGAACTTGGGTGAGCCCATGATATCACCTACTTGGCCACCTTCTTGCGGGAGACGCCCACTGCCGAGCCTGAGCGGCCGTTGGATTTGGAACGCTGTCCCCGCACCTTCTGTCCGGTCTCGTGGCGGATGCCGCGGTAGGCCCTGATCTTGCGCAGGCGATTGATGTCATCCTGGAGGGTCAGCTTGACGTTGACTCCCACCAGGTGGGTGTCATCCCCGGTATCGTAATCGCGCTGGCGGTTGAAGAGCCAACCCGGCGCCTCCTCCACGAAGGAGACCACCTTGTCGTTCAGGATCGTTATCTGCTCATCGGTCAGGTCGCCCATCTTCTGGGTGCCGTCCAGCTCCATCTGGTGGAGGATGGCGTTGGCTACCCTCTGGCCCACACCGCGGATGGAGGTCAGCCCCCACTCGAGAGGACGCTCTCCGTCCAGGTCGGTATCGGCGACTCTGACTATATATTTGAAATCTGGATTAACCTCGGCCAAGTTGATACCTCGATGACCGTTGCGGCCGTCCCATGAGGGGGGAGTATTTATATGCTTTGGCGTGGCACCGTCGAAACAGACCCAGGTTTGGTGGTCCTAAAATGCGAGACTGTGGCCATAACTTTTTATTAGGGGAGTGGGGCTGTACACTTAGGTGCCCTGATGAAGAAGCTGGCCCTTTTGATTATCATCCTCATCCTCGTGGCCGGGAGTGTTTCGGCCGTCGTAGGCTACAAGGAGTTCATCGAAGACGACGACGATGATGAAGAGGAGAAGAAGAACCGGGCACCCGAGGCGGTCCTGGAGTTCATGCCCGAATACCCCAAGACCAACGAGGAGATCACTTTCTCGGCCGTCAACTCCACTGATCCCGACGACGATGCCCTGACCTATGAATGGGAGTTCGGCGACGGCGAGACCGGTTCCAGCAAGGAAGTGGAGCACACCTACGCTGCTGCGGGCACATACGATGTCAACCTGACCATCACCGATGAGGAGGGATTGAACGATACCGTCTCGATGGAAGTGGAGGTCATCGACCCTCGGGTTGAGGAGTACAACGGCAATGGCAATGTCAATGACAACCAGATCATCAACGTCAATCCCGAGGAAGATGAGCCATTTCCGGTGGATGAAGGGGCTGTACGGGTCTACTTGGAATGGAACCTGACCGGGAACGGCGGTGGCACCCATGAGGTGAGAGTTGTCATCACCGACGGTAACGACACCGAACAGCTTAATGCAACCTATGGCGAGGGCCAAGGTTTCGAGGTCGAATACACCGGTGAAGAGGTCAAGGAAGACGGGAGCTGGAACTGGCACATCGAGATTGAGACCGGCGACATGGATTACGAAGTCTACATGCGGGTAGAGTACTAGTCCCTCGAATCGTCCCCATCCTTCAGAGCCTCTCCAACACACCGAAGTGGCGGGTCAGGGACTTGTGGACCCTCTGCTGGAACTCACGCTCCAGTTCGAACTCACCATTGACCAATGCGGATTTCCACAGTTGAGGTGAAGGCATGGCCAGGACCACCCTCTCGCCCGGCTGGAGAATCTGGGCAAAAGCCGCGAAGGCCCGCTCCATCAGCTCCGCCACCGGCTCCCGGTCGGTGGTCGTCGAACGGCCGTAGGGCGGGTCGGTGATTATGGCAAATCGACCCCGGGGAGGTCGCCTGCCACCCAGCAGGTCCGGCAGGTCGCCCACCTCTGCCATTTCCAGCTCCACCCGGTCATCGGCCACTCCGAAGTGGGACAGGTTGGCACGACTGCCGGTGACCATCTCCTCCAGCAGGTCGGAGCCGAAACATCGATGACCCAGCAGGCCGGCCTCGATGAGCACGCCTCCGGTGCCACAGAACGGGTCGGCCACCATGCCATCGGGGGGCAGGCGGGCCAGGTTGACCATGGCCCGGGCGAGGCGGGGATGGAGCGATACCGGGGCGAAGTGGGGCCGATGGCGCACATGATGGCTCTCGGCCTCCTGGTATGCTGTGGGTCCCAGCTCAAGACCCCAGTGGAGCCGTTCACCGGCGAGGAGGCGCAGGGTGTGGTCGGGTCGGACCAGATCCACCGGTCGGTCGGGAACGGCGGGATCGAACAGCCCGGCTCCCACCTCCCGCTCATAGCGGGTCAACGGCAGTTCCTCTGGTGCTTCGCCGGTGCGGGTGGCTCGGACCCTGAACGAGCCCTGAGGCAGCTCTCCCGATGACGCCACCAGCTCGGCCAGCTCCGAGGGCGTGGGCGCCGCTCCGTCCTTGAGGCCCAACTGCCCCCACGACAGGCAGACCTTGCGGGTCAATCCCAATCGGCCGATGGTCCCGGGGGGGACCTCGCCTTCCACGCTGAGGGTGAGTATGCGTCCCTCGACCTGGGGCTTGCCGGAGCAGAGGTCTGACGACTCCATGACGGCCATCAGCTCGGCCAGGGCCATCTCGGGATGGTCGCCTCCCAGCAGGGCTACCAAGTTCTGGGTTCCCACATGTTAACAGGGCTGGACCCTTTATTAAGGCCTTGACCCAATTGGTGGACCATGGTGGACCTGGCCCGCAGCCTCTCCCACACCCTCTATGCCGGATACGAGCGCCGGTTGCTGAAGGAGGTGATGCACTATCCACGGCCCAAGCACGTTGCTGTGATCATGGATGGCAATCGCCGCTACGCCCAGAAGATGGGCCTGGAGAATGCCGCGGGGCACATAAAGGGCCGGGGCAAGCTGGAGCAGATGCTGGAATGGTGCCTGAGCCTGGACATCCGGGTGCTGACGGTCTACGCCTTCTCCACCGAGAACCTCAACCGTGCCCCCCACGAGCTGGAGGCGCTCTTCGAGCTGTTCGAGAGGTCGTTCATCGAGGCTGGTGACGACCCCCGGGTCCACGAGCACAAGATCCGCATCAGGGCTTTGGGTCGCCTGAAGCTCCTGCCCGACAACCTGCAGAAGGCCATCCGCTACGCCGAGGGGAAGACCGCCGAGTACGACCAGTACTTCTACAACATCGCCGTGGCCTATGGGGGTCGGGAGGAGATCCTGAGCGCGGTGCGGCGCATCGCCTCCGATGCCGTGGAGGGGGAGCTGGACCCCAAGGACATCGACGAGCAGACCATCGCCTCCTACCTGCTCACCGCCGACCTGCCCGACCCCGACCTGATATTGCGGACCTCGGGCGAGGAGAGGGTGTCCAACTTCCTGCTGTGGCAGCTGGCCTACGCCGAGCTCTACTTCACCGATGTCTTCTGGCCTGCCTTCAGGAAGGTCGATTTTCTCAGGGCCATCCGCTCCTACCAGCGGCGCCAGCGGCGCTTTGGCACCTGAGCCGTTCCTGTCAACCCCCATCGGTCGCCTCTTTCCAATATCAACCGGCCCATTTTGACCATTATTCACCCTACCGATGCTTGAATGGAGGTCAGGGATGGCCTTTGACAGCTCAAATCCCTCCGGGGATACGAATTCGTGTTGCCATGTGGGCAAATGTGTCTGCCGACGACGGAAGGCGGAAACTTTTTAAAGTTGAACATCTTGTGCATACACAAGGGAGCCAGCACTCTGGTTCGCGACGCCACAGACCAACCTCCGATAATGCTACCAGCACACACCACGGGGTAACCTGCCGGTCAAATGTGGTCGTCCAAGGCCATGCATGAAATCCTTTGGCTCCCCATCCACTGGCCAGCGATAGTGCTTATGCGGCCCATTAAGAAGAATAGAGAACTTGCGAAAGGAAAACATCATTAGTTGACAAAAAGCATCAAAACAAACATCGAGTGACGGTCATCTTGAGTCCCGAATCTGACAGTTCAGCCTGGTCCCCCGAGGCCGCAGGCCGAGTGGGGACCTGTCTCTTCTTGGGTATGAGCCATACGCCGGAGGCGTATGGTGCAGTGGGCCCGCCGAGATTTGAACTCGAGTCTACGCCACCCCAAGGCGCAAGGATGCCAAGCTACCCTACGGGCCCATGGTTGCGGATGCGGGGTTGAAGGGGTTGATCGTTATCGTCGCGGGGGAGCAGGAGGCGGCTCAGTCGAAGGGGGCTATGTCCTGGACCAGGTCCACGTGGGCCACGAAGATGCGGCGACAGCAGTAGCGCTCCAGTCCCAGGTCGTCCATGACCTCGTTGGGCTTCTCGCCCTCGGCCTTGCGTTGCTGGAACTCCTCGTAGAGACCGCCGATGACCTTGCCGCAGGTGAAACATCTTACCGGGAAGATCATCTGCTCACCTGTACGATTTCTGCCGCTTCTTGCGGGCGCCGCGACCCAGGGGATGCTTGGGCTCCTTGCGTCGGGTATCGTTGATGAGCAACGATCGGTCGTAGGCCAGGTAGAGGTTGCGCAGTTCCTCGTCGTTGAACCAGTCCACCAGGCCCCGGGCGATGGCGGTGCGGATTGCCGCGGCCTGGCCCATCATGCCACCTCCGGTGACGTTGATGCTGATGTCCACGCGGTTGAGGCGATTGCCCACCAGCTTCAGGGGCTCCTCCACCTTGAGGCGGGCCAGTTCGGGCTGGAGCAGGTCCAGGGGCTTGGAGTTGACCCGTACCCGTCCCTTGCCTGAACGGAAGGTGGCTCTGGCCACGGCGGTCTTGCGCTTGCCGGATGCTTGTACTACTTTTACCATGATACCACCTAGAACTTCGCCCCCAGGGTCCGTGAGACCTCACCCAGGCGAACCACCTTGGAGGTCCGCAGTTCCCGGGTCTGTTCGAGTACCAGAGGCTCCTGGTCTGCCAGCTCCGGGGGCACCCCGATGTGCACCTTCAGCCGCTTGTAGGCGGCCCGGCCCCGGGGCTTCTGGTAGGGCAGCATGCCGCGGATGGTCCGCTTCAGGATCAGATGGGGCATCCTGGGGAAGTGGGGCCCCTTGCGCACCGAGCCGATATCCTCCCGCAGTTTGCGGTACTTGGCCACAACGCTGGAGGGGGTGCCGGTGATGAATACCTGCTCGGCGTTGACCACGTGGACCTCCTCCTCGGTGGAGAGTAGCTGTTTGGCCACTTTGGAGGACAGCCGGCCCATGATGCAATCCGTTGCTTCGATGACCTGCATTGACTCACCCCATGAGGGAGATGTTGGAACCGCTGGGATTGTTCTCCAGGAGTTCGTTCAGGGTCAGGCACTTGCCGCCTGCCTCCGTGATCTTGTGTCTAGCGCTCGCTGAGAATGACCAAGCTGCCACCGTGAGGGGCTTGGAGAGATCGCCTGCGCCCAGGACCTTTCCGGGTACCACTGCCGTGGCCTTGGGGTCCAGGTTCCGTTCCAGCCGGCTGAGGTTTATCACCGGCCAGCTTCGGGCGGGCTTCTCCAAACGCTTGGCTAGGTCTCGCCAGATGGCAGCTTGATGCTCGTGAGCCGCTCGTTTGAGGGTCAGCACCAAACCAACCAAATGGAAGTTGGATTTTCGGTCCAGTGCCATATCTGACTCTCCCGACATAGCCTGTTGGGTGCGGCGCCATGCAGGGGTAGGTATATTAATGGTACGGGCGGAGCCATCGATGTGCCCGGGTCGTGAACGGGTTGTGAACGGGTCGTTCCAGGGTTATGATCGGTGTTTCTCCCATCTCGGGCGAATCTCTTTTTTGATATCCCTTGGAGATATGTTATAACCAGTTTGCGTCATACGTCTGTCATACCTGCGTCTTTTTCCAAAAGGTTTATATGCTAAGGCTGATTATCAACTTTGGCTCCATGAAACAGCCACTCCAATCCCAGCGATTCACATTACGTCTTGACCCCGAGATGGTGGACCGGATGTCCCTGCTCATGGGTCAGCACCCATATCGCTACCAGAGCCACACCGATCTTATGCGGCAGGCTCTGACCGAATACCTGGCACCACGGGTGGAGATGGCGGGTGAGGTACCGACTCCCGTCCTCCTTCCGCAGAAGACCCGGGCCCGATTGCAACAGATGATGGAGAACGGTTACGGCGATGCCAACCAGATCATCATCCAGGCCATCAGGCACTACACACAGTATTTGCTGGAAGAGGAGGCTCTGTTTCAGGATCGTTTCGAGGCCGTGGAGGAGTCCGCTCCCCAAGCCCCGAAGGTTCCAGAGGGCCTGGTACAAGAATAAGCGGTGGCTCACGAGGGGGATGGGATCTCACTCTTCCACCGTTCGCCCTTTCAGGAGGCTAGAACTTGGATACGCAGGTCGAGGTGGATGAGCCCATTATCGGGCAGTGCGATGGCATGGAAGAGCTACCCGAAGGGGTAAGGATCGGGATCGTGGGGTGCGGCGGCGCAGGCTGCAACACCCTGAACACCCTCAGGCGCGTGGGGGTGAAGAACGCCCTGACCATCGGTCTGAACACTGACCTTCAACATTTGCGAAGTACCTGCGCCAACAAGCGCATCCTCATCGGTCACAAGCACACCCGGGGCCGTGGCGCCGGCGGAGACGCCAGTCTGGCCCAGCAGTGCGCCGAGGAGGACCAGGAGACCCTCCTGGAGATACTGCAGGACCTGGACATGGTCTTCATTTCAGCCGGCCTGGGTGGAGGCACCGGCACCGGAGCGGCTCCGGTGGTGGCCCGTCTCGCCCGCAAGGCCGGCGCCATGGTCATCGGCATCGTGACCTTGCCCTTCGAGACCGAAGGCCCCAAGCGCATGAAGATCGCCCAGCAGGGTCTGGCCCGCCTCTCCAGCTTCTGCGACAGCCTCATCCCCCTCCACAACAACCACCTGCACAAACTGGTCCCCAACTACTCGCTGAAGCAGGCCTTCAAGGTCATGGACAACCTGGTCTCCGAGATGATCAAGTCGGTGGTCGAGACCATCACCCAGGCCTCGGACATCAACCTGGACTTCAACGACCTGAAGACTGTACTGGACCGCCAGGGCGAGTGCATGATCCTCTACGGCCACTCACTTAACGAGCAGCCGGCCAAGGTGGTCCACAAGGTGATGCACAACCCGTTGCTGAACACCCCCTGCCAGGGAGGCCAGGCCGCCCTGATCCACATCACCAGCGGACCCGAGTTCTCGCTCCACGACTGCGAGGAGATCTTCCAGGAGCTGACCAAGCACCTGAAGGAGGACGCCCTGGTCATCCGGGGCAACCGCATCCTAACCGACCCGACCCAGGAGGTGCGGGTGGTGGCGGTCATCGCCGGACTGCCTCATTCGCCCACCAGCTGGGGCCTGCCCGAGAGCGGGGTCGAGGTGGAGATGGCCCAGGACCTGTCCATGCTGACCGTGGGCAACGAGACGGTGGTCACCCTGAAATCGCCGGTGCCCAACCCAGATTCGGCAGAATATCTTGGCATCCCCGTGATCAACTAAGCGATGTCCTCGCTGGTTGCCCTGAGCTATCTGCTCAGGTACCTGCTCCTGGCCTGCCTGTGCTCCTTCTTTCTCGCCCTGTGAGTGAGCCTGTGTGGCCCCTCAACCCGGGTTGGAGAGGTCCTTGACCATGTAGCCCTGCTCCAGTTCGTACCCCATTCTCCGATAGTAGGGCCGCACCCCCACCCCTGATGTGACCCGCATCTGCCTGGCGCCCGCCTGCAAGGCCCGCCTTTCCGCCTTTGCCATAAGTTGACGCCCGAGACCCCGATGCTGGAGTTGGGCCCTAACCCCTTGAGATGCAGTGGTCTGAGGTATGTCCTCCAAGGACAAGGCCTGTCCCACCACCTTGAGCTCCCGGACCATGGCCAGCTCGTCCTCCAGGCGCAGGCGGCAGTAGGCCAGGAGGGTCCCATCCTTCTGGCGGTAGGTCAGGAACATCTCCCTGCCCCCGGCCGAACCGTACTCCAGTTCATGGTAGGTGGACAAGGAGCCATCAGCTTCCGAGCGAGCCGGATCCTCGGGACCCGCGGTGAGCTCACCCCGGCCATCCTGGGAGAGACCCTTCAGCCCCGCCTCGGCACAGCGGATGCAATCACACCCTGCTCCCCTTTCCGCCAGGGCGTTGCGGGCCAGTTGACGCAGGTTGCCGGCGGTGGTCCCGGCCAGGATGCTGTGGGCGGGGATGTCCCGCTGGATGCGCTGGACCCGCACGTAGGGCGGGATGGTGGCCTTCATGCGGGCAACGACATCGGTGGCTGTGGCGTTGTCGTAGGGTGCGTACTCGCCGGCCCGCCATCGCTCGGCCAGTTGTGTGCCCTCCATCACCAGGGTGGGATAGAGCTTGAGCATGTCCGGCCGGAAGCCGGGGTCGTCCCAGAGCCTCTGGAAGTCGGCCACATCGGTGTCGGGGTCCATCCCGGGCAGGCCGGGCATGAGATGGTAGCCCACCTTGAGCCCCGCCTCCTTCAGGTTGGCCGTGGCCCGGGCGATGTCCTGGACCGTGTGAGCCCTTCCGACGTTGGCCAGGACCGCATCATCCAGGACCTGGACCCCCAGCTCCACCCGGGTGGTTCCCAGCTCCACCATCTGTCCGACCTGCTCTTTGGAGCACTGGTCGGGCCGGGTCTCCAGCGTGAGGCCGATGACCCGGTGAGGGGCCGATTCGTTGAGGGCGTGAGCTTCACGGAGCGCCTCCCACAAACTGTCCAGGTCCCCTTGGGACCCCATGTTGCTCGATGTCTTGCCGTCGGTCGCTTCCTCCCCGCCGGGACCGTTGAAGGCCCGGAAGGCGCCAATGATGAATCCCAGCTGTTCAGCCAGGGGCCGGCAGGTGAAGGTGCCGCCCATGACGATGAGGTCCACCTTGTCGCAGGGATGGCCGTTGATGCGGTACTGCTCCAGGCGGGAGCTGACCTGGGCCGATGGGTCGTAGTTGTGCCTCGCTCCGCGGCGAGCGGCGGGCTCGTGGCCGGTGTAGGACTGGGGTGTGCCGGTGGCCTCCCAGGGACCTTCCACTGAAGCTGGGCCGGCCTTGGCCTCGACGCCTCCGGGGCAGTAGATGCAGGTGCCGTGCGGACAGGGGGCTGGCTGGGTCATGATGGCCACCGGGGCGACACCGGCCAGGGTGCGCATGGGCTTGGAGCGCAGGACCCGTTCCAGGCGGGTCAGGGCCAGTTCACCGTCCACCTGTTCTCCATTTGCCTCCTTCTCTGCATCGTGCAACAGCCCGCCATCAAGGAGCAGGCGCCGGCCCAGGGCCAGCAGTTGGGCGTTGGTGGGGAAGGTGACCAGGGATGCGCTGCGGGCCAGGTCCAGTTTGGCCTTGTGCAGGGACTTGTGGTCGTTGATGTGACCCGCGGTGATGGAGCGCAGTAGGGGTATCAGCGAGGCCTCCTCTTCCTTGGAGATGGGCATGTTGAATGTTGGATGATTGTTCTGTGCGCTATCCGTGTTGCTTGCGTTGCCTGCCTTGCCTGCGGTGGTTCCTGTGCCTGCGGTGCCTGGGGTGCTTGCTTTGGGAGGGTTGGGTTCGGTCGGCTCGGTGGGTTCCGGGGTCATGGTGGAGCCAACTGGCTGGCCATCTAATCCCCGACCTCGAGCTCGACCTCCATGGTCACCAGGTCGCCGTCCTGCAGGTTCAGCCGCTCCCTGAGGAACCAGGGTGAGATGATCTCGATGACCCGGCGATAGTGGGTGCGATGGGGGATGATCATGGCTCCCAGGGCCCGCTCGTCCTCATCGTCCGAGCGGAAGAGGGTGGCCAGGTGGCAGGTGGCGCCACCGAACGAGCGGCCCTCGGCGGTGAAGCCCTCGATCTTGACCCCCGAGGTTGCGCGCAGGCGTTCCACCGATGAGCGCATGGACTCCATGGGTCGCAGGTTCAGGGTGCCAGGATAGGGGGAGAAGCCCAGCAGGTCCTTGAACTGGGAGGTGTAGCCCGGCAGGGTGATGTAGTAGCTGCCCTCGCCCAGGCCGGTCTCCAGGGCCCCCTCCACTACCAGATGGGGCGGCGCCTCGAAGAGCTCGCGGTAGACGGCGTACTCGGCCTCCAGGATAGCCCTGCCCCTGGCGGTTAAGGTGACCACCTGGCCCTTGGGGGTCAGGGTGCGGCCGATGTGCCCGGCCCGCTCCAGCTCCTGCAGCTGGCGGGAGGCGGTCTGCTGGGACATCCGCAGGTTCTCGGCCAGCTCCCTGGAGCTGAGTCGCAGGGGGCTGATGAGCCCGCCCAGTCGGGCCAGCTCCCTCAGGGTGGCGATGTGGCGGGGGCTCAGTTTGGGTTCGGAGGCGTTGCTCATGGTCTACTCTGCCCCGGGCGGGGGTCCATGGCCCAGCAGGTCCCCCAGCTGTTTGAGCTTCTCGGGGTCCATGTTGCCCATGACCTTGGCCGATTGGGCCGCCATGCGCCCCATGAAGAGGGAGTAGAGGGTGGTGAGCAGTTGGCCGGTCTCGGTGCGGGCCTCGAAGTCGGCCTTGGCGGCGTCGCGGATGGACTTGAGCGATTCGACGGTCATCTGACCGTGGCCCAGGCCTTTGCATTCCCGGTCGACGATGAAGTACTTCTGGCCGTTGGAGCCCAGGGGAAAGGCTCGGCAGGAGGTGGGCATGGCGTGGTGGATCTGGCAGACGTTGTTGTCGCCGTCGTGGAAGGGACAGCCCCGCCTGTCGGCCTCTTCGGCCTCAGCCTCCGCTTCCTGGTCAGCTTCGCCCGCTCCATCTATTTCTGTTCCATCGGTATCGACAACGGTATCCTCACCGGCTTGCGCCTCGGTACCGTCCTCCTCTTCGTGCGATGGGTCCAGCTCCTCGAACTCCGCGTCGAGCTCGGTGTCGTCGTCCCCTTTGCGGCCCTTCTTCCTGCGCAGGCGGTTGAGCAGTCCACCCTCCTCCTTCTTGGCGATGGCGTCGTCCATGAGACCTGAGAGCAGGTCGGACTCGCCCATGCCGCCGATGGGAGCCAGGATGAGCCGGGGATTGGCGGCGTGGTCCTCGGTGAGCTCCAGATGGGGCATGATGGTGGTCATCATCTCGAGAGAGTGCCAGAGCCGCAGGTCGTAAAGGGTGACCGGGACGCCTTCGACCTTGGAGCAGTACTGGCCGCAGTTGACGCAGTTGTAGACGAACTTGGGCGGCCTCTTGGCCCCGGGCTCTGCCTCCTCCTTGCCTGCCTTTGCCTTTGCTTTGGCTTCCGCCTCCCCTGTTTGTGCCTCCTCCTTGCCTGCCTGTGCCTCCTCCTGGGGTTCGGCATCGGGGATGTGCTCGGCCTCCAGGGGCTCTTCATTGGCGGGCTCGGGTTGGGCCGCAGCCTTGCCTTTGGCGGGCTTGGCCTTGGGCTCAGCCTTCGACGCCTTCTTCTTGGTCATGGGCAGGCCATGCCGGTGGAAACGATAAAAGGATTTTGTGTGCAGAGGGAGGCCGGGGGCCGGGCGACGGCTGGTCCCGGGTCCATGGGATATCCATTGGCTAGATGTAACACAGAGAGCACAGAGTTCACAGAGAGCACGGATTTAGAACATAAACATCTGCGTATGCGCTGTCTGAGTATACTTCGAGCTTTCTTCGAGCTTATCTCGAGCTTTCTTCGAGTATTTGGCGAGTACGCCGTGAGTATACCTTGAGTATAGTTTGAGTATACAACGAGTATGGGCCGAGTATACGAGATGCTCGGTGAACCATGGCGACGACAACAACGGGCCGCAGGGCCCACAGGTCTCGCTATGCCTTCACACCCCCTGCGGCCCACCCTCTTTTTTAGGTACGCAATGGTCTGCAAAAGGGACGAACCTCGTTGGAGGGGTTATAGATGTGGTGGGTCGCTAACCTTGTCGTTCGGGATCCCAATTGGCCAGATCTCTCAAGGACGTTCTTATGATTTGAACATTGAAGTAGAATAGAAACGGAATGGTAACGATGAAACAGAACAATACCACATTGCTGAACATCGAAATGCCGATTATAAGCGTATATGAGAGCGCGGTCAAGGCATACATGACCAGAGCCAGCAGAAAGAGGTTCCAGATGATATAGTGGGATCTTTTCATATCAGGTGTCTCAGCACCTCTTCCATGTCCCCGCTCATCATGCATTGGCCCACCATCCATTCGCGCCCTATAACATTTGCTCCATTGACATCATAGACCAGAGAGGCTGCACATAGCCGAGGATGGGCCCGCCTGGACTGCATGGGCAGGGGACGGCGAAAAGGCTATTGCGGGTGAGTCCCATATCCTCTCAGGCCCTGGAGCGATTATGGATAATTCAATAAAGGCGCGCTTATATGATGCTGGAACAAAGTGTCCCTATTGTGATGGGAAGATGCAACTTGGAGGTGTCCGGTTTCCGCTTTGGATAGGAGTTCTGGGCATCATCATCGGCTTCGTGACGTTTGCCTTGGCGGTCCAAATCACGATATCCCTCGTTGAGGAGAAGGTCGCTGAGGAACAGCATTGTCACGATACCTTCGATTGCCCCATCGAAGAGTATTGGACCACTACCAAACCATATTACTTCTTCCTGTTCTACGCCATCCCTGCCGCGCTGATGACGGCCTACACCCTTGTGTATACGTCCTTCAGCTATCAGTGTGGCCTGAACCATGCACGGGAGCTGGAACGAGGTGATGGATCCAAAGGTATCAGGACTGTAGGACTGCTCATCCTCTTGAGCAGATGGGTGGCTCTGCTCTTTGGCATGCCGGTTGTGTTCCTGCTCGTTCGATTCTATATCCAGAAGTATGTTCCCTATCCACATTACCTGGATGATTGGTATGATACGATCTCGATGGCGGTCATCTTTCCCATATTGAATTCTCTCTGCTTCTACTTTATCTCAAAATACAGCTATCTGATGGGATCTCAAAGTCAAGCTGCATCTGCTGGCAATGAGCGATAGCAGCCGGACAAGACCTATGTTGCAGACCGGACACCGCCCGCCTCCTCCCATAGCAGCATCACGAGTGGTACAGCGGCAAATAGCAGGAGGAGGGTCTTGAAGCCCGTTAGGGGTTCAAGTCCGAGCCAACCCATAGGGTTGGCAATCGGCCGTCGCCTGGGCGGCTCGCGAACCCAGCTCAGTAATTCACAGGCTTCAGGGTGCCGCGTATCTGGTAGAAGCCCGGCTGGGCCGCGTCCTCCAGGGCGATGTCTATCCTGATGCGCAGGGCGCTTCCCAGGTTGCACACCGAGGGCACCAGGAACTTGTGGGTCGCTGAACCACCGCCGGTCTGCACCAGCGACAGGAGCTTCAGGCTGGCCAGTCCGTGGTGGATGACGAAGTCGTCCTCCTCCAGTCGGATGAGGTCGTTGGATACGCCGTATATCTGGTCCAGTATCGCCTCGCCATCGGTGTAGAGCCCGTCGTTGTTGTCATCGATGAAATAGTAATCGTGGCCGTTGGCGCCGTTGAAGTCGTCCTCCAGCCGCCACATGTCGGTGCCATGGCCTATCGTCCAGGTCCCCGGACCGTCGGCCCGGGCCAGCACCTCGTCCCCTGAGTCCAGCTCCACATCGGAGGATACTATCAGCGGCTCGCCGACATCGTACCAGGTGTCATGGTCCCAGTCCCGGTACCACACGTTGTCTGCGGCCTCAAGGTAGGTGGCCGAGCTTCCCGGCGTCGGGGGCGACCCGCCGAACACCTGCTGACCGTTGGTCCCGGTGTAGACCACGGTCTCGGGCAGGGTCATGGTTGCCGGGCTGTAGGTCAGGGCCCCAGGAGTCTCCTCCCAGTAGATGTCCTCGCCCAGCTGATAGGCCCCGTCCGCCGCCGCCAGCTCGCCATCCAGGTAGGCCAGGGGCCAGCCCGAGGCGGTAATGACCTCGATGCTGGTGGGGGAGGTGACATGCTCGGTGGGGCTTCCGGTGATGAGCGTGTCGCCGCCAGTGTACTCGATACCACCCTGGGCCAGGCCCAGCTTGAGATGGGATGTCACATCGGTACCGGTGACGCTAGGCGTTACCACCACGGCGGAGGCGGCGGTGGTGTCGGCGCTGTCTATCTTGTAGGCGCCGGGGAAGTTGGCGTCATTGTAGGTGGCGGTCCCCAGGGCTCCCACAGCGTCATCGATGGCCGCCGCGATGTCGGCACCCGAGTCCAGGTGGAAGTCATCTATGTCCGCCGTCCATGTGGGAGTGTCGATCAGGCTTGCTATCCTGATCTCTGGTAGTAGAGTATGACCGATGATATTCCATCCCGGATAGAGCAGGACCTTGAGGTTGGTGTAGAACGCATCCACGCCAAGGCTGTTGTCCACGGTCTTCGATTCCCCGGCGAGGAAGGTCCTCCCCGAGATACCTATCAGGGGATCCCCGGCCGAAACGCTTGCTTTCGTGAAGGGAGGGATGACCACGTTCAGGTGCATTATCCCGTTGGCGTCTGAATCGGTCTGGGTTCCCCATGGTATACGGAAGCCGCTTCCGCTGAAACCCGAGTATGATTGATGATCCAGGGTGCCGGCCGCCACCAGAGCGTCGCCTCCCACATCGGCATCGCCCAGGAGTTCCATCCAGCTTCCCTGGAGCGCGCTATGGTAGTTTATCAGGATGAAGTAGTCACCCGTGTCGCCGACCTCGACAAAGTTATTGAAGCTAAAACCCCCGGTCGCGGACTCGATGCCGAGCCCCGAGACGGTCTCCGACCGGAGGTCGCCCGCGTTCTCCAGCATGTAGGTCTGGGAGGGGTTGCCATCGAAGGCGACATCGATGGTGGCGTCGAAGATGCCGTATGACGGATAGGAGGTGTAGGTCAGGTCGGTTTCCGCCCCGGTCACTCCGATGGAAGTGCCGTGCACGGCGTAGACCCCGTCGTCCGCGGCGTCGATCCACAGGCTGTCGGTACCATCGAAGACGTAGCCGGTCCCCTGGTCGTCCCAGTAAACGTTGTCCGCGGCATCGAAGGGTTCGAACTGGGTGCCCGCGACGATGGGGGAGGCGGCGGCCCCAGGATCCACGAGGTCGTCGGCCTGGACGGTGTAGTATGCGTCACCATCACCGTTGACGAAGATGTCGTAGCCGGCCTGCCAGGAGGTCCCAAGGGTGGCATCGAAGTGGAGCCGGTCCACGGCCTGGCTGACGGCGGGCGTCCCCGTCCAGCCATAGGATCCCAGGTCACGCTCCAGGGCGGCCCTGCCATCGGTGACCACGGTATCGGCCGAGCCAACGCCATTCAGCACGCCGGGTTCCAGGATGCCCAGGGTCCCGCCATCCAGCAGGATGGCCTCGGGTGAGGAGCCGTCATAGTCCGAGAACACATCATCATTGTATCCGGGACCCAGAACGCCTCCGGGCCCGTAGGTCCCGGCGGCGACGTAGGAGCCGTCGAAGAACCAGTGGTCGGTGGTGAAGCTGTTGAAGTCCGCGGTCCCCACGGCCGCCACCACATCGTCCCTTTCCAGGATGATGGGGGCACTGCCGCTCCGCGGGTCGATGACCGCCTCGCCCAGCTGGCCGCCGGTGTACCTGCCGTCGTGGTCCCGGTCGGACCAGTAGTAGACCGGTTCGGCCCCGTAGGAGTAGGGACTGTTGCCTTCAAGGTGCAGCTCGGCGACCACGTTCTGCCCGGCCTCGTTGGCCACGGGCAGGTAGATGGTGATGAGGTCGCCATTGTTGGCCTCGATGTGGACGCTCCACTGGGTGCCGTCGTCGCTGACGCTCACCAGGGCCTCGTCGGCGTCACCGGTGATATCGCTGACGCTGAACGTTGTATAGTCTATGAGTATCGCCTGGGACACGGCGACGGAGGTGGTGCCTCCCACCGAATCCCTGAGGACCAGACCGGTGACTGCACCGGCCCCCGACAGGACCAGCAAGGCCATGATGGCCCAGGCCGGTATCCTGGCTGAGCCTGTCCTGAGAAAGAGATGGCGGTGTGGCGATGGCAACTGGTATGGCCTCCTCTGGAAAGGATCGCTGGGTCAGCGATTTGGCACATTTTCAATTGGCTTTGCTATTAAAGGATTATGACTCACGACAGCCGCAGCAGCCAGTCCGCACCGCCCGCCTCCTCCCATAGCAGCATTGCGAATGGCACAGCTGCATAGGCGGGGCGGGGGCGGGGCAATGAACGGCGGAAGACAGGTTTATTACGGTCCATCACCATGAAAATGCTGGTGAATCCTTGTTGGAACCAAAAGGAGACAAATGCGTTCGTTGCAGCACCAGGACGCAGAACCGGTTGGATGACCGACCCACATGCGGGCCCTGCCAGGCCGCCCTGCATGCCGCCCAGGAGCGCAGGAAGAGCTGTCCCAGGGACATGGCCGAGATGAGCAAGGAGGTGGTCTACGACCGCCTGGTCATCGATGTCTGCCCCGATTGCAAGGGCATCTGGCTGGACCCCGGGGAGCTTGAGGTACTTCAACAGCTGGCAAAAGATACCCCCGATTTCCAGGACCTGATCAAGGCCGATGTGATAGGGAGGCAGTATGGCTACTAGGGAGGGCAAGGATGACAAGGAGGTTACGATGGATATGAAGACCGGAGAGGCTATGAAGGCAAGGGAAGCAAGAGAAGCAAGGGAGGCCAAGGAGGATGGGGGGGCACATTCATGGGCATGAACAAGGACGGCTGTTCGCGGTGCGGGACCATCGCCAAGACCAGGAAGATGGAGGGTCAGGACATCTGCGAGGCCTGCGCTCTCAACATCCAGATAGCCCGGGAGGC
Source organism: uncultured archaeon (assembly GCA_964384995.1). Classification (GTDB taxonomy): domain Archaea; phylum Thermoplasmatota; class Poseidoniia; order MGIII; family CAYLMJ01; genus CAYLMJ01. The sequence goes on along the minus strand of CAYLMJ010000041.1, from coordinate 2,237 downwards.
CATCGTCAGCTGTCCCGAGGACGGAAAGAAGATGGACAAGGAGCTCTGCGGCTCCATCATCATCGACCGCTGTCCCGCCTGCTCGGGTGTCTGGCTGGACGCCAACGAGATCAAGACCATTGTGCGACAGGCCAAGGGTCGCCACGGTTCAAGAGGCGCATTCCTGCTTGCCCTTGCGGCCGCGGCCTCCATCAGGTGAGTCGGAATTGTACCATCAAGGGGCCAAGGCATCAACGGGAGGCCTGGCAGTCTCTTGGCGCAAGACTGGCTTGGGTTTAGAAAGCGAATGGCGAACCCACCTCCCCTGATAGCATCACGGCAGCACACCTGCACAGGCAGCGGGAGGCAGGCGCCAATAGGCCGCAATAGCTCCGGCTACTTTCCTTTCCCGGTCTCGCGCCCTATCTGGGCCTGCAGTTCCCTCAGCACCACCAACGGGTCCAGACTGTACAGCATCTCCCTCTGGGACTCCCGGCCCTGTTCCCAGCCGTACCGGTAGGTGCCCACGCACAGCAGGCCCGCCACCACGGTCAGGACCACGGCCAGCATCGCGGGGAAGAGGCCATCCAGGCCCAGCAGGCCATCATCACCATCGGGCGGGGGCGGGTGGGCTCCGTTGTCCTCCAGCATCACGTTCTGGATGAGGATGTTGTCATCGGATTTCTCCAGGAAGATGTCCCTTAGCAGATTGTTCAGGCAGGTGTTCCGCTCCAGCCGGTTGAACTCCGACAGCCACATGTAGATGCCATCCTGGTTGTTGTGCCAGCATTCATTGCTCTCAAGGATGTTGTTGTCGGCGAGGTAGAGGCTGATCCCATCCTTGCCGTTGTAGGAGCAGTTGTTGTTGAGCAGCTCGTTGTGGTCGGAGTTCTGGAAGTGGATCCCGATCCAATGATTGTTCACGCTGGTGTTGTTGGAAAGCAGGTTGCGGTGGGAGCCCTTGAGGTACATCCCGTTCTGGCCGTTGTACAGGCAGATGTTGCCGATGATGGCGTTGTTGTGCGACCCTTCGAGCTCGATGCCCTGAAGATCGTGATAGGAACAGATGTTCTCCCTGAGTATGTTCCAGTCGGAATTACCAAGGTGGATGCCGTTATCCCCGTTGTTGGACACCAGGTTGTTGTAGATGACGTTGTTGTCCGAGTGAATCAGATGGATGCCTTCTTGATCGTTGTTGCGGATGATGTTGTCCATGAAGGTGTTGCCCTTTGAACCCGATAGCCTGATGCCAGCCCGATTGCCGGAGATGAGGTTGTCGGTTATCGTGTTCCGGCTGGACTCGATCAACAGCCCGTCGGAATAAGCATAACCACCGTAGATGTAAAGTCCGCTGAGATGGACCTCGTCGCTCTCGATCCTCACCACCGGGACGTTGTCGCTCATATCATTGCCATCATGATGGATCATCGTGACCTCGCTTCCGTTCCCGACAAGGTCCACAGGTCGGTCCACGACTATGTTCTCGTAGTAACTGCCCTCCCAGACCCTGATGGTATCGCCCTCCTGGCTGGCATCGATGGCGCTCTGTATCTGCCTGTGATCGCCATGACCCGCCCTGGAGACGGTGATGGTCTCTCCGTTCGCCTCTTGCTGTACCAGGGACAATGCCAACACCAGAACTGCGATGAGGATGGTTCCTTGCACGATTCTTGATCTCCAGCGTTCTATCATCGACTTCCCAAATCGAGGGCCTGATAAGTAATTTACTTTGGAACCTGTGCAAAACCCTGCGGATCTCCCACCCTTCAGCCTCATTGTGACATCCGAGGGCTACCAATTGCCGCGCGGCACCCTGATATTTATTAATCACCTCCATTCCCGGTACCGGGTTACTCACATGCCGAAACTCAAAGCACTATCCGAGGACGAGTTCAAGACCGTCAAAGCCAAGAAAGCTCCCAAGAAGCTGTCCCAGCGCGAGAAGACCCACAGGCGCTACTGCCGCTACCTGGAGAAGTTCGACAAGGGAGCCTATGTAGAGGTCACCCTCAAGGCAGGCGAGAACAAGGTGACCGAGAAGAACCGGTTGAAGCGCGCCGCCGATGACCTGGGACTGAAGCTGGCGTTCAAACGGACCCGGGGCAAGATCAGGTTCCAGGTGAAGTAGAAGCGAAGTGATATTGAACAGCTCAAAGGGTGTTCCAGGGGGGAGCTGACCCCGGCACTTGGTCTTGCGAGTGGACAGTTCGACAGAGTGGGCTTTTCCCCACAGAGGAAAGGGAGTGCTCCCATCGGGA
>CAYLMJ010000040.1:7433-21318 GCA_964384995.1 uncultured archaeon | reverse complement strand
TGGAGGAGGAGGCGGTGAGGAATCCATCGAGGACCATGAAGAGGTTGATACACCCGATCCGGTGAAGGGCATCGATCTGCCAATGGGCCCCACGGCCGCCGGGGTGGTGACCACGCTCTCCAATCCCTACTTCTTCCTCTGGTGGGCCACCGTCGGGTTGTTGCTGATTTCGGAGGCCTCCGAGTTCGGGTTCATCGTCCTGGGCGCCATGATGGTGGCCCACTGGCTCTGCGACCTGGGCTGGGACTGGTTCGTGTCGGGGGTCACCTTCCGCTCCCGTTCGGTCTGGACACCCTCGGTCCATCGGGGGGTCTTCACCCTCTGCGGCCTAATCCTGCTGGGCTTCGGGCTCTGGTTCGGCATGGGGGCGGTATTGAGCGGGCCTTGATGTTCTTCACCACAGAGAACACAGAAGCACAGAGACAAGGGTACGCGTCTTCGTGTACTCCGTGCTCTCTGTGGTTCAACAAGGTCGTACCACATCAACCCACCTTCAAAGACAGATCTCACCGTCGCCTCCCACCCATCTTAATATAAGCTATCCCTTACACCAGCCGGTTACCCATATGGCAGTTTCCCCGACGCTGGTCAATCTGAGAGCTCTTGACATACTTGAAGAACCCGCGGCAGTGGCCCATCCCGACGAGACCCTGTCCAAGGTCATCAGCCGCTTCCGCTCCAAGGGGCTCTCCGAACTGCCGGTGGTGACCAAGGAGGAGACCTCAGGGGGCAAACCCCGGCTCCTGGGCCTGCTATGCCTGCCGGTGCTGTTGCGCGGACGCCGCCTGCCCCTTTCGGCCCGGGTGGAGAACCTGCTCATCCATCCCCCGCGGCTCACCCAGCGCCTGAGCCTGCTGGAGGTGACCAAACGACTGCTGGACGGCGACTTCCGGACCCTGCCGGTCATCGACAAGAAGCAGCATCTGCTGGGCATCGTCAGCCGCCTGGGGGTCCTGGAGCAGATCATGCGGATGGAGGCCTTTGGCAAGTTGCGGGTGGAGGAGGTCATGACCCCCGAGCCCAGAAGCCTGCTCATCAACGACAACCTGAACCGGGCCCGCAATCTCATGCGCACCCTGGATGTCAAGACCCTCCCCGTCGTGGACCAGGCCGGCCGCCTGGTGGGCGTCGTAGGACAGCGGGAGCTGCTGGCGGGATCGGAGCTCTCCAGCGACGGCCAATCCCCTGGAGACCGGGCCGGCGACCGTCAGGCGCCTCATCTGCACGTCGATTCGCTGATGCGGACGACACCGGTGACCATCTCCTCCGAGATGAAGCTCGCCGAACTGCTGGGTCTGATCGTGGACCAGAACGTCTCCACCGTCTTCGTGGTCAAGGAGCAGCAGCTGGCGGGGGTCATCCAGACCACCGACCTGCTGGAACTGCTGGCCCGACCCGAGGAGGAGGACGATAAGGTCCACATCCAGCTCTCGGGTCTGGAATCGGAGGATCCCATGCTCATCGAGGACATCACCTCCCGGCTCCACCATTCGCTGAAGGTGGTCTCCCACAACTTCCAGCCCCTGAGCTGTCATCTGCACTTCTCGTCCGAGGGCACCTCCTCCCGCACCCATTTCACGGTGCGCCTGCGCCTGCAGACCAGCAAGAAGCTCTTCGTTGCCCGGGGAGAGGATTGGTCGGAGATGGCGGCCCTGAGGGAATCCCTCCAGCGCCTGGAGTCCCAGACCCAGCGTGCCAAGGGTCGCTGAACGATTTCGATACCGGTCCAATGCCAGGTCAGTTCAACCAGTTCCAACCAGTTCCATCCAGTTCCAACCAGTTCTAACCGGTTCCAGTCAGTTCGACAGCAGTCCTTGCTCACAAGCTTTGATCCACCCATTGATGCCCAACGGTCAGAGCCAACCGGCTATAGCTCACCAGCTCCAGCTCATTCGCCCATGGACGCCGCATCCACGACTTCCTCAGGTGGCTCGGAGTAGGCCATGGACACCTTGATGATGCCCGAGAACATCGCCGGCAGCAGGAACATGGCGCCCAGCATGGAGAAGACGATCAGGGCCATGATGATGGCCACGAACCAGTAGAGGGCCGAGATGGCGATCATGAACGAGGCGCAAAGGCCCAGGATGGTGACGCCGGTGGCCTCGAACAGCGAGAGACCGGTCTTGCGCACCGCCCGATGGACCGAGGCCAATGACATGTCCGTCTCGGAGATGCGCTGAGTGATGTGGATGGAGAAGTCCACCCCCACACCGATTACGATTGAGCCGATCATGACCGTGACCAGCGAGAGGGACTGGCCCAGCATGATCATGGTCAGTGGCTGCAAGGCCACCACCCAACAGACCGGAAGGGTGGTGAGGGCCGCCAGCTTCCAGGAGCGGAAGGTGGGCCACAAGGCCAGGAAGACCAGGGCCACGGCGATGCCGATACTGATCAACTGACCCCTGATGAGCATGTCGTTGATGAAGACCCCGATGGCGGCCACGCCGGTAAGCGCTCCCACGTTGAGGGTGCCGCTGTTCGCGTCGATGGCATCGTTGACGCCGGCCACCGCCAGCTCCATGTCATTCACGCTGAGGATGGGCATGTCCACGTAGATGAGGGTCTTGAGGAAATCCGAGGACATCAGCATGCCCAGGGCCTCCTCGGTGAGGCTGTCGTAGAAGACGTTGAGCAGATACTTCTGGAAGGTGGGACTGGAGGTTACGGCATCCTCGTGGAGGATCTCCCAGAAGGTGCGATTGACACCATATTCGGTGATGGGCAGGATATTGGTGATGATGTCCGGGGTTCCGGGAGGCAAACCCACATCCACCCCGAATCTGACGGTCTTGAACAGATCGATGATGGAGATGGCAGTGACCTGGTCCACATCCACGATACCGTCACCACCGCAACCTCCGAATTGAATGCATTCGATGGCCTCCAGGTTCTCCATGGCATCATTCTGGGTATCGTTGAACTCACTGCGAAACTGCCCCCGGCCAATGACCATGCCCAGGGCGCCGGCATTGAAATTCGTGGAATACTTCTTGATGCCCACCAGGCTTGGCTCATCGTTGGGGGCCATCTCCAGATAGTCGATGTTGGTCTGCAGGGCCCCTGAGCCCAGGAGGACCAGGGAGACCAGCATCAGGATGACGGCGATGGTGAGAACGGTCTTGTTGTGATGGGTGGGAATGTCGGCCACTCGATCCCAGTCGGTCTCGGCCTTGCGCTTATCGTATTGGGTCAGGATGGCTATCGCCGGAGATAACACGAAGGTCATTATCACGCAGATGGCGATGCCGGTGACCAGGGAGAAACCCACGGTCTGGATGGGTGACAGGGTGGATATGAGAAGGCTTCCGAAGCCGATCATGGTGGTGACGGCCGACAGGATGATGGCCTTGCCGGTGGTGGACATGGCGATGACCATCCGTTCCTGAAGGTCGGGATGGGTCTCGTCGGTGAAACGGTTGGTGAGATGGAGCCCGTAGGCCACGCCCAGGGCCATGAGGATGGGTCCCAGGGCGATGATGGTGGGAGTGACCTCGACCTCGGTCCAGCCGATGACGCCATAGGTGGCCAGCACCGCCAGCAGGGTGGGCACACCGGCAATGAGCACCGCCCGCAACCGTCTGTGGAAGATGAAGATGCCAATGGCCGCCAGGGCCACGCCGATGGGGAAGACCTTCCAGAACTCGCTGAAGGAGCGCTCGGTGATGGCATTCGTGACCGGAACCGGCCCGGTGAGCTCCATGGTGTAGAAGCCGTAGCAGAACTCGGCATCATCGTAACACTCACCAGGGTCATCCACACTGCCCAGGGCCTCGCCCAGTTCCTTCTGGATGAACTCAAGGAAAGCGGGAACATCGGTATCGGAAGTGATGCCAAAGACCATCACGGAGGAGTCCCAGACCTCGTTGTCGTTGGTATCGATCACCACCTTGGACAGCAGATTCTGGGGGATGTCATCCACCCGATCATCGATGTCCTCCTGGGTCCCGGGGATGCGGTAGTGGCCTGTGACCTCCTGGCTGACGCCAGCGTTCAGGACCAGGTCGGCCAGGCCGGTATCGCAGGCGATGCCGCCTCCTTCGGCCACGCACCAGTTGTGCAGATTTTCCTTGGCCGCATCGGTGGCTCGCGTGTTGGAAGAATTGAGCTCCTTGATGATGGTGGAGAGGGAGAGGCTGAAGACGACGCCGTCCACCGCCCCCCGGTCCGAGGGGACCTCGCGACCCTCCTCGGTCTGGCCATGGGGATCGAGAATCATCTCCAGCTTCTCCATGGCCTTGAGGATCTGGATGAAAGTGATGTTGACCCGTTCGGGATCTTCGAGACCCTCGGCGGGGTCCCAGTAATCCTCGGACTGGACGTAGATGACCACCAGGTCGGTGGACCACTCCTCGCGGACCTCGGCCACTATCTCGGTGTGGACCGAGCCCTTTGGCAGGTAGACGTCCATCTCACCATGGATGTTGGTGCGGCTGATGCCCATGACCGCCACCAGGGTGACCATGATGACCACGGCGATGGTGAGGATGGGTTGGCTGGTGACCAGGTGGACGTAGGAACGCACCCAGGGACTGGGTTCATCGCTCCCTTTCTTCTTCCCCCGACCAGAGCCCAGGGACAGGATGGGGGAGGGCTCCGAGGGGGTGGTCGTCCGGGGCCGGGGCTGATGGTGGGACCGGATGGGTTTGACCGGCTTGGGCGGTCGCTTCTCACGGAGCTTGCGCACCGGTTCCACGGAGACAATGGTCTCCTTGGCCTTGTCGATGCGCTCCTTGGCCGAGATGGAGACCCCCTGGCGAACCTTGCCCGCCGAGTCGGAGATGCGGCCGGCGGCATCCTCCAGGTCATCGATCTGCCGGGCCAGCGACGAGGCTCGCTTGTCCATGTAGGTGTCGATGCGACTGCTGAACGAGCGGCGGCGAGAGGGTTTGACCTCATCATCTAGCTGGTCATCGGTGGCCAATCAGTCACCATAAACCCAGCCCGACCAAGCTACATATAGTTATCGTCAGGGGCCGGGACCTGGCAGGTTCCTGGGTCATTCCCATTCCATTTATCGGAGGCCGGTATGGGGATTTATCCCGTACCCACACGACCGAATATGATAATCATCATTAAATAGCAACCACCGTTTTTCAGACCATGCGTGGCCTGCTACGGTTGAACCTGGCGCTGGGAGCGCTGGGCTCAGTGTGCCTGACCCTGCTTTGCCTTGTTCTGCTCGTACCCGAGGTCACGGCGGACTCCTCAGGAGATGCGCCTCCGCCCACCGGCGATTGGAACATCAACAACGCCACCGCCCTGTGGGACGAGACCCGGGTAATCGATGGCTCCATCAACGTCAACGATGGCTCTCTGACCCTGGACAACGTGACCCTGTACGTCAGGGGTCACCTGCGGGTGGATGCTCCCACTGAGATCTACCGCTCCACCATCATCGTGACCCGTGCCCGGGGCTTCGGCGGTGTGGACATCCGGGATCCCATGACCCTTGACAACGTCACGCTGAGGCTCAATCTCACGGCCAATCCCACCCAGGCCAACGAACAGCAGAAGATAGTGGTCACCTCCACCGGCACCCTGCTGGTCCACAACAACTCCCTCATCAGCGATGGCGACAACATCGAGGACGACGACACCATCGCTCCCGGCGCCCAGTCCAACAACTACCGAATGCGCTTCATCGTCGAGAATGGTGGCCGGTTCGAGGTCTACGACTCCACAATATCGGAGGTGGGCTGGGCCAATCCATCGGGAGGGGGCAGCCCCGACCAGACCCGGGGCGGCATCGCCGTCGAGGCCATCAATGTCACCCTCAGCAACGCCACCATCTCCAAATGCTGGTACGGCATCTACCTGCGCACCGGGGCGGCCAACGCCCGCATCGACAACTCCACCTTCATCGACCTCGAGGTCCACGGCATCGTCACCTACGCCACCGATGGACTGGTCGAGAACACCACCTTCCAGGACCTCAACATCGCCCACATGGCCTACTACCAGTCGGTGAGGTGGACCTTCCAGTACAACACCATCACCAGCTGTACCCACGGCCTTCAGCTCAACTTCGCCGACACCTACATCATTCGCGACAACCAGTTCTCCTCCATCAACCAGCGGGTCCTCGACCTTCGTGGGGATGCCGTCCAAAACACCTTCATCGACAACACCATCACCACCGCCGGATACGGCCTCTGGTCGGAGGGCGTCCGCCAGTCCTGGGGCGACCGGACCTATCGCTGGAACCCCCATCACATCTACTACACCGACAACCGGCTGACCGGGGTGACCACCGGGCTCCACTTCGACGCTGGCTCCACCGGGGACCGTGAGCGTTCGGGGGGCCACAACGTCTCCTTCACCGACAACACCTTCGACGGAGGCACCACCGGCATCGTGGTCTCACAGGGAGGCAATCGCCGGCTCATCGATGACTTCACCATCAGCGGCAACCGGCTGGTCAATGTCACCGACGTGGGCTTCCAGTTCACCCAGCTCTACGATTCGCTCATCACCGACAACCGGATAATAGGCGGCTCCATGGGGGTCAAGCTGATCCGGAGCTCGGGACTGCGGATGAACCACAACCTGCTGTTCGCCTCCAATTTCACGGGATTCCATCTCACCGAGAGCACCCAGGACAACGAGCTTGACAACAACACCATCGAGGGCTCCCTGGGCCAGGGCTTCTACATGAAGAACAGCGGACCCAACAGCGTCCATCACAACCGGGTGGCCAACTTCACCGGCGCTGGCCTCTGGACCGAGGAGCAGGTCACGGGAACCTTCGTGGACAACACATTGGAGCACGGCGGCGAGGGCTTCCACCTGGTGGGCACGGCCCCCACCATCCGGGACAACGATCTGGTGGACCTGCAATGGGGCTACTACCTGCTCGATGTCACCCTGGCTTCCCTCCAGGATGAGCTCTCGGGGATAACCAAGGGCCGCCTGTGGCAGGAGCACAGCCTCACGGTGACGGTGGAGGACGAGGAGAACAACACCAAGCGCAACATCGAAGTGGAGGTCTACGACGTCCACGGGACGCTGGTGGCCACCGATTCATCGGACTCGGAGGGCCTCACCCGGTCCTTCAACCTGACCCATTACCGGCTGGACCCTGAGGGCGTCCGCACCGATCTCACACCCCATCGGGCCTGGGCCTACCGGGGCACCGGCTCAATCAGCGAGGCCTACAGCGCCTCAACGCCCAATGGCCAGCTCACCCTCAGGATCGACCTGATATCACCCGCTTCGTGGGTCATGTCCCAGGGTGATTGGGTCAACACCTCCCAGGTCATGGTGACATGGCAGGTGCTGGGAGGCCACACCGACGTGGTCCTCTTCCACATCGATCAAAGGTACATGGAGCCGGGCCAGGCCTACACCAACTGGACCCCCATCGGTTCCTTTGCCACAACCTCCACCCTGTTCAACGTGACCGAGGGCAACATCTACCAGATCCGCTCCCGGGCCGAGGATGACTTCGGGAACCTGGAGGAGGGCTCCAGCGAGTGGGAGTTCGAGGTGGACATGACCCCTCCCGATTCGGTGCTGACCTCGCCGGATGTCGCCGATGGCGAGAAGACGGCGCTGGGAACGGTGCTCCTGGAATGGGAGCCGACGCCCATGGCCGCCCAGGTGGACACCTACACCCTGCTCCATCGCTGGCGCATCCTGCCCTCGGGGACCTTCGGCCAGTGGTCGGTGTACGCGGGTCTGGAGGACACCCGGGTCAAGAGCTATGATTTTGAAGGGCCGGGAGGCTTCGAGTACCAGTTGAAGGTCCTGGCCGTGGACGATGCCGGCAACCGGGAGGTGAAGAGCGAGCCCGACCTGACCTTCAGCCTGGACCACGAGGCTCCCGAAGCCTGGCTGCTGCCCCTGCCCACGCTCCAGGACTCCGACCGTCTGGCGCTCACCGTGGACTTCCCGCTGGATTCAGATCTGGAGTTCGTGACCATCCGGTACCTGAAGTACCTGGAGGTGCGGTACGATGAGGGCGATGCCCCCTCGGGCACCTGGCTCAACCTGGGGGTCTACGATCGGGAGACCCTCCAGCAAGGCTCCATAGTCATCGACCAGCTGGCCACCAACAGCTACTACCTCTTCCGCCTGGCCGCCCAGGATGATGTGGGCAACGAGGACGAGCGCATCGCCATCGAGGAGTTCTACACTGGCAACGCCACCGCGGACCAGACCCTCCAGCTCAAGAAGGCCGTCGAGCCCGCCGGTTCCAAGTACACCAACGATCACGTGCGGGTCCAGGCCCTCCAGGGTGAGGAATATGGCCCGGCCCTCAGGCAGTCCACCAAACTGCCCCTGGAGAACCCCGACATGTACTTCCTGGACGAGCACACCGGCCTCATCACCTTCGGTGACGGCCAGAACGGCTTCCAGCCCGCCGCCGGCCAGTCCATCCGGGTCACCTACGACGGGTACGACGATCTGACCCTGGTGGACCTGTCGGCGCCGGCCGCCCCCTACGAGCTGAACTCGGAGATCCTGACCAACACCTCCATCCGCCTGACCTGGCACATTCCGGACAGTCCCGATGTTGTGGGCTACCAGGTGGAGTACCAGCCCGACCAGCCCGAGGTCCAGTGGGAGAACCTGACCACCGTGGACCATGCCCCCACCGGCGGGTATATCTCGGTGACCCTGGAGAACCTGAGCCGGGAGGTCATCCACTTCCGCATCCTCTCCATCGACCGCGTCAACCTAGCCTCCTCGCCCTCGGGGGAGGTAAAGGTGGACCTGTCCATACCCGAAGAGCCGGCCATCGAGGGTGATGACGATGAGGAGGGTCCGCCCGTGATGTTGATCCTCGTGATCCTGGTCGTGGTGATGGTCATCTGCGGCGCGGGCTTCTACATCCTCACCGGCCGGGGCCGTGGGGCGGACAAGGGTCCCGTAAGGACCGGGGATGAGACCGCCCCGCCTCTTGACCCGGAGGGCAAGGCCCCCTCCCGGGGTCCCACCCTGGAACCCGTAGCTCCCGGCACAGTTGGGGCTGGAGGCGTGGTGGAAGGGGCAGTGGAGGGAGCAGGCGCCGATGGTCCTGGTCCGGCTCCCGAGGGGTCTCCAGCGGTGGACCGGGAACCGGATGAGCACGCCCAGTTCAGCCGGCCGACCCGGCCGACCGAGGCGCCGGACGAGGTCCCACCCTCGGTGGCCCCCTTCGCCCCGGTGCCCCCCATCACTCCCGTGACCCCTCAGACCCCAGTGGCCCCATTAGCCCCCATGGCTCCCGTCGAGGCCCCATCCGCCGGCTCACCCGCTGAGCCCGCGCCGTCCGAGGCGGCCGAGGGGGACCAGGCCCCGCCTCCCGCCAAGGCGGATTTCCAGGTCCTGGACGGTGAGCTGATATGCCTGTCATGCGGCACGGCCCAGGGCCTGATGGTGGGTGGCGGGGTGGACGTGACCTGCCACGCCTGCGGGATAATAGGGACTACGCCCCCATAATAGGAGCAAAATCAGCCCCTAACTTTATCTAACTTAGGCCATTGATGGCCTTCCTGGGAGAATCACGTCATGATGCCAAGCCATATCCCCCGGACCTGCCGACACTGGATGTTGTATCTCGCGTCAGGTCTGGGAGCGTTGCTCGCGATCCTGCTATGCCTGAGCCTTGCTCCCTCAGCCACGGCCGAGGGCACCGGGGACTGGCCCCCCGACGCGGGCCTGGACTGGATAGTCGACGAAGAGACCTACGGTTACAACGCCAGCATCCGGTTGATCGACCCCATCGTCGTGCGCAACAGCACCACTTTGACCCTGGAGAACGTTACCTTCACCTTCGCCTCCCAGGAGCTCGACGAGATCGGCATCAAGGTGGTTGGCGACAGCCGACTGGTGATGATGAACGTCACCTTTGAGGCCGACGGACCCGGCGGCTACTACATGGAGCTGGGCGAGAACGTGGGCGGCTACTTCGAGAACGTCACCATCTCGGGAGTGGCCTCGGCGGATCCGGCCAAGGACGGCGCGGTGATCAACGGGGATGGCTTCACCATCTCCAACTCCACCTTCCACGATTCCAACTACGGCATCATCACCTCGGGCGAACTGGTCCTTGCCAACAACACCTTCTACAACACCAGCGTGGCCATCCACTCATCAGGTGACCTGCACATCGACGAGGTGCAGGACAACACCTTCGAACATGGAGGCTACAACAACACCCGGGCCTGGTTCCAGCATACCGTGGACGTGGACCTGGACGTGGTTGACCAGGAGGGCAAGACCCTGGGCGGCGCCCGCGTGGTGGCGGTGGACCAGTTCGGTCAGCAGAGGCTCTCCATGCTGGCCTGGAACGATGGCAAGCTGTGGGGCGCCAGCCTGATGGACGAGGAGCTGACCATCGAGGGCACCGAACGGTTCCCCAGTCAGTACAACTGCACCGCTAGCTACCTTACCGCCAGCAAGGTGTTCGCGCTGGACCTGAACGTCACCACCTCCCTGCACATGGTACTGCCCCTGCTCCCGGAGCTCACCGCGGGTTCCCTGTACGCCCCCCTGCCGGCCTCGATGGAGGTCCTGCGACCCGGTCGCGACAACGCCACGGCCATGCGCTGGACCGACGTGAGCGCTCCCGGCGGCGACTGGCGGGAACTGGATTACGATGATAGCGCCTGGTACGATGGCACCCTGCCCCTGGGCAACAACTCGGTGGAGGGCGTGGACGCGGCCACTCACTGGGAGGGCGGCGTGGCCTACCTGCGTCTCCCCTTCTTCATCCCCCAAGGCAGTGTCATTCACAACGGCACCCTGCGCTTCTCGGCCATGGCCCCCATCGGAGGCGACCGGATCAATGTATACCTCAACGGTCCCGACGCCCTTGCCGCCTGGCAGGGAGAGGCTTCCTACTGGTCCTACACCAAGGAGATCTCGCGGGACAACTTCAGGACCGGCCTCAACGTGCTGACCATCCGCTTCCAGGCCCAGGAGGCCCCGTTCCTCGATGTGCAGATGGAGGTCATCATCGCCCGCGAGCCCGACGAGCCGCTCATCAGCGGCAGTCCCATGGAGCTGATGGCCGTGGTGACCAACAACGGCAGCCGGGACGCCGAGGCGGTGGATGTGGAGCTGTGGCTCGATGACCAGCTGGCCCGGAGCCTGGTGCGCAACATCCCGGCCAACTCCAGCAGGATCTACATCTTCGACCTGCCCAACCTGACCGCCGGACCCCACTCCTTCGAACTGCGCCTGGACCCCCAGGCCGAGCTCAACGAGACCGATCGCGATGACAACACGGCGTGGCTGAACACCACCGCCTACGACGTCGCTTTCGAGATCGTGACCGCGCCGGAGGACATCGACCTGCACACCTTCGATCGCGAGGCTGTGGTGGTCGAGGTGATCAATCAGGGGGAGGTGGATGACTGGCCCCGCCTGGCCCGCGCCTGGCCCTGGACCCTCTGGTCTGTGGAACTGGTACAGCCCCCGGCCAAGATAGCCCCCGGCGCGAGGGCCAACCTCACCCTCTGGATAACCCCCCCGGCATCCATCACCGCCGATGATTACGTGATGGAGCTGGAGATAGGCTCGGCCCTGGGACCCGGAGCCCCCAACAACAGCGCCCCCTTCAACTTCACCATCACGGTCCTCCAATCCATGGACCTGGCCTTCCAGGACCCGGGAGCCATCCAGCTCTTCCCCCTTGGGGCCCCCACCCCCCTGAGCCTGACCCTGGCCAACACCGGCAACATCCCCTTCTCCGCCGACATCTCACTGGCGGGCCTGGCCTCCGCCGAGGCCGATGGCTGGAACATCACCCTGCTGACCAAGGTGGCCGACGTGGATCCCGGCGAGACCTATCAGGTGAACCTGCAGGTCCTGCTGTTGACCAACGGCTCCCGCCTGCCCACCACAATCACGGTGCAGGCCACCGCCCCGGGCGATCCCGCGGTCCAGGACAACCTCACCGTGGAGCTGATACCGGCCGGCTTCTCCACCGCCGAGGCCCTGGCTCCCTACCAGCGCGCCAAGACATTCTACCTGCCCTGGAGCGTCCTCGACCACGAGGATTCCATCGACCGGGTGGAGCTCCACTACCGGGAGCTGCCCCTTGGCGGCTCGTGGTCCAGCTGGATCCTCTTCTACACCGACCTGGAGGAGGGCGTCCATCCCCCCTTCACCGGGGTTGAGGGTTACACCTACGAGTTCCACACCATCGCCGTCTTCTCCGGCGGGGACCGGGAGCAGAAGGACGAGGCTGAGTCCACCACCATCATGGACCTGACACCCCCCAAGAGCCGCCTGACCCTCCAGACGCCGGTGAACGGCGAGGGCGTCACCGTGATATCGGCCCTCAACATCTCCTGGCGGCATCTCGACAGCGACGGGGTGGCCTTCAACATCGAGCTGAAGATGGACAACGGACCCTGGACCATCCTGGAGGAGAACACCACCAGTCTCAACGGCGTCTACCAGCTGGAGCCTGGCCATTCCTACATGGTCCAGTCCCGGGCCTGGGACCTGGCGGGCTGGAAGGAGGCCGAGAGCTCGGGCCTGAACCGCGTCTCGTTCACCATCCTGGAGCGCCCCTACCTGGTCAGGCTGGCCACCAACAAGGCCGCCTCCATGGAGGCGGGCGTCACCGGCTGGATCCTCCTGGAGCCCATGGCCCAGGTCAAGAAGGTGCAGATCCAGTACCTGGACGGCGATGATGAATGGGTGACCTTCCAGAGATTGACCCTGGCCGGTCCGGACGAGACCCCGGCCCAGAACACCAGCTTCGCCCTGAACATCCCCCTGGAGGGGGTCAACCTGCTGAGGGCGGTGGAGGAGGACGACCAGGGCGACCCGGTGACCCCTGGAGCGTGGCAGGTCACGGTCCTGGGCAACGGTGTCTCGGGCCTGGAGATGACCCTGCAAAGACGCCCCATCTGGAGCACCCTGACGGTGGCCGCCGATCCCAATGGCACCGGTGCTTTCGACCGTGAGCTGACCGAGGGGGTCACCGCCCTGGGGTTCGAGCGCAACGTCAACCCGCCCCTGCTGATATTCGGTGATGGCGTCCGGGGCTACCGCCCGGCGGCCAATGAGCCGGTAAGGGCCACCTACCTGGCCTACGACGTGCGGGTGGTGCGGGATTCGCTGCCGCCCCTGGCCCCGGCCTGGCTTGACGTCCAGCCTGACAACCAGAGCCGTAGCGTGAACCTGGAGCTGGAGCTGACCGAGCCCTCGGCCGTGGTGGCCTTCTGGTTCGAAAGGTCATCCAATCCGGAGGTCACCTTCTCCTGGACCCGCTTCACTGTCTCCGACATCACCATCCTGCCCGAGGACAACATAGTCTCCCAGCTGGACTCCAACCTCACCCCCGAGGAGTCCATCTACTACCGGCTGGGGGTCAAGGACAAGTTCGATCGCATCAGCTACTCCAGCATCCTGGAAGTGAACCTCAGCTTCGTGCCCACCAACACCGACATCGACACCACCCCCTCCTCCGACTCGGGACGCTTGACGGGCAATCATATAATCCTCATCACCATCCTGGCCCTGCTGGTGGTGGGCGGGGTGATGACCAAGTTCTTCCTGGACGGCCGCAAGGAGCGGGAGGCCTTCCCCTACCCGCCAGCTGATCAGGAGTACCGGGATTACTCGCTGGCCGGTTTCGAGATGGTGGGCGACGACATGAAGGAGAAACTGACCGTCGAGTGCCTGACCTGCGGGACCAGGCGCAACGTGGCCCATTCCCAGGCCGGCGAGGAGATATCCTGCTACGGTTGCGGCAGTGTGGCCACCCTGGTGAAGCTGGAGGATGAGATAGAGGACCAGGAGCCCGAGGAGGACTACAAGAAGCCCGACCTGGGCACGATCACCGTTGGCGGTTTCGAGGTGGAGGCCCCCTACCCCATCTACATCCCCGGGCAAGAAGAGGCTCCTGAGGAAGATGAGGCAGCCGACGAGACGGAAG
>CAYLMJ010000040.1:0-7333 GCA_964384995.1 uncultured archaeon | reverse complement strand
GAGGAAGCCCCGGAAGCCGACGAAGCCGAGGTGGTGGAAGTGGAGGCCGTGGAACCCGTCGACGATATCGCCGAGGTGGAAGAGGTGCAGGAGGAGGTCGTGGAAGCGGTGGCGGTGGAACCCGAACCAGAAGCCGATGACGCGGAGGCCGAACCGGCAGACGAGGGTCTTCCCATCCCGTGCCCCGATTGCGGCAAGGAGATCGGACCCTTCACCCCCGAGGAGCTGGCCAACTGCGACGGCTGTGGCTGGAGCGAGTAGTCCAAATCGGCCGCCCCATCTTCACCATCCCTCATCCGGCGCCATCATCCAGGCTCCAGCATCGCCCATCCATGGTCCAGCATCGCCCATCCATGGTCATGTGTCGCCCATCCAGCCTCCATCACGCGGTGCCGCCCTCAGCCACCAAGCTTAAGTTGCGCGGGGCGCTGGAAGCGGCGTGGTCGGGAGCAGGAGGACACCCGACGGTGCCTCGGCGCTGAGGAAAGTCCCCTCTCCACCAGCCAGGCAGCCCGGTGAAAGCCGGGGGCTCGCGAGGGCCGGCCCTGGAGCAGAAACGACACAGCCGCCCGCCACGGGAATGATGGGGGTTGCCCCGGACGCCGCGGGTGGATATGATGAAACGGCCATCCCTGCCGGAGCAAGTCCAAACGTCCGCGCCAATGCGGCTGGCAAGCGGAAGGTAGGACGCTAAGCCGAATGGTGTCAGCCGGACCCGTTCCGGTCAACAGAAAGGGGCTTACTCCCTGGACCCGACCACACCTTCATCCTCCACGGGTTCATCGTCTGAGCCTTAGCAGTAGCCTTAGCCTTGGCCTGAGCCCTAACCTGAGCCTTGGCCTAAGCCCGAGCCCGGCCATGGGGCATGCAAGGAGAGGGGCTCACTTCCTCTTGTGGATGACCAGGAGCAGGAGGCCCAGGACAATGGCGGCGACGAGAGCCATGTAGGCCCAGGTGGGCGTCTCGGTCTCTGTGTCATCGCTGGCCTCGGGGTTCCGTGCCAGTGAATCGGGGATGCCGTCGGCATTGGCATCCGTGGGTTTGGAGGCAGCATCCCTGGCATCCATGCCGGCCAGGGCCTCCACCACATCGGGCCAGCCGTCACCGTCGTCGTCGTCGTCCCAGATGTCGGGTATCCCATCATCGTCCAGGTCTGCGGGCTCGGAGGCATTGCTCAGGGAATCGGTGCCCAGCACAGCCTCCTGGATGTCGGTCCACCCGTCGCCATCGTCATCCTTGTCGCGGTTGTCACCGGTGCCGTCGCCATCGCTGTCCTGGCTCTCGGAGATGTCGTCGGGAAAGGCGTCCACCTCGTTGTTGTAGCCGTCGCCATCGCGGTCGATATCCAGGTTATCGGGAATGCCGTCGCCATCCTGATCGGGTATGATGGTGAAGGTCAGGTTCACCATGTCGCTCCGGTAGGTCGTATCGGTGACCTCCATCTGGATCCAGTAGGTGCCGGCCTTGGTGGGGATGCCCTCCACCTCGCCGGTGAACCCGTTGACCTCGAGCCACTGGGCGTCGCTCTCCATGGACCAGACCACCTGGTCGCCGTTGAGGTCCTGATGATCGTAATCGACGGCGTACCGCTTGCCCACCACTCCGTCGGGCAGGGTCAGGAACAGGATGGAGGGCGAACGCTCGTATCCGGTGACGTTGATGGTCACGGTGGCGGTGTCGTTGAGTCCCAGGCCATCGCTGACGATGTAGGTGAAAGTGTCCTGGACCATCTGGCCATAGGACAGGTTGTCAAAGGCCGGTGCGGCCGTGGGATCGTAGGTGAAACTCCCGTTGGCGTTGATCTGAACAGCGGCGCCCAGCGCACTGCTATCACCCACGAGCTCTGCGGTCAGGTTGAACCAGCCATCGACCATCGGACGGCGGCCCCAATCGGGATCCATATCGTTGACCAGGACCTCAGTATCGTCCTGCTCCAGGATCGAGTCACCGGCGATGGTGTACTGGTCGTCGTGGGCCACGGGAGCGACATTGTCATCATCCCAGCCGAAGTAGGGATAGGTGACCCCATGGCGGATGGCCCATTCGGGGGCCAGGACCCAGGTGGCATCGTAGTAGGTGTTCACGTCCATCATTTCCGTGGTGTTCTTGCCTGTGCCGCCATCGCTGGTGGCCTGGCCCGAGGTATCGGTGTCCCAGAACGAGTCGGTGACGGTCCCGGTGTCGTTGCCAACCAGGCCTCCCACCTCGTAGCCGGTCCCAGCCACCGCACCGGAGCTGTAGGTGTCATCCACGGTCCCGGTGTTGTTGCCCACCAGGCCGCCCACGGTGTTGATACCAGAGACTGCGCCCTGGCTGTAGCTGTCCGTGAGGGTCCCCTCGTTGTAACCGATGACCCCGCCCATATGGTCCTCGCCACTGACGCTGCCCAGGTTGCGGGAGATCTCCACCTGAGAACCGGGATAGCTGCGCCCGACAATGCCGCCCACGCCCTCACCACCGTTCACGTCTCCGTTGTTGGTGGTGTTGGTGATGGTGCCGCTGTCGCAGGCCCCGGTAATGCCGCCCGAGCTGTGGCCGTCAGCGCTCACATCGCCGTGGTTGATGGACCGGAGGATGGTGGCCTGTTGCAGGGAGCCCACGAGGCCGCCGGCTGAATCGTCAGTGGCCTCCACGGTCCCATGATTGGTGACGTTGATCAGGGTCTGGGTGAAGAAATGTCCCGCAACCCCGCCCACCTTGCGCACGCCACTCACCCCGCCGTGATTGACCATATCCTCCAGGGTGGTGTTGGTCGTGCCCATGATGCCGCCAACGGCGTTGGTCCCGTTGACAGATCCGTAATTGGCAAGCCCCAGGACGGTGCCCGCATGGTTCAGGCCCGCGATGCCGCCCACATCCTCGGCCCCGTCCACGTCGCCGTGGTTGGTCGCCCCTGTGATGGTACCCAGCCAGTTCCAGCCAGCGATGCCACCGACCTCATTCCCGGAGCCGGTCACATCGCCGTGATTGGTTGCGTCGGAGATGGTCATCTTGCGGTTGGACCCCACGATGCCGCCCACATGATAGGTACCGGTCACGGAGCCATGGTTCACAGCATCGGATATGGAACCCCCTTCATGCTGACCGACAATGCCGCCGATATACTCGGTACCGACCACCGGACCATGGTTCGTGGTGTTGATGACCGAGCCGTAGATCCTGCCCGAGATACCACCGGCAGAGTACCTACCGGTGATGCTACCGTAATTGATGGAGTCTGACAAGGTTCCATCACTGCGACCCGCGATGCCACCGAACTCGAGCGGTGTGTTATAGCCGGTGAGGGGTCCGTAATTGATAGATCGGGTTATGGTCCCGCCATTGAACCCCGTGATGCCGCCCATCCCCCGCTCCGCATGGATGTGACCATGATTGATGGAATCCCGAATGGAAGAGGTGGAGCTCATGGTGCCCGCGATGCCTCCAACACTCATAGACCCGGTGATGTAACCATGGTTGGTCCCGTGGGCGACAACACCACCATCGTAATTCCAGCCGACGATGCCGCCGGTGTAGGATCTGACCCCGCTGACGTTGGCGTAGTTGATGCAATCCAGGACGACTCCCTCTCTGTTGTAGCCGACCACGCCTCCCTGGTACATCCATCTTCCATCCAGGGTGCCATGGGTCGTGACATACTGTACCAGGCCGTAGTTGTTGTATCCAGCCAGACCACCCGAGTACTCGTTTCCGGTCACGTAATAGTTCATGAGACTCAGGTTCGTTACCCTGGCGCCAGGTCCAATATAGCCGAAGAGCCCCACGTAGTGCTCGCCTGCCCTGTCCACGGAGAGGTTGTGGATGGTGAAGTTTCGGCCGTCCAGGGAGCCGGTGAAGTGGCTCCCACTGCCACCGATGGGGTCGAAGCCCGAGGTCCAGCCCGCGGTGGCGTTGGCCTCGATGTCGTTGGCCAGGACGTAGTGGGCGCTCAGGTTGGCGCTGAGGTTCTGCAGGTCGTCGACATCCTCCACGAGGAACGGGTCCCCATCACTGCCGTCGCCGCCGCCGAAGTTGCCGCCGGCAGCCCCAGCATCCCTGCCAACAAGGCTCAGGACCAGCAACAGGGCCGTCGCTGTCAGAAATGTCAATAGAACGAACGCTTGCGTGGATTTGGCTTGCATTGGAGTCCCCCGATATGGCAAAGAGGCGTACCGCCCTCCGGCGTGGAGGAGGCCAATGCCAACTTGCCAGTTCGGGGATAGAGCCGGATGGGTACAATTGGTTTTTGGAGTGGGACCGGCCGTTCCCAAGACCTTCCGGGCAACAAAAGGGTAAAGAAGGGGAGTCGGCCTTGCTGGACAATGGCACCTTTGGACGATCCCACCGGGGCGGTAGCGGCCCTGGACCCGAGCGAGATCACGATAGCGACGGTCTGCTCCCACACCTCACTGCAGATATTCGACGGCGCACGAAAGGAAGGCTTCAAGACATTGGGCATAGCCGTGGGCAAGCCTCCCCGCTTCTACGATGCGTTCCCTCTGGCCAAGCCCGATGATTTCATCCTGGTGGAGAGCTATCCCCAGATACCCAAGATAACCAAGGAGCTCCAGAAGCGCAACTGCGTCATCGTGCCTCATGGCTCCGTGGTCCAGTACCTGGGCATCGAGGCCTTCGAGAAGCTGCCGGTGGCCACCTTCGGCAACCGCAACGTCCTGCGCTGGGAGTCGGACCGGGACATGGAGCGCAAGTGGCTCACCTCGGCGGGCCTGTCAATGCCCCGGGAGATACCCAACCCCGAGGCCATCAACTGCCCGGTCATGGTCAAGTACGACGGCGCAAGAGGAGGCCGGGGCTTCTTCATCGCTCGCACGGCCAAAGAGTACGAGGCCGGGGTCATCCCGGGCAAGAAGGTGATGATCCAGGAGTACATCCTGGGCACCCGCTACTACCTGCACTACTTCTTCTCACCGATACATGAGGAGGGCTACAAGCTGACCCAGGGGCGGCTGGAACTGCTCTCCATGGACCGCCGGGACGAGACCAACATCGACGAGATGTACAAGCTGGGCTCCCAGGAGACCCTGAAGCGGGTGGGCATCTACCCATCGTTCGTGGTCACCGGCAACATCCCCCTGGTGCTCCGCGAGTCCCTGCTGCCCAAAGCCTTCGAGATGGGGGAGATGGTGGTGGAGCGGTCGCTGGAGCTGTTCGGCGGCATGGTGGGCTCGTTCTGCCTGGAGACGGTGGTCACCGACGAGCTGGAGTTCAAGGTCTTCGAGATATCGGGACGCATCGTGGCCGGCACCAATCCCTTCATCACCGGGTCGCCCTACTCCGACCTGGCCGAACCTGGCATCTCCACCGGCCAGCGCATCGCCCGGGAGGTAAGGGTGGCGATGGAGCAGGACAAGCTTAGCGAGGTCCTGAGCTAGGATCTCAGGGTCCAACGGACGCAAACCCTATTTGCCATGCCTTCCATATCATAGATGAAGGCATGCGACAGGAACGATTCGGGATCGGAAGCTCCAGAGAACATTGGACCGATGGAGCCACGGGTTCGCTGGTCGTGGTGGCCAGCCTGTTGCTGGGCCCATTGCTCTTGGTCTGCATGATGCCCGGGGTTGAGGCCGACAGCATGGAGCTCCTGACCACGATAAATCATGGCCAGTACTACACCGAGACCCTGAGTGGCGAATGGAGGAAGGATGCCAGGCTGAACATAGAGTTCGAGGTCCAGAATGGTGGCGATGTGGATGTGTACATCCTCTCGGACAGCCAGTTCCAGAGGTACCTGGATGGCCTGTACTTTTCGACCGAGGTGGGCCATGAGTGGACCAGCTCCGAGGATTTCCGCTGGACCCTGAAGGATGATGATGAGTATCACATCCTCATCGACAACCGGGACAATGGGCGGGGCAGTGATGCCAGACCCATCGGAAGCGTTGAGTTCACCTTGAAGATGGACGATGAGGACACCCGCTGGGCGGTCCTGCTCTGCTTCCTGGGTATCTTCGTCATCATCTGCGTCATAGCCATCGCCACCAAGAACGTCAAGAGGGAACCGCCCCGGTACCGTCACAAGGGCAGTTCCCGGCCGCCTCCCCTGCCGCCTCCCCTGCCGGCTTCCCTGCCCGGACTTCCCGGTGAGACCCGGCGAGAGAAGGAGGCCATGACCGACCTGTTCCACATCGATGTTGACGAGGTCCAGGCCGCGTTGGACCACAGACTGGTCGACCACATGCTCGAATCGAAGTACAAACCGGAGGCGGCGGAGACGGGTCGAATGGCCCCGCCAGCGAGCCAACGGGATGGGCTTCCAGAGGTGGAGCCTGAGAGCTCGTTTTACGATGGGGGGCATGTGAGTCCCGAGGAACTGCCTCCCCTGCTGTTGGCCTGCCCATTTTGTACGACCGAGGTGGAGATATTCGCAGAACTGGCCGACCCCGGTTCGATCAGGTGCCCCGAGTGCCGCAAGCTAATCTGACCGATTCCCAAACAACGGACCGGGGCCGAAAGTCTCAAGGCAGGGGGGCTCCTGCAAGGGCCGGTAGAGCATGACCGATGACGAATCAGGAAATCCCAGGCTCAAGATAGCGATGCTCATCGACGGCGACAACGCCCAGTCCTCGCTGATCTCGAAGGTACTGTCGGAGACGGGCAAGTATGGCACGGTGACCATCAGGCGCATCTACGGCAACTGGACCGCCCGCAACATGGGGGGCTGGAAGGAGACCCTCCACATCAACGCCATCCAGCCGATACACCAGTTCAACTACACGGTGGGCAAGAACGCCACCGACAGCACCATGATCATCGACGCCATGGACATATTGCACTCAGGAGAGGTGGACGGCTTCTGCCTGGTCTCCAGCGACAGCGACTACACCCGCCTGGCGACGCGCATCCGGGAGTCGGGCATCTTCGTCATGGGCATCGGCAAGCGGACCACGCCCAAGGCCTTCGTCAACGCCTGCATCGTCTTCGTCTACACCGAGAACCTGGACCCCGAGCTTAGGCGCAAGGAGCAGGAGAAGGCCAAGGCCCGGGCCAAGGCCCGCCAGTCCAAATCCCGGTCGGGAGCCGCCTCCAGGGCCAAGTCGACCCCGGCCAAGGCCAAGGGCAAAGGAGCCGCCGCCTCCACCGCCGCCAAGGGCAAGCTGGTGCCCGAGGAGCTGGACTACTACGAGTACGACGAGGACCCCACCCCCCTGCTCAGGCGGGCCTTCGACATCGCCGTGGGCATGGACGGCTGGGCCCAGCTGGGGGAGTTCGGCAATCAGCTCGTGAAGCTGGACCCGGGCTTTGACTCCAGGACCTTCGGCCACAACTCCCTGTCCCAGCTGATAAGGGCCCAGTCCCAGCTGTTCGAGATGCGATCGGAAAAGGGCCGGGG
>CAYLMJ010000039.1:0-21534 GCA_964384995.1 uncultured archaeon | reverse complement strand
AGGGCCTTGTCCTTTAGTGGTCCGCGAGTTCAAATCTCGTCCCCCGCACCATTTTCACGAGGTCGGTGAAAATGGTTCGGAACTTGAGACGACTCGGTCTTCGCCCTCGTCCTCTCAAGACCCGCACCACCTCCCTTCGGTCGGTAATTCGGATGATCGGAGTGCTTCACAGACATGGCTCGCTTGGAATCCTCGGAGCATCTCATGAAAATCAGCGGCAGGTTCCAAAGTCATATACACCCATTACAAATCACCCGGGAGCCTGCCTGCCATGTTCGAGCCCATCGACACCATGACCGTGCCCCCGACCCCGGACTATGTTCGGGATTTCCCGGTGGTGCGGATATTCTCCACCAAAGGCAGTTTCCGCTGGTGGTGGTGGCTCTTTATGTTCAAGGAGGAGGGTGTTCGAAAGCAGATCGTGGCCTTCTGGACCGCCAAGACCTATCCCGACATCGATGTGAACGGCCATCGCTGGGAGCCGGCCATCGAGCTTGCGGGCACACCTGAGAACTTCAGCTACCAGGGGATGTCCACCTGCTGGTACTGGGATGGCGCGAACTTTCAGGAGACCAAACCACTGGTCTCGACCTTTAAGAACCAACGCGATGACGGGAGACTGGAGATACGTTCCGACGACGTCCATCACGTTCACGACCGGGACCGTTTTCTGCTGAGCTTCAAGCGGGAAGCCGAGGACTTCGAGCTAAATGTGGACAAGCTCGAGCCGATGGTTCCAAAGATGGGCTACAAGCGGACCATGGTCACCAGGAAGATCGGTTTCGATTCCCTCCAGCTCTTCAACGCCAACTTCTCGGGCTCACTGAGGTCCAGGCATCATGATAGGAATATCAAAGGCAGCCTCTACATGCAGAATGTGACACTCAACACTCCGGCCCTCCCCTGGTTGTGGGGCCTGTTCCACAAGGATGACGGGAGTTACATCAACTACTTTTCCTGTCTGGTGGGACCTTTGATGCTCACCCGGAAGGCCCGCCCTGGACTTTGGATGGACAACCGCTTCAAATGCACAAAAAGCAAGCTCCATTACGCCCCGGCTGGGCAGGAGACCAAGTGCTTTGAGAAACTGCGTTTCAGGGTAATGAGGGATGAGCAGGGCAGGCCGGGTTTCGAGGTGCGTGGAAGCCTTGGCCGGGAGAGTTTGAAGCTCAGGATCAGGACACTGGCCCAGACCACCTACACCTTCGAACGGGACAAATACTGGCACAATCGTTTCTTCTACAACGAGTTCCCCTCGGAGCTTGCACTGCTGGAATACACCGATGCTGACGGAGAGGTCCACCGGGATGAATGTTCTCAATGGACCGGCAACAGTGAGTACTCCTGGGGCCTCTTCCTCAGCTGACCGCAGGGCAAACACAATATAGTCCCCAGTCCTGGGGCGGACATGAAAAATCCACTGGTCCACCTGGTCGTCCTGCTGATGGTCGTAGGCCTCACCGGTCTAACCGGTTGCCTGGATGATGACGACCCCGATGACCCTGACGAGCCTTCCCCCTTTGATTTCGATGAACCCATACCCCTGACCACCTACTACCATTTCTCGGGAGCCGTCAACGCCACCTACAAGGAGGCCTACCAGACCAACGGCACCTCCTACCTGGCGGGTGACAATGTCCCGGTCCTGGCCCATGGGAGCTACTACAGCTTTGGCACCACCACCTTCGAGCCCACCATCGGCTCGACCCTGGCCGACAACCTCTACATGACCAGCTGGACCGGCAGTGGCACCCTGGTGATCAAGTGCACCGGCCTCATCGGCCTGGGCAACATCTCGGAATACCACTGCGAGAACACCGGGCCCCAGGTGGTCCAGAACAGCAACGACCCCTACATCTACGTGGACCTGTGGACCGACCGTATAATGAAGTTCGACATGCATGCCGTGTCGGGAATGACCGTCGAATACTCCGATGACGAGGGTGCCTCGTGGTCCCCGCCCACTGCCATCACCTGGCCCTACGGCTTCCAGGACCATCAGACCATCGCTTCCTCTCCCTTCCCATCCCAGGACCCCATCAACGGCTACGACACCACCTACGTCTTCTGCGTCAACGCCGGCCATCCCGCTCCCCTCTGCTCCACCAGCTTCGATGGCGGCACCACCTGGACCCCCGAGACCTCGGGAGCCCCCGACGGTTGCAACAGCGGGGGCCTGACCGGCCACATCGCCGGCTCGGACAACGGCAACTTCTACCGCGGGAACCCCGATTGCAACCAGGACGGCTACGCCATCTACCGCAGCATCGACGGGGGCTTCGAGTGGACCGAGCAGGTCCTGCCCACCGAGGAGACCGGCACCGCCGACACATGGAACTTCGAGGAGGTCCCTGTGGCCGCCGACGAGGAGGACAACGTCCATGCCATGTGGATGGGCCTGGACAACCTGCCCTACTACAGCTACTCCACCGATGAGGGCGATACCTGGAGCGAGCCCCTGATGGTGGCCCCGCCGGGGGTCAACGGCACCGGATTTCCCACCATCGCCGCGGGTTCCGCAGGCCGGGTGGCCCTGGGCTACATCGGTACGACCGACAATGGTGCCACATGGAACGGCTACATGAGCCTCATCACCGACAGCTTCGCCGAGAGGCCCCTGATCACCACGGTGATGGTCAACACCCCCGGCGATCCGCTGGAGGATTCCAAGCAGGACTGCGGTTACGATCGCTGTGGCGGCTTTGGCGATTTCATCGACATGGTCATCGACCAGCATGGTCGTCCCTGGTTCGGCCTGGCCCACAATCCCGCCGGTGAGATGGGCATCTTCGGCACCGTGGCCCAAGGACCCTCGTTGAGAGGCGATATGGTCGCTCTCGAGCCTATGCCCCCGGGCGGCCCGGTCACACTCCCATGAAGGGCCTCAACACCTTCACGATAGTCCTTCTGCTGGTCCTGGCCCTGCCCCTGGCCATCGTGGTCTCGGTGGGTCTTGCCAGCGATGACATCACCCCCAACGACGAGTTCTTCACCCTGTCCATCAGCGGCACCCCCACCATCAATGTCACAGAGTGGAGATTGGTGGTCCGTGGCTCGGTGTCCCAGGAACTGAACCTGTCCTACGGGGAGCTTCTGGCCCTGCCCAACGCCTCGGTGACCGCCACCCTCCAGTGTGTCGAGGGTCCCTCGGGCCGGGCGGTCTGGGAGGGCGTGAGGCTGAAGGAGCTTCTGGCCCTGGCGGGTCTCAACGCCTCAGCCAGGGAGGTGGTCTTCCACGCCGCCGATGGCTACTCATCCTCGCTGACCCTGGAGGACGCCCGCGATGGGGATGTGCTCCTGGCCTACCGCATGAACGGGGAGACCCTGCCCGCCGACCATGGCTTCCCAGTGCGTCTGGTGGCTCCCGACAAGTACGGCTACAAATGGGTGAAATGGATCACCCTCATCGAGGTGGTGGACGAGGACCACAAGGGCTACTGGGAGCATCGTGGCTGGGATGATGACGCCTCTGTCTCCACGTTCTCCGACTGGGGGCCCCACGCCCTCTTGCTGTCCCTCTCGTTCATCCTCGGGGGGCTGGCCCTGTCCATCGGCTACAAGGTTTCCGGGAACACCATCCTGTTCACCAGATTGCCCGATGGGGTGACCGAGCGGCTTCACAAGCTGCTCTCCGGGGTCTTTTTGCTCTCCCTCGTTCTGGTATTTGCCTACTGGTGCTACCAGACCCGGGAGTTGCGGGGTGATCTGTTCTACACCGCCCACGGCCTCCTAAGCGCGGTGGTGGTGACCCTGCTGATCATAGGCACCTTGCCCCGGTTGCTCAGTGACAAGACCGAGGAAACGGGGGGTCTCATTCACAGGGCCTTCAACAACCTGGCCTTCATGCTGCTGGTCGTGGTCATGGTCACCGGTCTGAACCGTGTGACCTGAGAGTTCCTTGGGATAACCTTTCCGGGCCGGAAATCCCAAGGGCTATAGCCACCCTCCATCTTGATGGATCATGACCCTGCTGGGCGGATTGGAGCTGGGCGGCACTAAATGCGTTTGCGCCGTGGGAACTGGATCCGATGACCTTGCGGCCGAGCTGACCATACCCACCACGACCCCCGAGGAGACCCTGGACCAGGCCCGCGCCTTCTTTCTGGACAATGGACCCCTCGAAGCCCTGGGCATCGGCACCTTCGGACCGGTGGACCTGAGAACCACTTTACCCTCTTTCGGGACCATCGTGACCGGCACCAAGCCCGGCTGGAAGGGCGCCAACGTCCTTGAGCCATTCCACGATCTCAAGATGCCCCTGGCCCTGGACACCGATGTGAACGCGGCCGCCCTGGGCGAGTATCGCTGGGGCGCAGGCAAACGTTCGTCGGTCGATCCCCTGGTCTACCTGACGGTGGGCACCGGCATCGGGGGCGGGGCGGTGGTGAACGGACGTTTGCATCATGGCCTGTGGCATCCCGAGATGGGCCACCTCAGGGTAGCACACGATCGTGAGCTGGACCCCTTCGAGGGATGCTGTCCCTCCCATGGCGATTGCCTGGAGGGGCTGGCCGCAGGTCCTGCCCTGGCCGCCAGATGGAGGCGACCGGCCCAGGAGCTGGCCGATGACCATCCGGCCTGGGAGCTGGAAGCCACCTACCTGGCCCACGGTCTGTTGGCTATCATTACCATCCTCTCGCCCAGGCGCATCGTCCTGGGGGGCGGCGTCATGGAGCGCCATCAGCTCTATCCCCTCATCCGCCACAAGGTCAGGGAGCTGATGGGCGACTACCTGCCCGTCGATGAGCTCGCTGACAGGCTGGATGAGCTCATCGTGGCCCCGGGCCTTGGCAGGCGTTCCGGTGTGTTGGGAGCCATGGCCCTGGCCCAGGACCGGCTTGAAGCTTGATCATCTGAGGTGAACCTTCCGTTGGCCCCCATGCATGATAACAAAGGTAAAGAGTCGAAGACCAATGGGCGACCATGGGCCCAGGGACCTCAGGCAAGGGAGCGTCATCCTCGTCGGATGGCGCCAACTGGTCGCAGTTCGATCTGGCCTGCTATCCCTTTCTGCCCGGGGTCCAGGAGTGGTTGAAGGCCCAGGGCCTGACCCTGGAGCTGCTGGCCCGGGACCCCCTTCATTCGGGAGCCCGGAGCCTGGGGCTGGAACGGCTGGAGACCTCCCTGCGCGGTGAGACCCTGAACCTGCCCCCACCCACCACCGAGCGGGGGTCCAAGGAGCTGTTGATATCCTACCTTTGGTCCCGGATCCTGCTGGCCGGCCTGGTGGGTCTGACCTCAAAGAAGAGGGTTCGAAAGCCCAAGCCAAAAGACCCTATCCCTGAGACCGATGGGGCCAGCCCGAAAGGGGAGACTGAAAGCAAGGATGACACCGAGGACCAGAAGCCCAAGGAAGCCAAGCTGACCGGCAATGCCCGGCTGGGGGAGATGGCGGTGCGCTACTTTGCCCTGGCCGAGGCCATCGGGATGCAGAATCGCCTGACCCGGGACCTGGAGGACGACCCTGGCCGATTGGTCGAGGTGGCCCGCAGCCTGGGACTGAGCGTGCGCAGGGCCGAGGGGCCCATGGGATACCGGCGGGTCGAGGATGGTCCAACATTGCATCTGGCCCCCTCCCCCGACCTCGATACGGGTCCTGAGGGCCTGGAGTTGAACCTGAAGGAGGCGGGGCGCTTCCCCGGCCGGGGCATGTCCGGAGAGGAAAGCGTGGAGACCTATCAGCTCTACTTCGGGGATTACCTGGCCGCGGCCTCCTCCATGCGGGATGCCAACTGGAAACTGGTCAACCAGGACCTCCAGAAAGGCTGGGTCACCCTGGGTCAACGGCGCCTCCTGCGGCTCATCCGGGAGATGGTGCGGGAGCGGCTGGAACACAATCTGCCCTCCATCGAGGACCCCGAACTGATGACCGAGCTGGAACCCTCGCTGAAGCGTCTGGGGCGCATCCTCGCGGCCAGGCAGGCCCGGGCCGCCAGCGAGGGCATCGGCAAGCTTTCGCTGACCAAGGCGCCACCGTGCATCCAGTCCCTGCTGGCCCAGACATCGGGCGGCGTCAACGTCCCCCATCTGGGACGTTTCACCCTCACCGCCTTCCTTCACGCCGTGGGCATGGACGAGAAGCAGATCCTGGCCCTCCATGCCACCGCCCCCGATTTCTCCGCCGACATCGCCCAGTACCAGATCGAGCACATCCTGGGACGCATCTCGCCCACCGAGTACGACACCCCAGCCTGCGACAATCTCAAGACCAACGGCCTATGCATCGACCCCGACGGTCTCTGCGAACGGATCAAGCATCCCCTGGGTTACTACCGGGTGATGAGCGAGGACGAGAAGCCCCCAGGGGTGCGCATCGAGCGGATCCTGCTGGCCACTCTCCTCGACGGTCGCCCCCAGGTCGCCGCCATGAGGTCCCTCTTTGGCTCCAACAAGGAGAGCTTTGTGAAGCTGCTGCTCCAGGCACCGGCCAGGGAGCCCCCAGGGGCCACCCTGAGAGAGGCCATGGACGCTCCGGGACAGCCCTTCAGGTTCAAGGTGCGGGTGGTGACCTTCCGAGGAGCCTGGCGCAAGGAGAACCAGCCCCTCACCGGGCAGGAGGAGAGCCTTACCTTCGGCATAGCCAAACTGGCCGATGGCACCGGAGAGATGAGGTCGGTGGCCATAATGGACTGGCAGGTGGGTCGGACCCTGGCAACCATGGCTGGCAAACGCGGTACCCTGGAGCTCATTGGGCAGGTTGTCAGCCTGAGGCTGGACGAGGGGCGTCGCGAATGGCGTTTGCACTGCAGTGGAATGGACAAGAAGGGCAGTTCGAAAGGGACCGGAGCGGGAACAGGATAACCCCGGGCAACAGGTAATGACTGGGTCGGGTCAGACTTATAGAGGTCCTGCCAGCTGTTCCGCTGATAACATGACCGCCCAGATCAAGACCATGGCAGTGATCGGCGCCGGCCAGATGGGAGCCGGGATCGCCCAGGTGGCGGCCCAAGCCGGTCTGAAGGTTATTCTCAACGACATCGCCCAGGAGTTCATCGACCGCGGTCTGGCCGTGATCGACAAGAACCTGGCCTGGGGCGTGAACAAGGAGAAGTGGACCCAGGAGCAGGCCGACGAGGTCAAATCCCGCATATCCACCTCCGTGGAACTGGACCCCATCGCCGGGGCCGACCTGGTGGTGGAGGCCATCATCGAGGACGAGAACATCAAAACCGAGCTGTTCGGCAAGCTGGAGGAGCTCTGCCCTCCCGAGACCATATTCGCCTCCAACACCTCCTCCATCTCCATCACCCTCCTGGCGGCGGCCACCAAGCGCCCCGAGCGGTTCATCGGAATGCACTTCATGAACCCTGTGCCCATCATGAAACTGGTGGAGATAATCCGGGGCCTGGCCACCAGCGACGAGGTCTACACCATCACCGAGGAATTGGCCGTCAAGATGGGCAAGACCCCGGTCAGTGTGAACGATTACCCTGGTTTCGTGGCCAACCGCATCCTCCTGCCCATGATCAACGAGGCCGTCTACTGCGTCATGGAGGGTGTGGCCGAGCCCGAGGCGGTGGACACGGTCATGAAGCTGGGTATGAACCATCCCATGGGACCACTGGCCCTGGCCGACCTCATAGGTCTGGACACCTGTCTGGCCATCATGCGGGTCCTGCACGAGGGTCTGGGAGATTCCAAGTACCGGCCCTGCCCCCTGCTGGTGAAGATGGTGGCCGCTGGACGGTTGGGCCGCAAGACCGGTCACGGGTTCTACGATTACAGCAAGGGCAAGTGAGACCCGGAAACCACCGTTCGTTCTGGGCACGCCTGATCAACCCCGCTCTTTCCTCTAGCCCAGCCTGCCATCTCAGCAAGCTTACTGCGGTGACCTTCAGGACCTTTCCAAACCGCACGGTGCCACACCACCAGGCCAAGGCTCGGAGGGGGTTCTGACTCACTGTTTCTTGACGGTGTCGTACCACCTGATCAACAGCAACCGCACGATCTGGGAGAGGTTGTAGCCCTGCTCCCGGCAGAATCTCGAGATCTCGTCGAAGCGTTCCTCCTCTTCGGGTGGGATCCGAGCGTTGAGATGTTTCATCGGAGCCTGTATATGGGTGCTCCTAATTAAAGTTAGTGGAAAATAAGTCATTGTAATGACATGTAACGAATAGTGATTGAAAACCTTTTAATAGTAGGCAATGGTCTTTGATAGCAGGTATAATCATGCCCGCCAAAAAGGATCCATCAGTCATTGATTCTGTAGGCGTTACCAAGGCCGCCGAGGACATCGCCAGCGCAGCCGGCGTCGCCGCCAAGATGGCCGAGGACGTCAGCCGCACCGCCGCCGGAAAGGCCGCCGCCATCACCGCCCGTTTCAGCCAGATGCTGGGCGGCGCCGTGGGCTCCACCGGAGCCGTGGTGGGCTCGGCCTCAGGAATGGTCGAGAGCGCAGGCAAGGTCGTCGTGGCCGGTGGCGAGGCCCTCAAGGACATCGGCAAGGCCGCTGGCAATGCCGGTCAGACCCTGCAGGTCGTGGGCGACACCGTCAAGAAGGTAACCGCTAAACAGCTCGAAAAATAGTCGCCGAGCGACTGGGCCCCACTGAGGCCAGCACCACAGGCACGCCCAGCTCCCGCTCCAGGTATTCCAGATATCCCAGGCAAGCCTCAGGCAGGGATTCCCATCCTTTCTCAACGATCTCTGCCCATTCAGTTTCGTTCAGTTCGGGCCAGGCCGGCAGCGTCTCGTAGACCGGGGCGCACCGCTCCAGGTGATCCATCGAGGCCGGCAGGTCCATCACAGTCTCGCCCCCGGGACCCCGATAACTGGTGGCCACCTTCAGCTCGGGCAGGCCATCCAGCACATCCAGCTTGGTGACGGCCAGGCCGGTGAAGCCGCAGAGCCGGTGGGAATGGCGCAGGAGGACCAGGTCGAGCCAGCCACAGCGGCGAGGGCGTCCGGTGGTGGTGCCGAACTCACCGCCCTTGTCACTTAGATGGCGTCCGGTATCGTCATTCAACTCGGTGGGGAAGGGCCCGGTGCCCACCCGGGTGGTGTAGGCCTTGACCACGCCGATGACAGAGTCGATGGCCGAGGGTGGCACACCCGCCCCGCTGGCGATGTTGCCGGCCACGATGCTGGAGGAGGTGCAGTAGGGATAGGTGCCGTGCTCAAGGTCGAGATGGACCCCCTGGGCCCCCTCGAAGAGGATCGAGCTTCCCCGGGAGCGGGCTTCGTCCAGCAGGACCGGGACGTCGCAGATGTGGGGTTCCAGCCTGCGTCCCAGCTCCAGGTACTCGTTGTAGACGGAGTCGAACGACAGCTGTTGGGCCAGGTCGCCCGAGCCCAGGGCCTCCAGCAGGGCTTCGGCCCGGCGCAATGCCAGCTTGAGGCGGGAACTGAACACCTCGGGCTCCAGCAGGTCGCAGACCCGGACGCCGAACCGGGCGGCCTTGTCGGTGTAGGCGGGTCCGATGCCCTTGCGGGTGGTGCCGGCCTTGGCCTCCTTGCCTTTGAAAGCCTCCTCGGCCTGATCCATCAGGAGGTGGTAGGGCATGATGACATGGGCGCGGTCGGAGAGCTTGAGCTGGCCATGCTCGCCTCCCGTTGCCTTGCCAAGTTGCTCAAGCTCCGCCAGCAGGACCCTGGGGTCCACGACCAGGCCGTTGCCGATGACCGCCACCTTGTTGGGGCGCACGATGCCCGAGGGCAGAAGATGGAGCTTGTATGTGACACCCTCGATCTTCAGGGTGTGGCCGGCGTTGTTGCCGCCCTGGAAGCGGACCACGTAGTCGGCCTTTTCGGCCAGCACGTCGGTGATCTTGCCCTTGCCCTCGTCACCCCACTGGGTCCCGATCACTGCGGTCACGGTCATGGTCTTCGTGGCTGGGATGAGGGAGATGGTTTAAGGGATTCGGTCAGGGGTCAGTCGGCCTCATCCACCAGGTTCATACTGCCCATCTTGTAGCCCGAAAGGTCCAGGGCCACCCAGCGGAAGCCGGCCTCCTTCAACGCCGCCACCGCCGCTTCCCTGGTGTCGGGTCGGGCCAGCCTCTCGATGTCCTCGGGATGGCGGACCTCGATGCGCGCCAGGGCGGCACCGGTGGACTCTGCCCCATGTTCGGGAGTGCCATCACCGCTGTTCTCTCCACCGTCCTGGGCATGGTAGCGCACCCGGTGGCCGATGAAGCCCAGCTTTGACAGGGCCGTTTCGCCGGCCTCGATCATCTGCAGGATGGGTCCGGTGATGGGGGTGCCATGGGGGACCCTGGAGGCCAGGCAGGCGTTGGCCGGCTTCTTTGCGATATGGCCCAGGTCCAGCTCCCGGGCCAGCTCCCGCACCTGGGCCTTGGTGATGCCCAGCTCCATCAGGGGGTGGCGGATGTGGGCCTCGTCAAAGGCGGCCACCCCGGGACGGTAGTCGCCGGCGTCATCGGCGTTGAGCCCGTCCACGATGACCTGGAAGCCCTCGGCCTCGGCCACCTGCCGCAGTCTCCCGGCCATGGCCGAACGGCAGTGATAGCACCGGTCGGGAGCGTTGGCCAGGTATTCCTGTATCTCCAGCTCACTGTGGTCCACGACCTTGCAGGGAAAGCCCAGCCTTTCGGCCAGCTCCACCGCGTCCTTCAGCTCGGAATCGGCCAGGGACTCGGCATTGGCCACCACCGCCAGCATCGACAGGGGCGTGGGCATTTCATCCTTGCTCAGTCCGAGGAGACCGTGGGCTTTGGCAGAGGCGGCAGCCAGCATGGCCGAGTCGACGCCGCCGGAGTAGGCCACCATGACCGGTCCACAGTCACGGAGGTGGTCCATCAGGCGCCTGAGAAGCTGGGAGGTCTCGTCATCGTTCAAGCAGAACCGCCACAGGTCTGGCGACTATAATTCTTCGCCTGCCTGCCCCCTGCCTCTGGCCACTCATTTGACCCTCCCCATGGCGAGGAGGCGGCTTGCCTCCTCCATTCTGCCAGCCGTGGTTCTCGATGCTAAACGGTCACCTGGAACTGGCCCTGGCAGTAAGCGCACTGGAGTACCTGGGGCTGACCGGTGCTGTAGGCTTGCATCTGCTGCTGGCAATGGGCGCAGGCGACAACCACGATGGGATACTGCTGCTGCACTGGCTGTTGGGCCGCCTGTTGCTGGGCCGCCACCTGCTGCTGCTGATACTGCTGGGCGGCCATCTGTTGCTGGTCGTAGCCAGGGTATGCTTCAGGAGCGGCTCCGACCGCGGCGACTGCTGCCGGGTCTGTGGGTGCTGGTCCCGCCTTTTTCAGCTTGAAGGCAAAGAAAGCGGCAACCCCTCCCATGATGGGAATGATGATGGTGCTGGAGATCCAGGCCAGGCCGGGGCCGATCTTGTTCTCCTGCTTGACCCCGCTGGTCTCGTTGCTCTCCGTGCTCCAGAAGGCCTTGTCCATGTCGAACTCGTCGTAGTAGCCGTCGTCATCCATGGCCCCGGGCCACTGGACCATGAAGATGAGGCCCGAGATGAGGGCCATGGCCGCCACACCGATGGCCATGACCAGGGTCAGGTTGTCCCGATGTGGGACCTCCTTGCCCAGTGCCTGCATGGCGGCCATTGCCAGCAAGCCAAGGGCCAGAACCAGAACGAGGAGGGTAAGGATGCGCATGGTGCCCATGAAGTCCCCCATGTTCTCGTACCCCGGTTCGGAATCGTAATCCATGGTCGCTTCCACTCCCAGTCCGTCCACCTTCATGTCCCCGATGCGGTACATTATCGTGGCTTCCATGGACATGCCGCCACCTTCGGCCGAGATCGTGTGCGCGTGCCAGGTTCCAATGAGCATCAGGATAACCAGTAGCAGGATCACGATGGAGGGAATCAGCAAGCCCAGGTTCTCTTTTTTCAAATTCAGAGTGACCATGAATGCCCTAACTAACCAACCATAAAAAAAGATTGTTTAATGGATTTAGTGGAGGAGGAGGGATACTGAGGCGAGGCTATCTGAGGCAACAAGCTCAAGCGGTAACCGGACAACCCAACCAAGGGAGAATCCGTTCAGAAAGCCGTATCCTCGCGGTACTCGCCAAAGACCTCGCGGAAGACGTCGCAGATCTCGCCCAGGGTGGCATAGGCCTTGACCGCGTCGAGGATGGGATACATCAGGTTTGTCTCGTCATCGGGCTTCTTTGACTCCCGGCGCAGGACATCCAGGGCCTTGCGATGCCGTGACTGGTCCCGGTCCCGGCGCATCTTGTCCAGCCTGTCGCATTGGCGCTGGAAGCCCTCGGGCTCCATCTCCAAAAGGGGTATCTCGATGGGCTCGTCCATGACGTAGTCGTTGACCCCCACGATGGTCCGCTCGTGACGGTCGGTCTCCTGCTGGTAGCGGTAGGCCGCCGCGGCGATCTCTTTTTGGAAGTAGCCGGCGTGGAGGGCCGGGATGACCCCGCCCCGGTCGGCGATGGCGTCGAAGTACCTGTACGCCTGGTCCTCCATCTCGCTGGTCAGCCATTCCACGTAGTAGGAACCGCCGAGGGGGTCGATGGTGTTGGCCACCCCAGATTCATGGGCGATTATCTGCTGGGTCCGCAAGGCGATCTGGGCCGCCTTGGCCGAGGGCAGGGCCAGGGCCTCGTCCATGGAGTCGGTGTGCAGTGACTGGGTGCCGCCCATGACCCCCGCCAGGGCCTGGATGGCCACGCGCACGATGTTCACCTCTGGCTGCTGGGCGGTCAAAGAACAGCCGGCGGTCTGGGTGTGGAAGCGCATCATCCAGGAGCGGGGGTTCTTGGCCCCGAAGGTCTCCTTCATCTCCCGGGCCCAGATGCGTCGGGCGGCGCGATACTTGGCGATCTCCTCGAAGAAGTCGTTGTGGGCGTTGAAGAAGAAGCTCAGGCGAGGGGCGAAATCATCCACATCGAGGCCCCGGTCAATGGCCCAGCGAACATACTCGAAACCATCGGCCAGGGTGAAGGCCAGCTCCTGCACCGCCGTGGAACCCGCCTCCCGGATATGGTAGCCCGAGATGGATATGGTGTTCCATTTTGGCATCTCCTTGGTGCCGAACTCTATGGTATCCACCACCAGGCGCATGGAAGGCTCGGGCGGGAAGAGATACTCTTTCTGGGCGATGTATTCCTTGAGGATGTCGTTCTGGATGGTGCCGCCCATGGCCGCCCGGGGCACGCCCTGCTTCTCGCCGTTGGCAATGTACATGGCCCAGGTGATGGCCGCCGGGGAGTTGATGGTCATGGAAGTTGTGACCTTGTCCAGGGGGATGCCATCGAACAATCGTTCCATGTCCAGCAATGAAGAGACCGCGACCCCGCATTTGCCGAACTCCCCCTCGACCATGGGATGGTCCGAATCGTAGCCGTAGAGGGTGCACATGTCAAAGGCCGTGGAGAGGCCGGTCTGGCCGTGTTCCAGGAGATACTTGAAACGTTGATTGGTCTCCTCGGCGGTGCCGAAGCCAGCGAACATGCGCATGGTCCACAGCCGCCCCCTGTGCATCGTGGGATGGACGCCTCGGGTGTAGGGATAGAGGCCGGGCCAGCCGATGTCCCGCTCGAAATCGATGCCCGCCACATCCCCGGGACCGTAGAGTCGGTTCACCTCCTGTGAGGAGGTGGTCATGAACTTGTCAGCTCGCTCGGGGAAACGTTGGAGGGTGGGCTCCAGACAGCTCTGCTCCCATTGGGACCGGGCGGCCTGGATGCGTTCCAGTTCTGTGGATGGGGCCGCCGGTTCGTCAGTGTCGTCACCCCGGGAGGCACTCTTGCCTGCCTGAGCCTCCCCGTTAGGTGAGCTTGAAGAGGGCATGCATGAGAGACAAGGCGGCCACTATTTGTGATTTTGGCGCAGGTGTAGAAGCCTCGGCTGGTTATCTGTCATGCAATACGCGATCTTTGCGATGCCTTTGCCTATGCTTATGCCTATGAATTGCTTCCTTCCTGCTCGGCCATGAGGGCCTCGATGAGCTCGCGCCACGAAACACCATCGGGAGGCTTGCCCAGGATATCCTCGAGATGCTGGGCCCATTCCTGGGAGACGGCCTGGGCCCTTACCTGGTCCATCTGCTGGAGGGCGATGTTCATCATGGGGCCCATCAGGGGTGCCAATTGGCTGGTGATACCCTCAACACTTCCCATCAGGCTTTCCAGCAGACCGCTGAGATCGAGATCATCCTCTTGCATCCCATCAGCGTCTTTGCCTTCATCCACTTCCCCCTGGTCTTCTCGAGCCTCCTCATCACTGGACTCACTGGTCACCGGGCCATCGCCGGTAGCTCCGCCAGCATCCGGGTCTGCACCGGCATCAGCATTCGCGCTCATGTCGCCCAGTCCGCCCATCATGGAGCCCATCAGTTCCTGCATGCCGCCCATCAGCTCCTCCATCGCCTTTGCGGCATCCTCGGCCGATGCGGAGGTGTCTGCCGCTCCGGCCGCCTCGGACATCATGCCCACGAACATCTCCTGCATGGCCTTGGCCTTGGCGGCCTGCTTCTCTGCCCTGGTCAGGGGTGCCATGAAGGCTTCGGAGAGGCGCTGCAATCTCTGCTGTTGGACCTCGGGGTCCAGGGATCCCAGGATCTGGTGCAGGGTCTCGGCCAGGCGGTCTTCGGGAGCGGGAGGCATGGATTTTCTCCAGTGGAATTGAAGGTCTAGGCCCACCCGTATTTAAATGCCCATCAACCCCCAGAGAACCTCCAGAGAACTTCCCGAGAACACCCAGAGTTGTGCCTCCAGTGGCCCGCCTCCTGAGCTTTGCCTCCAGAATAGGGCCCCCCAAAGTCCTATAATGCGGTTTCACCAGTTGAGGGTGTGTCCAATGACGGGTCCCGCGACAGCCCAGTTCCCGCCTCTGCAAAACAGCCTCGATTCCTGGCCGATGCCATGCTGGGCAGGCTGACCCGCTGGTTGCGCATGCTGGGTTTTGACACCCAGTATGCCGGTGGCCATGAGGGGATCCCCGATGACAGGGAACTGCTGGTCCAGGCCGCCAGGGAAGGGCGTCTGCTCGTGACCCAAGACAAGCTGCTGGGCCAGAATCCAGGAGTCTGCCTGCTCGTCAGCGGTGAGGTGGAAGAGCAGTTGATGGAGCTGGTGCGGACCCTGGACGGGCCATTCCAAAAGGTAGCAGATCAAGGGATATCACGATGCTCGATGTGCAACGGGAACCTTGATGAACTGCTTGCACCCGCTCTTGATGATGAGCTTTCTAACCGAGTAACTACAAGTAAATCAGAGCGACGGGAACTGCCTGTACAGGTCTGGGAGGCGTTGCCTCAGGCAGTCAGGGCCAGCCAGCAAATTTTCTGGCGATGTGTGGATTGCGGGCAGGTCTACTGGAAAGGCTCCCATTGGGTCAAGATCGATCGAGTCCGGCGTTTGCTCATTGATGGCCCTTGAGGTTCAGAGCGGGCCTCACCTGATACAACATATCCTCCTCAGCAGATCCACCAGTGCAGATCCACTACAGCAGATGGTCCAAGCGCCACAGACCTGCACTCTTTGCCTCTGCCACAGCGGCCTCCCACTCCTTCCGGGTCAACGGCCGGTCCAAGGGGGGCTGGCGGCGCACCTTGTGATGGGGGCGGTACTGGTCCATGAGATTGAGGTAGGTGTCGGCGCTCAGGTCGGCCAGGAACGCGGCGACCTCCGCGGTGCCAGCAAAGCCGCCGGGAAGGACCAGGTGCCGGACCAGCAGACCCTGGGTCGCGAGGCCCTCCTCATCCTGCTGGAGGTTGCCCACCTGGCGATGCATCTCGGCCACCGCCGCCCGGTTCTTTTGGGGGTAGTCCGAGGGGCCCGAAAGCTCCCTGGCGACCCTGGGGTCCGAGTACTTCATGTCGGGCATGTAGATGTGGAAGAGGTCCTCCAGTCCCTTGATCGTGGCCACCGAATCGTAACCCCCGGTGTTGTAGACCAGGGGTATCCGCAGGCCTTGTTTGACGGCCAGGACCACGGCCTCTAGGATCTGGGCGATGACATGGGAGGGGCTGACGAAATTGAGGTTTTGGCAACCGCTTTGTTGCAGGGCCAGCATCAGCTCGGCCAGCTCTTTGGCCTCAACCTCCCGGCCTGCCTGCTTTGCTATGGGCGGTTGGCTGATATCGTGATTCTGGCAGAAGCGACACTGAAGGTTGCAGTTGGCAAAGAAGATGGTCCCTGAGCCTCGCCTGCCCCGCAGGGGAGCCTCCTCGCCAAAGTGGGGAAAGACCGAGGTGACCCGGGCCAGCCTCCCTGTGCGGCAGACACCCACCTCACCGGCGGTACGATCGACCCCGCACCCCCATCCGCACAACTGGCAATGGGAGAGGGAATCGATGAGCTTTGAGGCCTTGGCTTTCAGTTCACGGATCTCTAATGTCATGGGCCGACCGAATGGAGGGTTGGATCAACTCCTGGGAGTTCAAATCGATTATGGTCAGCTTTGATTATGAACCTTCGAAATCTCGATTATGGGCGGAACGAACGGAACTTGAAACGTGTGACAACATTTAATTTGCAGTGCCATGGGGAACCATTTTCAGTTCAAAGTTCCATTTAATATGTACGATAAAATTATCAAAAATAATAAAATAGGTATAAATACCCCCGTGAATCATTAGATTATACTGCGTGGATGACGGGCTTAGATGTCAGTATCTGAAACCCCCACAGCCAACCAAAATAAAAGTCGATCACCGACGACATGGGCCAGTGTGAACAAGTTGCGGAACACCCGCCCTCAAGAGGTGGTCTTCTGGATGTGTCTTGTGGCAGTGGTGATGCTGGTCATCTACGTGCAGATAACAACGGCCCTGAACCTCCACTGGCTCTTCATCTCCTACAGCGTGGCCGTGGCATCCATCATCGTCGGCCGCTATGTCTTCTTCAAGCTCTATCAGCCGAGGCTGCTGACCTACGGTGAATACACCCCCCCCCTCCATGTGGTCGTGGCTTGCCACAACGAATCGGAGCAGGCCTATCACACCGCCCGCTCCCTCCACAAGGCCGACTATCCCGAGGAGCATCTATCGGTCACCCTGGTCAATGATGGCAGTACCGATGATACGGGTAAGTGGCTCGCCAAGGCCGAAACGGATTTCGGCTGGAAGGTCATCGACCTGGCCGAGAACGTGGGCAAGCGGAAAGCCCTGCGCAAGGCCATCGAGCAGGGTGAGGGGGAGATAACCGTCTTCGTGGACTCCGACGTGCTGGTGGCCCGCACCGGCCTCATGGAGATCGTGCGGGGATTCAGCGACGCGAGGATCGCCGCGGTGTGCGGTCAGACCGGAGTGGCCAACACCGACAGCAATCTGCTGACCAAGATGCAGGAGCAGTACTACTACCTGAGCTACCGGCTCTTTCGCTCGGCCGAGGCCTACTTCAACTCCGTCAACTGCTGTACCGGCTCCTTTTCGGCCTACCGGACCGACCGGCTCGAGGAGGTCCTTGAAGAGTGGACCGAGCAGACCTTCATGGGAGCTCCCCGGACCTTCGGCGACGATCGAAGCCTCACCAACCTGATGCTCAGGGGAAGGTGGGACACGGTCTACCAGCCCTGGGCCAAGTCGGTGACCATCGTGCCCGAGACCCTCAGGGGTTTCATCCAGCAGCAGGGCCGCTGGCGGCGGGGTTTCCTCATCGAGGCCTGCAACGGGGTCAAGCACATGTGGCGTCGCCCCATGGGGGCCGCCTTCTTCTTCTATCTCAGTCTGCTCCTGGCCATGATGGGACCCTTCGTGGTCTTCTACTACATCTTCTTCAATCCCATCTACGTGGGCGTCCAGCCCCTGGGCTATGTCACGGCCATCTTCATCATCACCATCCTGCATCAGATATTCTTCCTGCTGTTCAGGGAAGCCGACGCCCTGAAGATGGGGATCGTACCTGTGATTCCCGCCATCCCCATCTGGGTCTTCTCGGCCCTGCTCTTCATCCCCATCGCCCTGCTAACCCTTAAGGACAACCGCTGGCTGACCAGAAGCTCTGCCACCGATTAGAGCCGTGGGATGATGAACCTCCGTCGGACCGATATCCCCAAGCTGTTCCTGCTCCTGCTGGCGCTGCTGCTGGCCGGACTGTACCTGCTGTACACCCACATCGAGGGGACCACCATCAACTACAGGGGATTGTCGATAGCGGGTGACACGGCAATGTGGCTCATCGTGCCGCTGGCGCTCTACGCCTAC
This sequence comes from uncultured archaeon, assembly GCA_964384995.1. Lineage (GTDB taxonomy): Archaea > Thermoplasmatota > Poseidoniia > MGIII > CAYLMJ01 > CAYLMJ01. The sequence continues at coordinate 3,448 of CAYLMJ010000039.1, read as the reverse complement.
GCCAGCTCATTCTTCTTCATCCTGTCCTGGACCTACAGGGACCCTTACCTGGTGGCCAAAGGAGAGCTGGTTCCCGAAAATCGCAGAAACCCCCTGGTCTCCCTGCTGGTGGCGGTGAAGAACGAGGAGCGGCTGATCGTGGATTGCGTCAACTCCATGCTGGCCCAGACCCATGCCAATCGGGAGATATTCGTGGTGGACGATGGCAGTGATGACGGGACCTCCCGGGTGCTGAAGCGGGAGTTCGGCGACAACCCGGAGATCAGGCTCGTCACCCTCGAGGTCAACGTGGGCAAGAAGGCCGCCCTGGCCCGGGCCCTGGAGGAGGCCAAGGGGGAGATCCTGGCCTTCACCGACAGCGATTCCATCTGGGAACCCGAAGCCATCGAGCGGGTGGTGGCCATCTTCGAGAACCAGCCGGAGGTGGGGGCGGTGTGCGGCCATTGCAGTGCCCGGAACGCCGACGAGAACGTCCTGACCCACCTGCAGGATGCCTGGAACCAGAAGCAGTATCGATTGCGCAAGGGCTTCGAATCCATATTCGGCGTGGTATCGTGCGTCTCGGGGCCCCTGGCCTGCTACCGTCGTGCGGCCATCTACAACTACATCCCGGCCTGGGAGAACGACACCTTTCTGGGCACCCGCTTTCGCATGGCCACCGACCGCACCCTCACCGGCTTCACCCTGGGTGGCGCCCGCCTGGGACCGACCCTCAAGGAGGCCCATCCCGAGTCCCCGTTCGTGACCGGCGAGGACCATCCCTGCCGCGACTGGGAGGTGGTCTACTCCAGCTCGGCCCGGGTCACCACCATCGTTCCCGACACGCCCCGGAGCTTCTTCACCCAGCGCATCCGATGGGGCAAGAGCTTCATCCGCACCCTCTTCCTCACCGGCCGCTTCTACTGGCGCAGGGCCTCATTGCCGGCGCTGTTCTACTACCTGCACATCCTCTACGTCTTCACCTTCCCGGCGGTCACGATAATCATCCCCATCTGGCTGGTAGCGGCTGGTCTGTGGCGGTACGCGGCGCTCTACCTGCTGGTCATCGGCGCCCTCTATCCCGCCTCCGTGGCCATTAGCAAGGTTAAAAGCCGGAGGGCGGCCATGTGGTTGGGCCGACCCATCCTGGGACTCTTCGCCCTGGTGGCCTTCCCCTGGTTCATGGTCTACTCGGCCCTGACCATCAGGCGGATGACCTGGCAGCGCGAGGCCGGGGCTGAGCCCGGGACGGGGGTGGCCGATGACTGAGACCCCCACCATGACCGACCAGTCAGTTCAGACAGCCCCGCCCACCGATGATAACCGGTCCGGATCTGCTGAGCTTCGGGAGATTAACCCGCCCACGCCCTTCCTGCTGGCCCCCTGGCTCATGTGGCAGAACCTGCGTCAGCATCACTACCTGGTCTCCAACTTCATCAAGCGGGACCTGCGCCTCAAGTATCGCAACTCGGTGATGGGCTACTTCTGGAGCCTGCTGGAGCCGTTGCTGCTGGCTGGGGTGTACTTCGTGTTGTTCACTATTCTGGGGAACCGTCCCGAGCGCTACATCCTCTGGGTCCTCTGCGGGGTCATCACCTGGACCTTCTTCAACCGGGCCCTCAACGGCTCGCTGACCTCCCTGACCAAGAACGGCGGAATGATCAAACAGGTCTTCTTTCCACGAGAGATATTCTCCTTCACCATCGTGGGGTCCAACCTGACCATTGCCTGCCTGAGCCTGGTGATAACGATACCGTTCATGTACTATTTTGGCATCTGGCCCTCCGTCTACCTGTTGATGGTCCCCGTCGGCCTGCTGTTGACCGCCATGCTGGCCCTGGGCATTGGTCTGGGGGTGGCCTGTCTGAACGCCATCAACCGGGACATCGAGCACTTCTTCCGGTTCGTCACCCGAGCCGGTTTCTTCCTATCACCAGTGCTCTGGACCCTGAACATGATCCCTAGTAGCAGGGAAAGCGTACTGGATTACTTGATGCTCAATCCAATGGTGGTACCCATCACCATGGTGCGCAACGGGATCGACGGCAGTGAACTGGGTATCGATCTGATCTATGTGGCATATTCCATCGGCTTCTGCATTTTGAGCTTTCTTCTCGGTTCGATGTTCTTCAAGCGGCACGAGGCCGAGGTGGTGAAGAAGGTATGAGCCGCACCACAATCAAGGTCGAGAACGTCACCCTGCGCTTTCCCAGACAGCGAGTGACCCTGGGGACCATCGAACGGTCGCTGGTGAATCTGCTGAAGATAAGAGCCCACAAGGCCAGTTATTACACGGCCCTGAAGGATGTATCTCTCGAGTTCAAGGAGGGCGAGATAGTTGGCATCATCGGCAAGAACGGGGCCGGCAAGAGCACCCTCCTGCGGGTCATCTCCGGCATCTACCGACCCGATGAGGGCCATTCCAGGACCGCCGGGCAACTCACCCTCCTGGCCGGACTGGGGGTTGGTTTCAATGTCAATCTCTCGGGCCGGGAGAATGTCTACCTCTACGGCAGCATCCTTGGCAACTCCAGGGAGGTGATGGACGGTCTGATAGATCCCATCATCGAGTTCTCAGAACTGCACGATTTCATAGACCAGCCCTTGCGCACCTACTCTTCGGGGATGAGGGCCAGGCTGGGATTCTCGGTGGCCTCGGCCATCCGGCCCGATATCCTGCTTATAGACGAGGTGCTGGGAGTGGGTGACACCGAGTTCAAGGAGAAATCCAAGGTAAAGATCCAGGAGATGGTGGACCAGTCGGGAACGGTGGTCATCGTCTCCCACAGCCTGCAACTCCTGCGGGTCATGTGCGATCGGCTGATCATGATCAGGGATGGGCAGGTGGCGGCAGAGGGTGATCCAGAGGACGTGATCGATGTCTACATGGGACGGGCGCCCTCGCCCCTGGATGTTGCCCAAGAGGAAACCTGAGGCCATGGACGAGAAGAGCGAACAGCCCCTGGTCGCCACGGTCATCGGGACCTGCCGGGTCCATCGCCCCTTCCAGTATCTGGAGAAGGTGGGACTGGCAATAGTTCAGAATCGACGGGCCAGCCATTACCTTCACACCACCAAGGAGGCCCTCCAGTACCTGAGGTATCTGCAGGGCGAAGAGGTCGTACCGGATGAACTGGCACCCTATGTCACAGCAGGAAATCTGAAGATACCCGGGCCTACCATGAAGGCTTTCGAGAGTGACATATTCATCATCGAGGTATCATCTCACAAAGAAATCGATTATCATGGCATTTATCTGCAACTGAACTACCTGATGACTAAATTCTTCATGCAAAGAACAGAAATCTGGGAGTGGTGGAACTTACTTAATAGAATGGCCAGGACAGGGAAAAACAACGTGATGGATGGATTAAATCTACCTTCTTATCTAAATGATTTTGAAAAGCGTCTATTTAAAAAGATAAACCTGAAGTTCCAATCACCAGATGATTTGATTGCTGACATGAAG
>CAYLMJ010000038.1:12901-21762 GCA_964384995.1 uncultured archaeon | reverse complement strand
ATAAGGATTCTACGCTCTTTATCTATCATAATACCCACCTATCACCGTCGATAATCGGTGAATTTGGAACCCCCTGACAAAGCCTTTATTAAAGCAACCCGCCATCGGTGACAACATGGGTCAAGATCCCGCTCCCAGCTCGGTCTCCCAGGACGACCTGGGACCCGGGAAGACCACCTCGGAAGGGAGTCGGGACACCCCCTCGCCAAAGACCCATAAGAACCCTCACCGTCCCCTGCCCGAGGCCAGGATTTCACTGCGCCAGAGAGTGCGCCAGATACTGGTCATCGGGGTCTCGGTGCTGCTACTGGGCCAGATGACCCTGGTGGTGGCAGGGCTCTTCAATCAGGCTCAGGCCCAGGACGTGCCCACGGTGGTTGATTCCGATTACGGCGTCTCCTCGGCCCTGCAGGAGCTCAACACCGAGATGGACAACCGCAAGGCCTCCCCGGCCCCGGCCATCCAGGAGAACCTCTCCCACCTGCGCTCCATCTACACCGACCGGGCCCAGGAGCCCACCTACTTCGCCGACCTGGAGGCCGAGATGGCCCTCAAGGACGAGACCGACCTGGTGACGGCGCCGCTGGACCTGGCCGGGGAGATAGAGGCCTATGATGTGCCCTTGAACCACCAGGGCTACGAGGTCAAGCAGGTGGACCCCCCCCCGTCGATCAGAGCCGACATATTCGACTGGATCCTGACCAATCCCGATGTGGGGAACGTCACCCTGTTCGAGACCATCCTCAGCCTTCTTGGTGAGACCTATTTCATCTACACCAAGTATCACGGCTACCAGAACGTCACCTCGGTGGATCTCATCACCACCCTGGCCGGAGCCTCCACCGGGGCCATCCGGGAGTTCGCCGAGAGCATGGACGAATCCCTGCTGAAGACCCTGGTGCTGACCATCGCCGAGGCCATCGACAACCTGGGCGAGCAGAGCGGCTTCGGCTGGGAGAGCATCGATGTCACCGACGATGGTGAGGCAGACCTTTCGGTCCGATTGGTCCCGTTCATGCGCAACATATCGGGCATCAACGCCACGGGTCCCGGCCCCATCCCCAGCGGTATCGCGATGATGGGCCACATGGGGGTGGCCATCGAGATGAAGGAGACCGAGGACACCGAACTGCCCGACCCCATCGAGGTGGGCATCCTCAGGGCCATCGGCTATCCTGGAGACCAGGGTGAGGACCAGAGCTACATATGGACCGTGGACCACGTCTTCTCCGAGCTTCCCGACGAGTACCAGTGGGAGGTCTACGCCGAGGACGTCTCCCTGGAGCTGTCCATGGACTCGCTGACCGGTCTGGTCAACATGACCACCTTCGACCCTCCCTACACCATCCGCTACCACTGCGACAACAACATCGATCTGCCCAGTGAGACCAACATCGAGAGCCTCTCCATGCTACCCGGGTACGGCAAGTTCGTGTGGGAGCAGGGCATGGAACCCGAGGAGGCCCTGACCGACATAACCTTCGTCAACGTCACCTTCACCCGCCCTCTGGACCCCGTGGTGAACATCCCCGAGGAGGTGGTCATCCGCATCAAGGGCGACGATGTGGGCCAGAACCAATACGACGCCATCGAGTGGTACGCCAGCGGCCCCCAGGCCAACCTGCTTGACGACCGCTACCGCACCAACGTCGACCTGGCCTACTACGAGATAAAGGAGAACCCTGCGGAGGCCCTGCCGTTCCACTCCTACATCCTGGCCCAGGTGGAGGGATTGCCGTATGGTGACCTGGGTCATCCCGGCCACGACCGGACCTCCCTCTTCCTGGAGATAAACAACGCCTCCGCCAGCGAGGACGACCCGTGGACCGTGGCCGAGCTCCAGGCCACCGGCAACTACGCCATCAGGTCGGTCAGGTACTGGGACTACGAGTACTTCTCGGAGAACGAGTTTGTTCCCGCCACTTACGAGAATCACAGCTACCACAAGTATCTCTACCTGGAGGTCCACGACATCCCGGCCAAGCTCTACCTCGAGGGCTCTTTCCATCTGCTGGGCAACAACGACCCCATCACCGACTTCGACGAGGTCACCAACACCGTGGGCGACTTCATCAACGAGGTCATCCTGCGCATCGCCTCCAAGCTCTACGCCATCGGCCTGACCCTGCGAGGCATCCCCGAGGCGGTCCTGGGGGTGTCGGCCAGCGGCGGCCGGTTCAACATCCGGCTGCGCAACATGTGGGACAATCCCGATCACCTGGGCTCGGCCTTCCTCTACTACACCTCCGACCGGTACCTGGAATATCCCGGCGACGATGACTTCTTCGCCATCTACAATCAGACGGCCTATCTCTCCCAGTACGCCTCGGACAACCGTTCGGTGCAATCGGACAACAACACCATGCTGGCGGTATCGGCACGGCTGTCGGGCATCGGCGACATCACTTACCAGAGCGAGGGCGAGATCTATCGCAACATCAGCCTGAACACCGCGGGATACCGGGACAAGCCCTTCCGCTTCTTCTTCCAGAACACGGACGTGGAGCACGAACCGACCAACTGGGCCAACATCACCATCTCCGACCTGCCCCAGCGCATCGAGCTCAACTTCACCGGTGACCGGTTCATCTACACCGCCACCAGCAATCACGATGACGAGGTCATCGAGAACATCACCTTCAGGTCCTACTCGGCCCCCACCTACACCTCGTTCGACCTGGTCCACCTGCCCGCCTCCCTGCAATTGCGGCGCACCTCGGACATCCTCTATCTGGAGGCCTTTGGCGACCAGGGTGAGGACTACTTCGACTTCGCCTTCTCCATCTCCAACTTCTCCAGCGAGGACAACGTCACCCTCCATCGCTGGGGCCCTCACTACAACGGCTCCTACGCCCTGCTCCATCAGCAGAACACCACCCTGCCCAACGAGCGCTCCTCGGTATCGGGACGCCTGCTGGGCATCAGTCTCATCCGACTAGTGACCGGTGAGGAACAGTCGGAATTCCGCTGGCGCCTCAGGGATTCGGTACCCTTCCGCGTGGGGGTCTACGATCCCACTGACTACCAGGACCCGACCCTGGGTCTCAACGCCTACGTGGAGCTGGCGGCCCTGCCCAAGTCCATCCTGGTCACAATTCCCCCGGTCAACGCCACCTCCCTGCCCGCCACCCAGGTGGGCAACATATCGTCGCTGGCCGACATCGCCAGGCTGGTGACCCAGATCGCCAGCATGGGCAACACCCTGGTGGACCTGGTCTCTGACCTGAGCCTCAACCTGGTAAGTGGCGTGGGCGGACTGGAGGCGGGAGCAGAGTTCCAGTACGAACTGACCGAACCCCTGGACATGGTGGGCTGGGTACACAAGGGTGACACGACCCTGCTCGGTGAACCCCGCTGGATCCACGGCCTCTGGGCCCGGGAGGAGGAGGTGGATGAGGGCACGATCCTGGCGGCCCGGATCCTGTTGCGGGGACTCCCTCCCAAGATAGACCTTGATTTTGCCATGGAGGGCGACAATATCGAGGTCAACCTGCAATTCTTCGATCTGACACCGTTGGCCGACGAGGGCCTGGATTACCTGCTGGTGGATGTCAAGGGCATCCGGGGGGTCAATGCCGCACTGTACCTGCCCCAACTGCCCGAGGGCCTGGATCTCGAAGCCAATGTGGATCTGGTGGTCAATACCACGGCCGAGAACCTGACCCTTCAGGGCGGTCTCGGTTTCAACACCTTCAACCATCAGCTGGGGACGGTCTACGTCTCCATCGAGGAGAGCGAGAGCGCCTCCTACAAGGTCCGCACCATATTCTCAGACCTGCCCGGCGAGATCGACCTGGCCATGGACGTCACCGACAACATGAGCCTGACCTACGACGGTCACGGCGATGAGGTGGAGTACGTCCTGGCCGAGCTGGAGGTGGGAGACACCTCGGAGCTCACCTCGTACTGGGTCCACGGTCTCTCGGCGGAGATCGACGAGGACAACGAGGCCGCCTCGGCCAAGGTCTACCTGGAGGGCCTGCCCTCCTATGCCCACATGGAGCTGGACCGGGGTGATGAGGGGACCCGCCTGCGGGTGGAGGCCGAGGACTTCCACGATGTGGAGCCCACGGCACCCGACTACATCATCCTGGACCTGCGCAACGTCTCCAACCTGGACATCCTGCTCTTCCTCGACCAGCTGCCGGCCGACCTGGACGGCAACCCGGAACCCCTGGACCTGGAGGTGGACCTGTGGCTGAGGGCGGCCACCGAGGGCGCCCGCGACCTGCAGGGACAGTTGAACATCACGCTTTCCGAGCCATTGGCCTCGGCCTACGTGCGGGTGGTGGAACGGTCCAACACCCCGGTGATGCTGGAGGCGGCGGTGCCCAACGTGCCCGAGACCCTGAGCCTGAGCGTGGGCATCAGCGATACCGTGGCCCTGGACTTCGCCAGCAGCGAGCCCCTGGACTGGGCCCTGGTGGCCATCGACCTGGGCGACACCACCGACCTGGAAGCCTACTGGACCCACGGCCTGGTGATCCGCCAGGGCAAGGCCGCGGGCCATGAGCCCATCGCGGTGCGCCTCTTCCTCACCGGCCTGCCCACAGCGGCCCACCTGGACACCGATTTCTCCAAGAACACCCTCATCCATCTCAGCCTGGAGGAGTTCACGCCCACCACCTACCAGTGGGCCATCGTGGACGTCTTCGGCTTCGGCAACGTCTCCTTCATCCTCTACGTCTCCCACATCCCGGAGGACACAGATCTCAACGCCACCTTCGACATCGACGCCGATGAGACCTACTGGGTCAAGGACCATTTCGACATCCAGAACTCCCGGCAATTGGGAGCCTCGTACCTGAAGACCTACAACCACTCCCGGCCGGGCACCACCGAGGTCTACCTCTCCCACGTGCCCCGGAACCTGAAGGCCGATCTGTTCTCGGGCAAGCGGGTGGACCTGACGGTGTCGGGCGACGACCCGGGCTACATCATCTGGATCAACCTGGCCAAGAAGACCTACGGCCAGTGGCGCAACATCCACGCCACGGTCCATGATACCCCCGAGCGCTTCCGCTTCGTCATCGAGCCCAGCTACCGCTTTGACATGCATAAGCCTGTGGTCTTCCAGGGCTTCCCCTCCATCAGGGTGGAGACCACCTCCGACGACATCGACGTCTATCTCCACATCGACCCGGGCTACACCGGCAGTTTCACGGGGACCCGCCTGCACGCCATCAACGCCGGTGACAACACGAAGCTTGAGACCCGGTACCGCGACGGGGTGCCCATATTCGTCATCGACGCCCCCAATCGCCTGGGCCAGGCCTTCTATCGGGTGGACGGCGCCCCCTCCACCAAGCAGTTCTACCTGGACTACCTGGAGATCCATGCCCGGGATGTGCGCTATGTGGTCATCGAGGCCAAGATGCTCTTTGGCACCTATCCCATCTTCGTGCTGGAGAACGCCCAGGGAGGCGAACTGCTCTTCGGCGTCGCCGGTGAGCTGACCCTGCTGGGCCTGGAGCTGGAGGTCCACGCCGTACTGCTGGACATCCGCCTGCGGGAGGTGGGGGGACAGCCTGTGGTGCCCAGCTGGTCCTCGGCCCAGGTCAACGGCGCCACCACCGAGCTGGGTTCGGGCACCCGCCACTACATCATCCCCGAGCCGGTGAGCTCCCTGCTGGGGTGCCTGGGAGGGACCTTCCTTGGCTAAGCGCAGGGCCGCGGGCCATCTGGGCTCGCTGGCTGAACGGGATGGCGGGTCGAGAGGTTCCCGGGCAGGCTCCAGGTCCGACAGCGGATCACGCTTCCGTTCCCGTTCATCTGGCCGTTCATCTTCCCGTTCCCGTTTCTCATCATCGTCCTCTTCGCACTCCTCTTCCCGCTCCCGCGGTGGCGGCCAGCCCGGGGGACTGGCGGCCCTCAAGGCCCGCCGACGGGCCCGGGCCAGGGAGCGTTCCCAGGCCCGGACCGCCGATGAGGAGGAGCGGGGCGGCAAGCTGCGCATCCTGCTCATCATCGGCGCCGTGATCGTGATGCTGGTGGCCGCCTATGCCGCCTTCACCTACCTGATACCCCACACCCAGGTGACCATCACCACGGCCTACAAGGACTCGTGGTCGGGCAAGTTCATCCAGACCGAGGTGGACAACAAGGGCACCGACTCCCTGAAGAACCTGAAGATATCGGTGGCGGTGTGGAACGGCAGTGAGCTGATGGCCAGCAACAAGGAGAGCGTGGGGGACCTGGAGGCCCATTCCAACCACACCATCGAGCGGCTCCACTTCTACGGCCACAGCCTGGACCAGTACACCATCGTGGTGCAGGTGAGCTTCAAGACCGCGGGCAAGAACCACCAGGAGACCTACACCTACGATTCCGAACCCGTCCAGAGCCACGTCTGGCAGGACGAGATATTCGAGTGGACCTGAGCGGTGGGCAGCATCTCCATCTCACATCATCATCACCTTCTCATCCTCACATTCTCATCCTCACATCCTTATCAAACCTCATCATATCCTCATAGCCTCCCATTTGCGGCAAGCAGGCAAAGAACTGTCATGGCGTTGAAATCCAGGCGCAGAGAATCCCTTTATATGCTCAAGGCCAGGAAGGTTTGCTGCACACCTCAGTAGCAGGACAGGCCCATGCGTCCAAAACCAGCCCAGACCAAACGCCTCCAACCCCCCCGGCGCCCCGGCAGCCCAGTACCATGCGCTTTACCCCTGCCGGTGGCGCCGGGCCCCGAGGACCCTGAGTGGTCCCGACGGTCGAACAAGCTGCACCGCTGGTTCAACCCGCCCCAGCCCCGGTGCCGCACCTCCGACTGCCATGATGTTGCCTATCCCGGTGGATACTGCGTCGGATGCTGGGATGTCAGGTACGGTGAGCAAAAGCCTCCCGTGATGGCCTGATGGGTCGACCCCCGAACCCCCCACGATTGACCTCCCGACTCACCAGATGAAGAGGTTGAAGAAGATGTCCCCCACCAGGTGGCTAACCACCCAGGCGGCGAGCAGGGGCACCATGTAGGGTGTCTTTGGAGTGACCCAGACCTTCCTGCGGCCAGCGGCCTCCAGATCATCCAGGACCTCCTGGGTGTCATGACGATTGCGGGGCAGGAGTTCGAAGAGGACGCGGCCCTCGGCCCTTGCCGGCTCGATGGCAGTTTCGTCTGCAGTTCCGTCGGCGGTTACATTGGAAGGTCCATCGGTAGATTCATCGGCCGTTCGGTGGTCAGCTCTCTCATCGCCATCCTCACCATCGCCTGCCTGTTCCGACATTGCCTCCTTTAACGCCCCTGCCTTGCCCCCCGGTGCCAGGTACCTTTCCATGGGCCAGATGAAACGTTCGCGGGCCTCGGTGATGGGCAGACGGTAGCCAAAGAGCATCTGGGCCCAGGGCGGACCCCAGTCACGACGGGCCAGGTTCCAGACCAGGAAGAGGAGGGGGATGACCAGGTAGCAGAGCATGGAGTTGCCAAAGATGACGAAGGGCATGGGGACGGTCAGGTCCTTGGCGGCGACCATCAGCTCCCAGGGGGCCAGCTCCGAGGTGGTTGGCGCCAGCAGGGCCACGGTCATCAGGGCCTTCACGTCGGCGCCCCCGGTCATGAGCCCGGCGTAGTAGGCCGCCACCATCAGCCCCATGAGCAGGGGCACCGCCAGCAGGGCGGCGAAGTCCCAGTCCCGCTCCCCCTCCCCTGGCGCCACCATCCTGAGATAGAAGAGCCAGGCCACCATCAGCAGGGAGGCGATCTCCAGGCCGTGCCAGAGATAGCGCCGGCCATCCCAGGGCCAGTCGGTGGGGTCGATGAAGGCGTAGGCGAAGAAGACCGCCAGGGGTCCCAGCAGGACGAAGTGCTCCCAGGGCCGCTCCCGCAGATGCATCTCGGCCAGCCACAGGATGCCGGCCAGCACCCCCATGACCCACCATACCTTGTTGGGCACCCGGCGGGTGCGCAGGTCCATGAGGGCCGCCAGGGTCAGCCCCAGGAAGCCGACGCTGAAGCGCACGGCGTGAAGGAGCACGAGGGAGTCTGACATCGGCTGGCCATCGGGGGTCCCGTTTATGAGCCCTGCCCCGCGACTATCGGGGGCGAAAACCAGGATGCCTTGCCCCGTCATCGAGTACAGGTCGAGCTTATTTCGAGCGAACTTCGAGCTTACCTAGAGCTTACCTCGAGTACAGGCTGAGTATGGTCTGAGTATGGAACGAGTATGGTTTGAGTATGGAATGAGTATGGCCGGCATTGGAGTCGACATCTCACGGAAGGGCTCGCTGGTGCGTGTCCATCGTACAGGCTCCTGGCGGGGCTGTAACAGTATGGTTGGGTTCGGTGATGGTCAGGGGGACCTCATGGAAGTTGTCACCCCAAAGACCTTTGAACTCGTTCAAAGATGGGTCGGCATGAACCAGGAGACAGGTCGATGGCTCTCGCCATTTATGGTATCGTGCGCAACTATCGCCTTGGGGATGATCGTATGGTTATTCCTCTGTACCGGAGGGTCCGAGGCCAAAGAGCCGGATTGGAACTACACCACCGGTGGTTTTGTGAACGACGTGGCCATCTCGGCCGACGGGGAGTACTTCGCCGCCGGCTCCCATGACGACAAGGTCTACCTCTTCGACAAGGACAGCAATACGCCGCAATGGAGCCATGCCGCCGGGGATATCGTGACCGGAGTCGCCATCTCGGCCGACGGTGAGTACGTCGCCGCCGGCTCTGATGACTCCAAGGTCTACCTCTTCGACAAGGACAGCGGCACGCCGCTGTGGAGCTACACCGCCGGGAACAAGATGGGACCGGTGGCCATCTCGGTCGACGGTGAGTACATCGTCGCCGGCTCCCATGACGACAAGGTCTACCTCTTCGACAAGGACAGCAGTACACCGCTTTGGAGCTACACCAC
>CAYLMJ010000038.1:0-12801 GCA_964384995.1 uncultured archaeon | reverse complement strand
ACAAGGTCTACCTCTTCGACAAGGACAGCAGTACACCGCTTTGGAGCTACACCACCGGGGGTTCTGTGGGATCGGTGGCCATCTCGGCGGATGGGGAGTACATCACCGCCTGCTCCGGGGACGACAAGGTCTACCTCTTCGACAAGGACAGCAGCACGCCCCTATGGAGCTACACCACTGGGGGTTCTGTGGAATCGGTGGCCATCTCGGCCGACGGTGAGTACGTCAGTGCTGGATCCAACGATGACAAGGTCTACCTCTTCGACAGGGACAGCAGCACGCCGCTGTGGAACCACACCGCCGGGGATGGTGTCTATTCGGTGGCCATCTCGGAGGATGGCGGATACCTCGCCGCCGGCTCCCTGGACAACAAGGTCTACCTCTTCGACAAGAACGGCAGTACGCCGCTGTGGAGCTATTCCTCCGGGAGTTATGTGAGATCGGTGGCCATATCGGCAGATGGGGAATACATCGCCGCCAGCTCTTTGGACGGCAAGGTCTATCTCTTCGACAGGGACAGCGGTACGCCGCTGTGGAGCTATTCCACCGAGGACCAGACGCGGTCTGTGGCCATATCGGCAGATGGCAAGAACCTGGGTGCCAGTGATTTTGCCGGCAAGGTCTACTATTTCACTGACATTGTCAACTTCGCGCCGACCATCGAGCTCACGAGCCCCTCCGATGACGCTACCCTGACGACCACCTCCACCCTGCTGACCTGGGATGGTGAGGACGCGAATGGGGACGAGCTGACCTACGAGGTGTATCTGGACTGGAGCTCGGAGCCCGCCTCCCTGCTTGGCAGTGGCCTCCAGGTCGAGAACCTCGACGCCCCAGGTCTGAACGATGGTACCTATTACTGGAAGGTCGTGGCCAGCGATGGCGAGAAGGAGACGGTCTCGGATATCTGGAACTTCACCGTGAAGCTTCCAGAAGGCTTCCGGCCCCCGACCATCGAGCTGACCTTGCCCGCCAATGCCGGGACCGTGACCACCACCTCCACCACCCTGACCTGGGAGGGCAACGATGCTGACGGGGACCCCTTGACCTACGATGTCTATCTGGACAACACCACCGGTCCGACCACCAAGGTCGCCAGTGGGATATCCACCGATACCTACACCGTCACCGGCCTGACCAGGGGAACGACCTATTACTGGAAGGTGGTCGTCAACGACACCAAGTACGATGTGAACTCGGCCATCTGGACCTTCACTGTTTCAGAGACCGCTGACGATGACGAGGATGGAGGTTTCATTCCCGGACCATCTCTCATGCTGGCGGTCGCCGGCATCGGTCTGGCCACCCTTCTGCCCAAGAGGCGACGCTAGGATCGGTCAAAGAGTATCGTGGGTGCAGAGCCCTGGGCCTGGGTGACAGGGCTCGCCCAATGTAACGCTCAGCCTTCTGTGGCACCTCCTCGGCTCCCCCCCACTCATCCCTGAACGGTCAGCTCCGGTCCCAGCTACCGCCCCATCGCCATCAGCGACCGCAACAGCTTCCACTCGCCAGGGCCCACAACACCCATCCTGGAGGCCAGGGCCGCAAAGCAGAGGCCGTAGAGCGCGGTTCCTCCGATCAACAGGGCCCAGCCCTCGATGCCGGCCAACAGCAGGAGCAGGGGCGGCAGGGCGGCGGCGAGCGAGACAGTCACCGTGGTCATCACGTAGGCCCAGGGATAGGCACCGCCCAGGTTCACACCCAGGGTCCGGTTGGAGTGGTTCAGGATCAACAGGGTGGAGAGCCAGGTCACCGCCACCGTGGCCCAGGGCAGGCCCATGAGGCCCAACCACTTCAGCAGAGCGTAGCTCAGGCAGACGTTGATGGCCGCCATGGCCGCCACCACCCGGAAGAGGAAGCCGGTCTGGCCCGAGGCCATCAGCACCTCGCCGTAGCCAAAGGGCCGCGTCGGGAGGACCAGCAGGTAGATCATGAAGATTGGCACCGCCTCGCTGTAACTGGAGGTGAAGAGCCCCTCGATGAGGGGGCGGGCCACCACCGCCAGCAGGGCCGCCAGGGGGAAGAACACCAGCACCATGCGCCGGGCCATGCCCGAACGCAGGTCCGCCATGCCGGCCAGGTCGTCGCGCTTGTGGGCCGCTGATAGCCGGGGGATGACCACCTGACCCGTGGATAGGGCGATCCAGCCAAAGACCATGGCCCACAGCGAGCCGATGTAGTAGACGCCGAAGTCCTCGGTGGAGAAGAAGAAACTGACCAGGTACTTGTCGATGTTGACGTTGATGAGGCTGACCATGCCCGCCAGGCCCACGGGGATGCTGTAGGCCAACTGCTTGTTGACGAAACCGCTCCGGGAGGGTGTGCCGGCGCCCGGGCCCAGCAGATAGCGGGGGACCTGGTAGGCCAGGCTGACCACGGCCTTGATGGCCGCCGCGAGGGTGATGCCGTACAGGATGCCCCAGACATCGGGCATCAGGTAGGCCGACAGGGGCAGGACCACCACGTCCACCAGTCCGAAGCCGATCATGGACCGGGCCGCCCAGCGGGTCCGTCCTTCCACCACCAGCAGGTTCTGGAGCGGGGCCACCAGCAGCATCAGGCCGGTGTAGACCCCCAGCAGGCCCAGGTAGGGTTGCAGATGATGGTGGGGCATGTAACGGTCCAGTAACAGCTGACCCGAACCAAAGAGCAGGACCGCGAACACCGCCATGAGCCCCAGCAGGGTCAGGGTCTGACGGATGAGGAGGGGTCGCTCGTTCTCGTCCATCCGCGGGAAGTAGTACGACAGGGAGCGGGGCAGGCCCAGGAGCAGGACCACCTGCAGGGTGGCGTAGACCAGGACCAGCTCCTGGTAGGTGCCGTACTCTGCCTCCACCAGCAAGCGGGTCAGGGCGATGGGGATGAGCAGGCTGACGCCGAAGGCCAGGGCCCGGCCGTAGATGAGGGTGATGACCTGTCGTGAGAGGTCCATCAGGCTCCTCCCAGCAGTCGGTCGTAGAGCTCCACCAGCCGGTGCTCGTTGGCCTCCCAGGTCCACAGTCGCCGGGCCAGCCTCTCGGCCTTGTGGCCCTTGGCCGCCAGGTGGGGGTCGGTCAGTAGCCGCTCCATCCCCTGGGCCACGCTCTCGGGGTCGGCGGCATCCACGGTCAGGCCCAGACCGGTGGGGTCCAGGAGGCGCTTCACCGGCGGGGCTTCGGAGGCCAGCACCGGCAGGCCCGAGAGCAGGTACTCGTAGAGCTTGGTGGGCACCGCCCGCTGGTACCGGGGCAGGGGCTGGAGCAGGCTCAGGCCAACATCGGCCTGGCGCAACATAGGGGCCAGCTCGCGGTGGTCGACCCAGCCCCGCCAGTCCACCTTCAGGTCATGTCGTTCATTGTAGTCACGTGCCCATCGCTCAAGGTCTTCGTCGTAGAAACCCCCCACCACCACCAGTTCGGCCTCCATCCTATCCTTGAGGAGGCGGAAGGACTCCAGCATCACGCGACATCCCCGCTCCGCAGTCAGGCCGCCCACGTAGAGCAGGCGGGGTGGTCCATTGTTTGCCTCCTGGTCATCCGAGGCTTGGGGCGGGAAGTCGGCGGCCCGGGGATAGTTGGGCAGGACCACGGTTGAGCCCCAGCAAGCAAGCTGCTGGCCCAGGCGCCGGTCCACGGTGACCCGGGCTTCGGGTCGATGCATGGTGGCCGAGAGCGCCAGCTCCACAAGGATGGCTCGCAAAGGGCCGTGGAGTCCACGCACCATGGGTACGTAGTACTCGTGGCAGTCCCACACCACCGGCCTGCGGGCCAGGGGCCTGAGCAGAAGGCTGTAGAGCAGGGGGTCCAGTTCGTGGCAGTGGAAGATGTGGTAGCCGCCTCGCAAGGCCTCTCTTACCATGCGCAGGGCGGTGGAGGTTGGCGGCCCCTCCTTGGTCACCAGCTTCAGGGTCAGCCCTTCCAGCTCCCGTGTCCCGGAAGTGGGGTCGGGGGTGATGATGTGGACCTCGTGGCCCGCCTGCTGGAGGGTCAGCGCCTCCTTGTAGACCCGCTGGTCGAAGGGATGGAGGAACTCCCGATCGCAGAGGATACCGACCCGCGCCACGCACGGGCATTGGCGGCAAGCTTAAAGTCTGCTCCCGGGCTCTTTCAGGGTGGGCCACCTCCCAACGGCTGTCAGTTCGCCTGTCCTTGCCTGCCTTGCGCCCTTGCCTTTGGCCCTTTTGGTCCATTGCTCGATGGGATTCGGGGGGGGAGTCTGAATGACCGGCCTGGACCGATTGCTGAAGCTGGAGGAGGAGCTGGACCCCTGGCACACCACCATCGGTGAATTGCATCCCTGGGCCTTCATCCGGACCTCGGTGCTGGAGCAGCTGATGAAGCGGGAGCGGGGCTTCAGCGAGGCCCGGCCCCCCGACCGCAAGGGACCCAACCTCCTGTCACGGGCCCGAACCCATCTGGCCACCTATCGCGGTCTCAAAAGTCGCAAGGCACAGGGGTCCGAGGTCCTCTTCCTCACCCCGGGGACTGTGCGCATCCCCGTGGAGGGCAAGCAGGGCAGTGTCAACCGACTCTACGACGATTACTATGGCTTCTTCCAGGAGCCGCTGATACTGGAGATGGGATACCCTGTCGTCCCAGGGGAGCCGCGGGTCCACCCCGAGCGTGTGTACCGGATGGACACCGTCCAGTTCCTCCTGCGCCTGAGAGCCAGGCTGGGGGGCTTATCCGGAGATCACAAGACCCGGGCCCAGCGGTTCATCGACGAGGTGGCCGACGGCTTCGGCCTCGCGGACCGGCGGGAGTGGATCGAGGAGATGACCCTGATGCACCTGCGCTGGGCCCTGAGACGGGACCTGCTGGACCGGTACATCGATACCAGCGTCACCTCCGGCCTGGCCTTCGTTCACTCGGCCAGCTACATGAAGTGGTACGGCCTCCTGACCCGCTGGCTCCACGAGCGGGGCCTCACGGTGGTGGAGGTCCAGCACGGCTACGTCTCCTTGCACCATCCGGCCTACAACCATCCCTCATCGGTCCTGGAGGAGGCGGACCACCCCAGCCGCCAGTACCTGCCCGACCATCTGCTGACCTTCGGCTCGTACTGGGCGGAGCAGGTTCGGGTCCCGTCCCAGGTCCACGTGGTGGGCTATCCCCATCTGGACCGCCTCAGCCGGGAGCGGCAGGCCTCCGCGGAGTGCCGGCCCCATGACATCCTGTTCATCTCCCAGGGCTATGTGACAACCCAGTTGGTGGAAGTGGCCTCGGCGTTGGCCCAGGCCTTTCCCGACCGCACCCTTCACTTCAAGCTCCATCCCGGGGAGGTGGATTACACCGACCGCTACGCCCCCCTCCACGAGCATCCCAACGTGCGGGTGTTGAAGGAGGGCGACATCTACCAGCTGATAGCCGGGTGCGGCATCATCGTGGGCAGTTTCTCCACCGCCCTCTTCGAGGCCGCCAACTTCGATGACAAGCGCCTCTTCTACCTGGAGAGCGACCTGGTGCCTCCCACCCTGGGCCATGCCTTTGCCACGCCTGGGGAGCTGGTGGAGGCCATCGGTGACGGTGGGGCGGGACGACCCGGGATTGCGGCCGATGAGCTGTGGCATCCTGGCTGGAACAAAGCCTTTAACGACTTTGTGACTCGGGAGCGACCAAGATGAAGCTCCTCTGTCTGATACCGGCCCGGGGCGGCTCCAAGGGATTGCCAGGCAAGAACCTGCGACCCTGCGGCGGAGTGCCCCTCATCGTCCATTCCATCCGCCAGTCCCTGGCCTGCCCCCTCATCCACCGGACCGTGGTCTCCACCGATGACGAGGCCATCGCCCAGGTGGCCCGGGACCACGGGGCCGAGGTGCCCTTCCTGCGGCCTGCCAAGCTGGCCCTGGACGAGAGCACCACCGAGTCGGCCATGGAGCACGCCCTTGATTTCCTGGAGCGGGAGGAGGGCTACCTGCCCGACGCCATCATGCTGCTTCAGCCCACCTCACCCCTGCGAACACCGGAGGACCTGGAGGGGGCCATCAACCTCTTCCAGGAGGAGGGGGCCGACTCCCTGCTCTCGGTCTTTACCAACTCCCACTTCCTCTGGTCGCCCGAGACCCGACGGCCCCTGAACTACGATCACGACCACCGTCCCCGGCGTCAGGACAAGGAGTGGGAGCTGGTGGAGAACGGCTCCATCTACCTCACCCGGGTGAGCACCCTGCGCGAGGGTCACAACCGGCTGGGAGGCAGGATGGCCATGTACGTCATGCCCGCCTGGCGCTCCCCTGAGATAGACGACATGGACGACTTCCGGCTGGTGGTGCATCACATGGCCCGGCTGGAGCGGGAGTCCCGGGGGAGGCTGGCCGACAGGCTGGCGGCCATCGGGATGCTGGTGCTGGACTTCGACGGCGTCTTCACCGACGGCTCGGTCTACCTGGACGACGACGGCAACGAGACGGTGCGCTGTTCCCGGGTGGACGGCAAGGGCCTCCAGCTCCTGCGGGAGAGCGGGGTCAAGGTGGTGGTCATCTCGGCCGAGGCGGGAGGCGTGGTGGAGCACCGGTGCGGCAAGCTGGGCCTGGACGGGGTCCACGCCGGGATCAAGAACAAGGTCGAGGTCTACCAGCGGATAAAGGACGAGTTCAAGATGAGCGACGAACAGATATGCTTCTGCGGCGACGACCTGCAGGACCTGGAGCTGATGGAGCTGGCGGGGCTGAGCTGTTGCCCGGCCAACGGCGTGCCAGCGGTGAAGCAGGCCGCCGACATGGTCTTCGACGAGGTGGGAGGCCAGGGCTTCATCCGCCGGGTCTGCGACATGGTGATGGAGGCCAGATCATGAGCGACCCCGGAGCGAAGGGCGGCGGCGGAACCGGGACCATCACCGTGGGTGAACAGCGGATCGGACCCGACAGCGACATCTTCTTCATCGGCGAGATCGGCATCAATCACAACGGCTCCCTGGAGCTGGCCAGGCAGATAATCGACATGGCCCTCTTCTGCGGCGTCGACGCCGTGAAGTTCCAGAAGCGGACCCCCGAGCTTTCGGTGCCCGAGCGAGTGAAGGACCGCATCCGGGAGACGCCCTGGGGCGAGATGACCTACCTGGAATACAAGCGGCGCATCGAGTTCGGGGCCAAAGAGTACGACGAGATAGACCGATACTGCAAGGAGAAGGACATCCTCTGGACCGCCTCCCCCTGGGACCTGGAGAGCCTGGAGTTCATCGAGGGCTACGACGTGCCCTTCCACAAGGTCCCCTCGGCCCTGCTGACCCACCGGGAGATGCTGGAGCGGTTGGCCATTCTGGGCAAGCCCGTCCTCCTCTCCACCGGCATGAGCACCCAGGAGGAGGTCGACCGGGCCATGGAGATCATGGGGGACTGCCCCGTGGCCCTGCTCCATTGCAACTCATCCTACCCGGCCCTGGACGGGGAGCTGAACCTGGATTACATCCCCAGGCTGCAGGAGCGATACCCGGACACCATCATCGGCTACAGCGGTCACGAGCAGGGCATCTCACCCAGCCTGGTGGCGGCCACCCTGGGGGCCAGGGTCATCGAGCGGCACATCACCACCGACCGGGCCCTGTGGGGCACCGACCAGGGCGCCAGCATCGACTTCTCGGGCCTGCGCCGGCTGGTGCGGGACCTGAAGAAACTGCCCCACTGGCGGGGCGACGGGGTCAAGCGGGTCTTCGATTCGGAGGCCCTGGTGAAGGAGAAACTGCGCAACACCGACACCCTGTAGGCCGGTCGGCTGGAACCATTGTGACCGATGGGTCATATGTCACGGGTCCCATCTCACAGGTCCCCTCTCAAAGGCCCCATCTCATCGGTCCCATCTCAAGGGTCACATTTCACGACTCACATGACACGGGTTTCATGTCATGGGTTTCATGACATGGGTCACAGGTCCCGGGCGGTCTTCTCGCACTCCCTGGCCAGGGCGAAGTCCCGCTGGGTCAGACCCCCGGCCTCGGGGCTGGTGAGGGTGATGACCACCCGGTTCAGCCGGATGTCGATGTCGGGATAGTGACGTGCCGCCCGGGCCATCCCGGCCACCTGGTTGACGAAGGCCAACGCCTGGTCGAAGTCGGAGAACTCGTAGCCGCGCATGATGGTGGTGTTGTCATGGAGGGTCCAGCCTGCCAGGCGGCGGAGCTTGCGGGCGATCAGGTCGTCATCCAGCAGCTCATCCAGGGAGCTCATCGGACCGGCAGGGGGCGGGCCTAATTTAGACTATAGGCTTCCTTGGTCATTTGGTGTGGAGCTGGCCCCAGGCCTGGGCTCTTGGAACTGACTGGCCCTGGGACCGACCGGTTCGAAGGCCGATCAGATGGGGGGCTGGCTGTTGTGCTTGGCCTGGTGTTCGGGGGAGGGCCCCTCGATGGGCAGGGTGAGCCGCATGCAGGTCCCCCGCCCCAGCTCGGTGTCCACCTCCAGGTCTCCCTCGTGCTCCAGGACCAGGCGATAGCTGATGGATAGGCCCAGGCCGGTGCCCTCGTTCTTGGTGGTGAAGAAGGGCTCGAAGATGTGGGGGATGTGCTTGGGTTCGATGCCTGGGCCGTCGTCCACCACCTCCAGGATGACGTTGGCGCCCTCGCTCCAGGTGCGCACGTCCAGATTGCCCTTGCCCTCCAGGGCCTGGATGGCGTTGGTCAGCAGGTTCATCACCACCTGGTTGATCTGGCCGGGATTGCACAGCACCGGCGGGAGGTCCTTCAGGTCCAGCTGGACGTTGATGTCCTGGAGGCTGGGCCGCAGGAGCACCAGGGTGTACTTGAGCCCCTCATTGAGGTCCGAGGGGGCCAGCTTCTCCTCCTTGGGATGGGCGAAGAGCCGCAGGGAGCGGGTGATGGAGGCGATGCGGTCGACCCCCTCCTGGCAGGCCAGGGACTCGTTGCGCCCGTGCTCGATGACCTTGGCGTAGTAGTCCAGGTCCTGGTCGAGCTCGGAGGGCAGGCGCTGTTTCTTGATGGTGTCGCGGAAGCCCTGCAGTTCCTCGAAATACTCGGTGAAGTTGGAGAGGTTGGCCTTCAGGAAGCCCAGGGGATTGTTGATCTCATGGGCCACGCCGGCCACCAGCTGACCCAGGGCCGCCATCTTCTCGGACTGGACCAGCTTCTCGGTGCGCCGGGATACCTCCACCTCCAGGTCCTCGTTGATGCGCTGGACCTCCTGGAGCAGGTTCTCCCGCTCCAGTTCTACATCCTTGCGCTCGATGGCCTGGCTGAGATTCTTGGCCATGCCGTCGATGAGGGCCCGCTCCTCCTTCAGGAAGGGCCCCTCGTCGGCCTCCGGGCGCTCCTTCAGGTAATGGACCTCTATGGAACCCCGGACCTTGTCGTTCACCACGATGTCGCTGGACTGTTTCCACCGGGTCTCCTCGAAGGGCTCGGCAACGTAGGTCTCCCCATCGAAGAGGACCCTGCCCCGGGTGATGTCGGCGTATTGCCAGCCCTGGGGGATGATGTCCACGATGTCCTTGAGGATCTCCTCCAGGGTGTCGCGGTTCCGGATGGCCTCGGTCAGCTCGTACAGGCATCGAAGCTCCTTGACCCGCTCGCCCATGTCGTGGAGCAGTCGCTGGCGCTCCTCCTCGCCCCGCTTGCGGGCGGTCAGGTCCATGCCGTAGACGTAGACCTTGCCCTCAAGGGGCTGGGGGAAGAGGGCGAACTGGTAGTTGCGCTCACCGATCTGGGTCTCCCAGCCGGTCACCAACTCGTTCTGCTCCACCTCGCCCGCCACCAGGGGCACCGGGTCGGGGGAGTCGGCAAAGAGGCTCATCCACCTGCGGCCGACCAGGTCCTCGCCCAGCATCTCCCGGGCCGCGGGATTGGCCAGCTCGATGGTCCCCCGCCGGTCGAGCTTGAACACCGGGGCGGGGTCCAGCTGGGCGAACTGGGCCATCTCCCGGGCCTTGCGCTCCAGCTCGATCTTCTCGGTGATGTCCCGCATCGAGCCCTCGATGCCGATGAACTGGCCCTCGTGGTCCTGGATCAGGTGAGAGTGGTTGGAGATGACCGCCGGTGTGCCGTCCAGGCGCTGCAGGGGCAGCTGGAAATCATCCACCGCCCGCTCCCTGAGCACCAGCTCCTGCAATCGCTCCCAGTCGGCGGGGTCCCGGTGGAGCTTGATGATGGAACTGCCCAGGGCCTCGGCCTCGGAAGCGAAGCCGAAGAAGTTGAGGAAGGCGGGGTTGGCGTAGGTGAGCTGGCCCAGGGAATCGACCTGGTAGATCATCACCACCATGTGCTCCAGCAGCTCGCGGTGGCGGGCCTCGGACTCGGCCAGCTTGACGGTGAGCTCGCTCTCCCGGGTGATGTTGCGGGCGATGGCCCCCATCCCCACCACCCGCTCCTGCTCGTCGAACATGATGGCCCCGGCGGCGGCGTAGTGGCGCGGTGTACCGTCGGCGGCCACGATGGAGAACTCAAGGTCGAGCACGACCCCTTCCTCCTTGTGGGACTCCAGGCCGTGGGTGATGGTCTTGGAGAGCCAGGCCCTTTGATCGGGGGCAACGAGCTCGATGAAGCTGGTGCCCATGAGGGCGTCGGGGTCGTGCCGCATCTGGTGCTTGAACTGGTCGTTGGCGAAGGTGAAGTTCAGCTCGGGGTCCAGGGTGAAGATGAGGTCGGTGGTGCTCTCCACCAGGTTCTGGTAGCGCAGGCGGGTCTCCATCATCTCCTGCTCCAGGATCATCTGCTGGGTCAGGTTCATGGCGAAGCCCATGTAGCCCTGGAGCCGGCCGCCCTCGTCGTTGAGGGCGGTGATGGAGAGCATCACCGGGACCTGGGCCCCGTCCCGGGACTCGTTGATGAGCCGCCCGGTCCAGAAGCCCTTCTGCTTCAGGGAATGCCACATCTCCTCGTAGATGCGCTTGGGGGTCTTCTCGGACCTGATGATCCGGGGGTTGCGCCCGATGACCTCCTTGCGGGAGTAGCCGTAGATGGTGGTGAAGGAGCGGTTGACCTCCAGGATCTTGGCCTGCTCGTCGGTGAAGATGATGGCGTCGGTGGAGTGCATGAAGGCGTTGTGGAAGAGGCTCAGCAGGGCCTGGGTCTCCTCGTACTCCCGCATGTCCTTGAGCATCAGGGTGGTCTCGCCCTCGGGGGTCAGGGACATCGACACCATCACCGGCACCTTGCCCCTCTCGGTCTCCAGGGGGAGCTCCAGGTTGAAGATGGCTCGCTGGGGGTCCAGCTTGCGCGCCGCCCCGGCCAGGGCCCGCGAGGCCTTGTCGCCGATGAGCTTGGAAAGGGGCTTGCCCACGATCTCATGGGGGTCGGTCCGCTCAGGGTCCTTGCCCAGCAGCTGGACCAGGGCCAGGTTGGCGATGAGGCAGACGCCCTGGTTGTTCACCACCAGGATGGCGTCGGGGGCCGAGGTGACCAGGTTCTCGTAACGCTCCTGGAGCTTCCGGTTGCGGCGCAGGTCCTCCCATTGCCATTGCAAGAAGAAGCCCACCAGGGAGAGGGTGATGGCCCCGGCAAGGAGCAGGGCCGCCAGGTCCTCCACCAGCATGTTGTAGGCGAAGAAACGCGGATTGATGGGATAGCCATCGTTGTTGGCGTCCCATAGGTTCTGAACGGCCACAAGGAGGTACAGGGTCCAGCCGATGATGGGCAGCAGCCAGCCCACCTTGGGCATCAGCCAGGGGGCCATCAGACCGGGAAACCGACCCTGGCGGTCGATGGACCGACCATCGTCCTGGTCACTGCCGGTCTGGGTCGGTCCCATGGTCGCCCGGAACGGCACGGTTCTTATAAATCTATTGTCGAGCTTATCAACACCGATAGTCGAGGCGGCCGCAGGCTCCTGGAAAGGCTTTTTGCTTATATTCCATTTTAGACCCTCTCCTAATGCATTATATTTTTATATAACCTCTAATCTAAAACTGTAGCCCCAATGAGGAGGGTTATTATGCCAAAGCCTAAACAATATGGTTCAATTTTAGTAGCCTGGTTACTAGTTGGCAGCCTCTTGTTAGTCGGATCGGCTACCATAGGCAACGGTCCTGGCACCATTTTCAATGGTCCAGGCCAGGTCATGACAGCAGAAATGACCGACAAGCCAGCGTACTACTGGGACGCCCCCGCAAAAGTGCGGTTCGGCCCCTTCGCCCGCTACACCGGCGGTCCCCACACCTTCGGCATGGACTGGAGCTCGCCTCCAGGTCTCGTCAGCGTCCAGATCAGTGGATGTTATGACCTGGCCACCATCGTCCTGAACGGTAAGATCATCTTCAACTCCGTCGGTGGACAGGGCAACCGCTATGACTCGGTCCAGGGCCTGGTCAAGAACTTCAACCACATGACCCTGACCCTGCAGGGTGGCTGTCTGGCCGCAAACGCCTATGTCACCATCCAGCCTGTGATGCAGCTCTGCCCCGAGTGTGGCGACATGGCCGGCAAGGACATCACCATCGTCGGTGGTTACCTGACCGGATACTGGTATTACATGCCAGCCGACCACCCCGACACCGGTACCGGCCCCATCGCCGGCGACACCCCCGCCGACCACGACTGGTGGAACGACCGATACTTCGTCGAGAAGAGTCTCTGGGACATCCCCGAGTGGTGCAACCTGCCACCGCCCCCAGAACCTCCGACACCGCCACCCCACTGGGAATGTGATCCCATCGGTGGAGGCGAGGACGCCTGTGCTTACTCAGTGCTCTTCAAGCAGAAGATCTACGCTCCCCTGGATGATGTCTACACCTTAGAGGTCAGCCCGTACGGTGACACCTGGGTCTACATCGATGGTGAGCTCGTGTTTGACAGTGATTGGGCCACTTATGGTGCTCGTGGTATCGCCTATGGAGAGTTCCAATTGGAGAAAGGTTTCCACGACCTGAGGATCTTCCACTC
>CAYLMJ010000037.1:0-22322 GCA_964384995.1 uncultured archaeon | reverse complement strand
CGCCGTGGGCTTCATCGAAGTCCGCGTCGCCATCGATGCGTATGGGGTCGTGGTCCCAGATGGCCAGCGGGTAGCGGTCCTCGGCGTCGGATGTCCCGTCGATCTCGTAGGGGGCATCCCAGACCATGCCGTCGACCTTGGCGTTGGGGTACCGCTCCCGGAGATCGCCCCACATGTTGCCCTCGGACCCGTCGTCCCAGTCGTTGCCGGTGCCGTTGTCGCACGCCTGTGTTGAACCGCCGTTGTTGTCCTTGAATGTGTTATCGTGGATGGTGCTCTCCTGACCCGAGACCAGATGGACCGCGTATCGTTGGTTCTCCTCGATGGTGTTCTCGGTGATGGTCAGCTCCCTGGAACCGCCCATGTGGATCCCGGGACCACTGTTGGATGAGATGGTGTTCTGCGACAGCGTTCCATTCGTTGTGCCATAGAGCACCACGCCACTGTTCCAGTGGTACTCGGCCCCATTCCCGGTCGCGTGATGAACATAGCAGTCCTGGATGGTGAAGTGCAATGTGGTGTTGCCGATGTAGATCCCGTATCCATGCCCGGTCCCGTTGATGTTCCAGACGCTTATGACATAGGGGTCGCCGGCTGTCCCACTGCCGTACAGGACCCCGTTCTCATCGGTGAACCCATCATCGTTATCGATACGTATGGGGTCGCGGGATACGTAGGCCAGCGGATGGTCGTCCTGGGCCTTGGAGGCCTGGCTGTTGTCGATCTGATAGGGGACATCCCAGGTCTGATGGTCGTGGGTGGCGGCGGGATAGCGGGTTGGATGGTCGCTCCAGTAGTTGCCCACAGAACCCACATCCCAGTCGTTCTGGTTCGCCGCGTCGTATTGATCGTAGGCCTGGATGCCTCCGCCGTTGTTGTCGATGAAGATGTTTCGCAGGAGCCTGTTGTTGGCGGTCTGCATGTGGCTGAACCGGACCCCGTGATCCGAATTGGATAGGAACCGGTTATCGGCGATCCAGTTCCAATGGGCCTGATAGGTGTCGAAATGGATGCCATACCGGGTGTTGGACCCGATGGTGTTGTTGATGATGGTGTTGGAACTGCTGGTGCCGATGAGCTTGATGCCGTCCCTGTTGTCGCTGATGACATTGTTCTTGATGGTGTTGTCATTGGATTCCTGGCCGACATAGATGCCGCAGGGATAGTCGTGGGCCGTGTTGTATCTGATGGTGTTCTTTGAGATCACGTTGTTGTCAGCGTCCCGATCGAGGATGATGCCGTACTGGTTCGAGACGATGGTGTTGTTGGTGAACTCGTTGTCACTGCCATCGGAGTAGATCTGGATCCCCGCCATGTCATTGGAGGCCAGGGTGTTGTTCATGAACTTGTTGCCATTGCTCTTGGGTGTTCGACCGTTGATGAGGATGCCGCTGCCGGCCTGATCGTAGAATCGGTTGTTCTCGATGATGTTGTCGTCGCAATCGTCGTAAAGATAGAGGCCGTTGTCCTGATTGCTCGAGAGATTGTTGAGCCGTATCCGATTGGATGAGGAGCTTTCAAGGATCACACCGTGGTCACCATTGCCCTGGCAACTGTTGTTCTGCAACAGGTTCTGGTCAGAATCCACCAGTCTGATGCCATTCAGGTTCCCATCACAGGTATTGTTGACGATGGCGACGTTCTGGACCCCGTTCAGCTCCATCCCTGCATCGCCCGCAGAGGTCCCACTGTCGGTGACCGAGAATCCGGACATGTTCACCCAGTCCGCCGTCACTGACACGACATCACCACTTCCGCCTCCATCGATGATGGTGTTCCAACTCCCATTGCCGAAGAGGTCGAGGCGCTTGTTCACCACCACGTTCTCCTCGTACGTTCCCTCGTACACCCGGATGGTGTCCCCGTCCGCCGCCCCAGCTATGGCGTCCTGGATATTGTCGAAATCGGCGCCGCCGTCATCGTCCACGTACCACGTGGCGGCGGTGGCCCCATCGCTGGCCAGGGAGATCGATATGGCGAACAATGCCAGGGTTCCCAACGCAAACAGGAGCGCATAGCGCATGGAGGTCATTCTGATTTTCACTTGACTGTCACCAGTGTAAGCTCCCGAGCCCATGGTTTTTGGAACTTGAGCGAGTTCTTAGCTCTTTTGGAGGATTACATTGGCCAGAGCGGTATGAACGTCACTGGACCATCCCTTATCGCGACATCAACCTCCTTGCGCAACCCATACTCAGCCCATACTCATCCCATGCCTGTCCTATACTCGCCCTATAGTGGCTCCATATTCGCCCTATACTCTACCTTCGCTACTGGTTCGGTACTCCTTCGTTACTGGTTCGTTACTGGTTCGTAGAAGCTTCGAGGTAGCTTCGAGGTAGCTTCGAGGTTCCTTCGTACCATCCCCCGGCTCCCATCAGGTCCCTTCCGGCCCCACAGGGCACGGGACCCGGGAGGTCCCAGGGGACGCTCTCCCATCAATAACTTTGGCGGCAGGCCATAAATAGGTTGCCTCTGGGGCTCATTGCGGAGGCCACGGCCCGGCATTCACCGGCGGCGCGGGCTATCCCCTTATTCGCGGCGATATCGCCACATCACGGCCACACCAGCCACCATCATCATCGTCAGCCACAGGCCGGGGGCAGGCGAGTCATCCTCATCGGCGGGAGCCTTCTCGTCCAGCAGAACGATGCTAACTGTGTCCACGGCCGACATGGTCTCATCGTCCACCACCAGGCGGGCCCACAGGGTCTGGTTGCCGGGCACGGCGCCGTTCTCGGGGGTCATCTGCACCTTCCACGAGGACCAGTCACCGCCCGACGAGGTGTCCTCGGCCAACACCCAGTCCGAGGCCCCGATGCGCACCTGGACCCCTGTAGTTACATCTAGTCCACCATCGTCGGCCGAGCCTTTCTGCCAGGAGAGGTTGTACACCTCGGAGCGCACCTCCACCAGGGTCCCGTTGATCTCCACGGTGTCGGGCTCCAGGTCCCAGGCCACCAGCAGGCTGGGGTCGATCCTGCCGGCCACCTCCACGTAGGTCATGGGGTCGGCCTGGCCGTAGCCGTACTCGTTGTCGGGTATGGCCTCCAGGTTGGGTCCCCGCTCGGCGGCCGAGCAGTCGTTGGAGAAGTCGTTCTCCTCCCATATCTCCCGGTTGATGGAGTAGGTGCCCACCATGGTCTCCTTGAACTCCTGGGGCGTCAGCGAGGGATTGGCCTGCAGGGTCAGGGCCGCGACGCCGGCCATGAAGGGCGTGGCCATGGAGGTCCCCGACTTGGAGGTGTAACCTGTAACGGTACCCTTGTTGGGGGCCATGATACTGCTCCCCGGCGTGGCCACGTCCGGCTTCACTCGTCCGTCAGAGGTGTAGCCCCGGGAGCTGTAGACCGCCAGGCTCAGGTCCTTGTCCAGGGCCGCCACCGTGATGGGGCTGGCGGCGTCACCGGGGGAGTCGATGGTGTTGCAGCCGGCGACGGTGGCGGCTCCGAACTCGTTGCCCGCCGACAGGGTGACGATGATGCCCGAGTCCACCGCGGCGTTCACGGCCTGGCTCCAGGCCGACATGCCATCGTTGTCGATGTGGAACTCCACCTGCTGTTCCCCCAGGCTGGAGGTCATGACCCGGATGTTGTACTCGTCCTGGTTGTCGATGGTCCACTCGATGCCCCGGATGATGTCGTCAACATCGCCGGCGCAACAGGTCAGGACGTTCACCAGGTTGGCCCCGGGGGCCGCGCCGATGTAGCGGCTGCCGTCGGGGGCGGTATCGCCATCGCCGGTGCCGGCCACGATGCCGGCCACATGGGTGCCGTGGGTCCCGCTGTCCTCGGACATCCTTCCGTCGTAATCCTGATCGTCGTAGGCGTTGTAGTAGCGCAGTATCTTCGGGTCGTCGGTGAGCGGGTCGTCGTCCATGTCGTCCAGGCCCACGTGCTGGCCGTCCACTCCGGTGTCCACCACGGCCACGGTTATGCCCTCGCCGTCGATGCCGTAGGTATCCCACACCTGGTCCACGCCCATGACCGGCACCGCCTCGTGCATATGGGTCACGGCCTTGGGGATGTCATCCAGCATCACCACTCCGGGCCAGTTGGCCACCCTGGGGATGAGGTCCCGGGGCATGGTGGTCCCCAGCAGGTCCAGGTACTTGGCCCGCAACGTGATCTCCGCTCCTGCCTCCTCCAGGTCGGCCACATCGGCGTCGGTGGGATGGTGACCGTAGCGCACGAAGACCCGGGCCTGGCCGGCGGGGTAGAAGCGCTCGCCCTGCTCCAGCTTCCACACCAGCAGATCGCTGATGCCGTCCCGGTCCTTGTCCCGGGCGTAGCTCTTCCACCAGGGTCCAGGATCGGTATCCGCCTCGGTGGTCCATTGGGTCGTGGCGGCGCTCCCGCTGTTTGCATCGGTGCTTGAAGGCATCGGGGTGAACACCATCACGCCGGGTATCAGGAGCAGGAGGGTCAGGCTCGTAAGAAGGGCCCAGAGCTTGGAACGCATGGCCCAGGCAGGCCATTATTCGCTAAAAGACCTTGCGTTGGGGGGTGTTCGTTCTTGACAGGGTAGGGCGAGCGGACCGTTCCAGTCCCAATATCCAGCCAGGTACCCAGCCAGATATCCCGCCAGGTCTCCACTTACTCCTTGACCCAGCCGCACTCGGGGCAGGCCTTCCATTTGGGCTTGACCTTGGCGCCACAGTGGGTACACTTGTTCCCGGGCTCCGCCTTCGCTTCACCATGCTGGGACTGGGGCACGCTTGCTCCCTGCTGGCCCGAGATTATCTTGGCCATCTCACCCATCATGTTCAGGCTGTGGGCTCGCTCGGTGGCTTGGGCGTCCTTGTAACCCTCCAGTGAGTGCTTGGCAACCTCGACGTCCCGGCCGGCCTCCACCTTGGTCTTCTCCAGCTCGGTCTGCTGGTACTCCTTGATCTTCTGATCCTTCATCTGGCCCTTGAGCTTGACGAGCTCGGACAGCTGGGCGGCGTCCTGGGCATCCTCGCGCTTCTCGATCTCCATGCGCATCTGCTCGTCCTTCCACTTCTGTTCCCGCTCGGCCTGGGCTATCTTGTCGGCGGTCTCCAGCTTGTGGTCCAGGACCATGCCCTCGGCGGCCTGCTCGGCCTTGAACTTGTCAAACTCGGTGGGGTCCCAGTTGACGTAGATGTTCTGCAGGGTCAGACCCCACAGGCCCAGGGTCTTGCGCATCTCGATCTGGGCGGCGGTGTCCAGGCGGCCCTGGGTGGCGGCCTCCCGGATCTGACCCGCCGAGAACCCGCCCATGACGGTGTCGAAGACCTTGGCGGCGATCTCGGTGCCCAGCCGCTCCTGGAGCTGCTCCTTGGTCAGGAGCATGACGTACTTGGAGACCTCCTGGCGCTTGCGGATGAGACCCTTGGTGACGTAGATGGGCTTCTCGCGGATCATGCCCACGATCTTGCTGGCCTCGTTGAGGTCGAACTGGAGCTCCAGCGTGGCTCCGCCCTTGGCCTCGATGCGGTCGGAGGTGAAGCTCTTTACCGGCAGTTTGAGCACGAAGGGCTTGGCGTCCACCAGCAGGAGCTTGGTGTCCTTGCCCATCTTGGTCTTGCGGCCCAGCCAGCCCTTCCAGCCCCCGCCCACCTTCTTGAGCCGGGTCTGGGTCAGGGTGTCCTCGATGCGGCCGTCGACGATGAGCACCGCCGCCTCGCCGGGGTCCAGGATCAGGTCCTTGGTGGCGTAGCCGCGGATGTCCCGCTTGTCCACCAGTTTGGCCAGTATGTTGTTGGTCTCTCGCCAGTGTTCGATGTGTCCCATGTTCAGACCTCCTTGGCGCCCTTGATGAAGGCCAGCCGGTCCCTGAAGGCGCCTCGGGCGGTGGCCACCGAACCCTTGGCCGCTCTGACCCCGGCCAGGGGATTTCCCTCGCCCGAGGCCAGTTCCAGCTCCAGGTCGGCCAGCTGCTGGGTGGTCTTGGCCGCCTCCTCCAGGATGGTGGCGTCGTACTGCACCAGCTTCTTCATGCTCTTCATCTTGGTGGAACGCTGTTCGGAGAAGAAGGGATACTTGTGGCCCACCTCGGCCAGATGCACCTCGTTCTTGAACAGGTCCAGGTTGTCCCTGAGCCCTTTCAGTTCGCCCTCCACCGCCATGTTGTTGGTGCGGTAGGCTGTCTCGAGCAGATTGAGGCAGTGCTGACGCCCCTTCTCCACCTCCTCCATTATCCGGCGGCGGACGGCCAGGTCATCTTCCTTGCGTTTGCCGTACCGGTAGGAGTTGTAGTTGGCTATGAATACGACGATGCGAGCGACCGCCGTAACCTCAGAGACGAATTCCACCATGGGTTATCCCCACTTTCCATGAACGGAGTGGGATATAAAGTTTGGGAGTGGCCGTCGAGAAAGTGGACCGTGGGTGTTGTAAACAGTGGGATTGGAGGTGCCCTCAACCATCCTCAACTGCCGGGACCGTCACTCTGTCCGACCGCTGGGCCCCATTTTTGGGCGATGTTCGCCAGCAGTTTCTGGGCCGGCTGGAAGCCCTCGTGAAACTCCAGGGCCTTGCGGGCCGAGTCCCGGGCCGCCTGGGGGTCGCCGGCATGGAGGTGGGCCCGGCCCCGGGCCACCAGGGCCTCAGGAAAGGCAGGCCGCAGTTCCAGGGCCCGGTCGTAGGAGACCACCGCCTCCAGGTCCCGTCCCAGTCGCATGAGGACCATGCCCCGGTTGAACCAGGCCTGATGGTGCAGGCCCTCCAGCTTCAGGGCCTTCTCGAAGGCCTCCAGGGCCTCGATGTGATTGTCCAGGGCGGCGTGGCAGAGTCCCAGGTTGTAGAGGGACTCGAAGCGGTCGGGCTTGAGGACCAGAGCCTTCTCGAAGGCCTCCACCGCCTCCTCGTGCTCCTCCAGCAGGGAGTGGGTCACGCCCATGTTGTTCCAGGCCTTGGCCACACTCGGGTCCAGCTGGATGGCGGCCTTGAAGGCCTCCAGGGCCTGGCGATGCTCGCCCATCAGACCCAGGACAAAGCCCTTGTGGAACCAGGCCCGCACAAAGGTCTTGTCCAGCTCCAGGGCGTTCTCGAAGCAGGCCAGGGCCTCGGCCACCTCCCCCCGGTCCTGGGCTCGAAGGCCCATCACCACCCAGGTCACGGGTTCCATGTCCGAATCATCAACGGCCTCGTCTCCCGTGGCCGGACCATGGGCCGGGGCAACAGCAAGGCCCTCCTCCATCTGGCTGGGGACGGCTCCGGTTCCCAGGGAGGCGGGCAAAGGCTCGCTGTCAGGGGTCTCGGAGGGCACGTCATGGCTCTCGGCCTCCTGGGCTTCGGCCTCCTCCTCCTCCTCCTCGATTCCGGCCACCCTGTCGGAGGCCACCTCGCGGATGGCCATGGGGGAGAGGAACGAGCTCAGCGGATCGCTCAGCACCACCTCCAGGTCCGAGACCCGGGGTGGGCCCGAGGGGTCGGGAACCCCGCACTTGGGGCAGAAGTTCTCTTTTCCTGTGAGGGCAAGGTCACATTCGCGGCAGTTGCTCACGGTACCGATTCCCCAATCCCGGATGGCTTAAAGGTTTGACCTCGCCCGCCACCCCCGGGCCATCCCAGGCACCCGCCGATGGAGGGAGGCATTGGCCGTTGAGCACCAGCTCCTCCGAGATAATCTCAGTTCACCTTAATCTCGTCACCGGTCCCGTCTCAGCCATCAGCGTTTCATCTCGGTCCATCCACTTGTCCATCCACCCATCCACCATTCCATCTCCTTTCTCTCTCGGTGTTTTCAGGCCTTTTTTAAAAGTTGTTTGTACCAATAGGGCTAAATAGGGGCATTCAAAACAATAATTGATACAAATGAGTATCATTTCAAGCAATATCAGGTGAGAAACATGATGGATAGAGTTAATCAAGTCCGTTCTTCGCGCGATATCTTCTCGATGGTGATGCTGTTCATGCTGATCCTTGCCGGTATGGGCCTGTTCTCACAGGCAACCGATGGTTCGGGCCAGGCCCGGCTGGAGGTCAATGTGTCGGAAGATATGTATCCCAACCTTGACGACCAGAACTTCGTCCCCATCGCGGTGGACAACACCCACCGGTTCCAGCTGACCCTGGAGAACGTCGGGAGCGTGGATGAGGACTACGCCCTGGAGGCCACCTTCACCAGCGCTTCCGATGAATGGACCGCCGAACACCTGGCCCAGAGCCACGAGCTCGTCACCCTGGACCAGGGCGACAGCGTGGAGGTCTGGGTGGAGGTGACCGCGCCTGCCTCGGCGAAGCTGGGGGACCAGGCCGAGATCGACCTGATGGTCACCGGCATGGATTCGGCCGCCGAGTTCTCCACCATCCTCTCGGTGGCGGTGAGGAACTGGACCGCCTACATCGACGGCCTCGAGACCTTCGCGGTGGGTGACCACAACGATTACGACCTTACGATAGTCAACCTCAACGCCACGGGAGCCTTTGAGGCCTCCAGGTTCCCCATCGAGCTGGTCTATCCGGGCACCCTCCCCGACTGGACCGTATCCTTCGACCCCGACGACGGCTCGGACCCCTCCACCTGGCCCCACAACGCCACCCATCGGACCGACATCCCGGCCGGGGCCAGCGTCACCCTGCCGTTCCGGTTGACCCTCAACGACAACGTGAAGGCCTCCGACGACACGGTCTTTCTGGTCCAGGCCAACAACAACGACCCCGACCACAGCTCCAACTACTATCTCGTGGAGGGTCACGCAAAGGTTCTGTTCCACCGCGCCCCCTACGTCTCCATCGACGGCCCCTCCACCCTCACGGTGGATGATGCTGGAGGCACAACCACCTTTGACCTCACGGTGGCCAACTACGGCAACGACGACGACTCCTTCACCATCTCCATGACCGATGACCTGCCCAACGCCAACTGGGAGGCCATCATCGACAAGACCCGGACCGAGGTCCTGCCCTGGAAGGGCGAGAATGGCCAGGAGACCTTCACCGTGACCCTGGAGGCTCCGGCCTCGGAGCTGGCGGGCAGCGAGGGCACGGCCACCGTGACCGTGACCTCCGACAGCGATGGTACGGCCACCACCGTCCGGACCCTGACCCTGAGGGTGACCCAGGCCTTCGCCATCTCAATTACCGATCCGGCCGCGAAGGAGCAGTCCGTTGTGCCCGGGACCACCGGCCAGTTCAGCCTGACCCTCAACAACGAGGGCAATGGCCCCGACACCGTGGCCCTGGCCATCACCGGCGACCCCCTGTGGGTGGGCGACCCCGCCTTCTCCCATGCCTCCTCCGGCACCACCGAGATCGAGGTGGACGGTGGCACCTCCGAGGTGGTCCTGGTCAATGTGCAGGTCCCGGCCCTGGCCAGCCACGAGGACGAGCAGAGCCTCAGGGTCACCGCCACCTCAGAGGACGGCGAGACCACGGCCACGACAGTCCTCACGGTGGTGGCCGGCCAGCTCTTTGGCGTCGATGTGCGCAATCACACCAACGTCACCTCGGCCGAGCTCGACACGGGACAGACCACCACCTTTGCCGTGCAGGTCTCCAACACCGGCAACGGTCTCGACCCCATCACCATGACGGTGAGCGGATGCGAGGAGCTGGACTGCCGTTTCCTGGAGGGTTCCAAACCAATTGCCGCCACCAACATCGAGGGCCAGGCCAGCAAGGTCATCTCACTGGAGGTCACCGCCGCCGAGGGTTTGACCGAGGGCACGTACGTCCTGGTCGACCACACCCTCATCGTGACCGGGACCTCCGGCGGTCCGGCCGGCGAGGCCTCCTCGTATCCCTTCACCGTCCAGGTCAGGGAGTATACCAAAGAACCTCCAGAAAATAGAACAGGATCCAACGAGGGTTTCATCGGTGAATTGCCGCTCCTCTTCCTGGTGCTGGGAGTCATTGGGGTGGCCCTGGTCCTCACCCGCCTGCGCCGGTGATCCAGCTACCATGACGTCGACCCGCTGACCCTGTGGTCTGTGCGTGCTGGGTGCTTTCCGCCATATCCCTTCCTCCCGGTTCCCTGCGAGGTTTCCGGGGGGGATGCCTTTTTTAAAAACCAAGTCCACTACCAATCCATATTTGGCAAATCTGGGCAAAAATGTGGTATATACATCTCTTTTCTGGCAATTCAATGGCATTATTATCTATTATTTGACAACAATCTATTCATTAATCCCTTTTTTAAAAAAGGGTAAACCACAAGCCATATATATCTTGGGACTTTTCCAATCTAGCACGGTACAGAGCAGTATCGTTGAACCAGGCATAATCCCAGGTGAGCTACATGCATGAAAATCTCAAACGCAGCGCCGCCTACATTGTGACCGGACTCATGATCGTGGGCTTGCTAATGGCGAGCCCCCAGGTCTCCGGTGGGCGGGACGCCGAAATCACAATTACCATCCTTGAGGATGACTATCTGAACTTGGACAACCAGAACTTCGTCCCGGTGGCCGTGAACAACACCCATGAGTTCACGGTCAATGTGGAGAACACAGGTACCGAGGACGAGAACTACACCCTCGAGGCTTCCTTCATCGATGGTTCCCCAGAGGGCTGGACCGACGATTTCATCCAGGTGAGCGAAGATGAGATCACCCTGAACCAGGGCGATGATGACGACATCTCGGTGGAGGTCACCGTACCTCCAGTGGGCAAGCTCGGCGACCAGGCCGAGGTCAACTTCCTTGTCATCGGTGTTACCTCGGGTGAGGAGTTCTCAGCCACCCTCTCGGTGGCGGTGAAGAACTGGACCGCCTACATCGGCGGCCTTGAGACCTTCGAGGTGGGAGACTTCAACAACTACGATCTCACCATCGTGAACCTCAACGCCACCGATGATTTCGAGGCCTCCAAGTTCCCCATCGAGATCCTCTATCCCGGCACCCTGCCGGACTGGACCGTCTCGTTCGACCCAGATGACGGTTCGGACCCCTCGACCTGGCCCCAGAACGCGACCTACAAGACCGACATCGCCGGAGGCGACACCGTCACCGTACCCTTCAGGTTGACCCTCAACGACAACGTGAAGGCCTCCGATGACACGGTCTTCCTGGTCCAGGCCAACAACAACGACCCTGAATATTCAGCCAACTACTACCTGGTGGAGGGTCACGCCGAGGTACTGCCCCATTACGCCATCTACGTCTCAGTTGATGGCTCCTCCATCGCCGAGGTGGACACCGCCGGCGGCATCGCCACCTTCGACCTGACGGTGGAGAACTACGGCAACGACGACGACTCCTTCACCATCGACATGGTCGATGACCTTCCCAACGACAGCTGGGACGCCTCCATCGACAAGACCGCCACCGCGGTCCTGCCCTGGAAGGGCGATGCGGGCATGGAGACCTTCACCGTCACCCTGGAGGCACCCACCTCCCAGCTGGCCGACAGTGAGGGCACCGCCACAGTGACCATCACCTCCGACACCGATGGCACGGTAACGACCTCGCGGACCCTGACCCTGAGGGTGACCCAGGTCTTCGCCATCTCCCTGACCGACCCGGCCGAGACCTCGCAGTTCGTCCTGCCCGGCGGGACCGGCGAGTTCTCATTGACGGTCAACAACGGCGGCAACGGTCCCGACACCGTGGGCCTGGACATCGCCGGCGACCCCCTGTGGATCGGCGACCCGGCCTTCTCCTACGCCTCGGCCGGCATAACCGAGATCGAGGTCGAAGCTTCCAGCTCCGAGGTGGTCCTGGTCAATGTCAAGGTCCCGGCCGATGCCAGCCACCTTGATGAGCAAACCATCACCATCACCGCCCTCTCCGAGGACGGCGAGACCACCGACTCCACCACCCTGAAGGTCAAGGCGGACCAGATCTTCGGCATCATGCTTGAGAACGCCGGCAACGCCACCTCCATCTCCAAGGAGGTTCAGCAGGGAAGCTCCACGGCCTTCTCGGTCTTTGTCAACAACACCGGCAACGGTGACGACAACATCGAGCTGGCGGTCACCGGTTGCACCGGCATGACCTGCCAGTTCTTGGATGGCGCCAACCCGGTGAGCGCGGTTATCGTCGGGGAGGCCAACAGCAAGACCATCACCCTGACGGTGGAGGTCCCCGAGGCCACGGCCACGGGTGCCAAGACCCTGACCGTCACCATCACCTCCCTGGGTGATGACACCCTGACCGAGGACATCACCTTCACCGCCACTGTCACCGAGAAAACCACCGGCGGCGGGGACCCCATCGACGACCCCCTCGATGAAGAGGACGACGATCCCGGCTTCGAGGCCGTCTTCGCCGTGATGGGTCTGCTGGCGGCCCTCGGCGTGATGCGCCGACGTCAGGCATAGACCAAACATCTGGGACGCCTGGTCATCGGCCAGGCAAGGGCCATTCGATGGCCCTGTCGCAGTCCCGCCCGCCCCTAGAAACCAGGGGCCAGCGGGGCTGGGGCTGGCAATACTCCCGGACCCAGGTCCGGGAGCTGCCTTTTTTTATATTTTTTTACAAGCCGGACGCCTGTCTCGTTTTGCAAAATTCTGTGGTCGAAAGGAAGGTGTTCGTTCCCGTTTGGCGATCCTGGTTCAATGGTCCTCTTGGACTTTGTGTCAAAAACCCTCTCCAATATACTTATTAATGAAAACAGACAAACTGGAGCAGATTTATTAAACATTGGCACTTCCAAACGTCTGTCGATTGTGTATTATCGATCGAAAACGGACCAAACAACAAGGTGTCAAGCATGCAAAACGCAATCCCCTGGATGGGGTCTGTCCGGACCGTTCGGATCTGCGCCATCCTTACTATTTCTTTCATGGTCCTGTCGGCCATGGGTGTGGGTCTTCTGACCTCCCTGGGCCAGGATCAGACAAAACTTGAGGACGAAACGAAAGATCTTCACTCCGAGGAGGGAGTGCAGGCTCTCAACATCGCCGGCGAGGCCTCTGAGGAAACTTATGCCGACCTCCAGCCCGTGGGCATCATGGCGGATGGGAACTTCGCCCCGGCGCGACTGCCGGTGAAGCAGGCCAAGGTGCTCATCGTCGATGATGATAGAGAACGACGGATCTCCAGCCCCTTTGGCGAGGTGCTCATCGAATCGGCCCTGAACGACGGAGGCTACTCCTACGATGTCTTCCGCTCGGGCCGCTGGGCCAATGTGGATTACAACTTCCCCTCCGGTGACACCGGACTGGCGATAATGGACGACTACGAGGCCGTCATCTGGTGGAACGCCTATGCCGGCCGTGACCACGGCATCGTCACATCCGCCGAGATATCGGTGCTGGAGGACTACCTGGACGGCCAGTGCGTCGCCGGGGAGGACCAGAGCGGAACCTCCAGCAGCACCTATTGCACCGACAACCGCAACCTCATCGTCATGGCCATGCAGACCCAGGCCTGGCCCGCGGCGTTCAAGAGCAGTTACATGCACGCTGAATCAGCCTCGACCTGGGTCTACGAAGGCACGGCCAATCCCATGGACGGGGTGGACGACTCCATCATGGACGGCAAGAGCTTCACCACCAACGGCGCGGGCACCTGGTTCCTTCAGGCCCCCGTACCCCTGCGACCCTACGACAGCTCTGCCATGGGCATGCTCTGGATGGACCCGGGTCATGCCACCCACAAGTTCCACGCCATCCAGTACCCCGAGACCGAGAGCGGCATCCCCCACTCCACAACGTACAAATCCATCCTGTTCGGCGAGACGATAACCACGTTCGACAAGCGCGAGGACCGGGCCGACATCTTCGCCACCATGCTGGAATGGATGGGGGTGGACCCGGTCACCCAGAAACAGGTGGACATCGGTATCAGCAATCTGGAGATCCCCATGAACTCCATCTACTGGCGCCATGTGGAGGCCATGTCCCCGGTGGAGATCCGGGTCCATGTGACCAACTACGGCTACCAGACCCTGAACCAGGTGGGAGTCTACCTGAAGATAAAGAACGAGTTCGGCCAGGTGCTCTTCGAGAACACCCTCTGGTCCAACACACCATTCGAGGATGATGACACTACCCCCGAGAACGAGGGCTCTCCAGGCAACCTATTGCCCGACGAGACCTGGGTGGCGACCTTCAACCTGGAGAACGATCGGTTGCAACGCATCGATGATGGAACGGACCCCAGGGACGCCCGTCACGTGCTCTTCACCACGGCCGGCATGGACCGGGTGGTCATCCAGACCCTCTACTACGGCGGTGACAAGAGCGGCGCCAATGCCGACCAGTACGGTCCCAATGACTACATGCAGGGCCTGGTGGGAGTGGCCAAATGGACCGAGAGCGCCGAGGGTCCCGATTTCGAGGTGGGCAAGACCATCACCATCGTGGACACCGATACCAACGGCGCCTCCAGCCTGGGTCACTACAACGCCCACCGCGCCACCAGTTACGACTTTGACATGAACCCCAGCACGGCCAACGAGACCGGCCGCGGCATTGTGCAACAAGGGGAGGCCTCCTTTGCCTATTTCAAGAAGGACGGCTGGAAGAAGAGCAACGGCGATCGTGTCTTCACCCCCCAGCCCAACCAGGACGATGCCATAATGGGCCCCGAGATAGACCTGTCGGGGATGGAGGAGGTGGTGATGCGCATCATCTTCTCCGGCTACACCGAATCCGGGGACCAGTGGCGCATCCAGATCAAGAAGGTGACCGACTCCACCTGGAGCAATCTCATCTCCTCCACCCCTGCCTACGGAAAGGGCATGTGGTACCTTTGGGCGGGCAGCAACGCCAAGTACCAGGGCTATGTCATCGGCTCTTCCTGGTACGGCTCCGAGGACAGCGTGGTGCAGTTCAGGTTCCTCTACGACGGCGACTCCGATCAGAACACCGATAACAACGGGCGCCCATATCTTGGCCCCCTGTGGGATCAGGTCGCCATCGTGGGCACCGAACGGGTGACCAAGGACCTGGCCGTCACAGATGCCAGCGTCCGCGCGGACAATTTCAAGCGCTTCTCCATATCGGACGACAAGGACCGCGAGCTCAACGCCACGGTGGTCAACGTGGGCGAGAGCTCATGGACCGAGCAGCCGGTGGACCTGACGGTGACCAACCTTCAGGGCCAGGTGGTCCCGGGCTATCCGGTGACCATGACCATCCCCGGCACCCTGGAGGGTGGCGCAAAGTACGGCGACATCGAGCTGGAGGACCATGAGGACGAAAAGGAGCTGTTCCACAAGTTCACCGCCCCCGAGGCCAACACCTACTTCGCCGAGTTCAACGCCCGGGTGTCCGAGAATCGGGACCAGTTCCCGTGGAACAACTCACTGGTGGTCGAGTTCAGGGTCTTCAACTCCTTCTTCTTCGACAACGCCGAGGATTCGTCGCTGGACCTGACCGACAACGAGATCGACTGGAACACCGATGATACGAGGTGGTTCCAGGTGAAACCCTCAGATTTCAATCGGGGCTTCGCCCACAGCGGCCAGAAGGCCTACTACCTGACCCGGACGCCCGAAGGTGACGAGTACGAGGCCGGAACCGATTCGGGCATGGCCACTCCCGACGAGTTCGACCGGGACGGTGACAACACCGAGTACGACACAGCCCCAGCCATCGATCTGCGAGCGGCCTACAAGCCCGAACTGGAGTTCTGGTACCAGTACGACCTGGGGATCAACGACAAGCTGCTGATCCAGGCCAGCGACACCTTCCAGAGCGGCACCACGCCCAACGAGGCCGACTGGACCACCCTGCACGAGTTCGAGGGCACCACCCCCGGCTGGGGCAGTTCCTGGGAGTGGCAATCCATCGCCCTTGACCTGTCCGATTACTCGGGCAACCTGGTGTGGATCCAGTTCCGGGTGACCGCCGATGAAGGACCTCAAGTCGGTGAGGGCGTCCTCATCGATGACATCGCCGTCATCGGCAGCGAGTTCCGCAACAACGTGGATATCTGGGGCGTCGACACCGAACAGTTCGGTGCCGCCGCCACCGCCCATCCGCTGGCCGTGACGGTGAAGAACATCGGCGTTGTGTCCCAGAGCAGTGTGCGTGTCGAGGCTCAGATCGTCGATCCCTCGCTGGCCGAGGGGGACAACAAGCTGTGGCCTGCCGGCAGCGAATGGCTGACCACCGATATTCCAGTGGAACTGGAGACCGGCGACACCTACACCATCGACGGCACCGAGGGACGCTGGTCCGACTGGGTCTGGGGCGAGGAGTTCGACCCCGGCATCTACACCCTGCGTTTGGTCACCCATCTGCGCAACGATCCCGAGGACCTCCTGGACGAGGACCCTGCAGGCAACTACATGGAGCTGAGCATGGTCCTGGGAGCCAGCCTGCTGGGCCCAACCCAGTGGACCGGCGGTGCCGGCTGGGACACGGCCAAGACCGCCCAGGGCGAGTACCAGTGGACCGGTGGTGGCAACGGCAAGCTCGAGAGCGACCAGTTCACAGTCTGGAACGACAAGCCCTTCCTGGTGATGGACGCCAGCTATGAGCTGGACATCTCCGAGATCATCGGGCAGGTGCGGGTGAAACCCGCCGGTGGCGGCAGCTGGGCCGGACCCTTCAACATCCATCTCAGGGATTCGGACCTGCGTTTCTTCCATGCCATCCCCGGCAAGGAGTACAGCTCTCCACCCGACAGCTGGACCG
Organism: uncultured archaeon; assembly: GCA_964384995.1. Taxonomy (GTDB): domain Archaea; phylum Thermoplasmatota; class Poseidoniia; order MGIII; family CAYLMJ01; genus CAYLMJ01. Next base: position 5,825 of record CAYLMJ010000037.1, on the reverse strand, counting down.
GCAGTTCCGACCACGAGGGCAAGGCACGTCACACGTTCTGGGCCGACCTGGGCCGGGTGACCCAGATCTCGGACATCTCGGGAACCCGCCTGGACGAGAAGTACATCGGGGGCACCATGCAGATCTTCCTGCAGGCCTACAAGGACGGCCGGGCTAGCGAGGATGACGCGTGGGCCACATTCTACAACCCCAGTGTGTTCGGCATGCAGTCCCTCGGAGTCGAGGTGCAGTCGATCAATCCGGGAGTGATGGAGGGCTATCCCAGCCCGGTCACAGGCAGCCCCGAGATGGTGAGCTACAACGTGAAGGCTCGCAACCTGGGAGCCAGCAAGGACTTCGTGCAGCTGGATGTCAAGGTGGTGTTCCCCAATGGCAGTGCCTTCCTCTTCGAGGATGACAACGCCAACACCATCCTGCACATGGACGAGCCGAGCCAGGGCTGGCGCAGTCCCGGCCCGGACGGCATCTACGACACGAACCCCGGCTCTGACGATGTCATCTGGGGCTACGGTCCCGCCTGGGTGAACGAGGGCGGCAGCATCACCTATCTGGGTGAGGATGGCCTCCCCGGCACGGGTGACGAAACGTATCGTCAGCTTGCGGGCGGTCTTGGCTGGGAGATAGTCAACCCCACCAAGGGCCGCACAATCGATGACGCCGAGAAGTTCAAACCCGGCGAGGTGCGCACCATCGGCCTCGAGATCCAGATGGGCTTTGCCTCCCAGTTCGGTGGCACGGTTCCCGGCGACTACATCGTCGAGGTGACCGGTCGTTCCTACGCCGATCCCGAGAACGTCATCGGTGAGACTGTGACGGCCACCCTTTCGGTGGCCAAGCCCGACCTGACCATCGGCGCCCATGCCTACACCACCCACGTGCTGATCAGCTCGTTGCGAACACCCCAGTTATTCTTCCAGATGGAGATCCTGAACCTGGGGACCGAGACCTCCGAGCCGTTCGTTGTGGACATCCTGAGCTCCAGCTTCTCGGGCAAGGGTCTCTCCATCTTCGTGATGTGGGATTCCTCGGCCCAGACCTGGAAGGTCCAGGATGATGAGGGCGATTGGGTATCCGAGGTCGAGAACGGTCCGTCCTTCAAGGTCGTGGAGGGCAAGACCTTCCTGACCTTCAGTGTCGAGGCCACCGAGCTGGGTGTGGTGGTGGATCCGGGAGCGGACAAGACCGATTACGTGTTCTACCTGTCGGTCGACCCGTTGAACTCGATCCCCGAACAGGATGAGAGCAACAACGAGAAGTACATCACCATCACGGCGGTGCGCGAGTCCATAACGACTCCCTCGTTCAACCTGGGTCTGGCGTTGACCGGTCTTTCCGGTCTGCTGGCCGCCCTGGGTGTTGCTTTCTCCCGCCGCGAGGAAGAAGAGGACGAAGTGTAAGGACCTCCGAGATCTCTCGACCGGCGACGCCAAGTCGCAGAACACACGCAAACACAATGGTTCACCATCTGCCCGTCGCCCAACGGCTTCTGGGCAGGGATGGCCCAGAGCGGGGAAGCTTCCCCCGCTCGACCCTTTTTTTAACCCCCGGCGCTGGGGGTATAGATGACCTCACAGCTGGAACCGGCCCTGAAAGAATGGCTCAGGGAGGACCTGGGCGACCAGGGACTGGAGAGGTGGCTGGGGGATGTGACCTCGGCGACCCTCCTGAGCGAGGACCTGAGGTGCCAGGGTCATATCACCACCGGGGAGGAGTGCCTCATCGCTGGCCTTCCACCGGTCCAGACCCTATTTGGCATGGCCGGGATCGAGATCCTCCCATTGGAATCGGAACCGGTGAAGGAGGGGGAGCTGATGCCAGCCGGAGGCACGGTGATGAACGTGACCGGTCCGGCCCGGGGATTGCTGGCCGTGGAGCGTCTGGCCCTGAACCTGATGGCCCGTCTGTCGGGCATCGCCACCGCCACGGCCCGGGTCGTGGCCTTGGTCCGCGAGGTGGATCCAGACACAGAGGTGGCCGCCACCCGCAAGACCACCCCGGGTCTCAGAGGCCTGGAGAAGGAGGCGGTGGTAACAGGAGGTGGGGTTCCTCACCGGGATGGGCTGTTCGATGCCTTCCTGGTCAAGGACAATCACCTGGCCCTGATGGAAGGCGAGAGGGAGCACCAGGTCATCCGGGCCGTGGAGCTCTGCCGCAAGACCCATCCCCATCTGTTGCTGGAGGTGGAGGCCGACACCCCCGAGCAGGCCCGGGCCGCCGCCAAGGCAGGGGCCGACTGGCTCCTGCTGGACAACTTCTCACCCGAGGGACTGGCGGGTCTGGCCCGTGAGTTGAAGGCTTCCCATCCCCATCTGAAACTGGAGGCCTCGGGTGGCATCACCCCCAACAATGTGGACCTGTACGCCGAGCATGTCCACCGGGTCTCCCTGGGCTGGCTGACCCAGTCGGCACCCGCCGTTCCCATGAGCTTGCATGCCCGACCCTGTTAACGATGTCCAGCCGTCGGAACCCTCCGAACCCTCCGAACCCTCCGAGCCCATCGAGCCCACCGAACCTTCGGAGCCGATCCGACTGGTGGTATTGCACCTGGACCAGGACGACCCCCGCAAGTGCTCGGCCCGCAAGCTGGCCCGGTTCGACCTCGTGGAACTAGTGAACCGGCCCGGGCTGGTGCCCTACCAGGCGGTGATCCTCGACCCCTTTGCCCAAGAGGTGATCGCGCCCCATCATGGTCCGGCGGCCCGGCTGAGGGGTCTGGTGGCCGTTGATTGCTCATGGGAGCGGGCGGTAGAGGTCTTCAGGAAGCTGCGGGCCCGGGGTGGTTTTCGGGTCAAACTGCCTCCCTTGACGGCCGTCAATCCCATCAACTACGGCAAGCCCGACAAGCTCACCACGGTGGAAGCCCTTGCGGCGGCCCTGGCCCTGCTGGGACATCCCCTCCAGGCCCATAAACTCCTTGATAAGTTCAAATGGGGCCCTCAGTTAACAAAAATCAACCGAATCTTTTAACCTGGGGACCTCCATTTTGGAGAACATGCAATCCTTGATCCTGGGCGCCCTGGGCCTTGAAGGCAACAAAGCGGGCAATGAGCTGGCAAACGTCATTGGCCGCAATATCAAGGCCAAGAGCCTCCAGCGCCAACTCCCCGAGCTCATCGACGGCATGGCCCGGGATCCCAGTTTTCCGGATGCTCAGCGTCGCGAGCTGGTCCAGCTGATGAAGGGCAAGCTGCCCAAGGACCTGGTGAACCTGAGCCCCACCCAGTTCCAGGAGCGCCTGGGCCGGTCGGGTGTAAGCGCCCCCATGGCCTCCAGCATCTACCTGGTCCTCGAACTGGAGCTGCTCAATCAGATCGAGGGTCAGGGAACGACGATCCAGCCCATCGTCGCCAAGGCGGTGAAGAAGAAGTGGCCTGGCTCGGACGAGGTGGAGACCCTGGCCAAGGACTGGGAGGAAGCCCTGGTCCAGCGCAGGTACGATCTGGCCCATCGCATCCAGCTCATTCAGGGTCAAAGCCCCAAACTGGCGGTCTCGGAAAAGGCGGCTCCCAAACTTGAGCCCGTGGGGCCGACGCCCGACGGACCGCGGCTGGAACCGGTCGCCAAGGAGGAACCAGAGAAGGGACCCAAGGGTGAAAGGTCGGGCCTGCCCGAATTGGATGAGCTGACACCGCAGGCTCCTCCACCCAGCGAGCCCCCCGCCCCGGAACCCGTTGAGGAACCGACACCGGAACCTGCGCCGGAACCAGGTGCAAGCCGTGATGGCCCATTGAAGACCTACTCGGGCAAGAACTACAAGCTCTTCATCGGGGGCAAGGGCATCCCCATCCTGGAATTCGCCGAGCAGGGACCTGGCGAGGCTCAGGTGACCACCAAGGAGCCCCATCCCGTGCTGGAGGATTGGCTGGTCCGGGGCGACCCGGCTGTCCTGTACGTCATCGAGAAGAGCGGCAGCGAGACCCATCCCCTCCAGGGTTGCAAGGTGACAGAGGGCAAGACCGTCTACAAGCTGGTCTACCGGGTCGAGAAGTAAGGTGTCTAGGGAGGATCGCTGGAGTGGCTGAAGTGGCTGAAGGGTCGGAAACCCCCTCTGGACCACGCCGCCGCCCTCGGCGGGGACACCACCACACCGTGGACGGTGATCCCAGGATCTACGCCTCATTGCCTCCTGCGGCTGAGAGGCCTCCTGACGATAGTGTTGACCGGTCGGTTCCAGCCTCGGATGAAAGAACATCGACAGGGGAAGCTGGATCCGGCCCGGACCCGGAAAAGACCCCGGGAATGGAAGCTGGTTCGGCCAACGAAGGGGCAACCGCCCGGTTCCAGCCGGTCTTTCCCAAGGTGGAGGAACTGGGTGTGGAATGGGATGATGAGACCGCATCGGACAACACTAGGCCGCCATCCCCTCGTTCTTCACCCGCCGCGCAACCTCAACCGGGTCTGGTGACCTTCAATCCGGTGGCCACGGCGCAGACCGCTCAACCAGCCCAACCAGCTCAACCGGTACGACCCGCACCTCCGGCTCCCCCAGTTCAGGCCAACCCGGCCACACCACCCTCACCACCAGTGGCCGCATCCTACACGCCAACCCGACCGCCCCCGGTCCCGAGACCCTTCGTCCCCACCACCGAGTGTCCCAACTGCAACAAGCAGTTCACCTTGAACCTGCGTTTCCAGTACACCGAGTGTCCCTGGTGCGGCTTTGCGGTGGCCCGGCCGGAATGATGGGACCGGCCAGAGATTATTTGTTTTTCTGCAGATCGAACCGCCATGGCCCAGGCTGGTGGTAGTGGTTCTGGGGAAGAACTCAAACGCAATCCGTCAAACGGCAGAGCCTAACAGCAGCATGATACTGCCTGAACTTTAGTAATCGCGGGCTGAACACCTCGATCATGACCTCGCGGGCTGCCCGAAGGCGGCGTTGAAGGCCAATCCGGTTCTTGATGCGTACACCCCGATCCTATCAATCCCGTCTTTTACGGGCGTCAATTTGCCTCGTCTTGGGGTTGGCTTCGAGCTTAGATGCTTTCAGCTCTTATCCATTGCAGCGTGGCTGCCCAGCGGTGCCCTGTAGGACAACTGGTAAACTAGTGGCTGCGAACCCTTGTTCCTCTCGTACTAAAGGGTCCTTCCCCTCAGGCAAAAACGGTTCCAGCACATAGCAACAAACCTGTCTCACGACGGTCTAAACCCATCTCACGATCCCTTTTAATGGGCGAACAACCCCACCCTTGGGTGCTTCTGCACACCCAGGATAGGAAGAGACGACATCGAAGTAGCAAGCCTGCAGGTCGATATGGGCTCTTGCTGCAGACAACTCAGTTATCCCCGGGGTAACTTTTCTGTTATCAATCGCCCCCATTAATGAGGCTGATTGGTTCGCTAGGCCCTGCTTTCGCATCGTGAATAGTTATTGGGCCCATTCACGTCAAGCCAGCTTTTGCCCTTGCACTCGGCGGTAGAGTCCTGAACTACCTGAGCTGACCATTGGGCTCCCTTGTTAGATTTTCGAGGGAGTGGCGCCCCACCCAAACTGCCCACCTATCGGTGTCCTCCCGAAGGAGTGAGTAGTGCGAATCAAAAAGGGCGGTGTTTCATCGTTGCCTCCACCGGAACTGGCGTCCCGGGCTCGACGGCTCCCGCCTACCCTACACATTAAAACTCACACTACAACGACAGGTTGCAGTAAAGCTCCACGGGGTCTTCGCTTGCGGCTGGAACGTACTGGACTGTGCACCAGTAAGTCAATTTCATCGGGCTCAAGGCAGGGACAGTAGAGCTCTCGTTGGACCATTCGTGCAAGTCGCCAATTAAGCGACAAGGTATTACGCTACCTTAAGAGGGTCATAGTTACCCCCGCCGTTTAG
>CAYLMJ010000036.1:0-22358 GCA_964384995.1 uncultured archaeon | reverse complement strand
AGGCGGGCCCGCCGGGATTCGAACCCAGGTCCAAGGCTCCGGAGGCCTTTAGGATATCCAAGCTACCCCACGGGCCCGCGTAAAAATACGCCGGGAAAGAGAAACCAACACAGGCGCAGGCGACTAACACAGGAGGAGGCGATCAAGGCGCCACTCAAAGGCCATCACTTTCTATTCTCTGTGCCGTCTCTGTGAACTTGGTGTCTCTGTGGTGAACTGAACTGCATGTGAATGATTCGAACTATTTCTTCTGGAACTCGGTGTAGCCGCAACGGCCGCACGAGGCGCGGTCCTTGTGTTCCGCCAGGAAGGTCCCCTCGCCACACTTGGGGCACCAGCGTCGCGTACGGGTCAGCCGGTCGCCGTCCATCTGGTAGTAATCCCGTTTGGACATCTACTCCTCGCCCCCCGCCTCTTGCTTCTCCCCGGCCTCCTTCTTGCCACCGGAATCACCGGCGTCGGCCTTGGCCTTGCCAGCGTAGAGGCCATTGCGCTTCAGCACATGGGGGGCCTCGATGGACTGCATGGCGGTCTGGTTCTTGTAGTGCTTGGCGTAGCCCACGGTCTCGGGGCGGCCGAAGTCGGCGTCCATGTTATCGATGACCACCATGGAGGCCTTGGCGTTCAGGGCGGAGGCCAGCTGTTCGCGGACCTGCTTGCGCCTGGGCGAGGCATCCTTGGGATGGCGTATCCTGAAATTGATCTCCTCCCGCTCCAGCAGGGGGTTGTCATTGCGTTCGAGTATCTCAAGCTCCATGGGGCTCAGCGCTCCTCCATCTTAGCCAGCAGTTCATAAGCTTTGGCCCGCACGGCCTCGTCAACGGTGATGACCACCATGCCCTCCTTGGGCTGTCCGTAGGCCACCTGGGTCCCCTCGGGGGCCAGGGCCACCGCGGCCAGGGCGGCCAGGTCCTCCTCGCCCTCCACCTCCACCAGCACCGGTCCGGGATGGTCCAGTCCGGTTACCATGGAGGCCCACAGGGCCTCGGAGATGGTCCCGGCGGGATTGTTCACCTTAAGGGTCAGGGGCTCATCGCCGGAAGTCGGCTCAGGTCCAGCCTGAGCATGGTGAGGGACATTCCGTCGGGTCACGTGATCCACCACGGCAACATCCGGCATCCGACCGGTGGCCAGGAGGTTCTGCTGGGTCACATCCCCCACGGCGATCAGCTGTGCCTCGGGGTCCAGGGGCACCTCGGGCGTCTCGCCGGCATAGAGCGGGCCCCAGGGGACCTTCAGCTCACCGGCCAGCTCGTCGGGCAGGATGTAATCGACCATCAGCGCACCCTGAGGGCGTAGCTGCCTGGCGTCCGGATGTTCATCTGCTGGGCCAGCTTGGAGGTCGCGGGGTCGACGATGATGACGTAGCCCTGCCAGTCCTTGGAGGTCTCGTCACCGCACTGGGGGCAGGTGCTCTCCTCGGAGATGAAGTTGCAGAGCTTGCAAGCCCTCATTTGTCATCCCCCTTGGCCGTATCCTTGGCCGCCTTGCCCTTGCCTTTGCCCTTGCCTTTGCCTTTGGCCTTGCCCTCGGGGGCCAGGGCCTTCTCGCGGTCCTCGGTGATCCAGTCCAGCTTGCCCAGACCTGGCTGACGCATGGTCAGGCCGATCTTGGACTCCCTGGGTGACTGCTCGTTCAGGGAGATGGTGACCACCCGGGCGCGGACCACGTCCTCCAGGCGCATGTCCCGCTTGGTGTCCTTGGCCACCAGCCGCTGGCCGCCCACGTCCACGTTGATGTGATCGTTGGTCACCTGCGAGACATGGAGCAGGGCGTCCAGGGGGCCGAAGCGGATGAAGGCTCCGAAGTCCACCACCTCGCAGACGAATCCCTCGATGACCTCCTGCACCGAGGGCTTGAAGAGCAGGGATTCCATGATCACCGGCTGATAGACGGCGCCGTCGCTGTGGACCACCACACCGGGGCCGGTCAGCTTCAGCTTGGTCACTAGTACGGTGACCCGCTTCTGGTGGTCCATGCGGCCCTCAAAGGCCTGACACGCCAGATCGTAGGTCACCTGGTCCAGGGGCTCTCCCAGTCGGTTGGGGGGGATGCGGACAGTCTCTTCGCGAGTGTCCAAAAGGTACATTCAAAGACACGCTCCATGCCATTTGGTGGTCCAGCCCAGGCTGGGGCCTGAGCAGTGTTCCCAAAAAGGCGGGCTATCGCAGGCAAGGGGTATTTATAACCTTTTTCAAGGAAAGGGCCCCCGGAGCCGAGGCTCAGAGCCAGGCAGGGTAAGGACCACCGTGCGGGTTGACCATATTGACCTTATAACACTTTTAATAACCCGAGGACCTAACTGCAACCATAGCATATGCTATCCAACCCTGTGGAGGGAGCACTCGATAATGGCTGAACCGCCTCCCCCTCCCCGACCCAAAGGCAGGGCACCGCCCCCCCCTCGGCCCAGAGGGGACGCTGGAGCGACAGCCACGCCTCCCCCACCAAAGCCCAGGAAGAAGGCCGGTGGAAATCGACCTCCGCCCCCGCGGCCAAAGGGCCAGGCCAGAGCACCTCCCCGACGACGGGGGAACTCACCTCCAAGACCAGCACCGCGACCGGCAGGTCGAGGGCGGGCGCCTCCCGCACCCAGGGGCGGCGGACGGCCTCCGGCCCCGCGCAATCCGCGCAGCAACCCGGGAGAGCTGCCCGAACTGCCCGGGAATCGCTCCCAGGCCAGATCCGAGCGACCGGCGGTCCCGGCGCCCAAGCATCTGCCCCAACCCCGGGGTCCGGTGAACATCGGCGGGGCCATGGTCCCCAACCTGGCCGGCAACATCACCCCCTGGACCGGCAGCACCATGGAGGGCGAAGTTGTCGAGAGCGACGAGGTGGAGTTGCCCCTGGCGGAGGTGGTACGCATCATCACCGGCATCACTCTCGACGATCAGGGCAATGTCAGGCGCTACATGACCACCGCGCCCCACGGCGACGGTCACATCGAGATCATCTACGCCCGCAACATCACCGACTTCCGCGAGGAGCTGGTGGTCGTGGTCGTGGCACCACCCACCGGTCGCTCACCGGCGGTGAAGGGCTACGGACCGGCGGACATGCTGGCCAAACTGCGCAACTTCGACGAACAGGGCTACGACAGCGACGTCATGGGCATCATCCGCGAGTCCCGGGATTACCTGCGGGATTATCTCAACCGACTGCTGTGAGCGACGACGGCGGTCCACTTTCCTCCCTTCATCGGTAGCCTAAAACCATCGTTCGATTGTCAAACCGACCTACCAAAAAGTATATGTAGGGTTTGACACGGCGCTCCAATCTTTATATAAGCGGCCACACGGTAAGGTATATAGGCATGAGTCGCAGCGAGCCTACCACAGCCCAAGCCATCCTCTCCCTGACCCGCAGGGGCTTCGACACCCTGCCCCGCCAGCTGGCCGAGCAGGCCCGGGTCCTGAAGCAGCCGACGCGGGCCCGGATCGTGGGCGCCATCGAGGCCAGTCCCGGCATCTGCGTGCGGGAGCTCTGCCGGCGATTGAAGCTGGGCAACGGCGTGGTCAGGCACCACCTGGAGGTCCTGGAGAAGGTGGGGCTGATCCTGAACCATCGGGAGGGGCTCAAGCGAACCCTCTATCCCAGCGCCCGCATGCCGCCACCGCGAGTCGTGGAGCTCATCCCGGTCCAGCAGGCCATTCTGGACGAGATCATCTACCGGCCCGGACTTTCACAACGGGAGCTCTCCCGCCGCCTGGGCCTCAATTACCGCACCCTGCACCGCCACATCCACCTGTTGAGGGAGGAGGGCCTCCTGACCGTGGAACCCCGGGGTGGGGCCACAGCCCTCTTTGCGGTTGGCGAATGGGCCTCCCCTGCATAGACCGACCGGGTCCGGGTGGAATTCAAATATCCCCCGACGGGACGCTGACCATTACACAAAAGAGGCTGCTCGATGGTTCCAGCCCCCTGACCAAAGGGTTAAATGAATACCATACATGATGAAAACAATGAAACGGGTTCGGGACCCCATCCACGATTACATCCAGCTGTCGCAGGCAGAGCTGGCGCTGGTCAACACCCCCCAGTTCCAGCGTCTTCGCGGCATCCGCCAGCTGGGCCTGGCCTACCTGGTCTACCCCGGGGCCAACCACACCCGTTTCGAGCACTCCCTGGGCACCTGCCACCTGGCGCGGGAACTGGCCAGGGCCAGCGGACTGGGGTCCGAGGAGGTCACCCTCGCGGGCATCTCGGGCCTGCTTCACGACCTGGGTCACGGCCCCTACTCCCACATGAGCGAGGTGGTCGACGGCCTGCCGACCCACGAGCAGGTGACGCTCCGCAAGCTCAAGGAGGGCCCCCTGGCCGAGACCCTGCGGGAAGAGGGCCTGGACCATGCGGCCCTGCTGAAGATCCTGGAGGGCCGCCACCCCCTGAGCCCCCTGATAACCTCCGAGCTGGACGCCGACCGGATGGACTACCTGGCCCGTGACGCCTACTATTGCGGCGTCACCATCGGCGCCGACCTGGGACGGCTGGTGGCCACCCTGAAGCTCAATAATGAGCGGCTCGAGGTATCCCAGAACGGCCTGGCGGCGGTGGAGGCCCTGCTGGTGGCCCGGCACATCATGTATCCGGTGGTCTACTTCCATCCCACCGCCAGGGCCGGTGAGCTGCTGGTGGCCCGGGCCGTGGCCTCGGCCCTGGAGCAAGGAGCCCTGGACCCCGACGGTTTCTTCGACCTGGACGAGGGTCAGCTGCTGGCCCTGCTGGATAGCCAGGAGGGACTGCCCGCCAAAGCTGTGGCCGACCTGCGAGCCCGAAGACTGCCCAAGGCCGTGGTGGAGCTGGACCGCAAGGCCCTCTCCAGTGAGTTGCTGGAGGAGCTCATCGGCCGGGGCGCCCAGACCACCCTGGAACGGGAGCTGTCCGAGGCCGCCGGGATCGAAGCCCACCAGATCTGGGTGGACCTGCCCCCGCCCCAGGATGTCTCCAACACCTTCAAGCTCTGCGTCCTGGAGGGCGAATCCACCAGCTGCCGCTCCCTGGAGCAGGCCTCAACCCTGGCCCATTCACTGTTCTCGGCCCAGTTCGACCACTGGCGCCTGCGGGTCTACGCCTCCCGGGAGGTCCGCTCCCGCTGGGACGACCTGGCCCGCCTGACCCGGGGGAGGCTGGTGGCATGACCGACGATGGATCGATGGAGGGCGATCCTCTGGCTGAACCGCTGGATGGACCGAAGGCTGGACCGTCAGCCGAACCGGCCCCCGATCCGGCGATAAACCCGGGTTTGAAGGAACCCCCCAAGCGGGACCGGGTCCCGGGCACCAAGGTCATCGAGGTCCAGCGGCTGGTGAACCGCTACTTCTCGGTCACCGACGTGCGCTGGGACATGCGTCATCTCATCTTCTTCATCCGGATGGACAAGAGCACCCTGGAGGATTCGTTCGAGAAGGTGCGCCTGGGCTTAAAGCCCCTGAACCTCTACCCCATGCTGAGGCCCTACAAGGACACGATGATGGTGGTGGTCACCCCCAAGCCGGAGATGGAGTTCCGGTCCCCCAGGGTCAACCTGGTCATGCTGGTCCTGACCATATTCTCCACCATCTGGGCGGGGGCCCTCTTCTGGAGCAGTTACGCCGACACCATGAGCGACGATCTGGGATGGAAGGCCATCTTCGCGGTCTGGGTCCATCCCGGGACCGTGGCCATGGGGGCACTGACCTTCGCCCTGCCCCTGATGTCCATCCTGGGCATCCACGAGCTGGGCCACTACTACATGGCCCGCCGTCACGGCCTGGAGGCCTCGCTGCCCTTCTTCATCCCCATCCCGCCCCCCTTCCTCCTGGGCACCATGGGGGCCTTCATCTCCATCCGGGAGCCCATCCCCAATCGCAAGGCCCTGCTGGACATAGGCATCGCCGGCCCCATCGCCGGATTCATCGTCGCCATCCCCATCACCCTCATCGGCCTCCTGCTGACCAAGTTCTACGCCACTCCCGTGCCCGAGAACACCGCGGAGACCATAACCCTGGGGGTCCCGGCCATGTTCTTACTGCTGGAGGCGCTGAGCCAGGCCCTGGTGCCCGGCAGTGGCGACTACCTGATCCATCCGGTGGCCTTTGCCGGCTGGGCCGGTTTCCTGGTGACGGCCCTGAACCTCTTGCCGGCGGGCCAGCTGGATGGCGGTCATATCGCCCGGGCCATCCTGGGGGAGCGGGCCCAGTACGCCTCCCTGGGGGCTGTGACCCTCATGCTCATCCTGGGGCTCTTTGGCCTGCCCTTCATCGGCATACCCGCCTTCCAGGGCTGGCTGGTCTTCGCCCTGTTCATCATGTTCCTGGGCCTCCAGCACCCCCCGCCCCTGGAGGATTTCATCGAACTGGACTCCAAGCGGGTGGCCATGGGCGGCGTGGCCCTGTTCATGCTGTTGAGCTCCTTTGTCTTTGCCCCCATGCAGTACAATGAATCGCCCTACGACTTCGCCATCCGGCCCGAGGACAGGGAGCTGAGCCTCAACGAGACCCAGTTCGCCGAGGCCAACTACACCTTCACCTTCGTGGTTACTGTGAACAACACCGGCGAGGTGTGGGACAACCTGACGGTCAACCTGACCACCTCCAGCAAGATAATCAACTGGACCCTGGGCGACGTCCTGCTCAACGGGAGCGTCCAGAACGAGAGCCAGCTGGCCTGGCTCAGCCAGGAGGGCTTGCGTCTCGACGCGGGTCAGGGCGCGATGGTCACCTTCCAGCTGGTCCGGGAGCCCGCGGCCTCGGAGACCAGGGGCGAGGCGACCCTGAAGGTGGGCTCCATGAAGGCCGAGACCAGCAGTTCCATGAAGTTCACCGGACTCATCGAGGAGACCGATGATGGTGAGGATGACGGCGATGGGGGCCGGGCGGGACAGGGATGAAGGTCATCGAGGGACGAGCCTACCTGCCCGGCAAGGGCCTGACCGACTGCTGTGTCGGCTGGGAGGGCGAGACCCTCACCCGCATCGCCAAGGTGCTTCACGGCGACGAGGAGCATCACCGGCTCCACCACGACCGGGTCATCCTGCCGGGGGCCATGGACCTCCACGTCCACTTCCGGGACCCGGGTCAGACCCACAAGGAGGACTTCCGCACCGGGACCGCAGGAGCGGCCTGCGGCGGGGTCACCACCATCGTGGACATGCCCAACACCACTCCCCCCACCGACACCCTGGCCCGCTACAGTGCCAAGCTGGAACTGGCGGATGACAGGGCCCATGTGGATTTCGGCCTCTGGGCCAAGGGTGGACCAGGGACGATGCAGGACCGCCACTGGTCCCGGTTGGAGGCCGCCGTCACCGGCTGGAAGGTCTACCCCTATGGCCTGACGGCCCGTGACCTCTCGGCCACCGTGGCGGGTCTCCTGGAAGCCAGCGAAAGGGTGGTCATGGTCCACGCCGAGCACCCCGACCGGCTGGGGTCGGGCGAGCGGGTGCGCCACCTGGAGGAGCACACCGGCCACCGCTCGGGAGCAGAGCCCGAGGCCCTGAGGCTCCTGGCACCCCACGATGATCCCCGGCTCCATCTGGCCCATCTCAGCACGGCCGCGGCCCTCTCCCTCATCTCACAGCCTCCCCCTGGAGCGAGAGGTGACGATGAAGCGGACGAGGGCAGTGGCACCCGACAGAGAACCTCAGAAGCACCCCATGCGCCCCATGGAGGCTGGCAGGCCACCAGCGAGGTGACCCCCCATCATCTGCTCCTGGCCACCAAGATGGAGTCGCTGGGCCTCTTCGGCAAGGTGGACCCGCCCCTGCAACGCCGGTCGGACAACGCCGCCCTGTGGCAGGCCCTGAACCGGGGACTCATCGACATGGTGGCCTCGGACCACGCCCCCCATACCCCCGAGGAGAAGGAATCGGACGAGCCGCCCTCGGGCATGCCCGGCGTGGAGACCATGGTGCCGCTGATGCTCCAGGCCGTGAGAGATCGGCGGTGGGACCTGGACCAGATGGTGGAGGCCATGTGCTCTGCCCCGGCCAAGAGGCTGTGCCTGGATGGGGTGAAGGGCAGGCTGGCCGAAGGCTGTCACGCCGATATCATGGTGGTGAACCTGAAGGAGCCGGTGAAGATACGCGCCGACGACCTGCACTCACGGTGCGGCTGGACCCCGTACGAGGGCTGGCTGGGCTGTTTCCCCGAACTGGTCTGGTGTCGCGGGAATCTGGCCGCCCAGGACCGCGAGGTGGCCCAGCGACCGGGCCAGGGCACCTTCATCAACCGGTTCTGGTGAACCGGACCCTGTTCCCAAGAACGGTATCGCTCAGTCCGTGCCCGCCTCGGCGGTCTCCCCGTTGAGCTTGAAGGTCCTCACCAGGTAGTAGCCCAGGTAGAGCACAAAGGGCAGGCCCACGATGAGGGCCCCGCTGACCAGCTGAAGGGTCGTGTCCGGCGAGGCCGAGCTCTCCAGGGTGTGGGTGTCGTAAATGAGGTAAGGGTAGCGGGCCAGGCCCCAGTCGAGGAGCAGCAGCACCACCGCCGCCGGAGTGGCCAGCCAGACCAGTTCCAATCGACCCTGGTTGAGCATGTGAAGGGCCAGGCCACCGCAGGCCAGGGTTCCCAGCAGGAGCAGGAGACCCCACCAGGTGAGCAGGTTGTTGGCCAGTTCCGGGGCGTACTCGAAGGCCAGGGGCAGGCAGATTAGGCCGACCACCACTGCGGCCACCCCGCTCTGGAGCGCCCGCTCCCGGAAATAGTCCTGCAAGGCCCGGTCGTTCCGGGTGTCGATGGTCATGTGGACGGCGGCCAGGAAGGCGCACAGGGTCACACCGAACAGGCCTCCCACGATGGCGAAGGGCGTCAGCCAGGCGGCGAAGTACCCCGAGGTCACGGTGTTGCCCGCGTCGACCTCGATGGCCTCGGCCGAGATGGCGGCCACGGCGGCTCCCAGCAGGAAGGCCAGCAAGAAGCTGGAGGCACCGAAGATGAGGCTCCAGAGCTCGTTGTTGGCCTCCTCGTCGCTGTCGCGGAAGACGAAGGCCACACCTCGGAAGATGATCATCAGGATGACCAGCATCAGGGGGACGAAGAGGGCCGTCATCAGGGGCCCGAAGGCCGGGGCGAAGGCTGTGAAGAGCAGGACCACGATGACCACGAGCCAGACATGGTTGAACTCCCACAGGGAGGTCATGGAAGCCTTCAGGGCCTCCTGCTTGCGACGGAGGTCGGGTTCGCCGCGGACCCGGGAATAGAGGTCCCAGAGCCCGAAGCCCAGGTCACTGCCGCCCAGCAGGGTGTAGATGATGATGGCCACCACGATGATGAAGGCCAGGAAGAGTTCCAGCGCCATCAGTCCACCTCCCTTTCCGCTTCGTCATCGTCCGCCTCATCTTCCGCCTCTTTGTCGTCATCTGCTTCATCAGGCTCGTCGGGAGTGTCATCCTCATCCTCGTCATCGGCGTCCTCATCGTCATCCTCATTGTCGTCATCTTCATCTTCATCATCGTCGTCATCGTGAGCGTCCTTTTCGCTCTCATCGTCATGGGAGGCGGCTTCGGCTTCGGCTTTGGTCTCCGATACTGAGGCAACGGATTTCACATCCCGGTCAAAACGGGCGAACTGGCGCCGCACCAGCATGAAGGTGACCAGGCCCAGGACCACGTAGAGCAGGATGAACATGACCAGGGGCACGATGAGGTTGCCCACCGGGGTCACGGCCTCCTCGGTCCGCATCACCCGGTAGATGACCCAGGGCTGGCGGCCCACCTCGGCCACGATCCAGCCCGCCTCCAGGGCGATGACCGAGAGGGGTCCACCCAGCAGGAGGGCCTTCAGGAAGAGGGGGTGATGGCGGGTCCTCAGGACCAGGGCCTGGAGGCGGTCGATGAGATGACCGTTGCCTGTGAGCCCGGTGGCCCGGTACTCGCCCAGGAAGCCCCAGGCGGCCCACGCCGCCAGGCCCACCAGGAGCATGCCGCACAGGACCATGAGGTCAAAGGAGGCGTGGACCAGGCCCACGCTGTCGGGCCGTTCGTCCTTTTCGAACTGGTCCAGACCTTCCACCTCGGTCTCGAAATCGCCGTGAGCCAGGAAGGAGAGGGCGTAGGGTATCTTCAGGGCGTACTTCACCTCGCCCTCCTCGTCGTCCACTATGCCGCCCACAACCAGGTCGGTCTCGTTGCCGTAGATGGCCTCCATGGCGGCGAACTTCTCGGGCTGGAGCTCGGCCACCATCCCGGCGCTGTGATGGCCTGAGAGGGCCAGCATGGGGGCGGTGACCATGCCCAGGACCAGGGCCAGGGTCAGGGCCCGCTTGTGCAGGTCGCTATTTTGGTCCTTGAGGTAGTAGTAGCCGTGGGCCGAGGCCAGGATGAACCCGGCGCACACGTAGGCCGTCAACAGCATATGGATGATGAGATGGGGCGCCGAATCGGCCAGCAGGAGGGCCTCCAAGGGGTCCACCTCCTCGAACCGCCAGTCCACCGCCGCCGGGTCGTTGGCCGCCACCTCGTTGCCGTCCACATCGAAGTAGATGCGCTCCAGATCGTCGGGTGGTGACTGCATGAAGGAGTTGGCGGTCATGATGAGCACCCCCGACATGGCCGAGCCGATGACCACCATGATGCCGGCGAAGAGATGGGCCTTGGCCGGCACCCGGTCCCAGGCGTAGAGGTAGATGGTGAGGAAGACCGCCTCGATGAAGAAGGCGAAGCCCTCAAGCGAGAAGGCCACCCCGATGATGGGGCCCGCCTTCTCCATGAAGCCGGGCCACAGGAGCCCCAGCAGGAGCGAGAGGGCCGTTCCCGATACCAGGCCGACGATGACCAGCACGGTGAATATCTTGGCCCAGCGACGGGCCAGCGCCTTCCAGGCCTCATCCTTGGTCCTAAGGTACATGTACTCCGAGAGCACCATCAGCAAGGGCAGGCCGATGCCCAGGACCACCAGGGCGATGTGAAAGGCCAGGGCCCAGGTCATGAGCATGCGAGCGATGAGCAGTTCCGGCATTTTTGATCCCCACTTGAGGCTGAGCCTCGTTGATAGCGGCAGGCAAGGTCCGACTTAAGTATTTCTTCGGGTGTTTGTTCTCCGGCGATTGACACTTGGGGAGGCGATGGCACAAGGCGATGGATGTTCCATATCAATGATGGACCGGTCAAGCCCTCCCGATATGTTCCATGCTCCCCCGGTTCTCCCAGACCCGTGGACTGTCCCATTTCAAAACCCATGGTTGGGCACAACCTACAAATAGTTTTAAAGGATGGAGATGTGATAGCAATCACACTCGTCGGTGATACTGATGTATGGCATCCGCTTTTTCGGGATTGGCATAGCCACGCTAATGCTCCTGGTCTCCCTGAGCGCCCTGGCCACCGCGCCAGCCAGCGAGCAGCCCCAGGCCACCTCTCCCAACGCTGTTAACGACCACCCCTACGGCTGGACCCACCGGCCGGTCCTGGAGCACTTCACCGGGCTCTCCTGTCCCCCCTGCATGAACGGCGCCCATCCCGACGCCATGCGGCTGTGGGAGGAGGAGGGCTATTCGGAGGGCTACCCCTGGAACTACATCGAGTTCCACGAGCTCAACGGCGGCGGCGAGGATGACCTGATGACCGACGACTCACGGGAGCGGATGCGCTTCTACCAGCCCGGGGTCTCGGGCACCCCCAGCCTGGAGGCCGATGGCGGCTACGTCCAGCTGGGCGGCTCCCACGGCTCCACCGCTGACGCCAATTACGATGACATGAAGCAGGCCCTGCAGGATTCGGGCGAACGGGACGCCATCAAGAAGGTCAACCTCTTCGTGGGCGCAATCTACGACGGGACCCGCTTCAAGATCAAGGTGGATGTGGATTACATCCAGAACGACGAGCCCCTGCTGACCCCCACGGTGCCCCCCGAGCCCCGGGAGGACACCCTCAACGGCCTGCTCCACGTGTTCATGATCGAGGACCACGTCACCGCCTGGAGCGCCACCCTGGACGAGTACGTCACCACCCACAACGTCTTCCGCGAGTATGCCATACCTGGCGGACGCGACGTGGATCTGGAGATCGGCGAGAACGACACCTTCTACGCCGACTGGGACATCCCCACCACCATGATCCGCGATGGTGCCGAGGAGCCCATCCGCGTTCCGGTGAACCCGGCCAACGTCTACCCGGTGGCGGTGCTCTACAACCTGGACGACACCAGCTCCAGCCGGGGTGACGGCAGTGGCAACGACGACGCCGACTCCCCCCGGGCCCTGAACTCGGCAAGTCCCCAGAGCACGGCCTTCGACCTGGGCGGGGAGCCCCCCGTCATCGAGATCAAGGACCCCACCTCCACCAAGGGCAAGGTCCAGATTAACGCCGTCATCGAGGACGACAGCGGCGAGCTGGTGGAGGCCTTCGTCATCTACCGCGAGGCCGGCCAGGAGGACCAGCCGTGGAACTACCGGGTCCTGACCATCAACGGCGAGGAGTGCCATGGCGACGTCTGCACCCTTGGTTCCGGCGAGGCCTACGCCGTGCTGAACCTCACCGACGACAAGAAGGTGGAGTACAGCATCAACGCCTACGACGGCGACTGGACCCGGGGCACCACGGAGATGTCCGTCGCGGCCATCGACACCTCCAGCGAGGATGAGTTCCCGTTCCTGCTAATGGGAGGGGCTCTTGCCATCATCGTCATCGTGGGCTTTGCCTACTGGGCCAATCAGCCGGCCAAGAGACCCGAGGATGGCATCCTGGACGCCGAGCAGTGAGACCGCGTTCCACCACTTCAACAAAGAGCTTATCAATACAGCCCTTCCATGAGCGAGAGCATCCATGAGCGATGAGACCCAAGACTCCGAGCCTCTGACCGCCGAAAAATACACCAACCTGGACAGGCTGAAGGAGCGCTTTGCAGATAACCCCACCTTCGCCAAGCTGGCCGAGAACCGGGTCCTGATAACGGTCTCGGTGGCCCTGATGCTGGTGCTGGGCATAGTAATCTACAGCTCCATCGGCGGCACCTCAGAGGCCCCCGACTTCACCGTGAAGGATACCGACGGGGTGACCTTCTCGCTGTCCGATTACGAGGATGACGGTGAGGACAAGGTGGTCATCCTGGACTTCATGTTCTCCACCTGCGGCCCCTGCGAGGAGCTGGCGGACGAGACCATCAAGCCCTACTCCAAGGAGATGCCCGACGATGTGGTCATCATCTCCATCAGCGTCTTCGGCAAGGACAGCAATGACGATCTCAAGGAGCACGCCGAGAAGTATGGATGGCGCCACGCCCTGGGCGACGACGAGGGCAAGATCGAGAAGCAGTACCAGGTCAGCAGTACTCCCAAGGTCCTCATCATCGACCAGAAGGGTCGCATCACCTTCGAGGAGAGCGGCATGTTCTCCAAGGACGATCTTTCGACCGCCGTGGAGGAGGCCCGCTCGGGTTCCGGTAGCCTGGAGAAGGTCAAGGACACCCACATCTTCCTCTTCGCCATCACCACCGGTTTCATCGTCTTCTTCTCGCCCTGCGCCTTCCCCCTGCTGCCCGGGTACATGACCTATTATCTAGCCAACAAGAAGCGCAGCGAGGGCGCCACGGCGGAGGCCAAGGCCCGCGAGGCACTGCCTGCCGGGCTGGCCGCCGGGGCGGGGCTCATGAGCATCCTGCTGATCATCGGAGCGCTGCTCATCCTGGTCATCAGCCTCATCGGCGGGGTCCTGCCGGTGCTGGAGTTCATCATCGGGGCCCTGCTGGTGATCCTGGGCATCGCCATGATCCGGGACATCAGCCTGGAGCCCCTCATCATGCCCTTCCGCAAGGTCTGGATGGGCTTCGTCGACCTGTTCCCCAAGTCCTCCAAGGGACGCCTGTCGCGGCCGGTGGAGCGGGCCATGCAACGCTTCGTGGACCCGGAGTTCACCTTCGAGAAGAGCAAGGAGGAGGGCCTCACGGGCCTGTTCCTGTACGGCGTGGGCTACGGTACCGCCGCCTCGGGCTGTGTGGCTCCAATCGTCGCTGGTCTGCTGGCCACGAGCCTGGCCCTGAACCTGCTGGGCGGCATCATCGTCTTCATCCTCTTCTCGGCCTCGGCGGCGGTGCTGATGGTCACGGTCACCCTGATGGTGGCGGCGGCCGAGGACACCATAGTCAACAAGCTGAAGGCCTCCACCGAGAAGATACGCATGTTCGGCGGCGTGGTCATGGTCATCATCGGCATCTATCTGATCACCTACTTCCTCAGGGTCTGAGCCCGCCCATCCCGCCTACCTCCCCTGCCCGCCTTGCCCGCTTGCCTGCCTGCTTTGCTTACCTGCCCACCCGCGGTGCTCACTGTCTGCTTGCCTGCCTGCTGCCTGCTGCCCGCATTGCCGTTCACCGGCCACCTTCTCCTTTTATAGAGGCTGACCATGGACGCTCCCATGTGGCCCGACCGACGCGACCCGTACCGCAGGCGCGCAGGCCATGGCTCGCCCCCGCCGGGATACGACCCCGACGGACAGCCCTACGGCCAGCCGATGCGGGTGCAGGTGAGCTACCAGATGCCGGGGTACGGCTTCGACCCCTACGGCCGGGATGAGCTGGTGGTGACCAGGGGGCGCTTCCACTTGTCCCAGTTAGAGCTGGAGGAGCTGAAGCGGGCCTTCCTGTGGATGTGCCTCATCTTCGCCTTCGGCATCACCGGCTTTCACTTCGAGATGCTGGATGGCAACATGGCCACCGGGCTCAAGATGGGACTCATCGGCGTGGGCGCCGGAGCCCTGGCCCTGCTGACGGGCTTCGTCTGCCACGAGATAGCCCACAAGCTGGTGGCCCAGCACTACGGCTACTGGGCCGAGTTCCGCTCCAACGAGAACGGGCTCATGTGGGGCCTCATCCTCGCCGCCGTCCTGGGATTCATCTTCGTGGCCCCGGGCGCCGTGATGATACGAGGCCACGTGACCAAGCGGGAGGAGGGACACATCTCCATCGCCGGGCCGGCCAGCAACATGGCCTGGGCCCTGCTGGCCCTGCCGCTCTACTTCCTGGTCTACGACTGGTCGGGTCATGACCTGACCACCGCCAAGTACATCGCCTACCGGGCGGTCTTCTTCCTGCTGTGGATCAACATCGCCCTGGGTGCCTTCAACCTGATACCCCTCCGGCCCCTGGACGGCTCCAAGATATGGAGCTGGTCGGCGGTCGCCTACCTGGGCTGTGTCGCCGCCATCGTCGGCCTCATCTACCTGGGCTGGCAGGTCGTGCCGAGCCTTTGAGAACCACTCGGGAAAGACTCGTATCGTTCTGGGCATTGACTTTTATAATCATCTGATATCCGCCCGTTCGTGGGCCGATAGATCAGCCTGGAATCGGCCAGTCTCTGACTGGCCTTGACATCCAGCCTTTCAACCTTCGCCCATCGGGCTCCGGTCTCAAGTCTGAATGTAGATCGCTGCCTTGAATCAACAATCTTATCAACTGCACCAGAATAAGTATCATCATGGGCCGGTAGATCAGCTCGGAAGATCGCTGCCTTCGCAAGGCAGAGGCCGTGGGTTCAAATCCCGCCCGGTCCATTCTTACTCTTCTTACCGTATCGCTGCCTTCGTCTGTTGATGCGAAGATTCATCAGTCGATGTGCACCGAAGGTGCGCGAATTGTCTGTTGATGCGAACCGGTACGCACCGGTTGCTTTCCTACTTCTTCTCGGCGTTGGCCTTGCGGGTCTTGGCAGCCTTCTTGGCGGCCCACGAGGCGATCATGTGGCGGAACTTCTTGTCCCCGGCCGGGGTGAACTTGCAGTTGTCCCGGATGTACTTCATGGTCCGCTTCTCGCAGTCGGTGTACTTGCTGGCGTCGGCCACCTTCTCGTACAGTTCCTCGCAGTCGTCCACGGTTATCTGCTTCGTGCTGCGGCTGTCGACAAGGGACTGGGCCTTCTGCAGCAGCTCCCGGTCGTACTTCACCCCGGAGGGTGAGATGAGGTAGTACTTGTCGTAGATCCACAGCCCCTCCAGCTTGCCGTGCTTCTTCAGCTCTTTGCCCTTGGGACCTGTGGGCGGCTTGACCTCCCTGGGCTTGGACGCTTTCTTTGGCTTCGGCTTGGCCTTTGGCTTGGGCTTAGCCTTGGGTTTGGGCTTTGGTTTGGCCTTGGCGGCGGGCTTTGACTCGGCCTCCGGCTTCGCACCTGGCTTGCCGGGCCTCACCAGGGGCTCGGTCTTGGAGGTCTCGGTCTCGGCTGCCTCGCCCCGGTCGTCGGCGCTTTTCAAGGCCACCTTGGCAGGCTGTTCGTCGGTCCCAGCCTCCTTTTCATCCGTTTTTTTTTCATCCGCCTCTGGCGCTTCCTCTTCCCCTGCCTCGTCGGTCTCCTCACCCAGACTGCCCGAGACGCCGCAGTGGGGGCATTCCAGGGTATTGGGCATGGCGTGGGTCCAGATCTCGATGTCGCCGTCGCAACCGGGGCACTCGAAGACCACCGGTTCCAGACGCTCGGGGGCCTCGCCCTCCAGGCCGCAATCGGGGCACTTGATCAGGTTCCCTTCCGTGGGCAGGGGCACGTCGGCACTGCACTCGGGGCATTCCAGCACCTGGACCTCATCACCCTCATCCTCATCATCGGGCTTGTCCTCGTCCTCGGCGTCACCTATACCCGCCTTGGCCATGAGACCCGCGGCGAAGCCGAACTTGCGCTCCTTGGCGGGCTTCTCGGGCTTTTCCTCATCATCCTTCTTCTCGGCC
This sequence comes from uncultured archaeon, assembly GCA_964384995.1. Classification (GTDB taxonomy): domain Archaea; phylum Thermoplasmatota; class Poseidoniia; order MGIII; family CAYLMJ01; genus CAYLMJ01. The sequence continues at coordinate 5,736 of CAYLMJ010000036.1, read as the reverse complement.
TTGCGCCTGCGCTTCTTGGCCGGCGGTTCGGGGCGGTCGATCTTGTGGCCCAGGATGGACTCCCAGTCCTCGCGGATCATGTCGGGGGTCTTGTCGGTGGTGTTCTCCAGCTCGCCGGGATACTTGAAGCCGAACGGATAGTAGCCCAGGATCTCGTGGAGTCTCTTGACAAAGGTCCGGATATGGGCCTTTTCATCCTTGTGTTCGGGGGAGTCGATGGACTTGGAGGTCCCATAACGGACCTTCAGCAGACAGTAGGTGTTGGTCACCTTGCCGTACTTGCCCTTGTAGCGGACGGCCTCGAGGCGCACCTGGTAGCCTCCGGTCTTGAAGTAGACGGTCCAGTCCAGCTCGTCGAACCCGCGGTCCGCCAGCTTGATCCGGGCCTCGCCGTCCGTCCGCAGGCAGGTCTCCCAGACCGCGGCGCCAAGGTCGGTGAACCAGATGACACCCAAGGTGCCCTTCCGGCGCACCACGTACTCGCCGCGATCCAGGGCGGCGATGGACACCAGGGGCTTCTTTTCTCGCGGTTGAGCATAGAGGGTGACGTCGGCCATGGCCCGGCCAAGGTGGTGGCGATATAAACGGTTTAGCCCAATGTGAAAGGGTGTGAGAGGGCCTGCCCCGGCCTGGAAAGGATGTATCGAAGGATACTGTCGAACGGCTTTATACACAGGAGGCGGTCATCGGAACGAACCACCATGACCAGAAACGGCTCGCTGTCGGGAGTGGCCCGGGGCCTGGGCCTGCTGGACCGCTACCTGACGGCCTGGATATTCGCCGCCATGGCCCTGGGGGTGGCCCTGGGGCACCTGATCGACGGCATCGACGACGCCCTTGACTCCCTGAGCGTGGGGACCACCTCGGTGCCCATCGCCATCGGCCTCATCGTGATGATGTACCCGCCCCTGGCCAAGGTCAAGTACGAGCAACTGTCCCGGGTCTTCGCCGACCGGAAGGTGCTGGGCCTCTCCCTGGTGCAGAACTGGCTCATCGGCCCGGTGCTCATGTTCGTGCTGGCGGTGGCCTTTCTCCACGACAAGCCCGAGTACATGGTGGGTCTCATCCTCATCGGCCTGGCCCGGTGCATCGCCATGGTCATCGTCTGGAACGAGCTGGCAAGGGGCAACACCGAGTACTGCGCCGGACTGGTGGCCTTCAACTCCATCTTCCAGGTCCTGTTCTTTTCCATCTACGCCTACCTCTTCATCACCCTGCTCCCCGAGTGGCTGGGCCTTGAGGGGGCCGAGGTGGACATCACCATCGTCGAGATTGCCCGGACGGTGTTCATCTACCTGGGCATCCCCTTCATCGCTGGCTACCTCACCCGCCGCCTGCTCATCCAGCGGAAAGGCACCGGCTGGTACGAGCGGGAGTTCATCCCCCGCATCAGCCCGGTGACCCTCATCGCCCTGCTCTTCACCATCGTGGTGATGTTCTCCTACAAGGGGGACGCCATCGTGGAGCTCCCCGTGGACGTGCTCCGCATCGCAATGCCCCTGCTCATCTACTTCACGGTGATGTTCCTGGTCTCATTCTTCATGGCCCGGCATGCGGGGGCCGACTATCCCAGGACCGCCTCCATCTCCTTCACCGCCGCCTCCAACAACTTCGAGCTGGCCATCGCCGTGGCCATCGCCACCTTTGGCATCGAGCACGGAGCCGCCTTCGCCGCCGTCATCGGGCCGCTGGTGGAGGTGCCGGTGCTCATCGGCCTGGTGAGCGTGGCCCTGTGGCTCAAGGCCCGCTACTTCCCGGACTCGCCCATCACCCCTCTCGACAGGCCAGCGTGCGAGGTCGACGGGATGAAGAAGACCGAGGAGGGAACCGACCCTGAACCTGGAGAGGGGGTGACTCCCGAAGCCTCCTCCTCCACCAGCGATGAGAGTCCTCGATCCGAGTTGAGGCGACCTCCAAGTCATGTCCTCTTCCTGTGCGTTGCCAACTCGGCCCGCAGTCAGATGGCCGAGGGCCTGGCCGAAGAGATGGCGCAGAAGCTGGGACTTGAGGATGTGCGCGTCTCATCGGCGGGCTCACGGCCCGATAAGGTCCGACCCGAGGCCGTGGCCGCGTTGCAGGAAGTGGGTATCGACATCTCGGACCACACCTCCAAGGGTCTGGAGGCCATCGACCTGGACACCGTCGATCTGGTGGTGACCCTGTGCGCCGAGGAGGTCTGCCCCACCTTCCCGCGGCCGGTCGAGAGACTGCATTGGCCCCTGCCCGACCCGGCGGAATATGACAGTGAGGATGGGAAGGTCGTAGCCGCTGAGTATCGGAAGGTGCGGGAGGAGCTTGAGCGGAGACTCGACCCGCTGTTCTATGAGATGTTATAGATCATCCGTACACCAGGCTGGGGTGGATCAAACTTTCGATGGAATGCCTTCGATCGAACTGTCAAAGATCGATGGCGCCGGTGAGGACGAGGTAGGTCAGGGGGAAGATGTAGCTGGTACCGATGACGTAGCCCCCGATCATGATCGGCATCCCATACCTGGTCTCCACCACGAAATTTCCCGACCAGCGGGCCATGCGGGCCGGCAGGGTGCGCAGGGGCTTGAGGCCGGCGATTATGATGCCTCCCAGGAGATTGAAGCTGAGATGGGCGAAGGCCAGGGTGATGGCCGCCGGATTGCCGGTGGCCAGGGAGGCCATGATGGCGGTGACGGTGGTGCCGATGTTGGCCCCGACGGTGAAGGGCAGGATCTTCTCCAGCTTGAGGATGCCCGTTCCCTGCAGGGGCACCAGCAGGGAGGTGGTGATGGAACTGCTCTGGATGAGGGAGGTGAGTCCCAGACCCAGGGAGAAGGAGTGAATGGGCCCCTTGAAGAGGTACTGGTCCACCATCTTCTGAGCGAAATCGATCATGAAGATGCGCATGGTGTTGACGATGATCTTCAGGCAGAGGAAGAGCAGGACCACCCCGATGAGGATGAGCAGGAGTCCTTCGTGTCCCAGGGGAGCGATGAGCCCCTCGATCTCGTTGATGACCGGTTTGGTGATGAGCTTGATGGGGGAGGCCACCTTTGAGACGCCCACGCCGCTGAACACAGATTCCATGCCAATGGCCATGCGTTCCAGAGGATGGAACAGGATCTCGATGGGCAGGAGGATGACGACGGCCACGATGTTGAAGTAGTCGTGGACCAACGAACCCCCGAAGGCCCTCCTGAACTCCTCCTTGCGGTCGATGTGGCCGAAGGCCACGATGGTGTTGGTGATGGCGGTGCCGATGTTGGCCCCCATGATGGCGGGGATGACATCCTCGAAAGGAATGGTCCCCTCGCTCTCAGCCACCAGGGCCACCAGGATGGCCGTGGTTCCAGAGGAGCTCTGGATGACGCCAGTGATCAGCAGGCCGATGCAGAAGGAGGTTATGGGGTCCTCGATGGCCACGGCCAGGCTCTCGGCGAAATCGCCTCCCAGCTCCTTGAAGCCGGAGCCCATGGTGTTGATGCTGAGCAGGAAACCATAGATGGCCAGGAAGAGGATGAGGGTCCTGACCCGGGGATGGTCGATGAACCTCCTCAGCCGCTCCATCGATGGAGACCCATCTTGGACCTTCTCCACACTGGGTCCCGAATTGTCGCGTGCAACCTGGCCAGGCATCCTGGGACCACCCGAAGGAGATGTTAATATTTTGATGTATATAGAAATATTGTTTTTTATGATATTATATAGATAATAGAATAATATATATAATATAACGGGGAATCGAAAATATCCACGATGGGTTGCTCCAAACAGGGCAGAGTGACCGAACGGTTCCATCTGCTAAACGTTTAAAGCTCTGCCAGTATTCGAAATCAGCATACACGGGTCGATCACTTGTTCAAGCTATTTATCAACATGTGGCGGGGTCGCACCCTCGTCGGCGACATGATCAACGAGTTCGGGCGCATGCTGGACCTGGGCCAGCGCATGTTCACCGACATCACCAACGTGCTCTTCGAGGGCGGCGACGTGGAGATAATCCGCGACGACTTCTTCCACAACGACCAGCGCATCAACGAGCTGGAGCAGTCCATCCGGCGCAAGGTCATCATCCACCTCTCAGGCCAGGCCCAGGCCGACGTTGCGGCCTCCCTGATCATGATGAGCGTGACGAAGGACGCCGAGCGCATCGGGGATTACACCAAGAACATCTTCGAGGTCTTCGAGGCCATCCACCTGCTCAACGAGGATTGCGACTTCCGGACCCAGCTGATGGCCCTGAGGGACAAGATCATCACCGGCTTCACGCGGGTCACGGAGGCCTTCAAGAGCTCCGACGTCAAGGCCGCCGAGGAGCTCATACGGGAGTTCCTAGTGCTGCAGAACGAGTGCGAGGAGGCAACCCGGCAGCTGCTCACCGGCGAGTGCAAGGCCGAGAACCCGGTGGCCTACGCCCTGCTCTTCCGCTTTTTCAAGCGCATCCTGTGCCATCAGACCAACATCGCCTCCAGCCTTACCATGCCGGTGGACAAGCTGGACTTCCACGACGAGCCCCTGAGGCCCAAGCCACGGGGCAAACCCCCGGAAAGCTAGCCGGGCGGGAAAAGGAGGCGGGAACCTCCCGTCGAACGGGCAATCAATCCGGCGACCGTTCAGCTCCGCAGTTTGATCCCTCCCATTCAGCAAAACCTTTATCGTCGAGGCGGGGCTGGTGGGACCATGAGGCCGCGAGGCTGTCGGTTGACCCTGTTGCTGGCCCTGCTGTTGAGCACCAGCGCCCTGGCCGGGTGTCTTGACCGGGACAACGGCGAGGACGAGGAGCCACCCACCTCAGTGGCGGCTCCCGAATGGCAGATCGGCCAGTGGTGGGACTACTCCTACACCATCCCCGAGGAGGAGAACATAGGCTTCAAGCTGGTGGTGGCCTCCATCGACGGCGAGAACTACTGGGTGGGCGCCGACGACGAGCACACCGCCGAGTACCATGCCGTGCTCAATTTCAATCCGGTCCTCGGTCGAGTTGACCTGGACGAATTCTCCATCTACGAGGGTGGCGAGAAGCAGAAGCTCCTGGATTTCCCCCTGACCGTGGGCAAGGAGTGGAGCTTTGCCCTGCTGGGCATCGAGAACTTCGACGCCAGGGTGACCAAGATCGAGAAGGCCAACGAGCTGGTCGATTTCGAGCGGCACGAGACCACCCTGGTCTACATCGAGGCCACGGGCACGGGGGCCGAGAAGCTCAACTACATCTACGACAGCCGGGCCGGTTGGCTGCGGGCCTTCCATCTGACGGACGCCGCCGACAACCACCTGGTCAGCATCGACCTCACCTCAAATTACGGCACAGAGTACAAGGGCTGGGTCTACTTCGTCAAGGCCATGGACCTCTTCGACGAGACCTACCAGACCCAGGGCTCGGCCGAGTTCGAGAACGACGATACCTTCGACTCCCACGGCCACCCCACCGCCGGCGAGTTCCACAACTACATCTACTACCTGCAGTACGAGAGCGGCGGCGGGTCCAGCGGCTCCATCACCCTGCGGGACCACGAGGGCGTCGAGGCCTACAACGAGAACTTCGGCTCCAACGAGCACAACGACATCAAGGGCGCCATCCCGGTGGAATCGGGCGAATGGACGGTGTCGGTGAGCCTGGAGGGCACGACCTGGATGCGGATGCGCATCGCCGGAGGCATCTACTACCCCTGGGAGCTCACGTGACGCCCCGCCCCCTGCCTGCAAGGAAGGTTTTTTATGGTATATGAAGTATGAGAATCCAATGATGGCAGGTCATTGACTCCT
>CAYLMJ010000035.1:0-22456 GCA_964384995.1 uncultured archaeon | reverse complement strand
GAACGTATACAGAACGTATACAGAACGTATACAGAACGTATGGAGATCGTATGCCGAACATGCACCGAAATTATACCGAAAGTGAGAAAATAGAATAGCGCTCGAAAAGCTTTCGCGCATTCCATGTAGACCGTCCGTATCAATGAGAGGCGGCCGGGCCTTCAATTCGCGGGGATACGGGCAGTATCAAGTTCCAGAGATGACAACCCGGCCGACAAGGGCAATGAGCGCTCGATACAAATACGCTATGGTCGTGCTTATATATCCGGTCAACCCCGCCGACCTGATAGGTTATAAGTGGGTTATCATTGTTCAATCGGGTACTCATGGATCTCACTGATATCGGGATCATCCTGCTATCATCACTGGTGGTGGGTTACATCCTGTTCAAGGTCTACCAACAGCTCCGCTTCGAGTACCTGACCCGGAAGCTCCAGCGGAAGCAAAAGGACAGATGAACCCTTAGGAAGGGGATGTGAGTGAGAAGTGGGATGGGGCGACTTAGCACAGGCAAGGCCCTGAAGCGTGTGGTCGAAAGGTCCTTAGGCAATGGCCCCATATGGGAGTTCGGCCGGGGAGGCCGGGAGTGACGATGACGGCGGATGAGAGCGAGGCGGGCTCCACCAAGGAGCGGCTGAAGGGGATATGGGGCAAGGGCGTCGAGGCCCTCAAGAGCGCCAAGGATGACCTGAAGGAGGAGGCCCTGGACCTCAAAGAGAGCGTGAAGGGGAAGATGGAGACCTACCGGGAGCGGCCCCAGGACGCGCTCCACGATGAGGATGTGGACGTTGTGGGATACCTGGGCTTCGGAAAGGTGAGGTCTGTGGCCGAGACCGGGGCCGACGTGGCGCGGATATCCAAAGATAGGTCAGAGAAGGTAGATCAGATATTCAGGGAGTCGGAAGAGTGCCCGGCCTGCTGTGAGCCAAAGAGCGTCGGTGAGCTTTCGTGCCCCGCCTGCTCCACCAAGAGGTTCCGCACCATCAAGAGCGAGGCCGTGAAGGAAAGGATAGCCCAGATGAACAACGAGGACGGCTAAAGCTTCCCGCAGGATCGAGAGCGGTAGAAGGGGCACAGCACAGGCAAGGGCAGGCAAGGCCATGCAAGGGCAAGGGCAGGAAACAGCTGGATAGCATCGGGAGGCTGCATGTGGCTGTCGAGAGCCTCGCCTCCTCCTCGCATTATCACGATCTAAATTTACAGAAGTAAAGGGTGAGGGGGGCGAAATCCCCCCTCGGTATGCCATGCGCCCTGCGATAGGGTTAGAGTAAGTTTCAAGCGAGTCCAAGACCAAGAACGAACAGCGCGAAGGTCAGGATCATCATCCGGGTTCGAAGTTCCATGTCTATCCCTCGCTCACTCGGTTGGTTTGATCGGTATCAGGATCAGATCTCGCTTCTTGCGCCAGGTGGGCGTGAAGGTGACCCGGATCCGAGGATTCCGGTTGGTAGCAGAATATGGTTTGGCGTTGTGCATGTAGCGTCCCGGTCTACCCTTCCGGGCAAAGGATATTAAAGGTTGAATGTCGAACATTTGCGGCTCTATGACAGAGTCACTATTGCCTTCCTTGCTGATATGGATCTCAGGGGTTAGCTGGAAGGTTACAAGTCCAATATCTTACCAAGCCTCGGCAACAGCGTGGACATCTGTATTGGCAGTGACATAGGCATAGGCATTGCTTCTATATTTGTCCAATGGAGGGAGAGGCAGAGGCAACGGCGGACCCCCCCTGAGCGGTGTGTGGCTGAGGAGCGTGGCCCGTGAGGTTCATGCTCAAGGACCGCTTCCAACTCTTGGTGGTGGTTCCCAATTCCACATTCGTAAGGAGTTCGGTACCCGGGTCCCTCATTTCCCGAAGTTATCAATTTATACCTTGCAGGGGTTGAATCGGCATCTGGTGAGTCCATGGCCGGTCGTAAGACAGCGATCCTCTGCCTTCTATCATTCCTACTGTTGGCGCAATTGCCCTTCGTTCCCTATCCGCTCACGGTCCACGCGGCCATCTCCGGCGATGAGCCCCCGGATGAGGGGGACTGGCTGGTGGAGCAGAACACCACCCTCAGCGACGAGGTGGTCCTGCTCAACGGCAATCTCACCATAACCAACAGCTCGGTGCTGACCTTTGACAACGTCACCCTTCGGCTCAACTCCACCTTCCCGGACCAGTTCTCCATCCTGGTGGAACCGGGCTCGACCTTCCATATCAATGGCTCCCGTTTATCGGAGGCCCAGGGCTTCGATTACGGCTTCGTGTATCAGGCCGGCTCCAATGGGAACCTGACCCACTCGCAGGTGACCCATGCCGGAGGACCATCCGGTGGACTGGCCATCCATGACCCCGAGGTCACCGTCAGCAACACCACCTTCGACAACAGCACCGTCGGCGTTGTACTGCATGCCGGAGCCAAACTGTTTGACAATCGATTCGAGAACAACTCCGTGGGTGTGGGGCTTTACGAGGTCAATGCCACCAACAACATCGCCGTGGACAATGAGTTCATCGACCAGAGCCTGGCCAGGGTCCGCCACTACCTGACCCGCCAGGTGCAGGTGACCGACCAGGAGGACAACATCGTCCCGGCGGCCACGGTGGAACTCAACGACACCCTGGGCCATAACTGGATCGTAGCCTACACCAACTCAAGCGGCCAGGTCGAACCGGTGACCCTGAGCGATTGGGAGATCACCCCCGGGGGTGCCCATCGCGGTCTGGAACCCTATGTCCTCACGGCATCCAAGCAGGGACGGTCCAACTCGACACAGGTTCAGCCCTCCAACACCTCGGTCCTGAGCGTGGAGTTGCCCCTGGGACCCGACCTGATGATAGCCCCGCAGGATATCCAGTTCAACGTCCTTACCGATGAGGGGGGGCTTCTGGTATCCAGCCATTCGGACTGGCTCTGGATGGACACCGATGAGCCTCCCGAAGACTGGGTGGACCCCGAATACGACGATTCTGAATGGGACCGGGCCCCGGCACCCTTTGGGGCCGGCACCAACTTCGAGGAGACGGCCACCGAATGGGGCACCGACTTCCCCGACGCCGATGACCAGGCCCTGTTCAGGCACCATTTCAACGTGACCCGGCCCGCCAGCGTGGTGACCCTGAAGCTGGCGGTGGCCGACGGGGCCATGGCCTATCTCAACGGCGAGCGGTTGGTAAATGATCTGGGGGGTCAGGACAACGACAACAACCGGGGTGCCTCCCACTGGGACTACATCACCGGTGAGAAGCCGTCGGGCAGTGAGGCCATCAATCCCAGCCTGCTGGTGGTGGGCGAGAACGTTCTGGCGGTGAGGGTCGCCGATGATGGCCGCGCCAACTTCTTCGATGCCGAGCTGGAGGCCCTTTACGAGGAGGAAGCGGAAGAGACCATAGTGAACCGCACGGTCATCGTGAAAGCGACGGTCCACAATCAAGGGATCGAGGTGGCAAACGATGCTCAGGTCCGACTGCTGGACAATGGCGCGGAGGTATCCACGGAGACCGTCAGAGTGAACGCCGGTGGCAACCGAACGGTCACTTTCGATTGGGTGGCCGCTCCCGCCGGCAATCACACCCTGAAGGTGGTGGCCGACCCTGACAAGGCTATCAGCGAGGAGAACGAGACCAACAACCGGGCGCAACGGGATTTCTTCGTGGGGGTGTTCGGCCTGGAGCTTGCCGGCGAGGTCAACGATCAGGCCATTACATTCAACCGGACCGCCCGGTTCAACTTCACCGTCACCAACGTGGGTACCATCGAGGATGAGGCCAGCCTGCTCCCGCGGGGGGTACCGGAGGGCTGGGAGGCCAGCCTTGACCAGGACCCGGTGAACCTGGAGCCCGGTGAGAGCCGGAACGTGACCCTCTCGGTCCATCCCGAAAGGGGTGCCGATACCGGCAACTACACCATGAAACTGCTGGCCGTCTCCAGCTATCAGGAACCGGAGTATGAGACCGGAGTGCTCTCTGGACGTGACAACGGCACCGTGTACCGCTGCCGAACCTGGGGTGACGGGAGTGAGATCCCCGAGGACTGGTACGAACCGGCCTTCAACGACTCGGCCTGGAACCTCAGCGCCGCGCCGTTCGGCAATCAGCGGAATGCCGGTATCGACCCCGCCACCCATTGGGAGACCGTCGACGGGGTGGACGATTACCTCACCCTGAGGCATTCCTTTTCGTTCACCAATGACCAACCCCTGAACGGAGCGAGGATCAACGTTGCCTACAACAACGCCTTCATCGTCTACCTGAACGGCCACGAGGTCAGGGACTGCACCGGCTGGGGCGGGGGCTGTTACAACGGTAACGTCACCTATTGGGACCAGCGGGTCGAATTCGACCCCGAACTGCTGGTCGAGGGTGAGAACCTCGTGGCGATCATGGGAGTGGACAGCACCTATCAGGGCGGGGACGGCAACCAGTGGCTAGACCTGGAGCTTGTGGTGGAGCTCCAGCCGGGGGTCATGGAGAACGTCACCGTGGATATCCTGCCCACCCACGATTTCGACCTGGAACCCTCCGGTGCCCAGCACGACCACCCCACCAACACCACCGTCGTCTACCCCCTCAGCATCATCAACTTCGGCCACTTCAACGAGACCCTTTCGGCCGAACTCAATATCCACAATATCACCGGGAACTGGACCGCCCGGCTCACCAACACCAGCCTGGACCTGAACGCCGGGGCCACGGGCAACCTTGGCATCGAGATCTTCGGAGACGCGGCCCTTGAGGCGTGGGACCATCTCAACCTGACCGTGGACCTTTGGTTCCAGGACCGGCCCTGGATCGACCGCACCTACCACCTCGACCTCACCGCCGAGCCACCCTATCACGAGTTCGACCTGGACGATAATTCCATTGACACCGAGCAATACAACGGTACCATCGTCACCCACTACATCGAGATCAACAACCGGGGCAACGTTGAGGACCTCTTCGTCGCGGAGCTGAGCGTTCTGAACATGAGCGGGGACTGGGAGGCCTCCCTGGCCACCACCAACCTTTCCATCCACGCCTACAGCGAGGGAGAGCTGGGCATCATAGTCGAGGCCGCCGAGGAACTGCGCTACATGGATTTCCTGAACCTTTCGGTGGATATCTACATCAAGGAGGCCCCCTGGCTCCAGCATACCTTCCTGCTCAACCTGACCCCCGTCTTCAATGACAACAAGCCTCCCAGGACCCGGATGGTTGACCTGGACCAGTGGGTGCGGAACTCCACCGTGAGCGTGGGCTGGGAAGTGACCCAGGACGCTGGCGATACCACCCACTTCTACATCTACCGCCAGACCGAGGACCCCAACGGCACCCTGTCGGGCTACTCGCTCTGGGGAACCTACCCGGTGTCCGTCACCAGCGCCCAAATGGAGGTTGAACACGGCTGGGGCTACTACCTGTACAGCCTGGGCCAGGACGCCTCCAGCAACATGGAGCTCGACCCCGGCATCCATGATATCCACTTCAGGGTGGATCTGGAACCCCCTCATTCGCAACTCTGGCTCGAGGAACTGGGCCAGGGGGTCATCCAAGGCTTGACCAATCATACCGAGCTGACCTTGAACTGGGAGCCGGTGAACTTCACGGCCACCACCGACACCGATTACGATTACACCATCGAGACCCGCAACCGCACCGGCGACGGTCAGTTCGGACCCTGGAGCCCCATCACTGGGCTGGTCGACATCAGCATCCAGCAGGGAGATCACTACCCCCTGGACGGTCGCCTCTACCAGTACCGCTCCATCGCCACCGATCAGGCGGGATGGGTCGAGAACAAGACCGGCTGGGATGTGCAGGTCACCATCGACGCCACACCGCCCGCGACCTCGCTGGATGACCTGGCGGCCATCACCATCACCTCCCAGCTCACCATGGATGTCCTCTACGACGACAAGGATGATGTTGCTAAACTGCAGGTCCAGTACGCCCATTTCCCAGAAGGCACCCCCCCCATCTCCTATACCTGGCTCAACGGCGGGAACTTCCAGGGCGTCACCATTCCCGATGAGCTCACCTTCAGCGATCTGAGCGATGGGCGGCAGTACCTCTTCCGCCTGGCCGCCACCGACGCCAACAACAACCGGCAACGGCTGGACGGTCTGTTGGAGCAATACATTGGCAATGGCAGTCATGATCAGTTCTTTCAGCTATCCAAGTTGCCCCTGCCTGCGCCTTCTGTGCCCTACAGCCATGTGAGCGTGGTGGTGAAGGGTGTGGAGGACGAGGAGCTCCTGGAGTATTTCGAGCGGGACGATATGCCAGCCGGCAAGAACACCGCCTTCCATCTTGATTACGAGACCGGGACCATCCATTTTGGCGACCCGACCACCGGTTACATCCCTCCCAATGGTACCAGGCTGTACATCACCTACGACGCCTACGACGCCTGGACCATCGTGGACACGAACCCGCCTGAGCCTCCCAGTGCCATTCACCGCTACAACTTCGATGCTGGAACGGGCACAGCCACCTTGAGCTGGCACCCCTCCAACAGCAAGGATGTGGAGGCCTACCGCCTTGAGCAGGCCCTCGACAAGGCTGGACCCTGGTCCGAGGTGGGAACCATCCCGGCACCAGCCGAGAACCGCGACATCAACGACATCGTCGTGGAGGGCCTTTCCGCCGCTACCACCTACCACTTCCGGGTCATTGCCATCGATCGCGCCGACTGGGAATCGGTTCCCAATGCGCCTGTCACAGTCAACGAGAACCCCATCACCAGCGACGGCGACGATGACGATGATGGCTCAGGCTCAGGGCTCCTGGCAGTCCTCCTGCTGGTGGCAGTGGCCATTGTTGGTGCCATGGCCTTCATGCTCAACAAGCGAAGATTAGACCCCGCGCCATCGGAGGGTGAAGGACCATCCCAGGTTGCCCCTGGAGCCGTGGTCCCGGTGGCTGAGGACAAGGAGCCAAGCAAGAGCATCGCCCCAACTACCCCAACTGTTCCAGCCACCCCAACTGCCTCAACTACCTCAACTGCCCCAGCTGTCACAACTTCCCCAGCTACAACAACTGCCACCACCACGGTGGAGGCTGTGGTCGAAGAGCCGAAGGATGAGCCGGTCGATGGCTCTGAGAATGAGATCTCCTGTTCAGCCTGCGGCAGCTTCAATGAACCAGGACCTGAAGGTCAGAAGATGGCCTGCCCGGCCTGCGGTCAATTGACCGATGAGGCCGAGATGCCCATCGAAACCACCGAGACCGCAGGTGAGACCACGGATGAAGAGCCATCCGCCTCAACAGAACCTGCAGATAACTCTGCTCAATGAACGGTCAGATAGCCATTGTCAGCAGGTTCGGCGGCATCGCAGTCGTACATGGGTCCAGCGGTGATGTACACGGGCCACCTTGGCAGAGGCTGTTACATTTGCATCAGGATAATTTGGTGCAGGCCACTCATATAGCATGGTAGAACCGGATATCTGGCCCTCTTTTGATGGAATCTATATATTATTGGGCCAGTTCTCAATCCCTGGAGCTGGAACCTGTGGGCATGAAACTTTTCAAAGGGCTTTGGCCCTCATACTGGATGCATAAGGTCGGATTCGGGGCATTGGGCATACTGCTTCTGAGCCTGCTGGCCTTGCTGTTGCATGCCCCTCCCGCCATGGGCGAGTCGGGAGTGATGATAACCACCGATGATTCCACCGGCGAGGTCCTGCCCGGAGATACTGTCATCTTTGTTCTGAACATCAATAACACCGGCGACGAGACCGACACCATCACGCTGAACATCATGGAGGATGACCATGAATGGGGTACCTTCAATGCCTCCGGGACCCAGAGCCACAGCATCACTCTCGAGGTCTCACAGACAAAGAAGGTGGAGGTCAACGTGACCCTGCCCAGCCAAAGGGCAGCCAGCACCGAGGAACGGGCTACCCTGGACAAAGGGCAGTACAACATTACCATCAAAGCCATCACCGGCGATGGTTCCGATTCAGACCTGCAGGTCCTGAGCGTCGAGATACTGCCAGTCTATCCCGATCTGGCCATTACCCACATGCGAGTGGACAACAAGTATATCACCAAGGCTCCCAACGTCGATGATGTGGTGACCTTCACGGTGACCGTAAAGAACATCGGTGATGGCGAGGTCGACGGCGCTCGACTATACATCTGGAACGACAATGGTCCACCAGATCAGATGCTACGGGAGCGAAGCAACAAAGACTACCTTGTGTTCGACGTTGCCGCCTTTGATGAGAAAACCGTGCGTTTCAAATGGGAGGCCCAGGTCGGGGAATGGACCGGTTTCAGGGCCGAAGTGAATCCCAAATGCAACGATATCGGTGAGAGCAACGATCCAGATTGTGACGAGGTCGTAAGCCGATTTATCGACGAGTTGGACCGCTACAACAACAACGAATTCCCGGCGGGAGGAGCCAAGTTCAAACAAGAGGTCGCCGGAGAGGACGTTACCGTGGAGTTTCTCATCTGGCCCGATTTCATCATCAAAGAGGTCCAGATGGTGCCCATTCAACCGGAGCGTGACGGGGACAGCGTGACCATCAAGGTGACCATCGAGAACATCGGTTCTGCAGATTGGACCACGGGTATGGGTGTTTTGAAGCTCCTGATCGATGATGGGGCTGGCTGGTCTGAAGAGATCAGCATCACCAAGGCCATTGACGCCAGTGACGATGAGCTGTTCGAGGTCAAGAGGAAATGGAACACACCCGATAGGTCCCAGGTCGATCTCCGATTCGAACTTGATTTCGACGGAGGTAAAGATTACGATGAGCTGGACGATTCCAACAATGAATACATCGATCCCGAGACAGAGGAGGCTGGCTTCCAGATCAGCCTCAAAGATCCGGATGATGATTCATCTACCGTTCTGGTGGTTGTCATCATCGGACTGGGGATAGGCGTCGCAGCCATCGGAGGACTGCTGATGTACAGCCACCGTTCCCCAGTTGAGGGAGCAGGATGGCTCCAGGATGGAGGAACTGCACAAGAGCCGTCCCTCGAAACCGCGCCAATATTCGTTGTCTGTCCCTTTTGCAACGCCCAGTTGACAGTGCCTTCGTCCCAGTCGTTCCTGATGACCTGCGGCGGCTGTGGTGGACAGTTCCAGGCCGATTACGGTGTTGCGGAATCTAAACCGGATTAAGGCTCGCGACAGCCCATCAACTATCAAGCCAACGAGCAACAGCCAGGAGGCTATCGGTCGTGGGAGGATGCGGGCAGGAAGCAGAGAGGGAAGCGGATTGAACGACGGTGCCGTTCGCAAACGCGGAAGTCCTGGAATCCTCCGTTCAGATCTTGCTCAGGATGACGATGTCCCAGCCCTGGGTGTTCATTTCCACGATGGTCACCAGATAATCCTGGCTGTCGTGGGTCACCTCGTCACCGTCGGCCACGGTCTTGTCCAGGAAGGCGGTGAAGGGGCCGTTGCCGAACTGCTTGGAGGCGACCAGGTCATCGGCGACCTGGGTGGTGAGGGGGCCCAGGCTCTGGAGTGTCAGGGTGTCGTCGCTGGAGAGGAAGATGATGCCCTCGGGGTTGACCATGAACGCGTAGACCTGATCGGCCAGCTCGGCCTCCAGGTAGTCCAGCTCCTGCTTGATGATGGCCACGCCGATGACCGTGGCGTTGTCCTTCACCGGGTAGCTGGCGTAGTAGCCCCGCACTCCGGTGGTCACCCCCACGGCGAAGTACTCGCCGGCCTGGTCGCCCATGGCCTGGGTGAAGTAGGGGCGGAAGGAGTAGTTGCGACCCACAAAGCTGGAGGTGGTGTTCCAGTTGGAGGAGGCCACGGTGACACCGGTGGCGTTCATCAGGTAGCACACCGAGGTACCCTTCAGGGTGTTGTAGGCCTCCAGGTGGTCATTGGCCGTCTGGTTGTTGGTGTCGTTGGGACTGTTGAGCACGCTCTTGAGCGAATCGAACGCCGCCAGGGCCATGACATCGGTCTGGACCTCGCCCATGTCGTTGGTGACGGTCAGGCGCAGGTTATTGGCCACCAGCTCGGCGGCCGCTTTGAGGGCCACCTTGTCCACCTCGTCGTCATCCTCATCCACGCATCCGGTGAGGGCGGAGGTGATCAGCACAAGGCTCAGGCAGGCCAGCCAGGAGAGTTTCAACCAGGAGGTCGTCATGAATATCACGACTGGAATCGTTGCCGCCTATAAACATCGGTATCAACTTGTTGGACGAATGGATTTCGGTGGGGTCCGGACGCCATATGTTCATGGGGTCAGGAGAGAGGCCTGTTCCATCGGGCGAAGTTAAGATTAATAAGCCCCCGGGGCTGGGGCGGGTCAGTGATATCATGACCGACGTTCTCATGAAGACCTCGGCCGGCGACATCTCCATTCGCCTCTACGACGACAAGGCTCCCAAGACCGTGGCCAACTTCCTCAAGCTCACCGATCAGGGCTTCTACAACGGCCTGCACTTCCATCGGGTCATCAAGCAGTTCATGCTCCAGGGCGGCTGTCCCCATTCCAAGGACCCCGGAAGCCGGCAGGCGGGCATGGGCGGTCCGGGCTGGAAGATCAAGGACGAGTTCGGTCCGGGCCTGCGCCACGACCGGCCGGGCCTGCTGTCGATGGCCAACGCCGGGCCCAACACCGGAGGGAGCCAGTTCTTCCTCACCACCGTCCCCACCCCCTGGCTGGACGGCAAGCACGCCATCTTCGGCGAGGTCACCGACGGCATGAACGTGGTCCAGTCCATCGAGGCCACCAAGGTCGACGGCAACGACCGCCCCCGCCAGCCCCAGCAGATCATCTCGGTCTCCCGCGTCTAAGCATCTCCACAGGGTTCCTGCCCCAGGGCCAAGCTCAGGGCAAAGGCCGGAGAGTGGTTCACCTATCAGGCAAGGCAAGGGCAGGATAGGGCAAAGGCCCCTCACCCCTTTTTGCAACAGGTGCAAACGGCATCGTTTCAAACCAAGGATTAAATCAAATGAACCGTGGTAGGAGCTGGTGGTCCCATGGCTGAACCAACGAGACCCGACCGCACGAAGCTCATGGCCCTGGCCCTCTTCCTGGGCCTGGCGGCGCTGGTGGTCCTGACGCCCCTCAACGAGGCCCGCTCCGGCGGCATCAGCAACTCCGATTCCAGCAACGGCTGCACCTGCCACGATGGCTCCTCTGACTCGCAGGTGATCCCGACCCTGGAAGGCCTTCCCCAGCGATATCGGCCCGACACGACCTACCGAGTTTACCTCAATTTCACCGGGGGCCCGGCGGCAGGCGGCTCAAACCACGGCGGTTTCAACCTGAAGGCCAGCGGCGGCACCCTGGCCCCCAGGAGCGGTGACAACACAGTCCAGAGCAAGAGCGATGGCTCCCTGACCCATACATCAGCGGGCAACGACCAGCGGGCCTGGGAGGCCGACTGGACCGCCCCTGACACCACCCAGGGCAATGTCACCTTCACCCTCCAGGTCAACAGCGTCAACGGCGACGGCAGCGCCAGCTCCTCCGACAAATGGAACCGACTGGTGGTGAAGGTGCCCCCCAGCGTCGTGGACGTGGGCTTGAAGGACCTGGACCTTCCGGGCAACGCCGGGGAGGATGAGGCGGTGTACTTCTCGCTGACGGTCGTCAACGAGGGCAACGAGGATCTGGCCGACATCGATATCGTGGCCACGATGAAGCTCGAAGATACCGAGGTGTGGAACGACACCTACGTGGTGAGCGAACTTCATGCCATCGAGGAGACCCAGGTCAACGGCCAGTGGACCGGAGGACCCGAGGGCGATTACACCCTGGAAGTGACGGTGGACCATCCCGAGGACGCCGAGGACTCCAACGACAGGCTCGAAGGCGATGTCAGCGTGGCCGAGGTCTACCTGGACATAACCGTCATGATCATCGATGCCCCCTCAGAGGGCATGGAGGGCGAGAACGCCACGTTCGGCGTGCTGGTCGACAACCCAGGCACCGAGGATGTGAGCGACGTGGTAGTGGAGGTCTCTCTGTTCCGCTCGTCTACCCTGGTCTGGTCGGACAACGACACCATCGCCCAACTGCTCTCCGGGGAGAACGTCACCCTGACCTGGACCATTCTTTGGGAGGCGCCCGGCACCCATCGCATCGAGGTCAGCACCGATTTCTCCGATGCCAACATGGCCAACAACGAGTTCACGGTCGGCAACATCTCGGTCATCGCCAATGTTACCGATGGAGCTGTCAGCCTGGAGGAGGTGCCCGCAAAGGTCGATGTGAACACATCCGCTAGCTTCAACGTGACCGTGGAGAACCTGGGCACCATTTCCCTGCAGGACGCCATGCTAACGCTGGAGGCACTGATCAACGGGACGGTGGTCTGGACCCACCAGGTGAACCTCACAGCTCTGGACCCTGGTTCCAACATCACAAGCTCATATACCTGGCCAGGGGGCCAGGAGGGCAACTACACTCTGAGGGTCACCCTGAGCCACCCCTGGGACGAGAACACGGTCAACGACGTGGATGAGCAGACCCTGATGGTGGAGAAGACGGCCGACCCGGACCCGGACCCGGACCCGAACAATGGCGGCGATGGGGATGACGATGGTGACGACAGCCCCGGTCTGCCCCTGCTTGCCTCCGTGGGTGTGCTGGGTGGTCTGGCCCTGCTGGTTGGAAGCCGGCGCAAGGATTAGCTGACCGGGTCAGGTTTCCGGTTCAGTATTTTGGCTCAGTACAGGCCCTCGACGCTGAGGTAGCGCTGGCCGGTGTCGGCGAACATGGGCACGATGAGCTTGCCCTCGTTCTCGGGTCTTCGGGCCAGCTCCCGGGCGGCCCAGGCGGTCATGCCCGAGGTGATGCCGCAAAAGAGTCCCTCCATCTCGGCCAGCTCCCGGCAGGAGGCAAAGGAGTCCTCCTCGGTGACGGTGACTATCTCGTCCAGCAGGCTCCGGTCCAGCAGTTTGGGGATGAAGCCGGGGCTCACCCCCGCCTGGCGATGAGGGGTAAACTCGCCGCGCAGGATCATGGCCGCGGTCTCGGGCTCCACGCCAACTATCTGCAGGTCGGGCTTCTTGGGCTTGATGGCCCGGGCAACGCCCATGAGGGTGCCGGTGGTGCCCAGTCCCGCAACGAATAGGTCCACCTGACCATCGGTGTCCTCCCAGATCTCGGGTCCGGTGGTCTCCTGATGGGCCCTGGCGTTGTGGGGATTGGCGTGCTGTTCGATGTAATAGGAGTTGTCGATCCGCTCGCACAGCTCCAGGGCTCGCTCCTTGGACCCCAGGGTCCCCTTGGCCGCCGGGGTGAGCTCCAGCCTGGCTCCCAGGGCCGCCAGGATGCGCTTGCGCTCCTCGGACTGGATCTCCGACATGCAGAGGATGAGCTTGTAACCTTGGAGCTTGCAGAGAAAGGCCAGGGCCATGCCGGTGTTGCCCGAGGTGGCCTCCACGATGGTGGTGTCGCTGTCGATGAGCCCCTCCTGCCTGGCGCCCTCGAGCATGTAGCGTACGGGACGGTCCTTGATGCTGAACGGGTTGAACAGCTCCAGCTTGGCGGCGAGCCTGCCCCCCACATCGCCTGCGTAGCGGTCCAGGTAGACCATGGGTGTGTGGCCGATGAGCTCGGTCAGGTCGGAACGGATGTTCATCGGGCGGTCAGGGTCCCGGTGGCCAAAAAGGAGGCGGCCTCTGCGTTTAGTGCGAAAAGTTTTATAATTTGCAGTGGGCCTGCATCGGACAATGACCCCCGACCCCGACGCGCCCCTGGAGGCCGAGCCTCTGGAGGCCGAATCGGTACCCCTGCCCGCCGAGCCCGAACCCGAAGCGGGCGGTTCCAGGTCCCGCATGGCGCCCCTGTCCGGCATCTACCAGCGATTGAACATCGAGTGGCTCATCGCCATCGCCATCGTCATCCTGATCCTGATGGCGGCCATCGCCTACAACTTCCTCTCGGAGGAGGAGATACCGGTCCACGCCATCCGGGCGCCGGAGAGGATCGAGCACGATATGAACATCCACTTCGTGACGGTGGGCTTCGAGGAGGGGGTCTTCGACCCGTCGTACATCCTGGACCGGGTGGCCACCGAGTACGAGCCCTACGATACCCTGCGTTCGGGACTGCCGGGCTTCCCCCTCGTCCAGCAGGAATATCAGAAGTTCAATTACAACTACGATTTCCACAAGGCCTCCGATGAGTTCGCCCTGGAGCTCTTCCAGCAGGCCAACGACTTCTCCGAATACTACGACCTGGGCGACGAGGGGGTGGTCTGGTTCGACGAGGAGAACCATCTCTACCTGCGGGACTACGACCAGGACCCGCTGAAGGCCGGGATCCACGGCGACCACTACCGGCTGGCCGACATCGGCGGCAACGTCCAGCTCATCGACGCCGTCCAGCTGGAGGACTGGATCGAGGCCAACAAGGCCCGGTTCGGCCTGGAGTTCGGGGTCAACTCCTACACCTTCTTCCTAATCGACTCCTGGACCCGCATGGCCTCCGAGTTCGGCAACGTGCTCCCGGTGGAGGAGTACCACTACTACAAGTTCTACGAGGCCGACTGGGAGCGCCGGGGCATCCACACCATGCGGGCCTGGGGCGGCACCTACGACTTCCTCTGGCTGGACGTGGGGGCGGCGCCCAACTTCTACGAGGTGGTAGATGACGACAACCTGTGGGGCTCGGCCGAGGACGACCCGCCCATCTGGGACGTGGGCTGCAGCTCCCTCACTTCCATCTACTGCATCGACGTCGACCAGTTCAACCACAACATCGCCCGGGACTTCCACTACGCCCTGAACTTCCGCTTCTCCCCCTCCTACATCTACCATCCCACCTACGCCCCCGAGTACTACCTCAACGCCTTCGTCTACTACGAGGAGGCTCCGGCCACCCAGGACGAGCAGACCGCCCTGGACATGGAGGAGGTGCTGGACCGCATCCGGGTGGGCTTCCCCTGGGCCACCGTCAACGGCGAGGTCCACTTCCACTACGAGTACGGTGACGACCCCGGCTTCTACGACGCCATCGAGGATTGCAAGAACGAGGCCCAGCAGACCTGCGAGGTGGAGGTGCTCATCAAGCATGTCGAGACCAATCGTGAGATGTACTACCTGGGTCCCGAGGACGCCTTCCAGATCATGGCCATCTTCATCCAGTTCGAGGACAGCGTCTACTCGGTGGCGGCCCCCGTCGCCCCTCAGGGGGTGGCCATGTACGGACCCGACCGCAAGCCCTGGGGCATCTTCCAGGTGAACAACGAGGGCCATCGCCGGGCCGAGGACAACCCCACCACTCCGGGAGCCGGCGTCTTCCCCTGGACCAGTGTGGCGGCCCACGAGGCTGGCCATTTCTTCGGTCTGCACCATCCCCACGACGGCATGATCCGCTTTGCCGATGGCCACTACGAGTCGGGCCTGCACTGGCTCTGGGACCAGTCGGCCACTCTCATGTCCTATCGCACCCACACCTACGCCTTCGACGGCCTGGACATCGAGCATCTGGCTAGGGGCCATATCATGGAGAACACCAACGATGGCCGTCGCAACCTGGACATCGCCTACGAGATGTGGCTGGCGGACGGACTGGAGAAGATACCCCGCAAGTACCAGGACGAGGTGGACGACATCGAGGAGGGCATCAAGACCGCCATCGACCTCTACCATCAGGGTCGCTACGTGGCCGGGGTACCCCACGCCGAGAAGGCCCTCAAGGTCAGCCTGAAGCTCATCAATGATGTCTCCGACGACACCGGACTGCGGCTGGACGCCAAGCGGGTGGACCTCAACTGGAACGGCTCGGGCGACGGGAACTTCGTGGACTACCAGCCCCTCAACATCACCACCGAGATGGAGAAGCTCAACATCACCATCTACTGGAACAACACCGGTGCCACCGCCGACCTCTTCGCCGGCTACACCTTCTTCCCCTCTGGTGTGCCAGACGATGGCCAGGATGAGAACGAGGGCCGGGGCGCGGTGTTCAACTACTACGAGCAGGGACCCGGCGAGAGCGACTGTGTCGAGACCCTGATCCTGGACCTGGACGATGACGGCATCCGCGAGCATGGCCACCTGTGGGTGGGCACAGGCTCCAACGACGACGGAAACAACGTGCCCTACGAGGTCGTGGTCACCACAGAATACCGGGAGAGCGGCCTTTACTGGGAACGCCAGGGAATGGAATCGTTCTAACCTGCTTGCAGGCCATCACCCATGATGCCTCCTCGCGAGCCAGTCCCATGAGGCATCCCTGACCCGGCGCCCAAGCCTAAAGTCAAAGCCAACGGGCAAAACCAACGGAAAGGGCCAACTGCCAAAGCCAAATAGAGGCCCTCCATTGACCTGAAACGAGCGAACCGATGATGGAACCGGACCACCAGACCGCCGCCACCCTGCTGAAGCTGGCCTTCCTGGCCGTGCTGGCCTACGATGTTTGGCTCCTGCTGAGGCCTCCCCCTTGGCGGCGACCCTCAACCTCTGAGACCTCAAAGCCTCGCTGGCAGACCCGCACTCAGCCTGCCGACGAGCTGTACCGTCATGGCATCAATACATTCCTCTTTCCCCTGACCGTGGTGGTGGTGTTGATGATGGACCTGGCCGCGGAGCTGGCACCGGCGGTTATCGGACTGGATATGGTCCTGTTGTTACTTGTAGTTATCTACCTGGCCTGGCCCCGCACCGTGGCCCTGCTGGCCGATGGCGCCCTGTGGCTGGATGGCACCCGGTTGGCCGGGGACCGATTGGCCGGCGTCGAGACCAGCGAGGAACTCCCCAGGACCCTCATCGTGGCCACCGATTGGCGGGGCCTCCTGGTGCGCAAGCGGGTGGTGCTGACCGCTCCCGAAGATGTACGGGAGTTCAAGTCCGCCTGGTTAGAACTGCAGAAGGATAACTGAGACTGGCGATGCTGGAACCATCCTGCCATATCTAATTTCAAACACTTACCGGCTCAGGCTCGGAACCCAATGCAATGCCACTACGGCTCGGCCATGAAGCGCACGAAGTCCTCAACCTCACGAGGCTCAAGGGTGTAGTTTGTGCGCTTCTCCTCGCCCAAGGTGGAGGTGGGGCGGGGGCCGTAATCATGCCCCGGGTAGACCACCAGATGGTCGGGCAGGTTCACCAGGATGGAGAAGAAGGAGTGATGGAGGGCCCGGGGGTCGGCCCCTGGCAGATCGGTGCGGCCGCACTCCCCCACGAACAGGGTGTCGCCGGTCATGATGGCCCTGCCGGCAACAACAAAGCAGAGGCTGTCGTAGAGATGGCCCGGGGTGTGCAGGCACTCCACCGGCACATGGCCCACCATGACGGTCTCTCCATGGTCCACCGACAGGTCTACCTCGTAGCGCGCCGAGGTGTGGGCCACCACCTTGGCCCCGGTCTCGGTCCTGATGGCTGAATTGCCACCGATGTGATCGAAATGGCCGTGGGTGACAAAAATATGTTCCAGCTCCAGTCCCAGGTCCCTGACGCAGGCAAGGAGGCGCGAGGTCTCGAAAGCCGGGTCCACAAGGGCCGCCCTGCGGGTCTCGGGACAGCCGATGAGGTAGGCGAAGTTGTCCCCTCCCACCTTTATCTGCTCGATCAACGGTTCGATCCTTGTCGTTTCTTCCTCGCTCGGTGGATTCATTCTACTTCTACCTCCAGTTCCATGGTGTCGGGGAAGAGGCCCAGCACTTCCTGGAAACAGCGATAGAGGGCCGCGGCCGCCTCGATGAAATCTGGGTCCTCTTCGGCCAGGGCCTCGGTGGCTAGCCGGTCCAGCTCCCTTAGCACCTCCACCGCCAGGTCGGTGCGCAGGTCGTCGTTCATGGCTGAGTTGAAACGGGTGGCCAGGGCCCCGATCTCATCGTCCTGGCCCATGGCATCGGGGGAGGGTTCGGGACAGCGGGTCAGCACCTCGCGGGCGGTGAGGCCCAGCCTCTGGCCCTCGGCGCAGGCCTCCTCCAGCCGGTCGGGATCGAAGTAGGTGGGCTGGCGGTAGTGGTCCTGGAGCAGGAAGAAGCGCAGGGCGTGGGGAGGACAGCCCTCGAATATCTCGGCCAGGGTGGTGTGCCTGCCTCTTGATTTGGAGAGCTTGCCGCCCTCGTCGAAGATGAGCCCGTGGTGCATCCAATGGTGGGCGTAATCGGTATCCTGAAGATGACGGGCCAGCAGCTGTTCAGATTCGTGATGGGGGTAGAGCAGGTCCATCCCGCCGCCGTGGAGGTCCAGGGGCAGGCCCAGTTGGGATGAGGCGATGATATAGCACTCGGTGTGCCAGCCGGGCCGTCCCGGACCCAGGGGCGAGTCCCAGGCCCGCCAGCCCTCGGGGGCCGGGCCCCACAGCAGGAAGTCATGGGGGTCGAGCTTGCCCCCCAGGGGTGCAAATCCACCGGGCTCCTGGACGGTCACCTCTTCCAGCTCGGCCCCCAACAGTTCACCGAAGTCACCCGGGCCGGCCCTCAGATAGACCGCCCCCTCGCCGGTGCCGTAGGCCGCGCCCCGCTCCAGCAAGTCCGTGGTCACCCGGGCGGTCCGGTCCACGACGGTGGAGGCGGCCACCTCCACATGGGGCGGCAGGTTGCCCAGGGCCTCCATCTGGGTGGTGAACTCGGCCGCGAAGCGACGCGTGAGCTCGGACTCTGTCTCGCCGTTGCGCTGGGCGTGAAAGGCGGTCTCGTCGGCCACGTCGGTGAGGTTGCGCACCTGCCTCACGTCATGGCCTATGTGCTCCAGCCAGCGACGCAGCACGTCGAAGGTCAGGTAGGACTTGGCGTGACCCAGGTGGGCCGGGGCGTAGGTGGTGGGTCCGCAGATGAACATGCCCACTGGGTCGTTCCGGGGCCGGAAGGGCTCGACCCCGCCGGTGGCGGTGTTGAAGAGTTTCAGACCAGGATCTGCCGATTGTGCCTCTGCCACGATGCTCAGCCCTTGACCAGCCCGGCCCGGGCTAAAACGTTTTGTTCGGGCAGTTCCCGCGACTGGCCCCGAACCATGTCGATGGTGGAGTAGCAGGGGCCGATGCCCAGACCGGCGCAGAGGTCCATCACCCGCTGGTTGTCGGCCACCGTGGACAGCTCCACCTTGGCCTTCGGCTCAAGGCCAGCGAGGGTGTTCTCCAGCAGGGCCCGCCAGTTGCCACAGCCGGAGGCGACCACCCAGGGCCCCACCTCGTAAGCCACCTGGACCCCCGGCCCGGGAGAGCCGCCGGCTATGAGGTAACCGTCCAGCGCTCCCCGGCCATCGAGGCTCACCAGGGTCATGGGGCCGCACGCATCCAGCAGACGCTCCAGCAAGCGGCCTCGGTCATACTTCACCGTGTTCAGGTCGAACTCCTGCAACTCGGCCAGCATCCCGTCATCGTAGGGTACCGGTCCCGTTTCGGTTCCGAGTTTGGGCACGAGGCCCTGCAGGGTGGTGGTCACGCCGGTGGCCTCAAAGCCCAGGCGATGGTACACGCCCATGGTGTGGGTGTAGGAGAAGAGGCGCTGAGTGGTGCAGCCAAGCCCCTCGAGATAGGTCAGGGCCGCCTCCATGAGGGCTGTTGCCACACCCCTCTTGCGCACCTCGGGAACCGTGGCCACGTTGCCGATGAGCCCCAGGGGCGGGAAGGCCAGGGCCGTGAGATAGCCCACCGGATGGTCCTGTTCATCGCATGCCACCAGGTTGCCTGCGGGTTCCAGCTCGCAGAGCATCTCAAGGTCGCCCAGGCGGTAGTCCCAGCCCTCACTGTTGGTCAGCTCCAGGGCCCAGGGAAGGAGTTCGGCGGAGAGAGGAAAGATGGAATGAACGGTTCCGCTGTCCGGGGTCAAGTCCTCTCACTCCTCATCGCAGGGATGGTGGCCGAAGGTGATGTACCGCCCCGCCTTGCGGGCCCGCTTCAACCGGCAGGGGCCCAGGCCGTGGTCCTCACCGCCGTACCACTGGGGGCAGTCCTTGCACATCAGACCCTTGTCGGCCATGGACTTGGAGGCGGGCCGGGATGTTATAGGTTGTGGGTTGAACGGTTCGATCCCATAGGGTGCTGGGTGGCGTAAATGGACCGACCGATAGGACCAACGGCAAGGCCCATGCTCAGCTCCTACCTGGTCACTCCCGCCATCCTTAAGCCGCCCAGGCTAATGGTATCTCGTGAACTGGCCCACCTCACCCTACAACAGCCCCATCGCTCACAACCGGGAGGGAGGCACCACGGAGCTGGTGATCTACGACACCACCCTGCGGGACGGCGAGCAGATGCCGGGCGTGGTCTTCACCACCGCACAGAAGGTGGAGCTGGCCCGGGCCCTGGCCGATGCTGGTGTCAAGTGGATCGAGGCAGGTTATCCCCTGGTGGCCGGGGACCGGGAGGCCGTGGAAGGTGTGGTGCGGGCCCTGGCCGACAGCCATCCCGAGACCAGGGTGCTGGTGCTGGCCCGGTGCCGCGCCAGGGACATCCAGGCCGCCGCCGACACCGGGGCTCACGGGGTCCTGCTGTTCAGCCCTGGGTCCGAGGTCCAGCTAAAGGTCAAGGGATTGGACCCCGACACCCAGCCCCTGGAGGTAACCCAGGCCGTGGAGGCGGCATTGGAGACCGGCATGTGGGTCTCCTACTCGGTAGAGGATTCCACCCGTACGCCGCCAGACCGTCTGCGTCGTCTCTTCACCGCGGCCGCCGAGGCAGGGGTACAGCGGCTGGGCCTCACCGACACCGTGGGTATCGCCACGCCCGGAGGCCTGGCCTACCTGGTGGGCCTGGTCCACCAGTGGTTCCCCCAACTGCCGGTATCGGTCCACTGCCACAACGACCTCGGTCTGGCCACGGCCAATGCCCTGGCGGCGGTGGAGGCGGGAGCCAGCTGGGTGGCCACCACCTTGGCAGGTCTGGGTGAGCGGGGAGGCAACGTCCCCCTGGAGGAGTTCGCCATGGCCTGCGAGCAACTCCTGGGACTGCCCACCGGCCTGGACACCACCCGGCTCAGGGGCTTGGCCGAGCTGGCCTGCGAGATGGCCGGCGTCGCCCTTCAACCCCACAAGCCAGTGGTGGGCGCCAACGCCTTCACCCACGAATCGGGCCTCCATGGCGCGGCTGTGGCCCGCGAACCGGCAAGCTACGAGCCCTATCCCCCCGAGCTGGCTGGCATGGAGCGGGCTTTGGCCCTGGGCAAGCACACCAACCGGGCGACGTTGGAACAGTACTTGCGGAACGCAGGCCTGGAATACCGGGAGGATGGCCTTGACGCACTTCTGGAGCGGGTAAGGCAAAGGGCCTTGAACGGCGAGGCCATCACCAGGTCAATGGTAGAGCAGGACCTTGCCCAGATCTCCCAGCGAGGCAACATCAGTGGCGAAAGGGAGGTGAGGGGTTGAGCCCTATCGATGAGTCAGGTACTGGGGATGTGAACCGCGGTTCGTCAAGCTCAGCAGGTTCCCAACGGGTCTGCCTGGGTGGTGCCTTCGATGTCCTGCACCGGGGGCACATGGACCTGCTGGCTCGGGCGGCGAGTTTGGGCCAGAATGTGCTCATCGGCCTCTGCACCGATGCCTTCGCCAATGGCCGCAGGGAGCGCAGGGTGACCCCCTTTGACCGGCGGAAAGGTACTCTGATGGAGCACATGGGACAGCATCACGCCGACACTCGGGTCACCATCGAGCCCATCGATGACGACTACGGTCCGGCCCGCCATGGCGAGTACGATACCATCGTGGTCTCCGAAGCCACCAGGACCACCGCCATGAGGCTGAACCGGGAGCGCAAGGGCGATGGCCTGAGTCAGCTAGACATCGTGGTGGTCCCCCATCGTCTGGCCCAGGATGGCCGACCCATCTCCTCCACCCGGGTGGTTGAGGGTGAGATCGACCCTGAGGGCCGCATGCTCAGGACCCTGCGCGTCGCCATCGGTTCGGCCAATCGGGTCAAGGTGGAGGCGGTCAGGCGGATCTGCGAGCAGCTGTACGAGTATGTGGATTGCTATTCCTGCCCGGTGGATTCGGGCGTGGCCGAACAGCCCCGGGGAGTGGATGAGACCGTCACCGGTGCCATCAACCGGGCCCGGGCGGCCCTGGGAGAGGTGGATGAGAATGAGAAAGAGGAAGATGGGGTGGAACATGATCTGGGCGTGGGCATCGAGGCCGGCCTGTTGCCCTCGCCTCACGAGGACCAATGGATGGACGTCCAGTACTGCGCCGTGGTGGACCGGACCGGCCGGGTGACCCTGGGCCACGGCTCCGGGTTCGCTTACCCGCCCTCGGTCATCGAGGCCGTGGATTCGGGACAGACAGTGGGAGAGGCCATGACCCAATTGACCGGGATCCAGGATATCGGCCAGAAGGGTGGCGCCATCGGCCATCTCACCCGGGACCTTCTTCGTCGGCGGAGCCTGACCGAGCAGGCGGTGTTGATGGCGTTCATCCCCAGGATTCGCCAGGAACTCTATCGCTGAACTTTCACTGAACTATCGCTGAGCCGATGCCGGGGTGCATTGACCAGGGTGGCTCAGGTCCTCTTGGGACCATCATGGGTTCCTGATCGGTTCCTGATCGATGCCGGACGTACCGGTCTGTTCCATCCAACTCTCCACAAGGCTTAAGATGAA
>CAYLMJ010000034.1:1281-22778 GCA_964384995.1 uncultured archaeon | reverse complement strand
ATCAAAGGGACCTATGGAATTGATGTTATCAAGCCAGGAACTGGCATTGCCAGAATGAACAAGCAACGAGATTTATAAAAATGAAATTACCATCTGCCCCTAAATTCGTGTCGTCACAATTCGCTTGACCCTAAAATCAACCCTCTGATGTATTTAAGGGCAAAGCCCGCTTCACCCACAAGTATATAAAGGTAGTAAACCAATAGTTTACTACTGGCCCTGTGATGATCCCATGGCTGAACCCGATATCGACACCTACTTCTTCCTCCTGGAGAATCCCATCCGCCGCCGCCTGCTGGAACTGCTGGCCAGAGAGGAGCTCTATCCCCTGCAACTGGCCCGGGAGCTGGGCATCTCGCCCACCGGCATCATGAAGCATCTCAACCTGCTGGAGAAGGCCGGCCTGGTGGGCTCCCGCTCCGAGCCCTCACCCCAGGGTCCGCCCCGCAAGCTCTACGCCACCCGGGCGGGCTTCGCCATCCGCGTCGCCGTCGGTCCCAACACCTTCGAACAGCGCATCGTGCGGCTCACCGGCGACTCCAGCCTGCCCCTCATCCGCGAGGACGGCAAGGGTCTGGTCCGCGTCCAGCGTCCCAGGCCGGGCAAGGGCCGCATCAAGGTCAAGCTCGAGGAGGGCGAGGACGGGACCGTCGAGGGCGAGATGGAGATCCTCGGGCCCGAGGAGCTCGATGACGAGGCCGGAGGCAAGGGCAAGGCCGACGGCGAGGGACTGTCCCCGGAGGCCGTCTCCCACGAGGCGCTGAAGAAGCGCATCCGCGTGGCGGTGACCCAGGCCCGACAGCTGGACCCCCGCTCCCGGCTCAGCCTCTTCGCCCATGTCAGCGACGAGATGGAGAAGGCCCTGGCCGACAACATCAACCGTCACAAGGAACTGCTGGAGTTGAAGCGACTGGTCCAGGGCGAGGTGGCCCACATGGCCCACGAGACGGGCTGCACCTATGACGAGCGGAAAGTGCTCTACTGCCGCCTGGACAACCCCACGGCCCCCATCAGTCAGCTGGCCGAACTCACCGAGCTGAGAGAGGGCATCATCCGCAAGCTGGAGGCCCGCCTCAGGGCAAGGCATCTGCTGGATGAGGAGTGATCAGGACTGACCAGTTTGTTCAGGATCATCGCATCCTGTTAACAACAAAGCTTAGTCGATGAGGATGTCCCTTTTGCCTCCTCCTCCAATGCATGCAGGACATCCACATGAATTACCAAAAGCTCTTAACCGGTTGAGGCAAATGAGGATGTGTGGTGAGGTGGCAGAGCTCGGTTATGCACACGACTGCAGATCGTGACCACAGGAGTTCAAATCTCCTCCTCACCACTCCTTTCTCTTCTCTCCTATTATCATTGACCTAACCTATGAGAGAGCACCACATAACGAAGAGGAGGAGGCATTGGGTGCTCGAACGTCCCACCCTCGAACGTGTTCTCCTGCGACTGGCCAAGTCCTTTTGTAATCCAGTCTCCCATTTCCCACCATGCCTCCTGAGCACACAACATCTCCCACATCCACAGGGCCACCATCATCCCCCATGCCTCCCGAACGCCTGAAAGGCAAGGCCGGCCGCTACCAGCGCATCGTGGATCAGCTCGAGGAGCTCCTGGCCAAACCCGGCGACGACCTAAGTCGAATGGCAACCATTGTCGCTGTTTTGCATCACAAGCTCCCCGATTATTTCTGGACCGGTTTTTATCTCATCAAGGACGGAGACCTCATCGTCGGGCCCTACCAGGGACCAGTCGCCTGCCAGCTCCTGGAACGTCACCAGGGTGTCTGCTGGGCTGCCATCGACCGGGGCGAGACCGTGGTCGTCCCCGATGTCCACGCCTTCCCCGGCCACATCGCCTGCGACGCTCGCTCCAACTCCGAGATCGTCGTGCTATTGAGAAAGCCATCAATTGCTGGAGGCGAGGCATTGAAGGAGGAGGCAGGTAGCGAGGTATTAGGGGAGGCGGTGGGTCAGATCGTCGGCGTGCTGGACATCGATTCCGAGAAGCTGGGGACCTTCGACGAGGTGGACGCCGAGTGGCTGGAGAGGATAGTTGCTATGGTCTATCCTTGACCTAATGACGATAACTTCTTCCTTTCTTAAGAATCGATATCACCGTGATTGAAGCCATTACTATCAGTAAAGGAGAACAAGCTGCTGAACTGTCTTCTGGTTCATCCTCAACCATCTCTTCAGCCGTTGTGACGTTGAATACCGATGAATCGGCATACAGGTCACCTTCATCTTCGACCCTTACGATAAAGAAATATTCGGTACTGGGCTCCAGTCCCAATATCCTCACTCCATATCGAAGATCATGATGGTTGTAACGTCCATAATAGGTATCCTGAGAGGGGGTGATGTTGGAAAACTCCGAAAGATACACTTGATATGTATCAAAATCAAGTTCGTTGTTGGGTTCCCATTTCATCCGTAGATTCCCAGATTCGATATCAAAGAACTCCACCGAATCAATTGCTCCGGGTGGCAGGTTGACAGGAGTCGTTATGGTGATCGTTTCTGAATCGTTGTAAAGACCGTCAAGACCCCAGACCCTGACCATACAATGGTAGGTGGTGTTCTCCTCCAATCCAAACACCACATATTCGGTCTCATTCTGGTCTATTATGACCTTCCCACCCGGCCAATACAAATAGGAGTACTCAGGCCCTTGATTAGCATAGATGTGATAGGAGTGGAACTCAGCATCATTTGACCTGTTCCAGGCCAGGGTGATCCTGTTCCAGGTTTCAGCTTCTGCCTTGTTGATGGTAGTCGCATTGGGCCTGATAGGTGGTTCACCAGTCAATTCGAGAACATATATCTGGCCCAAATCATCACCCATGAAATTTCCATCGTGAACGTTCACGATGATGTCAGTGAGGTTGTCCTGGTCGATGTCTCCAATCCACATCTCGTCATACCTACCTGAGCGGTAACTATTGAGGGTCTCGTATTTCTTTTCAAGTGTCTCGTTGAAGATCATCAAGGATTGCTCCGAACCTATCACCACATCCACCAGACCATCTCTATCCACGTCATGGGGTTTGATAGAATAAATGTATCGATAGAGATCATCGGTCACATGGAGGTCTTCCAGGGTCTTGGCATCCATCATATGAACCCTTCCATGACGGTAGAATCCAAAGACGCCAGTCCCCACCCATAAAGTGTCATTTGAATATCCCATGGCCATCACCTCCTCCTGGAAATCAGATCTCCTAGCGATCACCGACCCATCTGACCCATCGAAGATTATCAGTTCATGGGTGTCATTGAAGTAATTGTATACGTTGCTTTTGTTCTCATCATCGCTTTGATAGCCCAACAGGACCTCCAAAATACCATCATCTGTCACATCGATGAGGGACAGTCCTGTATCGTTGTAAGAATGAAATGGAAAGCTCCATTCCATCGTGTGTTCGACCCCATCCATCACATGGAGACCGTACTCAGGAACTCCCCCGATGATGACTATCTCGGAAATTGGATCATCATCGATGTTGCCCACTCGGACCTCGGTCAGGTAGTCGATGTCATCATTGATGTAATTTGCCTCTCCCGAGGTCGTGTTCAAGACCATCATTCCTCTATGATAGGTTAGGTTCTTGTAGTAAAGAACTACGTCTACATGTTCATCTACGTCTATGTCCACGACGTTCATTGATAGGATATATGATATTGGATGAGGGATCTCGATCCTGCCTATCTCACTGTAGTCCTTGCCTGAGTAGATTGCTATTGAGGTGTTCTCTTCTCCTCTCCAAATATCCTCAATGCCATCCTGATCATAATCTTCTATCGCCAGCCCTCGAACAGCATGATTAAAGTCCTCGAACATCGGGCTCTGCCAGTCAACTTTCGCAAACTCACTTGAGCCACCATCAGCTGCAACAACCATTCCGAGCAGCAATCCAAGCAGACTAAAAAGAAATATTCCAGTCGGTGAAGAATAATACATTTGACCTTTTAATCCAGTAGCTGATGTTCGATTCATCAATCCTAAATGAGTGGCTAGGTTAATTAAACTTATACAGAGACCACGTACAATAACAGAACTCAATATCATCTCATCATATCGATGATCATCGATAAAAGGAGCGGATATTGGCGATAGTCTATCGTCCACCAACACAAGCTAATTAATCCTCGCCTATCCCGGGACATGCCTATCCTCCCCGACTCGGCCCTCAAGGCCGCGGTGGCCTCCGGCGACATCGTCATCGACCCTTTCAACGAGGCAAACCTCACCCCCAACGGCTACGACCTCACCATCGCCGAGGTCGCCATACCCGCATCCGAGTTGCAGGCATTGAGGGGTTCGGCGTTCTTGGAGGAGGAGGCTAATGGAACCCTGGCGGCGGCTCTGGATTCGGGTCACGATCATCGTGTGACTACAAGTACCGCAATCGTCCCGCCTCAGACGAGGTTCGCCGTCTCCACCCTGGAGCGCGTCAGCGGTGGGGTCCATCACGGGGCCATGCTCTGGTTGCGCACGAGCTGGGCCCGCCGAGGTGTGATAGCCGCTTTCGGCTTCATCGACGCCGGCTTCGAGGGCACGCTCACCCTGGCCGCCTTCAACGGCTCCCGCCAGCCCCTGGAGGTGCCCATCGGCCAGACCTTCGCCCAGGCCGTCTTCGTCAGCCTCTCCGGCGAGGCCGAGGCCCTCTACGCCCAGCGGTCGGGGAAGTACCAGGGCCAGCAGGGCGTCACCTGGGAACGGGACTGAGCATCTGGCTCAGCGATAATTCATCGATTCAGTGGCCGGGCCTCGGCCGAATGTCATGCCGCTGGAATATCCTTTATTAATCATCCCCGAATGGGGTGAGCCAATTGGCAATGGAGTGGTAGAATGATCCTGATGAATCCAAGGGGCATCGTTATCGCGGCCCTGGGTCTTGGAACAGCCCTGGCCCTGAGCTGGTCGAACACCCTGGACCCGTATCCCGCACTGATGATCATGGGTCTCATCTTTCTGGTCATGGACCTGGGCATCCGCCGCCCCCAGGAGGCCAGGGACCTGGTCACCCTGGAGGAGGGAGGCCATTTCTTCTTCATTCCCTTTTGGCTGGTGGGCATCATCGTCATGATCGGCTATACCTTTTTCTGGTAGTGGACCATGGGCCGACGACCAATTGGTTGGCGAAACATGAGTTTCAGGTGAGTTGGCAATGTCCCTTTTCGACCGGTACAAAGAGGTTCTGGCCATCGAGCAGAACGACCCCACCGAAGCCCTCGACATCTACGTCGATGAGCTAATGAAGACCTCGCCCAAGGCTTCCGGCGAGTACGACTGGGACAACTACTGGATGTACTCCTTCCTGCTGGGCTACTTCATCTTCCTGCTGGCCGATATCGGTCAGGCCCGGGAGTACGGCTGGGGCTGGGGCACGCTCTACCTGCTCATAGCGCCCATCATCCAGGGCTTCCTCTTCTCCGCCCTCTTCTGGTTCGTCGGGAAACTGCTCATCAACGAGAAGAAGCTCACAAAGTCGGCCAAGTACTGGGTCACCATCCTGGCCTACATGGGTGCCATACGCTGCTCCCTGCGGGTCCAGAGCAACCAGAAGGCCGTGGAGTACGCCGAGAAGATGAAGGGGTTCGAGATAACCATCCTGGAATATCTGGCCGATGGCCTCATCGCCCTGGCCAACCGCGACTTCGGCCGGTCGGAGTATTCCCTGGGACTTGCGGCCCACAACATCCCCCCCGGCATCTATTCCAACGACCTGCGCGACGGCATCTACGAGTGCATCATGCTCCATCCCAGCCGGGAGAACATCATCCGGCGGACCCCGGAGACCACGGGGCCCCAGCCCATGGTCCAGAACGTCTACGGCGACGTGGTCCACGGTCAGACCCAGGTGGACATCACCGACAGCGTCGTCAACCGGGCCTCGTTCGGCAGTGCTCCGCCTCCCGGGACTCCCGGCTACGGGCCTGGACCGATGGCCGGTCAGATGCAGGGTCAAATCCATGACCAGATGCAAGGTCAGGTACCGGGTCAGGTACCCGGCCAAGTTCCCGGGTATGGCACCGGACCAACGGCCCCCGGACCAGCCTACGGTCAGCCACCCCCTCAGCCTCAACAGGCTCAGCATCCACAGCAGACTCAACCACACCAGCCTCCCCTGGGCGCGCCACCCTATCAACCTCCGCAACCTCCCATGGGAACTCAGGCTCAGCAGGCACCCCCGTATCCTCAAGCCCCCCAGGCCCCTCAGGCGCCTCAACCACCCCGGCAGGGTACCCCTCCATCGGACCTTGATGATGAGGTCGATGACTGGTAGTCGATCCGGTTCAGGCCGTCAGGACGCCCACTTGATGACCAAAGGCAGAGCCCCCGTTGTCCGTCAGGCAAGCCTCCTG
Source organism: uncultured archaeon (assembly GCA_964384995.1). GTDB lineage: Archaea > Thermoplasmatota > Poseidoniia > MGIII > CAYLMJ01 > CAYLMJ01. The sequence goes on along the minus strand of CAYLMJ010000034.1, from coordinate 16,407 downwards.
ATACCCTGCCCTCTCGACCATTTCCGTGTCAGCCGTACTGATGTCGTGTTCGATGGAGGTCCATGGCCATCGAGGCCGCCTTGAGGCCCAGTATGCCGAAGGCCAGGATCAGCGTGATGCCTCCGCCCAGGGCCATGGCCATCGCCCCCAGGCGATACAGCCCCATTTTCACCAGACCGGCACCCACGAAGAGGAGAGCGGCCATCAGCAACATGAAGATAACCATCTCGGTGGTGTAGGTGTCAGGAACGTCATTGGGGTTCAGGATGATGATGTAGATGGCGCCCAGGCAGAGGGCGCCGTTGGCCGCCGCGTAGAGCACCGGCTCTCTGGTGTCGGGCCTGCCCCTGGCCCCCGTTCCTGTGGATGGGGGAGCAGATGACCTATGGGACGGCAACCCGGTCCTCGGGACCCGCTCGGAAGGGGCCTGCTGGGAGATGAGGGCCGAGCAGTGATTGTCCAGCAGTCCGAAGAAGTAGGTGATTATCTGGTGGGTCATGGCCTCATCGACAGCCATCCCCCGGCTGACCATCTGGACAGTGGTCCCTGCCGAGCCGGGGACCTGATCGGGGGCCTGGACCGGGACGGAAGCGATGACCACCTCGAACTGCTCATGATAGGGTTCGCCCATCTGGCCAGCGGCGACCGAGAACCTCCAGCTATCGGGGTCCCAGTGGGTGACGGTCAGGTTCCCAGCCTCGAGAGCCTGGACAACGGCCGAGCTAACCTGTCCCGGGTCCACGTTGTACGTCCGCTGATCGGCCTGTACCATCTCGATACGCTCCGGTGTTTCCGGGGCGAACATCGTTGCCCTAAAGAAAGCTACTCCTACGGTGAGCAATGATGGTGGCCTGTGGCTGAGTTTGGAACATATCTTGATCCCCCTGGACCGGAGGCCTTGGTTCGAATAGTCCAGCCAGTGCCTGCATCCAGTGCCTGCAAGCCAATACCGGAAGTTTGAGGTTCCTTGAACCGGTGTGCCTTACCCCACTTCACTTCTTTTCCTGGTCATCCATCCGACCACCACCATGGCGACCAGGAGGGACACCGCGGTGAACCCGGGGTCGTCATCGTCCCCGCCATCGCCGCCCTCGGTCCTCACCGTCAGCTCGTTGGAATCGGTACATTGTCCGCCCTCATCACAGACCTGGAGGATAACGTGGTAGGTCGTCCCGGCGGTCAGGTTCTCGATGCGGTATGATTCGTCCCATACATCGTCGATCTCGACCACCAATGTCGCCGCCGAGGGGGTGAAGGAGGCGGTGGTGGACACATGGACCTCGTATCGATCGAAGTCAGATTCCTCGGACATGTTCCAGTCAACGAACATGTACTGCTTGCCCTTCTCCCTGAGCTCCAGGGTAACCGCTGTCGGCGGGTCGTCCTTGACGATGTAGTGCCAGACGTAGCTGGCCTCGTTGAGCGTGGTGATGGAGGCCAGTTTGGTGGAATGGAAGACTATGTCGAGGACATCGTCATCGTCCAGGTCCCCCACCCAGAGGCTGTTGTGGGCGCCGATCTCGCCCAGATAGTGGGCCTCCCACAGCTCGGTGTAGCCATCGTCCAGGATGTGGATGGAGTCGAAGGTGGCCAGCAGGATCTCGGCCTCATCGCCCTCAACCATCTGGGCCAGCTTCAGGCAATGGCCCCGCTCATCCAGATTGCCGCTCTCCTCGATCTCCGAGTGGTCAAGGGTCTTCAGCCTGTGGATGCGGCCATTCATCTCGCCGATGGAGTCACCCAGCTCACCGGTGGTGAACCAGACCTCGTCGCCGACCAGCTCGATGTGGCGCACCGGTTCATCCAGGTCGGTGCGGTTCCAGAGCAGGGAACCGTCACTGCCATCGAATACCTGGAGCTGGCCCTCGTACTCGCCGATCTCGTCGCCGTAGGCGATGATGCCGGCCCACACCTCCACCGTCGTGTCGCCATCGGTGTCGGCCACCAGCAATGTGGGGATGTCGCCCTCCAGCTCGGTGGTGTTCCATTCCCGGGCGTGGGTGGTGCCGTCGAAGACAAAGACCCGGTCGTCGAAGCTGGACCCGCCGACGATGAGCTCGGTCTCGCTGTCCCCGTCGGTGTCGGCGGCGGCCAGGGCCATGACATTGCCCACAGAGGTGTTGAGGTAGAGCTGGTCCCCGGTGGCCGGGTCGATGATGCCCACCGCCCCGTTCCAGGCTCCCGAGCCCATGCCGACGATCAGCTCGTCAGCATCGTCATCGTCCAGGTCGGCCAGCAGAAGGGTGTTGACATCGTAAAGGGCGGAGGTGAAGTTGTACCTGGCCAGTACCTGGTGGTCCTCACCCGAGAAGACGATGACCGTGGCGTTGTCGGCCCCGGCCCAGATGTCCAGGATGCCGTCGTCGTTCTGGTCGGCCACGGCCAGTCCCAGGATCTCGTCGTAATCGTCGTCGTTCAGGTTCGGGCTCTGCCAGGCCTCGTAAGCCATGCCCCCGCTCGCCGAACCCGCGAGCATGACCAGCATCGCCATTGCAATGCCACCCGCCAGGACCACTAAGGCCTTGGGAATTCTGCTGTGCTTTCGGTCAATCTGGTCGTTCTTAGGTTCCATATGCAAGCCTCGCTCTCGATTTTTGCCCCTCAGGCATTCATATCACCTGATGGAAGCGGGAGGCCGGGGCGAGATTAAAGGTTTACCGTGAAGCTCTCCTGGACGAGGGGAAGGAACACTGCAAAGTTCGACTTCACGCAATCTTATTACCCTCCGGCTCCAGTTTCCACCGTCAACATGTCCTTCGCCTCCCGCCTCAAGGCCCGCCTGGAAGAGGCCCGCAGCTCTCTGGACGCCCCGGCCGAGCCCCGCTCGGCGGACACCATCCGGCTCTTCACCGCCTCGTGGTGCCAGAGCTGTCACCGGGTCATCCCGGCCTTTCGCAAGCTGCGCAGCGACGACCCCCGCCGCCTGAAGCAGGTGGACGTCTCGAAACAGCACGACCCCCGCTGGGAGCGGTTCAACATCAGGGCCGTGCCCACCCTGGCGGCCTACAGGGACGGCAAGGAGCTGGGCAGGCTGAGGGGCGGTGTGACCCCGGTCAAGATGGCCCGGTTCATCGAGGACCACCTGGAACCAAGGAACAGGAAGTGATGACGGACCTGACCCCTTGACCCGGGATTGCCAGGGATGAACAGGGATGTTTACGAACAGATGGACCTTCATGAAAAGAGCCAACTCTGCCTGTGACCCCCTTGTTTAACTGCCCGGCCATCCTCTGGCGCAATGACCATGGACTCCACCACTCTGCTGGGCCTCGTTGCCGCCGCCTGCACCACCATCGCCTTTGTGCCCCAGGTCGTCAAGACCGTCCGTTCCAGGGATACTCGGTCCATCTCCCTGCCCATGTACGCCCTCTTCACCTTCGGCATCTTCCTGTGGCTCATCTACGGCCTCCTGAACAACGACCTGCCCATCATCGCTGCCAACTCCATCACCTGTGTCCTGGCCGCCGTGGTCCTGGCCTTCAAGGTCAAGTACCATTAGCGGAAGGGGTGGGTCCAGGACCCGAGTCAAACTTCGGTCAGCGACGAACAGCCTCTAATCGTCCGGCGGCGCGGGTTCATCCTTGTCCACAATGTAGTACTCCATCCGGTTGCCGGTTCGCTCGAATCGCAGCTCTTCCTTGGCCAGGAGTCCGTCGAGGTGATATTTCACCGCGGCGCTGGTGACTGAAAAGGCCTCGGCCAGTTCGGTCTGGGAGACGCCCGGCCGCTCCAGTACCAGTTCCAGCAAGCGCTCCTTGGTCACCGGCCGGGCCCCATTGCGCTTCACGGGCTTGACCGCGCTGGCGGTCTTCCTGTCATCCTTGGGGTCTTTGGCGTCCTTGGCGTCCTTCTTACCCTTGTCATCTTTCCCATCATCGTCATCCTTGGTGTCCTTGCCATCTTTGGCGCCCTTGTCGCCTTTGCCGTGTTTTACATCCTGGGTGCGCTGGTCCCCCGTGTCATCCTTATCACCCTTGTCACCATTGTCCTCGGGCTTGGGAGGATGGCCGTTGGGGGTCCCTCGGCGCCAGCCCCCGCCGGTCCAGCGGGCGAACTTGCGACCGCGGACCTTGGGCTTATGACCGTTGGTGTCAACGCCCTTGCCGATGGCAAAGAAGTGGCGCATGCGGCCTTCGCGCTCGCTGGTCACCAGACCCTCCCGCTCCAGCACCTGCAGGTGGTAGGCCAGGGTGCCGTTGACCAGGCCCAGCTCATCCTTGAGCAGGTTGTAGTGGGAACCGGGATGGGCCAGCAGGTATCCCCGGATGAGGCCCCGGATCTCGTTGGCCAGGGGATCGGTGGGGCTCAGCTCGGTCCGATGTCCCACCATCAGCGGCGCCAGCAGGGCCCAGTAGCGGTAGCGGAACGATTCGCCGTAGACCAGGAATCCCACGGCCAGGCCCGACAGGGTCAGGGTGGAGGTCGCCACCCCGATCTGGACCACCTCGGGGGAGGTCAGGAAAGGCTTACCGGGAGGCGGGGGCGTTGTCCCCTTCTCGACCATCAGGCGGCTCTCCACGGCGGGGCTCCAGGCTCCCGTGTCATCGCGGACCCTGAGGGAGATCACATGCTCCCCGACGCTCAGGTTGGCCAGGGTGAGGGTCGGTAAGACTCCGAGGTCGCCATCGAGGTCGGAGCTCCAGCGATGGGCCTTGATGGAGCCGTCCAGGTCGGTGCCCCTGCCGGTCAGGGTGGCGTTGGCACCCTGGGTCGCGGGAGAGGGGGTGATGGTCTGGATGGTCGCCCGGGGAAGGGCGTTGACGTAGAGCTCGTGAGCGCCGGTGTCGCCCTTGGCCCTGGCCCCCGTTGGCGAAGTGGCCTGGAATGAGAAGTTGTGGTAGCCCCAGCGCAGGTCGGTGGCGGTGTAGGAATAGGTGCCGTCGGCCTCAGGGTCGCTCATGGTGAACGTGCCGGAACCATGATGGAGGATGGTCACCAGGACCTCGGGAGCCGCCCCCGTCTCCGGATCGATGTAGGTTACATTGAAGATGTGATGCTGACCGAAATCATCCTGGACCGGCTCCACGTTGCCCAGGCTCAGGAGCGGCCGGGCCTTCACCAGCACCGAGGTGGTGACAGCCTCCGACCAGGAACCGTCATCGTCCCGGACCCGGAAGGTGATGATATGGTCTCCTGGAACCAGGCCATCGGTGGAGAACGATACCCCATCGTCAAGCAGGCCCTGCAAGGACGAGCTCCATTCGTACGCCATGATGTGGCCATCCTGATCCTGACCCTGGCCCGCGAAATAGACCGTATCATCCTCTATGGCCGGGGCGGGCGAGGCCATGGTTATTGCGGCGGTCGGCCTTGCATTGCCCACCTGGAGGGCCTGGGACACCTCATGGGAGCAGGCCCCGTCATTGTCACACACCCGGAGGTGGATGATGTGGCGACCCTGGGTCAGCTGGGTGGTCGCAAAGGTCGCCTCCTGGCCCAGCTCGCCATCCAGCGAGGAGGTCCACAGATGGCTGGCGATGGTGCCATCCGGGTCATGGCCGGCCCCCCGGAAGGTCACGCTCTCACCCGCCGAGGCCGGGCTCGGGGTGATGGAAAATATGGTCACCACGGGCAGGGAGTTGAAGGTCACCACCTGCAGGCCTCCTGTCCCATCGGCGATGAAGGCGTAGCGGCCCTCAACCTCGATGGCAAGGGGCGTCCCAGGGGTATCGAAAGACCCGGTCCAGCCCGCCGCCGGTGAGTCGATGTCGATGAACTGGACCCCCCGGTCGCCCACCGCCACCATTCCCAGTTTACCGGCCAGAATCACGTTCTGGGCCCGATCCTCCAGGGTGGAGAAGAAGCCGTACTGGCCCAGGTTGTCCGGGTCGCTGATGTCGACCTCGTAAAGGCCGCTGTCGTCGACGGCCAGGTAGAGACGCTCCTCCCTGACCGCCAGACCCATGGCCTCGCCGGTGATCTCGAGTGCGTCCATGGGCTCGGGGTTCTCCGGGTCGCTCACGTCGAGGGTCAGGAGTCCGGCCTCCCCCCAGGCCACGAATGCAACGCCAGCCTCCACGAAAAGAGCCTGGGCGGTCCCGGTGATCACATGGGAGCCCAGCTCATCGGGGGAGGCCGGGTCGCTCACGTTCACGATCCACAGGCCCTGCTCCCCGCAGGCCAGGTAGGCCAAGCCATCTTCCACCGCGATGTCGTGGGTCTGCCCGGGCAGGCTCATGTTGCCCAGCAGGGTGGGCGAGGCGGGCACGCTGACGTTCACGATCCACAGACCGTCGGCGGTGCCGAGGTAGACATGTACGCCGTCCAGGGTCAGGGTGTCGGCCCCTCCCTCGATCTGGTACTCGCCCACCTTTTCAGGCTGGCTGAGATTGGTGAGGTCGACGACCACCAGCCCCTCGTCGGTGGCCAGGTAGGCCCGCTGGCCCGCCAGGACCACGTCGCGAACGTTCCCCGAGAACTCACCGACCCAGGTCGCCTCGGTGCCCTGTCCGGAGGCCTCCGCTGATAGTGTGAGCAGGGCCAGGAGGGACACGAGGAGGACGAGGCCGCCGGCAAGTCTCGATGAGGGCGGACCTGGTGATGACAGGCCCGAGCTAACCCTTCGCCAGAGCGGCAGTTCCTCCTGGCAGTTCCGGGAGACCATTGGTCATTCTATGACTAGGTATACAAAAAGGGTTCTCGTACACTATTTTAAAAAAAAATGGACCCGTCGGGATTCGAACCCATCTTTTTGGAAAAAAATGGATGGAAAACTCGTAGCCCATGGTCGCTTCGCTCGCAGGGTCTCTGGTCTGATTGGATGTTGATAGTGGACCCGTCGGGATTTGAACCCGAGGCCTCCTGCTTGCAAAGCAGGCCGTTTGCGCGCGCTTTGCGCGCACACGGACTGGCACAGCTCTGCTGTGCCAGACGATCTTCCAGGCCTGATTCTCGCTTGTGCCGTTTGATACAGGCTGGTAAAGGAAAATGATGGACAGGTGGACCCGTCGGGATTTGAACCCAAGGCCTCCTGCTTGCAAAGCAGGCGATCTTCCAGGCTGATCTACGGGCCCACGGCTTCGGCGAAGCATGGAGGCATATAAAGGATGACGCTGTCCATATTGAGAACTTGTAACCTAATAATCAGGAAATTAATAAATCTCGCCAGAGGTAACCTTTAAAAGAGCCCTCAGGCTGGCCGCGAACATGGAGCTAACCCTGCTCAAGGCCACCGAGACCGAGATGGAGATCGAGGTCCACGGCGAGAACGAGACCTTCCTGGTGCCCCTGCTGCACCGTCTGCTGGACGACCCCAAGGTCGAGTACGCCACCTACCTCATGGGCCATATCCTCATGGACCAGCCCAAGATCTATGTTCGGGTCAGCAAGGGCACCCCCCAGGAGGCCCTGGACCTGGCCGCCCAGTCCATCAAGGATGACCTTGAAGTGATGAACGAGCAGTTCCTGGCCCAGATGGCCGAGCCGGCGTCATGAGCGGGCCGGAACCGATACCTGAAGCCGGGGATATTGAAAGGGAAGTCGGGATCGAGACCTATGCCACCTCCCAGCCAGGCATCGGCGGAAAGCTGAGAGCCCAGCCTCAGGATTTCGTGGTGGACGAGGTCGGACGCCTGCCACCCAGAGCCATGTCGGGCCGATTCACCATCGCCAGGGTGCGGGCCGTCAACTGGGAGAACAACCGGCTCATGCAGGCCATGGCCCGCGATCTCTCCATCGGCCGGGGCCGCATCGGCTTCGCAGGCACCAAGGACAAGCGGGCCGTAACCACCCAGTTCTTCTCCTTCAAGGCCTCTCCCGACCGGGTCGAGGGACTCGATGTCCCCGGGGTGGAGGTCCTGGACACCTACAGCGCCAACCGGCCCCTTTCGGTGGGCAAACTGCTGGGCAACCGCTTCACCATCACCGTCCGGAACCTCGACCCAAAGACACCTGAAGAAATAGAGGCCGAGCTGGCCGGCATCAAGGCACGACTGGACGAGCTGGGAGGTTTTCCCAACTACTTCGGGCTCCAGCGTTTCGGCGTGGTGCGGCCCATCACCCATCGGGTGGGAGCCGCCCTGGTCCGGGGCGATTGCGAGCGGGCCGTTGTGGATTACGTGACCTCGGTGAACCCCCTGGAGCCCGAGGAGGAGCGCAGGGCTCGGACCGAGCTGGGCGAGAGCCGGGACTGGTCGGGAGCCCTGGAGGATTTCCCCGCCCGCCTGACCTTCGAGCGGACCCTGGTCTACCATCTGGCCCACGAGCCTGGCGATTTCGTTGGCGCCCTGCGGAAACTGCCCGACAACCTGCTCCAGATGTTCGTCCACGCCTACCAGAGCCACCTCTTCAACCGCATGCTCTCCCGGCGCCTGGAGGCAGGCCTGCCCCTGAACCAGCCGGTGGAGGGGGATATCGTGTTACCGGTGGACCGCCATGGCAATCCCTTCACCGGAGAGCTCATCCGGGTCAACCACTTCAACCTGCCCAAGATCACCCGCCGCTGCCAGGAGGGTCGAGCCTGGGTCACCGGTCTGTTGTTCGGCATCCGCTCCTCGTTCGCCAAGGGGCCCATGGGGGATATCGAGCGGGAGATCGTCGAGTCCGAGAGCTTGCGACGAAAGGATTTCGTCATCTACCACCTGCCCCACATCAGCTCCTTTGGCCTGCGCCGGGCCCTGCTCTGCCGTCCCCGCAACCTGGTCTACCGGGTCAGGGAGCTGGAACCTGTGGACGAACACTATCATATGGAAAGCACCGGGCCAGGGGAGGCAATAGGGCAGGCAAAAGGGCAAACCGGGACTGTCGCCCAAGAGGAGGCGGCAAAGAGTGAAGAGACCGGACGGAACGGGGAGCTGGGTGTGGAGTTCGCCTTCACCCTGCCCAAGGGCGCCTATGCCACCATGCTGTTGCGGGAGTTCATGAAGGCCCGATCCCCCACCGATTACTGATGGCCTCTGCGCACCGCTGGGACCATGGTCGGTAAATCAGGACCGAAATGGATGGTACCAAACCGATCCCACCTGGCGGCACCAAACAGGTCGGAACCCTTTAGCCGCCCTTCCGATACACCGGCATGGCCGAAGCCGTCGCCCCCGAAGCCCCATCCGCCAGTACCCTGCTCCTCATCGACCATGAGGCCAACCAGCACCTGGTGGACCTGAAGAAACAACGCCAGGAGCTTCCCGGTGTGGGCCGCTTCTCCACCACCCTGCTGGAGGGCAAGGGACCCGGCGATACGGTCGATCTGGCCGGCCGGCCCTTCACGGTCCTGGCACCCTCGCTGAGCGACATCCTGGCCGGTCTGAAGCGAGGACCCCAGTGGGTCAGCCTCAAGGATGGCAGCTGGCTCATCGGCGCCTGCGGCCTGGGAGCCGGGGATGTGGTGGCCGAGGCCGGCTCGGGGACCGGGGCCCTGACCGTTCAGCTGGCCCATACCGTGGCCCCCGAGGGGAAGGTGGTATCGGTGGACAACCGGCCCGAGCATCTCAAGGTGGCCCGGGCCAATCTCAAGCAGACCGGACTGAATGACATGGTGGAGTTCCACGATGGTGACGTCGCCCAGGGCTTCCCGGTCCCCTCCACCGACGGTGAGTTCCCTGGATTCAGGGCCATCTTCCTGGACCTGCCCCAGCCCTGGGAGGTCCTGGGAGCGGCCTCCAAGGCCCTGCGTCCCGGGGGCTGGCTGGCCGTCTACGTCCCCACCGCCAACCAGTTGGATCGGACCCTGTCGGCCCTGGACGGGTTCACTGGGAAGGGTGGCTCCGAAGCCGGGGCTGAGAACGGGCCGAAAACCGGACCGGAGATCAGGGGAACCGGATGGGGCAGACCCCAGGTGGTGGAGAACCTCCAGCGGGAATGGCAGGCTCGAGCCGGGGCCTTGCGTCCAATGACCCGCATGCTGGGCCACACCGGGTTCTGCCTGACCGTTCGATGGCTGGGACCAAAGATGTATTAGGTGCCTGCCCGCTCTCCGGTCATGCACACCATCACCCGGACCTTCTCCTTCGACATGGGTCACCGCATCACCCACAGCCGGTGCTTCAATCCCCACGGCCACACCTACCAGCTGGAGGTCACGGTGGCCGATGAACTGGACGAGTATGGCATGGTCATGGATTTCGGCGAGCTCAAGAAGAGGGTCAACGAGCTGGTTGTGGATGGACTCGACCACTGTTTCATCTGCTACAGCCGGGACACGGTACTGCGAACCTTCCTGGAGGAGAACGACTTCAAGCGCACCCTCGTGGACTTCGAGACCACCGCCGAGAATCTGGTGGAATGGATCTACCACCGGTTGGCCGAGGGCGGCCTGAAGGTCACCCACGTCCGACTCTACGAGACCCAAAACTCCCGGGCCGATTACATCCCAAAGGCACCTCTGGAGGGTGCAGGAACGGGGAAGGACCGAGCCGCTGGGGGCCGTTCAAAGGACTCCTCGACCGCCGTCCATTCTAACGAACATTTGCCTGCCGGGGGGGATTGAATCTCCAGTGGAAATGAAGGGGTTCAAAAGGCCGCCACCGACGAGGGTATAAAAAGTGTTCCAACCTTTCGACTAAAAAGACCCCTCACCATCTGTTTCGTCTGCACGGCCAACATGTGCCGGTCAGCCATGGCCCAGGGGCTGATGCAGGCCAAGATAGCCAGGGAGGGGCTGAACGAGCAGATGAGGGTCGTGGGCGGTGGGACCCATGCCCGCTCCGGCTACCCGGCCACCGAGGATGCCCGGCGGGTCCTGGACGAGAGGGACATCGATATCAGCGACCACGCCTCCCGCCCCACCGACCGCGAGCTGATGGAGACCAGCGACCTCGTCCTCACCGCCACCCGGTCCCACGCCCGCTCCCTCAGGTTCGAGTTCGATGACCATGCCGCCAAGATACATGTCCTGCGGGAGTTCGGCAAGCCCGAGAGCTGGCGGGGCATCGAGGACGTGGATGATCCGGTGGGGATGGGGATGGAGGCCTACCGCGTCACCGCCGACCTGCTGGAGGAGCAGATAGAGCGGATCTGGCCCTTGGTCCTCCCCCTCATAGAGGCCGATGACGAGGGGGGCGGGAAGGGGAAGGAGGACGGGAAGGGGAGCGGGAGCGGGACCGAGACCGTGTCCAATGGGGCTCGACCATGAGCTGGGACGGACCCGTTGAGCCCATGGAGGGTCAGCGCTACCGCCTGCCGGCCGACCATCGCCCCGACATGCGCGTCGATGGCATCGTCTTCTCCGATCGGGAACTGCTGGACAAGGCCCTCCAGGACAACGCCCTGGAGCAGGTGGCCAACGTGGCGACCCTGCCCGGCATCGTCGGCCGCTCCCTGGCCATGCCCGACATCCACTGGGGCTACGGCTTTCCCATCGGCGGCGTGGCCGCCTTCGCCGTGGAGGAGGTGGAGACCGGGATGGGTGTCGTCTCCCCCGGCGGAGTGGGCTTCGATATCAACTGCGGGGTCCGCATGCTCAGGACCGACCTGACCGAGCGCGAGGTCCAGCCCCGGATCAAACAGCTCATCGACACCCTCTTCGAGCTGGTGCCCTCTGGCTTGGGCTCTGAAGGGCTCATCCGCCTCCAGGCCGACAGGCTGGACCCGGTGCTGGAGGGTGGAGCCCGCTGGGCCGCCGAGGAGGGCTATCTCTGGGACCGCGACCTGGAGGTCCTGGAGGAGGGGGGGCGTCTCGAGAACGCCTCGGCCGGAAAGGCCTCCCACCGGGCCCGCAAACGGGGCTCCAGGCAACTGGGCTCCCTGGGCTCGGGCAACCACTTCCTGGAGGTCCAGGTGGTGGAGGAGATCCTCGACGAGACCGCGGCAAAGGCCTACGGGCTCACTGGGCCGGGACAGGCGGTGGTCATGATGCACACCGGCTCCCGGGGCTTCGGCCACCAGGCCTGCCAGGACCATCTCGACCTGCTCCAGCAGGCCAGCCGCAAGTACGACATCAAACTGGTTGACCGCCAGCTGGCCTGCGCTCCCCTGCATACCCCGGAGGCCGACACCTACATGAAGGTCATGGCCGCGGCGGCCAACTACGCCTGGGCCAACCGCTCCCTCATCACCCACTGGACCCGGGAGGCTTTCCACCGGGTCTTCGATTCCGACGCCGAGGACCTGGGGCTGGAGACGGTCTACGACGTGGCCCACAACATCGCCAAGGTGGAGACCCACCAGGTGGATGGTCAGAAACGGGAGGTGGTGGTCCATCGCAAGGGCGCCACCCGGGCCTTCGGACCCGGCCTGCCCGAGGTCCCATCGGCTTACCAGGAGGCGGGCCAGCCGGTCATCGTCCCCGGCGATATGGGCTCCAGCTCCTACCTGTTGGCCGGGACCCAGGGGGCCATGGAGCTGAGCTTCGGCTCCACCTGTCACGGGGCCGGCAGGATGCTCTCTCGCACCAAGGCCCGCAAGAAGTGGCGGGGCGATGACCTCATCCGCGATCTCTGGAAGCGACAGCAGATCTATGTTCGGGCCCAGTCGCCCAAGGTGGCCGCCGAGGAGGCCCCCGGCGCCTACAAGGATGTGAGCCGGGTGGTGGAGGTCTGCCATGCGGCCGGCATCGCCCGCAAGGTGGCCCGCATGCGGCCGCTGGGCGTCGTGAAAGGGTAGTAAGTGGTAAGGAGAAAGCGGGTCCCGGTCAAGCACTCTTAACGCCGGTCTTTTTACCTGGCTCGTCCTGACCCGGTCGATGTACACCCTGGAGCAGGGCACCGCCGCCGTCAGGGCCGCCCGGACCAATCTGGAGCACCGCCTGAACGGCAGGAAGGCCGCCAAGAGCGACCTGTGGCCCGAGGGGGTGCCCGATGAGTTCCAGGACGAGGCTGGTGTCTTCGTGACCCTGCTGAGCCATCCCCGGGAGCTACTGCGAGGCTGTGTGGGGTATCCAGAACCGGTGAAGGTCCTCCATCGGGCGGTGACCGAGATGGCCGTCGCCGCCGCCACCCGCGACACCCGCTTCCGCCAGGTCAAGACCGGCGAGCTGGACCGGCTAATCGTGGAGGTGACCCTGCTGGGCCCGCCCAGGAAGGTCGAGTTCGAGCGCCCCGCCGAACTACTGAAGAAGGTGGTGGTGGGCCGCGACGGGCTCATCATCGACAAGGGCCATTACCGGGGAGTCCTGCTGCCCCAGGTGCCGGTGGAGCGGGGCTGGGACGTGACCCAGTACCTGGCCAACTGCTGTCTGAAGGCCGGCCTGATGGCTGATGCCTGGGCCGCCGATGAGGGGGTGGAGGTGCTGACCTTTAGCGGCCAGCTGTTCAAGGAGAAAGAACCGGGCGGTGAAGTGGAAGAGGTCCACTACGCCACCGAGCCGTGAAGTGGCCTTGCGGCCTTCTGGTCTCCTGGTCTTCTGGTCTTCTGGTCTTCTGGTCTTCTGGTCTTCTGGTTTTATGGTTTTCTGGTCTTGTGGTCTTGTGGTCTTGTTCTCTCGCGATGCTTTCTTTTGCAAGGGGCTTAGTTGATCGACAAATAGTTCTGACCCACATGAAGACCATCGTCCGCTGGTGGCATCAGGAGCCCTGGCCCACGCCCTTGTGCATGAGGTCCTTGAGCCGGACGACCCGGGGCTGTTGGTCCTCGAGCTTGCTGGCCAGACCGCCGATGTGACCGTCTCCCACCACCGCCGCCACCGATTCGTACCCTTCCAGCAGCATCTTGAGGCGCTGGGCCATGATCTTGTCGCGACGGTCCACCAGCTCGGGCTTGAAGCTTGGAAAGACATTGGCGAACTCCTCCAGCTGATCGGTGAAATCGCCCTGGCTCGCCTCGATCTCCTGGACCAGCGCCTCCCCGTCGGCCACGTAGAGCTTGAATATCTCCAGCAGGAAGCGGGCCTTCTCCTTGATGGGTGCCTTGCGCCAGGCCTTTCTGAGGATGCCGCGGGGCTCCATGTCGATGAGCATGACCCGGGCCCCGATCTCCCAGCCCACCTTCACCGCCGTCAGCATCTCGGCCCCGGGGCGCATGGTGAAGGAGCTGGCCAGCTGCTGCTGGGATACCGCCAGGAGACGGTAGAGCAGGGAGGATGAGCCGCCCCCCAGGCCCTTGAGCTGCTCCACCGGCGGGGCCAGCAGGCCCTGAAGCCTCTGCCGGTCCAACTCCACCGCCACCACCGCGGGCCGGATCTCCTCCAGGATGGCTCGCAAGGGACCCGAAAGATCGAATATGTGGCCGGTACCGATGAGGGTGAGCAACGGCCCGACAGGGTTGGTCATGCTTTTAACCATGTCGTCGAGAAACATTCACTGCTTGGGCCGGCACAGGATCAGGCAGACGGCCAGGACGGCTCAGCTCTTTTGTCCTTCGATACGATTGGGCCCGGATCCCGATCCCTACTGGGCCCCGATGCGATCGATGATCTCGATTATCTGCTCCATCTGGAAGGGCTTGTGGATGAAATCGTAGGCCCCGTCCTTCACGGCCTTGAGGGCGATCTTCACCGAGCCGTAGGCGGTCATGATGATCACTTTGGTGCCCGGATGGCGCTGGAGGATCATTTTCAGCAGTTCGTCACCCTGGATACCGGGCATCTTCAGGTCCGTGAAGCAGGTCTCGAAACTCTCGCGGCTCAGTATCTCCAAGGCTTTCTCCCCGTCGCTGGCGGTGGTGACCTGGTGGCCCTGCTTGCCCAGGAACTTGGACATCTGTTCAAGCAGTATCGCGTTGTCGTCTACGAGCAGCAGTTTCAAAGTACCCCACTCCAAACTGCCATTAGGCGGTATTGGTTCACGGATGATAGTATTAATGTCTTTGCATTGATGAATTGGTTATGAAAAATAGGGTTGGCAAAGGGAAAACGCGGACCAGCCCGGTCATGTGAGGGCATAACAATGCCTGAGCCTCCCGCCTTTGCCTTTTGCCCCTGCCTTTTGCCAGTGCCTCTTGACCGCGCCTCCTCCTGCTTTCCTTTGATGTAAAAGACACAAATTATTTATTCAAGGCCGGCAAAGATATTATTGATATGCAGACCGACCGATATGGAGCCGCAAGGACCCGGAAGACCGCCGCCCGACGCAGGCCCATGCCCTGCGTGCTGGCCAACCTGCTGGCCCTGAGACTGCGCGGACAGAGAGGCCGCGAAGCGTAAGTTAACGACGGAGCCACCTCGAAGCTTCCTCGAAGCTACCTCGAAGCTTCAGTATAGGAGTACTATGGCAGTACTATGGCAGTACTATGGCAGTACTATGGCAGTACTATGGC
>CAYLMJ010000034.1:0-1181 GCA_964384995.1 uncultured archaeon | reverse complement strand
GGCAGTACTATGGCAGTACTATGGCAGTACTATGGCAGTACTATGGCAGTACTATGGCAGTACTATAGGATCGATATTGAAATGATATAGCCGGAATATAGGATGAATACAAGCTGAGTAGAGGATGGACTATTACCGTGATGGGGTGAGAGGGGCAATTGCGATAGGTTGAGGGGAAGGATGGTATTCGGTATTGTGATCAACATCAGTGCTTGGCGTCACAAGCGTCGATTTGAATTTAATAAAAAAAAAAAGATGGCCGTCTTATGTAGCAGGCAAGGCAGGCAACAAGAACTATACTCCACCACGGGTGCCCGCCCCCGGGCCGTTCCCCGTTCCATATGAATCCACTGGAGCTTATCTGCACAAGCCTTTAATACGAAAAATGAGAAGAAGAACATGGCGGCTGGCGCTGTAAAGCCGAGACTGCTTTGGTTTTGGGCGACACCTCACCAACTTTCTCCCGGCCGCCTTCTCTTATCTGTCTAGCCCACCATCTGTCGGCGCTTGGTAAGGAGATGATGGATCGGTCTGTCTCTTGTTGTGACTGAGCTGCTGAGTCGTGCCTGGGCTGAGTCCTGACTGAATTGAGCCGTGACTGAGCTGAGGGCACAGTACCTCTGCGCGGATCACCGTCTGTATCGTGTGATGGATGTCGGTCCCGGTCCTCTGTTGGACGCCGGACACGCGGGTGAAGGCTCAATGGAACCTCCGCCAACGGGTCCGGACATCCCGCGGGTCATGACATCCATGCACCCAATGAAGGTTATACGCGTTCAGCTGCTGTTGTACTTCGGTCCGGCCAACCGATGGGGACCGGACCGCCAGTGATGGCGTGGTGTGGGGACCGGTGGTCGGTCTCGCACACCCGGTGATGTAGCAACCGGTACCTTCTCCGCACTGGAGAGGGTACGATAGGGCAGAGGGGAGGGTCTCCCCTCTACCCATGGGTTTGGTGTGGTGACGTCTGGTCTACCAGATGTTCAGGAAGCAGTCGTCTTCCCACTCGTCGTCGCCCCAGATGTCGACGTTGAAGTAATCGGGGTCTTCGGCGTCGGCGTGGACGTTGGGGACGAAGTTGAAGGCGAACTGCATCTCGCAGTCCTCACAGTTGTTGTCCCGGTTGGAGTGGAAGATCCTCAGGTCGTGGAAACCTTTCTCCAATTGGAACTCTCCATAGG
>CAYLMJ010000033.1:4527-23636 GCA_964384995.1 uncultured archaeon | reverse complement strand
ATAAAAAATTGTGAAGAAATGTATAAGAATCTACCTAAATAAATTGTCGAAAAGGACTGAAAGATATCAAAATGCCGACAAACAATTAGACTAAACGATATCATATCGTTACGAAAGATAACTTCTCGGATTTCCGATAAACCATTTAAAATTCCGATAAGTCACTCGGATTTCCGAGAAGTTGTCGAAATTCTTAATATCTTGTCGATATTAGGAAATTTATGGTAAAAGATAAAGCCAACTTGCCCACGACCAACTTCGAGAAATTGATACACTTAATTCGAGACAAAAAACATAAGAAGATGGTTTTTGAGCGACTGACAAAAGGGCATTTGTATAGCAGAGACGAAATTCAACATTTCCTACATAACAACAGCCAAGACGCAACCCATTTTAAGAACTACGGGAAAGAAATAGGATTATTGGAAGTCGGTTCAAAAACAGGCAGGAAACAGGAAGTGATGGCCTTCAAAATCGCCGACGATTTTGCGGTGGAGTTAGCATTACTGACTGTACTCAAACAAATCCTGAACCGAGAAGTTAAGAAACCGAAGACCGAAGACCAATTGAATGAATTACTATCGGAACAGTTGCCTAGTCGGTTTCGTCCTTTACTTATCAGGGCATCATCAATGAGCAAAACTTCAGCCCATAAACCTCCAAGACCAGAGACATCAAGAACACCTCCACCACCAAAACCAGATGAACCTACTTGGAAAGATTGGCGGAAAGACCAGAAGAAAAAGAAAGGGAAGAAACCAGATATCGATGAAGTCTTCTAAGCCACGCCGTGCAACACCCTCGTCGGAAAACGACGAAGCCACTTAGATGCAACAGAACCCATTTTAGGAAGGTTTAAGTATCCCCTGGCAAGTGAAAGTGCTCCATGCAGGCCGTCATCTTGACGGCGGGTGAGGGAGTAAGGCTGCGTCCTTTCACCACCACTCGCCCCAAGGGTATGATCCCCGTGGCCAACAAGCCTCTCCTGGAGCATCTGGTGGAGGCCCTGGCCGGGGTGGGCATCAACGAGATCATAATGGTCGTCGGTTATCACAAGGAATCGGTGATGAGCCATTTCGGGGACGGCCAGGACTGGAAGGTATCCATCCAGTACGCCCAGCAGGCCAAGCCCCTGGGGACCGGTGACGCCCTCATGGCCGCCCGGGAGCATCTGGCGGAGGCCAGATCATTCCTCCTGCTGCCCGGTGACAACTACCTGCACCCCAACGACCTCAAGGGCCTGCTGGACCAGGAGGGGCCCTCCATCCTGGTGGCCGAGTCCAACGAACCGGCCAAGTACGGCGTGGTCAAGATAACCCGGGGCAAGGTCTCGGGCATCTACGAGAAGGAGCCCGGCGAGGGGCCCACCCTCATCTCCACCGGCACCTACCATCTCAACCCCGAGGCCCTGGAGCTGGTGGCCAACGCCGCCCGCCATGGCAATCACATCCTGTCCGAGGTCCTGGGCCGGGGCGTGGGGCGGGGCGAGCTCGAGTTCTCCACAGCCCTCGCCGATTCCTGGTCCGATGCCGTCTATCCCTGGGACCTTCTGAGCCTGAACGACCTTGCGCTGAGGGACCTGAAGGAGGGGCAGGCGGGCAAGATCGAGCAGAACGTCGTGGTCAAGGGTGCGGTGTCCATCGGTCACGGGACCGTGGTGCGGGCCGGCTGCTACCTCGAGGGACCCCTGGTCATCGGGGAGGGCTGTGACATCGGACCCCAGTGCGTCATCCGTCCCGCCACCTCCATCGGCGACAACGTGGCTCTGGGCAGTCACTCCAACCTGTCCAACAGCCTCGTCATGGCCGACGTTCAGATCGGCCCCTTCAGCCACCTCTCCTCAACAGTTGTGGGACTGGGCAGTCAGCTGGGTTCCCACACCGCGGCCAGCTCGGGGCAGGCGGTGATCAACTACCGCGATCAGCTCCATCCCGTGGACAATGTGGGGGCCCTCGTCGGCGATGACTGCCAGCTGGGGGACCATGTGACCCTGGCTCGGGGAGCCACCCTCCATTCCATGGTCCGGGTCTGCGATTTCAAACTCCTGCGCAACACCCTGAGAGAGGGTGTCGAGGTCCAGTGAACAGCGAGGTGCTATGATGTGCGGAATAGTCGGCTACGTAGGCTTCGGGGCGGCTCCCGAACTGCTCATCGAGGCCCTCAAGCGGCTGGAGTACCGGGGCTATGATTCCTCGGGCATCGCCGTCCTGACCAACAGTGATGACACAAACAAATCCGGTCTCACCCTCAGGGTCCACAAGCAGGCCGGCTACATCACGGTGATGGAGCAGAGCCTCCCGCCCCTGATGGCCAACATCGGCATGGCCCACACCCGCTGGGCCACCCACGGCGAGCCCAACGACCGCAACGCCCACCCTCACACCGACGAGAGCGGGGACGTGGCGGTGGTCCACAACGGCATCATCGACAACTTCCTGGCCCTGAAGGAGCAGTTGATGGCCCAGGGGGTCAAGTTCAGGTCCGACACCGACAGCGAGGTCCTGGCCCACCTCATCGCCCACCATTTCCAAAAAGAGGGCGACCTGCTGGATGCGGTCCAGGCCACCATGGGGGAGCTGACCGGCTCCTACGCCATCGTGGCCATGCACAAGGATGAACCCGACTGCCTGGTGGCGGCGGCCAACGAGAGCCCGCTGGTGGTGGGAGTGGGGAGCAAGGAGAACTTCGTGGCCTCCGATGTGCCGGCCCTGCTGGCCCACACCGATCGGGTCATCTACATGCAGGATGGCTGGTCGGTGCGCCTCACCTCGCGGCAGATAGAGCTGTTCGATCGCCAGGCCCAGCCCCTGGAGGCTCCGGTGCAGAAGGTCACCTGGACCCTGGAGGATTCGGAGAAGGGTGGTTACGCCCACTTCATGCTCAAGGAGATCTTCGAGCAGCCCCGGGCCCTCCACGATTCCCTCAGGGACCGCCTGTCCGAGCCCCTGCTGGAGGGCATCAACATCAACGGGGAGCTGGAGGCCATCACCATCGTGGCCTGCGGCACCTCCTATCACGCCGGACTGCTGGGCCGCTACATGCTGGAGCATCTCACCGGCCTGCCGGTGACGGTCCAGATGGCCTCGGAGTACAAGTACGGTCATCCCACCATCGGCAAACCGCTGGTGGTGCTCATCTCCCAGTCGGGCGAGACCGCCGATACCCGGGAGGCGGCCAAGGTGGCCAAGCGGCGGGGCTGCAAGACCCTGACCATCTGCAACGTTGTGGGCTCCTCCCTGACCCGCATCTGCGACGCCACCATGCTCACCCACGCCGGCCCCGAGATCGGGGTCGCGGCCACCAAGACCTTCCTGACGCAGGTGCTGGCCTGCTACCTGCTGGCCATCCACATCGCCACCGTCAAGGGCACCCTGCCTCCCTACCGGGCCCGGGAGCTGGAGCGTGAACTGCGGAGTCTGCCCCGGCTGGTCCAGACCGTTTTGGACAACCACGAGACCATCAAGGCGGCGGCCTCGGGCCTGGTGGACCGGGACCACCTCTTCTTCATCGGTCGGGGTCTCAACTACCCCACCGCCCTGGAGGGGGCCCTCAAGATGAAGGAGATCTCCTACATCCATGCCGAGGGCTACCCGGCTGGGGAGCTCAAGCACGGACCATTGGCCCTGCTGGGTCCCGAAGCGCCCACCATCGCCCTGGCCATGCCCGACCACACCTACCCCAAACTGCTCTCCAACATCGGCGAGGTCACGGCCCGCGGCTCCCCGGTCATCGCCGTGGCGGCAAGAGGCGATCGTGAGGTGGCCAAGCTGGCCGATCAGGTCCTGAACATACCCCTTTGCGACCCGCTCCTGACCCCCTTCCCCACCACCGTGGTCCTGCAACTGCTGTCCTACTACGTTGCCGATGCCAGGGGCTGTGAGATCGACAAGCCCCGCAACCTGGCCAAGTCGGTTACGGTGGAGTGAAGCGGCCTTTGCCTGCCCTGTGCCATCTGCCGTCGATAAACCCTAAATAGGCCGGTGGAGGATGGTTCAAGGTCATGGACGAGTCGATGGTACCGATAAGCCTGAACGGCCGCGAGATGGCCGTGGTCCTGGTGGTCCTGCTGGTGGCATCCGCCACGCTGATGGCGCGGCTTCCCTCGGCCTCTGACAGCGATCCCGAACCACTGCCTCTGCCCTCGGTCCTCCCAAAGTCCCATTTCAATGGCAACGTGGCCAACCTGACGGTCTGGGCCCAGGAGCACATGGGGCCCCGCCTGCCCGGCAGTGAGAATGCCATTCGATGTCGGGCCTACCTGGCCACCACCCTGGCGGCCCAGGGTTGGAACGTCACCCACCAGTCCTTCCCATCCCCCGAATTGAACGGGACCGTTCTGACCAACCTCATCGCCAAGCGGGGGGCCGATGATGGCGATGGGGGACCGGGGGCCGACAACGGACCCATCCACATGGTGGGAGCCCACTACGACACCCGCCCCTACAACGATAGGGAGCCGGGCAACCTCTCCACCTGGCAGCCCATACCCGGGGCCAACGACGGTGGTTCGGGAGTGGCGGTCCTGCTGGAGCTGGCCCGGGTCCTCCAGCCGGCGACCTTCACCTCCGAGGTCTGGCTGGTCTTCTTCGACGGTGAGGATCACGGCCCCTATTCCGACAAGATGTTCCTGGGCTCCAAATACTTCTCAGACCATCTGGAGCAGGATATCGTGGATCGCACCGAAGCCTTCGTCCTGTTGGACATGGTGGGGGACCGGGACCTGAACATTCCCAGGGAGGGCAACTCCGACCCCGACCTGCTGGACGAGCTTTTCGGTATCGCCGAGGCCCTCAACGAGACGGCCTTCCAGAATCGTGCCGGTAGAGCCGTCACCGACGATCACGTCTACGTGGCCCGGCGAGGCATTCCCGCCATCGATCTCATCGACTTCGACTACGGCGGGCCGGGACCCGGGGGCCCATACTGGCACACCCTCAACGATACCCGGGACAAGGTGTCGGCCGGGTCGCTGGAGAGTGTGGGTCGGGTTGTGGAGACCTGGGTGCGACTGAAGGCCACCGACCCCCATGGGGAGGGTACGGTGGACGGTGAGGTCTGGGACTCCCCCTCGCCCGAGGTCGGTCCCCTGACGGTGGACCAGGACCGAACCTTGGGTCCCGGTCTGCTGGTCCTGGTTGATCTGACCCTCGCGCCAGCGGTCAATCTCACGGTGACCAACGCCACGGTGGCCCTCCTGGGCAACCTGACCCTGGGCGACGGGTGCCGGCTGGACCTGGTGGACTCCATCCTCGCCGCCGCCGACCTCCCCGATGGCCTCCTGACCGCCAGCAGATTCCAGCCGGGTGACGGGGCTGAGGTGGAGACCACCCGCTCCGAGTGGTGGGGACCCGCCCTGTAAGGACCTTCGGGCAAACTGGATTAAGGCACAGGATGTTACGGGTCGGATGCCCGCGCCCCGTCCGTCCCTATCCCGTCGCATCGGCGGCACCGACCCCGCTCCTTTTGACAGGCTGGGAGACCTGCTGAGACCGGGTGTGGCCAATCTCTCCCAGGGCATGGTCCACTGGGGCCCTCCCGCGGC
This sequence comes from uncultured archaeon, assembly GCA_964384995.1. Taxonomy (GTDB): domain Archaea; phylum Thermoplasmatota; class Poseidoniia; order MGIII; family CAYLMJ01; genus CAYLMJ01. The sequence goes on along the minus strand of CAYLMJ010000033.1, from coordinate 18,094 downwards.
GGCCCTGGAGGCGGCCCATGGTGCCCTGGACCGGCCCGAGAGCCAGCGCTACACCCCCGATCGGGGACTGACCGAACTGAGGGAAGAGCTGGTCCGGAAGGTGGGCGAGGAGAACGGCCTGAGGGGCAGGGAGGTGATGGTCACGGCCGGGGGCAACCAGGCCTTCATCAACCTGGTCATGGCCCTCTGCGATTCCGGCGACGAGGCCATCCTCTTCACCCCCTACTACTTCAACCACCTGATGGCCTTCCAGATGGCGGGGGTCACGGTCCGCTTCGCCCCCTGCGGTCCGGACCATCATCCCGACCTGGAGCGCCTGCCCCTGACCGAGCGCACCAAGGCTGTGGTGCTGGTCAACCCCACCAATCCCACCGGCGCGGTGACCCCGCCCGAGGTGGTCCACGAGCTCACCGGTCGGCTCGAGGAGGCCGGGGCCTGGCTCATCTCCGACGAACCCTACGAGGATTTCCATTTCCAGGGAGCCGGCCACACCTCTCCCGATGGCGAGCACGTCCTGAACCTCTACTCCTTCTCCAAATCCTACGGCATGGCCAGCCACCGCATCGGCTACATCGCCCACAGCCCCGACCTGGCCGAGGCCCTGGTCAAGGTCCAGGACACGGTCACGGTCTGCGCCCCCCATCTGGGCCAGCTCCTGGCCCTGGCGGCTGTGCGGGAGGCCGGCTCGACGTGGGTCAGGGAGCAGGTGGCCGGACTCGTTCCCAACCGGGAGGCCATCTGGCAGGCAGTGGCACCCCTGGGACCGGTGAGGACAAAGGGGGCCTTCTACTTCCTGGTGCCCTTGCCCGACGGTCTGGACGACTGGAAGGTGGTCCGACAGCTGGCCCTGGAACACGGGGTCCTGGTGGCCCCCGGCACACCCTTTGGCGCTCCCGGTCACATCCGGGTGAGCTACGGCAACCTGCCGGAGGATGAGTGCGCTCAGGCCGCCCACGGCCTGGCCCGGGGTCTGGAAGGGCTTCTTGGATAGGTCTCACCCCTTTCCTTTGTCGGACCGTCAGCCTTTGGCGATCTGGTGGAAGAAACCGGCCTCGTCCATGCGGACGGTCTCACCGGTGGGATGCCACATCATGGCCTTGTGCAGTCTCGGCCGCCGGGTGTTGCTGTCCCACCAACCCGACATCATCTGGGGTCCCCTGACCTGGAGCTGCCCCTCGCCTCCCTGAGGGAGCACCTGTCCGGCCCCATCGACGATCCGGCACTCCACCCCTGGAAGGGGCAGACCGAGGGTGTCCCCGGATCCCAGCGCCTCCCCAGCCGGTTCCAGATGGGTCAGACCCAGGGTCCCGCCGGGTTGATGGGCCGTGATCACGCGACCGTTGGACATCGTTCCCAGGGTTCGTCTGGCACCCTCCCCGATGGCGGGGCCAAGGCTAAGGTAGATGTTCACCGAGGACAGGGGGGACTGCTGAATGGTGGGATGGCGCGCCAGGTCCTCCAACAGCTGGGTGTTGCCTGGGAAGAGGGTGGTCCGATAGAACGTCGAACCCTGAATGATCCGGGATGGGTCGGTTCCGGGGAACATAAGCATGGTGCCTCCCACGCGGACCGGGAGGAGCATACCGGTCTGAAGGCCCACGGGATGGGAGAGGGGGGAGGTCACATTGACCATCTCCAGACCCGGTCTCAGATCGGGCAGCCAGCTCTTCAGCTGAGCCGTGCCCGCCAGCAGGTTGGCGTGGTTCAGGACCATGGTCGAAGGGACGGTTTCGACTTCGGTTTCGGTTCCGGGAGCTGTGTCGGAATCAGGACCTGAATCGGTGGTATCGGTGTTATCGGTGGTATCTGTTTCTGATCCCCCATCGACCCTTGCCTGGCCCTCGCCCCTGGCCACAGAATAAAACAGCACGGCCGGGTCGTCCGGTCGCACCTTGACCTCGGGAGGATAGGGAGGCATGGCCCAGATTAGCTCCCACAGATCGAAATCCCCACTGCGCAGGGGGGGCACGCCTCGACCCTTGGTCCATCGGTACAGGAGGCGCTGCCGGGAGTTGAGCAGTTCGCCGTGGGAAGCCACCACCACCCGCTCCACCTTGGTCTGCTCCAGGACCCCTAGCAGGGTGCGGTATTGCAGATCGAGAGCGATCATCGTCCTGGCACCGCAATCGGCCAGATGTTCTGTCAAGCGGTGTGGTCCCAGTTCCATGGACAGGGGCACTACCATGGCCCCGGCCAGCAGGGCTCCGAAGAAGGCCACCGGATACTGGGGACAGTTGGGCAGCATCAGCGCGACCGGGTCCCCGGGTCTCACGCCCAGGCGGCCCATGGTATGGGCGCACCGTTTGATGGCCTCCTCCAGCTCGCTATAGGTGTAGGCCGGTTCCCAACCCTTCTTCAGATAGCATACCACGGCCCGTCGATCGGGCGATCTGGCACAGGTGGCCTCTATCATTTCGGGCAGGGTCATCGGCTCCAGCTCCAGCTCGGCCGGAACGTGGTCTGGATAACTCTCCAGCCAGGGCTTATCCTTTGTACCTGAGTACTCCACGGAGGTTGATGAGGCTTCTACGCTATAGGTTTGTTGGTCTTATTGATAATATCAATCCTTGCCATGGACATTTGGGCATTATCCTGCCCTGAATATCGTATTGGGCGCAATATCTGGGGCATTCGGCCTGCGGTGATTGCCGATGGTGACCAATGGTGATTATTTTTAATGAAAATAAGGACCAAACCTTATAGCGACTCAAACATTAGGGTCCATTGCCTTGCCAACCCCGAAGATATCATATCTTCGAGGCGCAGGGTGACCAAATTCGCTCGGGCTTGCTACAATGACCACCATCATCCACAGAGGCACAGCGGGAAACTCTCGCCTGGTAGCCTTGGAGAACGCGGCAGTGGCTTCCATCGAGGCGGCATGGGCCTGCGAGGCTCTGGACCGGACGGAGAAGACAACCCCGGTCCGGCAGGGCAACCCTAACTCCCGGGCCCGCTCGGCGGCCAAGGCCTGGAAAGTGGCCGGGATGGCCTGGCACACCCTCATGGACCCCCCCTCCACCGATTCACCCAACGGTGAACTGGGCCTCGCGCTCAAGGCGTCGGGGCGGGCGCTGATGCGGACCTGCACGACGGGGCTTGAACCGGCCCAGGAGGAGGCCCTTCAGGCCTGGGAGGCGGCCAAGACCGCCTGGAACACCCACGCGGCCGGTCCCGAAGCCACCATTGCCGATCCCCTCGCCGAAGGTTGAGACCCCCTATCTGAATCCAGAAGAGCGGTCGTCCGACCTTCCTTCCAACTGAGAGCTCCAGCCTTGTCCATCCAGAATTGTGAGGTCGGTGGACCTGACACGATACGAACGAAAATGTGATATTGTTGGTCACTCAATGCTGTAAATGGCGCATGTTTATACCATTCTCCAATATTCTTATATACATAAATGTAAATACATATGGTAATGTCAACCCCAACACTAACTGTCCGTGTTACACCGGACCTGAAAGAACGCATGCTGGCCCATCCCGACCGCAACTGGTCGGCCTTCATCCGCAAGGCCATCGACGCCGAGCTGGAGCGGATGCAGCGCAACGAGGCGGCCCAGACCATCGCCGAGGTGCGAGCCGTGCTGTCATCAGAGAGTGCTCACGCCGTGGAGACGATCCAGGGCCTTCGCGACGAAACACCGGGTGATGAGGCATGAACGAGCATGTCATCGATGCCAGTGTGGCCCTGGACTGGTTCCTGCAGGAGACCGACTCGGCCGCGGCCCAGGTGCTCATGGACGACAGTATCAACGAGGTCATCCGCCTGCTGGCCCCCGAACTGCTCTTCATGGAGGTGGCCAAGGCCCTGCAGAGCAACCCCAGCATCACCATGCAGCTCATCGACAAGGCCATCGCCGGGCTCTGGGGCCTGAAGCTGACCGTGGTGCCCCTGGACGGCAAGCTGCTGAAGGAGGCCGGACGGCTGGCCTTCAGGCTCAACACCACCGTCTACGAGACCCTCTACCTGGCCCTGGCCATCGAGCGTGACTGCGAGCTCATCACGGCCAACGAGGAGTTCCTGGAGAAGGTCCGCGAAGCTGGGATAGAGAACGCCCGGGGCCTCTGGGAGTAAGGCCCATTATCGACGATATCCGTCTTGTACCCCACCTGAGCCCGTTACTGGTATAACAGCCACGGCTCAGAATTGACGAGTTGAGGGTATCAGATCTCGATGGTCTGTCCCGGCTCCATGACCTCCACCGGTATCCCGAGCTTTTGCTGGACGGCCGAGGCATAGATATGGGGGTTCTGCTCGATGAGGGGGAAGGTGTTGTAGTGCATGGGGATGACCTTCTTGGGCTTGATCCAGTTTGCGGCGATGGCGGCCGACTCGGGACCCATGGTGAAACGGTCACCAATGGGGATCAGGGCGGCGTCGATGTCCCAGAACTCGCCGATGGTCTTGAAATCCCTCAGCAGGCCGGTGTCGCCCAGATGGTAGACGGCCTTGTCGTCGGCCTCGATGATGACCCCCACGCTGATGCCCCCCGGTTTGACCGAACCGTCGGGTTCCAGGATGGAGCAGGAGTGGTGGGCCGGCACCATGGTGACCCTGGCCGTGTTGCCTTTGGCGTCGGTCATGGGCAGGGTGCCCCCGGTGTTCATCCCCTCGGCCTCCAGACCGCCCGCCTCCCGGCACCAGGTTGCGATCTCGTGGGTCGCAAATACCGTGGCTCCGGTGCGCTTGCCGATGGCGAGGGTGTCGCCCAGATGGTCGCCATGGCCGTGGGTCAGGACGATGAAATCGCATTCCACCTGCTTGATCAGGTCGCCGCCGGCCTTGGGATTGGCCGAGAAGAAGGGATCGATGAGCACGTTGGGCGGGCCTTCGATGAGAAAGGCATCATGGCCATACCAGGTCAATTTCAGGGTCTCAACTCCAGCGGGAGGCAAAAGGCAAGGGCCTTTAATCGATTTCTATCCCCAGCAGGTCGGCCAGCTCGCGGTAGCGGTTGCGAATGGTGACCTCGGTGACGCCGGTGACGGTGGCGATGACCTTCTGGGAGCGCCGCTGACCAGTGACCCGGGTGGCGATGTAGATGGCCGCGCCGGCGAAACCAGTGGGCCCCCGTCCCGATATCAGCTCCTCCTGACCCGCCTTCTTCAGCAGGTTCTGGGCCTCCTGCTCGGTGGCCGGGTCCAGCTCCAGCTCGGAGCAGAAGCGGGAGATGTAGTCAGCGGGGCCCGGTGGGGCGATCTTCAGGCCCATCTCACGGGCCAGGAAACGGTAGGAGCGGCCGATGTCCCGACGATGGAGGGGTGAGACCGTGGCGATCTCGTCCAGGGTCCGGGGCAGACCCACGGCCCGGCAGGCGGCGTATAGGGATGCCGCCGAGAGGGCCTCGATGGAACGACCCCGCACCAAACCCTTCTCCACGGCGCGACGGTAGATCAGACCAGCCTCCTGTTGCACGTCACGGGGCAGTTTGAGCTGGGTGGCCATGCGGCCCATCTCGGCCAGGGCGTAGTTGAGGTTGCGCTCGACCGAACGGGAGAGCCTGATCCGGCGCTGCCACTTGCGGATGGTCTGGGCCTGCCGGGCCGCCTCGCCGCTGATGGTGCCGCCCATGGCATCCCGGTTGGAGGTGTCGATGGTGGTGGACAGCCCCTTGTCGGCCAGGGTGTAGGAGCTGGGAGCTCCGGTCCGGGCTCGCGAGGCGCTCTGCTCGGCGTCGAAGGCCCTCCATTCAGGGCCCTGGTCGATGAGCGATTCCTCCAGTACCAGGCCACAGGCCTGACAGACCAGCTCGGCCTTCTGGTAGTCGTGACTCAGATGCTTGGAGCCGCATTCGGGACACTCCACATCCTCTTCCACTTCACCCTTGGTCTCTTCATCCACCATGGTCAGTCCCCCGTGAAGACCTTCTGACCCAGGAGCCTCTTGGTGTCCACACCCCGTTCCAAGCGCACCCGGGCCAGGGGGCCCTTCCAGGGGCCGATGAGCTCATCGATCCGGCCCACAGGCCGGTGGCGGCTGTCGAATATCGTCTCCGGCACCAGGGGCAGTCGTTCACACTCCACCATCAACCACCCTCCGCTGGTAAGATGGCTCGCTTTTCCCAGGGGTTGCATGGTTGCCAATTGCACTTTATCATTTATAAAACTTTAGTTAGATTTATTACTAAATGAAATCCGGTGCCTCTCCCTGCTTCGCCTCTCCAATTCAGCGATAGCGGCCCCTTTGGGCAATGGCCTCGCGACGCTTCAACACCGCTTCGCCCTGGTCCCAGGAGGCGGTATAACCTTCCTGAAAGGCCTCCAGCACCATTGGTGCCACCTCGGGATGTGAGGCGCCGATGCACTCCCAGAGCACCTGGAGGTCCGAACCGAACTGCTCGATGGTCGCTCCCTGGCCTCCCAGACCCCAGTCCACCAGCACAGGTCCCCCGGGGCCAAGCATGATGTTGGAGGATGTCAGGTCTCCATGGACCAGACCGTTCTCGTGGGCCAGGGCCACCTGCCGGGCCACCATGCCCGCCGTCCCGGTCAGCTCCTCGGAGGGTGTTGCCTCGTGCAGGACCTCCTTCCACGGGCCTCCTTCGACCCACTCCTCCACCAGGACATGTTGATCCGGCAGGACCTGGAGCAGGGTCGGCACCCGCACGCCGGCCTGGACGGCGGCCACCAGCAGACGGGCCTCGGCCCGGTTCCGCAAAGCGCGCAGTCGACCATCCAGGCCGGGATGGCGATAGGCCTTCCTGACCCGCACCTTGAACAGGGCCGGCCGTCCCAGCCACTGACCCCGGTAGAGCCGGGCCTCGGCCCCCTCGTGGAACAGGACCGGCCCTGGCGGGTCGGCGGAAACCACAAGGTCACCGGCAAGATCGGCCTCGACCGGTCGGACCTCCGGGGGCTCACCGGCACTCAATGCCAGCTCACCTCCACCTGATCGGTGCGGAAGTTCTGGTCGATGCGGCTCTCCTCCAGCTCGTGGCTGACGCCCGCCCGGTGCATGAGCAGGCCCAGCCAGGCCATCATGGCCCCGTTGTCCACGCACAGCGATGGTGGCGGCACCAGGACCTTGACCCCGCGCTCCCGGCCCAGGATCTCGGCCATCTCCCGCAACCGACCGTTGCAGGCCACACCGCCTCCCAGCAGGAGCTCGGTCTTGGAGGTGTGGGCCAGGGCCCGTTCGGCCACCTCCAGCACCGCGGCGAAGGCGGTCTCCTGGAGGCTGTAGCAGAGCTCCTCCACCGGACGGTCGCGTTCCAGATGGGTCTTGGCCGCGGTCAGCAGGCCCGAGAAGGCCAGGTCCATCCCCTGGACCCCGTAGGGCAGTTCCATCAGGGGGGGCGGGGATCCCCCTCCATCCCCCTGCCGGTCACTCCATTTGCCGGCCAGGGCCTCGATGGCGGGACCCGCCGGGAAATCCAGGCCGGCAAGGCGACCGAACTTGTCCAGCATGTTGCCGATGCCGATGTCCTGGGTCTCGCCGAAGATGCGGTAGCGGCCGGCGGCCAGACCGATGATCTGGGTGTTGCCTCCCGACAGGTAGAGCATAAGCGGGTCCCGGGCTCCCAGAAGTCGGCCCACCTCCAGGTGGGCCACGCAGTGGTTGACCCCCAGCAGGGGCACTCCCAGGGTGAGGGCCAGGGCCCTGGCGGTGGTGGCGCCGGTGCGCAGGCAGGGACCCAGTCCCGGTCCCCTGGCGAAGGCTACCAGCTCCACATCCCGATGGGTCATCCCACCCGCCTCCAGGGCCCTGTCGATGAGGCCCGGCAGGGCCACGGAATGGTGGCTGGCCGCCTCCCGGGGATGGATGCCACTGCCCGATGGTGGCCGGTAGGTTGCCCGCTCGTTGGCCAACACCTTGCCTGTTCCATCGACCAGACCCACCCCCACGGTATGGGCGGTGGATTCTATCCCCAGGACCAGCATGCTCACTCTTGCGGCTCGGGGTCGGGCTCGTCCGGAGCGCCGGGTTCATCCGCCCCGTTGATGGGATGGGGAGGGGCGATGCCACCGAGTGCTTGCGTCGCTGCCTCCTCGTTGAACGGGCTGGGGTCCTCCGCGGGAGGCTCTGGCTCCGGGGCCTTATCCTCCTGGGGTCCGGTCTCTTCGGCGGTCTCCTCGGAGCCGGAGTCCCGCGTCTCCTCTTCGGGCTCGCTATCTTGGGTCCTATCGACCTTTCTCTGGAACTCCCGTTCCCGCTCGGCCAGCCGGCGCTCCCGGGCCTCGAGGTCACCATCGTCTTCCTCCTTCAACCCCTCCACCAGCTTGAGGTTGGTCATGACGGCGTAGATGATGAGACCGGCCAGGAAGAGCAGGACCAGGGCCGCGATCCACCAGGCCGGGTCGTCGTCCTCGCCATCGCTGGAGGTGCTGACGGACACCTCGACGGTCTTGTCCCGATCACCCCGGTTGGTCCACTGGCCCATCTTGCTGTCGGGATCTATCTTCAGGGTCAGCTCGAGGTCGCCGCTGACGTGGATGTTGCTCCAGGTCACGTTGAAGGCCTTGCTGCCCTGGGGCTCGATCTCCTCGACCTTGACCCAGGACATTGGCTGAGTGTCATCGTACAGACCGATGTTCAGCTCGATGACCTGAACCGGGTTGGGGTTGTTGATCACCGCCGATATGGTCAGGTCCTCCCATTTGGATGGCTTGTCGGTGGCCACCGCCACCTGTGTCAGAGTGAAATCGAGAGCTGGATTCTCCAGGGTGACCACCGTGGGACCGGCCGGGCCGTCGGCGGTCCAGGTCAGGTCGGCCTCCCACATCACCCGACCCCAGGTGATGAGAGAGCCGCCGCCCTCGTTGAGGGGCCAGCTGATGCGGTAGCTGTAGGGTCCGTGGGTGACATTGGTCGTGCCATCGACGCGGGTCCAGCTGGGGACCTCCAGGTCCAGCTCGCCCTCGCTCCAGAACTCAACCACGGTGATGCTGTCACTGCCGTTGAGTATCTGCAGGGCGTTGCCGGCCAGATCGACGCCGGTACCCTCCTTCAGCTCCATGTTGGCGGCGAAATAATGCTCCTGCCTGACGGCCCCGGCCTCCATATCGTAGACCGGTCCGGTGATCCAGCCAGGGTTGCCATAGGTCACCACGGCCGCCTCGGACATGCCTTTGAAGGTCACGCCATCCAATCGAAGGTGATCGGCGTACTTGGCCTTGAGGCCCCAGACCTCGTCGGTGGCGTCCAGGGTGACGCCGTTGAACTCCAGGGAACCCCCCTCATCCACCGCCCAGGCGTTGTTGAAACCCGAGATCATCGTATCCTCGGCGTTGACCTCGCCCCCGATGGTGGCGGTGTAATTGGCCAGACCAGGGGCCTCGACACTGCCACCCACCATCTCGAGCAGGCCCCCGTCTCCCACCATCAGCCTGAGCTTGGGTTCCATGTACTTCAGTGTTACATTGTCCAGGGTCAGGGTGCCATTGACGGTCAGATTGCCTTCCAACTCCTCGATCTCGTCGGAAATCGTAACGGTCTCGCCATCTTCGATGGTCCAGTCCTCGGTGTGCAACTCTCCATTCACGGCATTGCCCAGCCAGAGGAGGCCAGCCAGACCGAACAGGCCCGCCAGGCAGATCAAACCCGCCATCAACCTGTACCGGCCGGCCCCAGGAACGCTGTGGGGCGACATGGAGGTTGTACCGACCGGACCCTAATAAACCTCACCCCGTTTCCGGTGTTTGGACCACGGGTTCTGCACACCCGGGACCACCATTAGCTTTATTATACCCTCCAGAATAGCCCACCCCCCAGAAAGCCCCCTGAAAAGGTGGCGGAGGATTAACTTGACCACTTACCTAGATGTGCCCAGTGAAACGCTGGTCGAATCGGTAGCCAACAGCCTGAAGGAGCTGGAAGCCCTTCAGCCCCCGGAGTGGGCCCCCTACGTGAAGACCGCTTCCCATCGGGAACGGAGTCCCATCCAGCCCGACTGGTGGTACCTGCGCTCGGCCGCCCTGCTGCGCAAGATAGCGCTCAAGGGCCCCATCGGCACCCAGCGCCTGGCCCGGCTCTACTCGGGTCCCAACGATCGCGGCTCCAAGCCCAACCGCTCGGCGACAGGCTCCCGCTCCATCATCCGCAAGTCCCTCCAACAGCTGGAACAGGCCGAGCTCATCGAGACCCTGATGGACAACAAGGTCTGCAAGGGTCGGATGATCACCCCCAAGGGTCAAGCCCTGCTGGACAATTGCGCCCACCAGTTGGACCATCAACCGGCATCTGGCACAGAGAACTGAAACAGGATCCTACGATCAAGAGCAACCCCATGGATGAAGACGAGCTGGAAGCCCTGCGCCAGAAACGCCTGGCGGAGATACAGGCCATGTCCCAGGGCCAAGACCCCCAGATGCTGGGTGCCCAGCATGAGGCTCAGGTCCAGCAGCAGGCCCAGGCCGAGGCCCTCAAGGAGCAGGCCCTGCGCAAGATCCTGACCACCGAGGCCAAAGCCCGGCTGGCCAACCTGCGCATGGTCCATCCCCAGCAGGCGGCCGTCCTGGAATCCCAGCTCCTCGGTCTGGCCCAATCGGGTCAAATCCGCTCGGTCATCGACGAGCACACCCTCAGACAGCTCATTTCCCGACTCAAACCCCCCCGCAGAGAGATCAATATCACGAGGCGATAAAGGTGGCAAGCCACAAGCATCACGCGCGCAAGACCCGGCTCAACCGGAGAACCAAACGCAACCGCCGGGTACCGGCCTGGATCATGCAGCGCACCAACCGCCGTTTCACCCAGCATCCCAAGCGTCATTCCTGGCGCCGTGGCACCCGCTTGAAGGTGTGAGCCATGGCCGATGAAGAGCTCCAGCAGGAACGGATCTTCACCATCCCCCTGCGTCACACCCGGAACGTGCCCCGCACGAGGCGGGCGCCGGTGGCCCTGCGCCTGATAGCCGAATACGTCACCCGGCACATGAAGCCCGAGATCGACGATCCCGAGACCGACCGGCGCCGGGTCATCACCGATTACAAGGAAGCCCTGTACGGCCGCAAGGAGGACAAACGCCTCTACATCGTCCCCAGGCTCAACGAAACACTCTGGCAGCGGGGTCGCGAGAAGCCCCCCACCAAGATCAGGGTCCAGGCTCGCAAGTTCGAGGATGGTCTGGTGGAAGTGGACCTCCCTGACGAATGATCGCGCCATGCTGACCCGTCAGGACCTGTTCAACAACTCCCACGTGGGCGTCTTCCTCGCCGTGGGCGAGACCATCCATTTTCATCCTCCAGGTCTCACAGACAAGGAGGTCAAGCTGCTTGAGGAGACCCTGGACTGTCCCGGTGTGGAACTGACCCTGGGGGGCGGCCGGGTCCTGGGCTCCAACATGGTCTGCAACGGCCAGGGGATGCTGGTCTCTGACATCGCCACACCCAGGGAGCGGGACATCCTGAAGGAGGCGGCCGACCGGGTGGGAGCGACCCTGAACTTCTGGGAGGGCCGTCACAACGCCGTGGGCAACAACCTGCTGGTCAACGACCGGGTGGCCCTGGTGAACCCCCGCATCGCCCCCTCCGGTCTGCGGCAGATAGAGGAATCCCTGGGGGTGGAGGTCCATCGTGAGCCCCTGGCGGCGGTGGAGACCGTGGGCATGGCCGGGGTCGTGACCCCCAAGGGCATGCTGGTCCACGCCAAGGTAACGCCAGAGGAGCTGGACAGCCTCAAGGAGCGATTCGGTGTGGAACCCCAGCGGGCCACCGTCAATTTCGGCCTGCCTCTGGTGGGCGCGGGGCTGGCGGCCAACTCCAAGGGCGCGGTGTGCGGCAAGCTCACCACTGGCATCGAACTGGGCCGGATCGAGGACGGTTTGGGACTCTATTGACGACAGGAAGGCAAAGAATCGTCATATCCAGGTCATCCTTTGCCCCATAAATCCGTTTTAATATCCTGTGAAACGGGGGTATAGAACATGTCTGGGCAAGACGATTCTCCGCCTAGGTCTAAACCAGGCCTACTTACTCGTCTTCTTGGTTCTACCCCCAAGAAAACCCCAGCCACCAAGAAGCCGGCCTACTACGCCGACGGCGGGGCCCTGATGGGCACCGTGGTGGATGAGCTGGAGGACGAGTCCGGTAACTCCACGAGCTATGTCGTGGAGACCGATTACGGCGAGAGGATGCGCTTCCCGGTCGAACAGTTCGAGGTCACCGAACGGGGATTGATCTACCGTCCCCTGTGGAAGGAGGCCCTGGAACAGCAGGTCGATGAGCTTGAAGAGCGGATCCGTGCCGGTGAGGCGGGCGACAGCATGGTCGTGGCCCGCATCCTCAACCTGGACAGCGTCGACCCCGAGGCCATCAAGACCCTGAAGACCCAGCATCCCCAGCAGTCCGAGGTCTTCGATGCCTTTGCCGGCCTGATAGCCCTGTACAGGGAGCTGAAACAGCGCATCGAGGTCCTGGAGGTGGAGCGGCTGAGGGCCCGTTCCGATCTGACCCTTCACGCCGGTGAACGGCTCCTGAAACACAACTCCCGGAGGGAGTTCGCCAAGCTGGTACTGGCCGAGCGTCGGCGGTACCAGATCTGCGATATCAACATCAAGCACGTTCGCGAACTGCTTGAACGTCTTTACGATTCACCCTATTTCCCCGAGAAGCTCTTTCCGCCTCTCGACCACTACGATCCTGCGGGAGAGGACCCTCTTGCCCAGACCTCCTCTCCCGCCAGCCCCTCCCAGGGGGCAGTACGAAAGAAGCCCGCGCAGCCTCAGCCCCTATCCCTGGAACCCACACCGGCGACCATGGAGGCCGAGGCTCCGCAGCTCCCCCAAACCCCGGCCGTGGCTGAAGGTCAGCCCAACGGACCGATGACCGAACCGACGACTGAACCGATGACCGAGGTCCAGACCCCTGCTCACACCGAGCGCGGTGGACCCCGGGTCACCTTCACCCCGCCGCCCGAACAGTTGCGCCAGGGTGCCCCGCCCAACCAGGCGGGACCCCCGCCCAATGGTGCCAACGGAGCGACCGGAACTGCAGGTGTGACCGGAACCTCGGAAGCCAACGGTTCGATGGCCCCGCCGTCCTCACCGGCCCCATCCCAGGGACCACCAGTCCCGACCAGGGCGGTGCCACCCGCCCCGGCTCCAAGGGCCTCACCCCAGGCGATGGGTGTTGAGGCGGGTCCAGCTCCGACCCCTCAGAGCATGTACCCTGGCGGCGCTCGATCCCAGCCGCTCCCCAACCGGGCCCTCGACGGTCAACCCCAGCGTGGACCGGCACCCAGGAGTGGCGTGGCCAGTCAGTTCCAGGGTCTCATCAACCGGGGTCAGGCCAGCGGTCCCATGAACACGGCCGCTCCCGGCGTGGCCAACTCCATGCTCTCCTTTGTCAACGAGGTGCGCAGGGATGGTCAGGCCAAGCCTGCCAAACGGAGGCCCCAGGGCGCGGGACAGGCCTTGGTCCTCAATCTCGGCCAGGGTCAGGAACAGGGTAATTATTGAGTCGCCTAATGCAGAATTATATCTAGATCAGCCCCGCCTCACTTCCCGAGGTCAGGTTGTCCAATGGCCAGGTTGATGTGCCCTCGACCAACCTCTACTAACCCCTATCTCTCCATCTCTCCATCTCTCCATCCCTCCATCTCTCCGTCTCCCCATCTCCCCATCTC
>CAYLMJ010000033.1:0-4427 GCA_964384995.1 uncultured archaeon | reverse complement strand
AATCATACACATGCATGGGGGATGCTTATGTCGATCAGATGTCACTGTTCACGCCCAGGGCATCATCGGGGAAGTACCTGACGCGGGCCTGATGGAGCAGGTAGGCGGCCAGGAAGGCCAACGCGGCGGCGGGCAGGATCAACAGGACGAAGAGCAGGGAGAAAATGGCCCCCACCTCTCCCAGGAAGACCAGCATGAGCATGATCTCCATGCCCTCGGGCATCGAGATGGCAAAGGCCAGGCCCAGGCCCATCACCAGGCCCTCGGCCGTCACACCGGCCAGGATGACCTGGGCCCGGTAGGTGGAGCCGGCCAGGTAGGCGAAGATGCCCGCCAGGGGCGCCGCCAGCAGGACCCCCTCGAACGACCTGCCCGCGATGGCCAGGGGCAGCATGAGGGCCCCCGCCGCCCCGCCGGCGATAAGGGGTATGGTGGGATCGAAGCGATACCAGTCGATGTCCTTCATCCAGGCCGTGGGATGGAAATGCTCCCTGAACTTGGCGATGCGGGAGGGGCCTCCCAGGCGCTTGTAGAGCCACACCATGTGGGGATGCATCCGGACCCCCTCCCACGACATGTAGACCTTCCAGCGGGTGATGGTGTCGGTGATGTAGGCCATGACGGCCAGGATGAGCACCGAGATGACGGCCATGTACATGGCGGAGATGATGTCGAAGATGAAGACCGACAGATGGGGATTCCACTCGGTGGTGCTTTCGATGAAACTGTCCGGCAGGAGGATCCAGTAGGGGCTGGAATAGATGAAGATGGTGGCGTAGTAGACATCGGAGGTCGTGTTCTCGGGCGCCGACGCAGTGACCCTGGGCTCCAGCCGGCCCTTGGCCGGGACGTAGAACACCGAGGCGTTGGTATCCAGCCAATCGGCCTTGTCGCCGGTCTGGAAGATGATGCCCTTGACCCCCAGCAGGGCCGGGGCGTTGATGGGCAGGGTGCGGTTGGAGGGTATGCCAGGCTCCACCTTGTCGAAGTTCATCCGGGCCTCCTCCTCCCTGGGGATGTTGCCGTTGATGCCGATGGCCACCGTGACCTCGTCGTAGGCGAAGAAGGCCGTGGTGAGCAGGAAGACCGTGAACATGCCCATGGCGTAGGCGAAGACCCGTCTGAGCCGCACGTTCTCGGGACCGAAGATGAGCCGCACCATCTCCAGCTTCTCGTCCTTCTTGGGATTGAGCACAACCATGACCACCACCAGGATGCCCACCGAGCCGATCATCGGCAGCAGGACCCCCACCTGCATGGCGGAGGACTCGCCCTGGAAGACGTGGTCGGTCATCGATGAGAAGAAGTCGCTGGCCAGCAGCATGACCCATCCGGCGTAGGGGATCTTGAAGAGCCGCTTGTCCTCCCCCACCGTCAGGCCCTTGCCCAGCAGGTTGGCCGAGCTCACGGTGGGTTCGCCCCGGGCCTGGTCGGTGTAGTTGTTGGCGTCCCCCTGGGTGATCAGGTAGGCCGAGCCACCCTTGTAGGTGATGTTCACGACCCGGTGGGAGACCGTCGTGTCCTGCCACTTGTAGCTGGTGAAGATGGCCACGTCACCGATCTCCAGGTCCTCGGCCGTGGCCGGCACCCAGATGATGACATCGCCCCGCTGGACCTGGGGCTCCATGCTCCCCGAGATGACCACCGAGAACATGGATTGGGAGCCTCCCGAGGAGCCCAGAAAATGAGAGAGAATGAGAAGGCCTGCCGCCGCCAGAAAGGCTCCCTCCACCAGGGGCTTCAACGAAAAACGAATGGTCGGCACGGCCATGGTTCGGGGGCCGATAGTACCGCCCTTGGCAAAAGGCTTTGGTGCAGGCAATCGGCATTGGTAATGATGGGCTGATGGCGGTGGCTCGGATGGGAGTTCAGGTTCAAGGATCGAAGAAATATCGGGAAGGCCTGGGAGGCCTGGGCCTCCTGGAGGACAAAGACCCACATACAAATGAGGTTACTAATCTTTTTGGGCATATGCTTGGTGGTAATTGATATGTTCTTTACCTGAATCCACCAATTCAATGGAACAGATGCAAGATATCCGTTGATGTTTAAGAAATCGAAAGGCCAAAACTATTTATAGAGTTTGAACTCTGATTTATCATTACGGAGCGTTAATCCTTGACTGACCAGTCTCAATCTGAAACCGATGTTCGTGAATGGATAAGCGATATCGAGCTCGATTCCACCGCCTCCATCGCCGTGCCCCAGATGATCGTGGACCAGGTCATCGGACAGGAGGCTGCGGTCAACGTCATACGCAAGGCGGCCGAGCAGAGGCGTCACGTCCTGCTCATCGGCGAGCCGGGCACCGGCAAATCGATGCTGGCCAGCTCCATCGCCGAGATGCTGCCCAAGGAGGAGCTCCAGGATGTCCTGGTCTACCACAATCCCGAGGACAACAACGAGCCCCGCATCCGGGTGGTCCCGGCCAGCAAGGGTCGCGACATCGTGGCGGCCCAGAAAGCGGAGGCCTCCAAGCTCAAGAACTCCAAGCAGAAGATCCACCTCTGGATCGTCATTCTCATCGTCACCATGGCGGCCATGTTCGCCCTGACCACCAGGGACCCCATGATCCTCTTCTGGGGCATCATCGCCGCCGCCTTCATCACCATCGCCCTGCGCTACACCAACCAGCGGTCTGAGACGGCCCTGGTGCCCAAGGGTCTGGTGCTCCACAAACGGGACGACCCGGCACCCTTCATCGACGCCACCGGCGCCCATGCCGGGGCCCTGCTGGGTGACGTCAAGCACGACCCCTTCCAATCGGGGGGCCTGGAGACGCCGGCCCACGACCGGGTGGAGGCCGGAGCCATCCACAAGGCCCACAAGGGCGTGCTGTTCCTCGACGAGCTCAACATGCTCCGCATGGAGTCTCAGCAGTCCCTGCTGACGGCCCTGCAGGAGAAGGAGTTCCCCATCGTGGGCCAGTCCGAGCGTTCGGCCGGGGCCATGACCAAGACCGAGCCGGTGCCCACCGACTTCATCCTGGTGGCGGCCGGCAACCTGGACGCCATCGAGGGCATGCATCCAGCCCTGCGCTCCCGCATCCGGGGCTATGGCTACGAGATCTACATGCAGTCCACCATGCCCGACAACGATGACAACCGGGAGCGGCTCATCCGCTTTGTGGCCCAGGAGGTCAACAAGGACGAGAAGATACCCCATTTCAGCCGCGAGGCCGTGGCCGAGATCATCCACGAGGCCCAGCGCCGGGCCGGCCGTCAGGGTCGATTGAGCCTGCGCCTGCGAGAGCTGGGAGGCCTGGTCCGGGTGGCCGGCGACATCTGCGTCGAGGAAGAGTTGGACCGGGTCGAGGTCGAGCATGTGACCAAGGCCAAGGAGATCGCCCGCAGTCTGGAACAGCAGATCGCCGAACGGTATCTGGAGAAGCGCAAGGATTACAAGAGCTACCTGGTGGAGGGCTCAGAGGTGGGCATGGTCAACGGCCTGGCGGTGCTGGGCGCCGACTCGGGCATGTCCGAGATGTCGGGCATCCTGATGCCCATCGTGGCCGAGGTCACTCCCGCCGCCTCCAAGTCAGAGGGCCGCATCATCGCCACCGGCAAGCTGGGCGAGATCGCCAAGGAGGCGGTCCAGAACGTCTCGGCCCTGGTCAAGAAGTACACCGGCGAGGACATCTCCAAGTACGATATCCACATCCAGTTCGTGGGAACCTACGAGGGCGTCGAGGGCGACTCGGCCTCCATCTCCATCGCCACCGCCGTCATCTCGGCGTTGGAGAACGTGGAGGTGGACCAGTCCATCGGCCTCACCGGCTCCCTGTCGGTGCGGGGCCAGGTCCTGCCCGTGGGAGGCGTCACCGCCAAGATCGAGGCGGCCGCCGAGGCCGGGCTCAAGCGGGTCCTCATCCCCAAGGTCAACGCCCAGGACGTGCTCATCGAGCGACGCTACGAGGGCATGATCGAGATCATCCCGGTGGCCAACCTGGGGGAGGTCCTGGACAACATCCTGCTGGGCGGCACCTCCAAGGACGGTCTGCTGGAGAAGCTGGCCCGCTACCTGCCCCGCAAGGACAAGCCCCTGCTGGACGAGCCGCTGGCCACAGCCGACAAGACCCCCACACCCTCTCCCGCCGGCATAGGCACATAGGGCCCGTCCTGGCCCGGCCCCATCGGTCTTCTCCATTCCAGTTTCAGGGTCCCCGCCGCCCGTTCCATACTGCCCACCATTGAGCTCATCATCCGGCTCATCATCGGGCCCATTCTACCATATTGAATATCATAACATCATCGCTATGGGGACTGTGATTCCTTTTTGTCCGCCCCCCAGGACCTCCATCCATTGGAACGGGCAAATCTCAAAGGCATCAAGCAGGGGCCAATCTTTATAAAGGCACCGAGAATCGGTGCGACCTGTCCACACTACGAGGATAACTCTGGAGTGAACACAATGTCAAGGACCAAACC